>NZ_JBSFHC010000007.1:0-336194 GCF_053596835.1 Streptomyces sp. NPDC001606
ACACCTCCCCCAACGGCACGGGAGCTTTGTGCGTTGCGGCCCTCACCTCGACCTCACCGGCGTCACCCGATCGGTGGCCACTCTGAAAAGGCTCAATGAATACGGCTACCTTCGCCGGACGGAAGACCATGTCTGCCGTCCGGCGAAGATCGGGCAGTGGCCGGGCAGCCACGCGATAGCGCAGTCCCTGCGCATGGACCAGCCGTCGGATCAGCCGCTCTGGCTTTGTGTCGCGACTGCGGATCGCTTGCATGTTGCGACGGCGTGCTGCGGACGAAGCCCAGGATCCCTCTGGCGCTTCCCACGCGGGAACTTCGGACACACAGGAGAGGGTAGCCGGAGGCACGGCCGGCCCGGGCGGACTGTCTTGGCTGGCCGCTACACCCCGTGGCACCGCTCATACGACAGCTCCGTGCCGCACCAGCAACCCTCCCCCCTCCCCGGCGGCCAAGCCGTTGCTCGGCCGCGGGAGGCGAGGGTGGTGGCGTATTGGGGGAGGAGGGCGGGGTCTTCCGGGGTGGTGGCTTCTGCTGCGGCGAAGGCTTCGTAGGAGGGGACCGTGCCCGTGACGATGCCCAGGTTGGGGGTGCCGGAGGAGGCCAGTTCGCGCAGGGAGGACTCTATGGCCGACAGGTGGGCCTCGTGGGAGGGGTATTCCGAGGTCAGGGCCGGGTACGCCGACAGCAGCTCGGCCAGTTCGGGGGCCGGCCAGTGCAGGACCGCCACCGGGAAGGGGCGGGAGAGGGCCGCTCGGTAGGCGCCCAGTTCCGCGCGCAGGCGGGAGATCTCCGCCTCCAGCTCCGCCGGGTTGTCGGAGCCCAGGGACCACACGCGTTTCGGGTCGTGGAGTTCGTCCAGGGTGACCGGGGAGGTGTGGAGGCTGTCGGCCAGGGTGTCCCAGTCGTCGTGCGGGAGGCCGCGCATACGGCGGACGCGGTGGCGGCCGTAGAGGAGGGGGTGAGCCGCCGGCGGCGGGGGTTCCTCGGGCGAGAGGAGGAGGGTCGTCGCCTCGGTGAAGGTCTGCTCCGCCGCGTCCAGCTCGTCGTGCGACTCCAGGGCCTCCGCCACGATCACCCAGGGGGCCGGGTCCCGGGGCGCCGCGGTGCGGATGCCCTCGATGATCGCCCGGGCCTCCGCCTCATGGCCGTACTCCCAGAGGTTCGAGGCCTTCAGGGCTCGCACCAGTGCCGGGTTGTCCAGGGCGTCCGGGGTCGACAGCAGGCGGTCGTAGAGCGCGGTGGCGGCGGGGCGGTCGCCGGAGAGTTCCAGGTGGGCCGCGGCCCGCAGGATCAGGGTCTCGGCGTCCTCGGGGTACAGGGCGGCGGTCCGCTCCAGGCGTGCCGCCTCGGCGGTGTGGTCGACGTTCTCGGCAGGCGTGTCGGGGCGCATGAGGGACACCGTACTGCCGGCCGGTGACAAAAGTGAGGCGCGTGGGGGAGCGTACGGGGCAGGCCGCTATCTTCGGAGCCGACGTCTAACACGCGGAGTCGGCATGCAGAGGACGGGTGGGGTGGCTCCGGTCGAAGCAGACATAGAAGCAGACATAGAAACAGACATAGAAGCAGAGACAGAAGCAGAGCTGCCTCGGCACTGGGGGTTGCTGCTGCTCGGGGCCGCCGTCGTGCCCGGGACCCTTCTCTTTCTCGTCGGGCGCTGGGGCGACGCCCCGGCCGTGCAGGCCTGGCGGACCGTGTGTCTCGCCGTCACCGTGCAGGCCCTGCCCTTCCTGCTGCTGGGGACCGCGCTGTCCGGTGCGATCAACGCGTTCGTGCCCGAGCGGGTCTTCCGGCGCTTCCTTCCCCGGCGGCCCTTTCTCGCTGTACCGGTGGCCGGGGTCGCGGGCGTGGTCCTGCCGGGGTGCGAGTGCGCCTCCGTGCCGGTCGCGAGCAGTCTCATCGGGCGCGGGGTCACGCCCGCGGCCGCCTTCGCCTTCCTGCTGTCCGCGCCGGCCGTCAATCCCGTGGTGCTCACGGCCACCGCCGTCGCCTTTCCCGGGCAGCCCGGCATGGTGCTGGCCCGGCTGCTCGCCTCTCTCGCCACCGCCGTCGCGATGGGCTGGCTCTGGCTGCGGTTCGGGCGGGCCGAGTGGCTGCGGCCGGCCGTGCGGCACGCCGGGCACACGGAGGGGCGCAGCCGGTGGGACGAGTTCCGGGCCGGGTTCCAGCACGACTTCCTGCACGCGGGCGGCTACCTGGTGCTCGGGGCCATGGCCGCGGCCACCTTCAACGTCGCCGTGCCGCGCTCCGTGCTCGACACCTTCGCCGGGTCCACCTGGCTGTCGGTGCTCTTCCTGGCCGGGCTCGCCGTGCTGCTCGCGGTGTGTTCCGAGGCCGACGCCTTTCTCGCCGCCTCGCTGACCGGGTTCCCGGCGGTGGCGCGGCTGGTGTTCATGGTGGTGGGGCCCATGGTCGACCTCAAGCTCATCGCCCTTCAGGCGGGCACCTTCGGGCGGGCCTTCGCCGTACGGTTCTCCGCCGCCACCGTCGTCGTCGCCATCGCGTGCAGCGCGCTGATCGGGGGAGTGGTGCTGTGAGGCGGATCCGGAGACCGTCGTGGCGAGGGGTTCTCCAGGCGGGGCTGCTGCTGCTCTGCGGGGCCGGGCTGCTGCACATCTCCCTCCTCACCGACCTCTGCCTGCGGTATGTGAAGGAGAGCATGCGGCCCCTGCTCATCGCCTCCGGGGCCGTCCTGCTCCTCCTCGGGGTCGCGAGCCTGCTCCTCGACCGTCCCCGCGCCGACCGAGGGGAAGCGTCGCACGGGCACGATCACTCCGGTCTGCCCCGCGTCGCCTGGCTGCTCCTCCTCCCCGCGCTCAGCCTCCTCGTCTACGCCCCGCCCGCCCTCGGCGCCTACACCGCCTCCCGGCAGCCGGCCAAGGCCGTCGCCGAGCGGCGGTCGTTCGAGCCGTTGCCCGCGACCTCGCCGCTGCCCATCACCCTGTCCGACTTCACCGGCCGGGTGCAGCAGGACCGCGGGCGGGCGATCGAGGGGCGCACCGTGCTGATGACCGGGATCGTCACCCCGCACGACGACCACAGCTGGGATCTGACGCGGATCATCATCAGCTGCTGCGCCGCCGACGCCCAGTCCGTGAAGGTGCGGATCTACGGCGGACCCGCGCTGCCCGCCAACACCTGGGTGTCGGTCACCGGGACCTGGCACCCCGGCGGCACGCTCGGCACCAGGTCCGCGGAGGTCGCCCTCGACGCCCGCACGGTCACGAAGGTGCCCCGCCCGCTGAACGGCTACCAGGACGCCCTTCCGCTGCCCTCGGCCCTGACACGGTGACCTGCTCGGCCCTCACACCGTGACCCCGTCGATCTGGAGCGTCTGCACCGACTTCGCGGCGAAGGGGACCGACACCGTCCTGCCGGACAACCGGATGTCCGAGTGGGCCGTGTAGCGGTCGCCGCCCGTCGTGACCGTGTTCCAGCGTGGGACGAGCCCGCCCGAGCCGCCGGTCACCGCGGAGAAGCGGGAGAGGTCGAAGGTCAGGGTCTGGGCCGAGGCCGACGTGTTCGCCGCCACGATCACCAGGCGCTTCGCCGCCCGGTCCAGGGCGGCCACGGCATAGCTCACCCCGGTGTCGAGGATCGTCATCCCGGGGCGGATATGGCGGGTGAACTGGGCCAGTACGTAGTACTTCGTCTGGACCGCGCCCGGCTGGAGGGTCGAGGCGTCGTACGCGATCGTGGCCCAGCCGGCGCTCGGGTCCATCACCTGCCAGTAGACCCAGGCGGTGGGGTGCAGCCAGCGGAAGTCGTAGAGGAGGTTGCTGGCCGTGGTCAGGCCGGTGGCGTCGCCGTCGCCGGTCTCCGAGTTCCACAGGGCCTTGCCGGCCGTCGTGACGACGTCCGTGTAGAGCAGGTCGCGGCGGCCGCCGGAGCCCTGGTAGCCGTGCACGTTGACCCGGTCGACATAGCCCTTCGTGGTGGCGGAGAAGGAGCCCCAGGTGGTGCGGGCCAGGTCGTAGTTGGTCTCGTCGGAGGCGGAGATCCTGGTGCCCGTCAGGCCGCGCTTGTCCAGCTCGCTGCGGAGATACGGCAGTACGGCCGCCTGCACGGTGGAGTCGATGTGGCAGCCCTCCTGGGTGCCGGTCGCCGTCCACCAGGAGGACGAGGGCTCGTTGAAGGCCTCCACCGTGGCGAAGTCCACGCCCCAGTTCTGCTTCGCGTGCAGGGCGACCGCGGCCAGGTGGGAGGCGTGCTGGCGGTAGTTCCAGGACTGGAGGTTGTTGCCGCCGTCGGCGGCGCCGGAGGGGTTGTGGTTGGAACACATCCACCACATCGGGGAGTTGGCGAACAGCTCGGAGATCGCGCCGCGCTGGGTCGCCTTCACCAGCATCGCCCGCTGGCTCGCGTCCGCCGTCCACTTCCAGGCCGAGGAGGCCGGGTCCTCGTTCGTCCAGTCCTGCCAGTAGCCCTCGATCTGCTTGAAGGCGGGGATGTTGGGCGAGGCCGTCATCGTCGCGCCGTTCACGCTGTTCCAGCTGCACGCGCCCAGGTTGTAGCGGGCGATGTTCAGGCCGAGACCGGGGAGTGAAGTGCCGTTGTACGTCGTGGTCTTGGTGGTGAAGAAGATGTCGGCGAAGTCGTCCCGGGTGCCGAAGACGTTCGCCCACCAGGCCAGGGAGGTGCCCCAGCCCTCCCAGGTGCCGTAGGTCGCGGACGGGTTGACGGAAATCGTCGCGTCCGCGCGGGCGGTGCCCGTGGCCAGGGCGCTGCCGAGGAGGCCACCGCCCGCGGCGGCCAGCAGCGTTCTGCGTCGGATCATGGGTCGTCTGCCTCTCCGTGCGGCTCCGGCAGCACGAAGCATCGGGGGTGACGGGTGGGGATGTCGAGAGGTCTGACACCCCTTTCTCCGGTGCTTGTGAAAACGGCTGGAGAAAGCCCTGGTCCCGGTGCGGCTCTGGCCGGTTGAAGCGCCCGCGTCTATCGTGCGGGCGACTTCCGGCCGTTCGGTGGGGGAGGCGGCATGGCGCGGGTACGGGTCGTACGGCACGGCGACCGGCGTCGGCGGGCTCGGCGCCGGCGGGTGCTGTGGGGCGGCGGCGAGGCGCTCGTCACCGTCGGGGTGGTGCTTCTGCTGCTGGTCGTGCACCAGGTGTGGTGGACCAACCGGGAGGCCCGGCGCGGCGCCGAGCGGACCGTGCAGGCCCTGGAGCGGCAGTGGGGGCAGGACGCCTCCGGCGGGAGTTCCGGCGAGGGTTCCGCCGGCGGATCGGGTGGCGGACCGCGGGACGGATCGGGTACGACGTCCACGCCCGCGCCCACGGCCGGTGCCACCGCCCCCGCCCCGCACCGCTCGTACCGCCCCGCCGCCGCCCCGCCCCGGCCGTCCCAGGCGTACGCCGTGCTGACCATCCCCCGGCTCGGGCTCCGGGTGCCCGTCGCCGAGGGGGTGAGCAAGGCGGACGTCCTCGACAAGGGGTACGTCGGCCACTACCGCGGCACCCAACAGCCCGGTCAGTCAGGGAACTTCGCGCTCGCCGGGCACCGGAACACGCACGGCGAGCCGTTCCGGTACCTGCCCCGGCTGCGGCGCGGGGACGCCGTCGAGGTGGAGACGGCCACGGCGACGTACACCTACGACGTCGACCGGATCCTGCCGCGGACCTCGGCCCGGGACTCGGGGGTGGTCCGGCCCGTCCCGCGCTCCCTGGTCCGGCCCGGCTACGGGTACGACGAGCCCGGCTCCTACATCACCCTGACCACCTGCACCCCCGAGTTCACCTCGCGGTACCGGATGGTGGTGTGGGGCAAGCTGGTGTCCGTGCGCCCGCGCTGAGCCCAGGTGGCTGCTGGAGCCGCTGGAGACGGATGCCGCCCGAGCCGCTGGAGACGGACGCCGCCCGACCGGTCCGGCTCACTCGCCCCGCAGCACGTCGACGCCCGCCTGGTCCGTCCCCTCCGGGTCGCCGTTCAGCCGGTGGACCACCGCCCAGCGGCCGTCCTGCACGGCTCCGGCGAAGAGCGAGGCGTGCCGGGTCGCGCCGTTGTGCCAGTGGATCGGGCCCGCCGTGGCCCAGGTCGGGGCGGGCTCGCCCAGCCGGCGCTCGACGACCAGCCGGACCAGCAGGTCGGCGACCGCCCGCGGAGTGGCCCACAGACCGCCCGCCGGCAGGATCGCCCCGTCCATGGTCCACGGCCGTCGGGGCCGGCCCAGGAAGCCGGGCGCGAGCAGCCGCCGCGCCGGGTCGGGCCGCGCGCTCACCTCGTGGACGTCGAGCGGGCGCAGCACATGCTCGTCGACCAGCTCCTCGTACGAGGTGCCGGCCGCGCCCGCGAGCGCCGCGCCGAGGACGGCGTACCCCAGGTTGGAGTACTCCTCCTGCTGCCCCGGCTGCCGCACCGCGACCCGGTCCAGCCGGTCGAGCAGCCGGTGCAGGGCGGCCCGGTCGAAGGCGGCGTACGGGTCGCGGCCCCTGGTGCCGGGCGGCAGCCGGGGCAGCCCCGAGGTGTGGTCGGCGAGCTGCCGCAGGGTGATGCCGGTGCCGGGGGTGGCCGGGAGCCAGCGCTCGACGGGGTCGTCCAGGCCGAGCAGGCCCGCGGCGGCCATGCGGACGAGGGCGGTGCCGGTGAGCACCTTGGTGAAGGAGCCGATCTCGACGAACCGGTCCGTCGCGTGGCCGTCGCTCAGCCGGGCGGGGGCCGAGTCGCTCAGGACGCAGGTGGGTATGGGAGGCAGGGCCGGTCCTCTCGGGTGGGTGGTCCCCTGGCCACCGGCTTCTGTGCGGTGCCGGTGTCTCTCGGACAGGGGCGGGTCAGGCGTGCCGCGGGGGCACGGCGCAGGCCGGGGTGGAGCCGGGCAGCCGGTGGCGGTGCCGGGCCACCTGGCGGTACACCGCCCGGGACAGGGCGCGCACCCCCGGCGCCACGACGAGGGCCGCCACAGCGCGGGGCGCACGCGCCGGGGAGGAGGCCGCGAACCGGGCGAGCGCGTCGGCGCCGCCCGCGACGACCATGCCGCCGTCCAGCAGCAGCACCTCCGTCTCCAGGCGCCGCAGATGGGGCGCGGTGGTCTCCTCGGGCAGGAACTGCCACGGCACCGCGTCGATCGCCGGCCGGGCGAGGGCCCGGATCCGGTCGACGGACGCCTGGCAGAAGCCGCAGTCCCCGTCGTAGGCGAGGACGAGTGAGGAAGTCTTCACCCTCCCATTGTCCGCCTCCGCCCGTCGGGCATGACAGCCGGTCAGGTATAAAAGAGGGCAGGACAGAGGCCGTTGAGGTCGTGAGCGGGGGAGGGTAGCCAGATGATCCGCAGTCTCGCGCGGTCGCGTGCGCTCGCCCCGCTGCTCCTTTCCCTGCTGCTTCTGCTGCTGCCGGTCGTGCTGCTCGACACCGGCTCCCTCTTCACCACCGTGGCGCTCGCCGCGACCGCCGCGGCCGGTTCCGCGTTCGCCGCCTGCGCGCTGATCGCCGCGCGGTGCGTGCCCGCCGTACCGCCCCATCGGGTGCGTACGGCCATCCGCGACCGGGCCCGGCGTACCGCCTTCCTGCCGCAACGCGACCCCGACGCACCCGGCCGGCGACGGCCCCGGGCGCCCGGACGCGTCCTGCCGGCGACCGCCGCGTAGGGCACGTCCTCTCCCTTTCCTGCACGTGACCCCGCGCGGGTCGTCCTGCCGCCGAGCGCATTCCGCGCTCTTCCCGCGCATCCGTACATCTCCGGATGCCTCCGGCACGACGAGACCCCCGGAGGGCTCACCCATGTCCGTCTTCTCCGACCTCTTCTCCCTCTTCGCCCAGCTGGTCGAGCACCTCGCCGACCTGCTCCGGCCGCTGTTCCACGGCTCCGCGGCCGCGGTGGCGATCGTGGTGTTCACCGCCCTCGTACGACTCCTCGTCCACCCCCTGTCCCGGGCCGCCGCCCGTGGCCAGCGCGCCCGCGCCGCACTCCAGCCGCGCATCGCCGAGCTGCGCAAGAAGCACGCCCGGGACCCGCAGCGGCTCCAGCGGGCGGTGCTGGAGCTGCACACCGAGGAAAAGGTCTCGCCGCTGTCCGGCTGTCTGCCCAGCCTGCTCCAGCTCCCCGCCTTCTTCCTCCTCTACCACCTCTTCTCCAGCGCCGAGATCGGCGGCGCCGGCAACGCGCTGCTCGCCCACCGGCTGTTCGCGGCCCCGCTCGGCGGGCGGTGGGCCGACGCGCTCGCCGACGGCGGCCTCCTCGGCCCGGCCGGGCTCGTCTACCTCGCGCTGTTCGTGCTCGTCGCGGCCGTCGCCGCCTTCACCTACCGGCGCACCAAGCGGACCATGGCCCAGAACCCGGTCCCGGCGGCCACCGGGACCGGCGAACAGGTCCCCGGGCTCGGCGCGCTCACCAAGGCCGCGCCCTTCATGTCCTTCTTCACCCTCGTCACCGTGGCCGTCGTACCGCTCGCGGCCGCGCTGTACGTCGTCACCTCCACCACCTGGAGCGCCCTGGAGCGGGCCGCGCTGTACCGGTAGGAGCCGCGGTTACGGTCCAGTACGTGAACAGGGTCTTGCGGACTGGACAGCCGAATTGGAGGATCAGCCAGTCCCTTCGATGGCTGCACCCGTCGGACGGGCGCCCGCGATCGAGGGAGATTGTGACCATGAAGCTGCTGCGCGTCGGTACGGCAGGGGCCGAGCGCCCCGCGCTGCTCGACGCCGGGGGAACCCTGCGGGACCTCTCGGCGCTCGTGGACGACATCGACGGCACGCTCCTCGCCGACGCCGCCGCGCTCGACCGGATCCGCGCGGCGGCCGACTCCGGCGAGCTGCCCGAGCTGGACCCGTCCGGGCTGCGCATCGGACCGCCGCTCGGCCGGATCGGGAAGATCGTGTGCATCGGGCTCAACTACCACGACCACGCCCGCGAGACCGGCGCCGAGGCGCCCGCCGAGCCGGTCGTCTTCATGAAGGCGCCGGACACGGTCGTCGGCCCGAACGACACCGTGCTCGTGCCGCGCGGCTCCGCCAAGACCGACTGGGAGGTGGAGCTGGCCGTCGTCATCGGGCGTACGGCCCGCTACCTGGAGTCGGCCGAGGAGGCGCTCGCGCATGTCGCCGGGTACGCGGTCGCCCACGACGTCTCCGAGCGCGAGTACCAGATCGAGCGGGGCGGGACCTGGGACAAGGGCAAGAACTGCGAGACGTTCAACCCGCTGGGCCCCTGGCTGGTCACGGCCGACGAGGTGCCCGACCCGCAGCGGCTGCCGCTGAGGCTGTGGGTCAACGGCGAGCTGAAGCAGGACGGCACGACGGCCGAGCAGATCTTCCCGGTGGGCGAGGTCGTGCGGTACGTCAGCCGGTTCATGACCCTCTACCCCGGTGACGTCATCAACACCGGCACGCCGGCCGGGGTGGCCATGGGACAGCCCGAGCCCAAGCCGTTCCTGCGCGCCGGCGACGTGGTCGAGCTGGAGATCGAGGGGCTGGGCCGGCAGCGGCAGGAACTGAAGGACGCCTGAGCCGGACCCCGCCCCCGCTTCTCACTTCAGAAGGTCGGCGAGCCTGCGCCACTCCGCCCGCGGCAGGGCCGTCGGGCCGTCCTCCGTCACCACCTGGAGGGCGATGTGGTCCGCGCCCGCCTGCCGGAAGGCGTCGATGCGCTCCCGTACCCGGCTGTCGTCGCCCCAGGCGAAGACCGCGTCGACCAGCCGGTCGCTGCCGCCGTCCGCCAGGTCCTCCTCGGTGAAGCCGAGCCGCAGGAAGTTGTTGGTGTAGTTGGGCAGCGAGAGATAGATCGCGAGGGCGCCGCGGGCCAGGGTGCGGGCCCGCTCCGGGTCGGCCTCCAGGACCACCTTCAGCTCGGGCGCGAGCAGCGCGTCCGCGCCGAGGATCTCCCGCGCCCGGGCGGTGTGTTCGGCGGTGACCAGGTACGGCACCGCGCCCGCCGCCCGGTCCCGGGACAGCTCCAGGATCTTCGGGCCGAGGGCGGCCAGCACCCGGCGCCCGGCGGGCACCCCGGCCGCGTCCAGGGCGTCGAGGTAGCCGGCCATCGCGGAGTACGGGCGGCGGTACTGGTCGGCGAGCTTGGCATGGCTCACGCCGAGGCCGAGCACGAACCGGCCGGGGTGCGCGGCCTCCAGCTCCGCGAAGGACGCCGCGCTGGCGGCGGCGTCGTACTGCCAGATGCTCTGGATGCTGGTGCCGACCACGAGAGTCGAGGTCGCCTCCAGCAGCGGTACGGCGTGCCGGGCGGCGGGGCTGCTGCCGAGCCAGACGGCGCCGAAGCCGAGCTGTTCCAGTTCGGCGGCGCTGTCGGCGAGTGCGCCGCGCAGCTCCGGGTCCTCCGAGCGCAGACCGGCGCTCCAGATGCCGTACGGGCCTACCGTGTCCTTCAGCTGGCCTGGGGTGTCGCTCATCGGTCGGGTCCCTCCGGTCGGTGGCGGCGCGATGCCGTCCGTACTGTCTGCGGTGGCCGTGACAGCTCATGCCAACCGGAGGGCCACCGGGATCATTCCCGGCCGTCAGTCCGCCAGGAACTGCTCCAGCGCCTCCACCACGAAGCGGTGGTCCTGGAGTTGGGGGAGACCGGAGACCGTCACCGCGCCGATGACGCCGACGTGTTCGACGCGGATCGGGAACGAGCCGCCGTGGGCCGCGTAGCGGCCGGGGTCGAGCCGGGAGGAGTCCTCGAAGGTGGTGCCCTTGGCCCGGAAGCGGGCGCCGACCAGGTAGGAGGAGGCGCCGTAGCGCTCCACCACCCGGCGCTTGCGGGCGATCCAGGCGTCGTTGTCCGCGGTGGCACCCGGCAGTGCGGCGTGGAATAGCTGCTGCCCCGCGCGGTGGATGTCGACGGCGACCGGGGCCTGCCGCTCGCGGGCCAGCTCGACCAGGAGCGAACCGAGCGCCCAGGCGTCGTCCTCGGTGAACCGGCGGAAGACCAGACGCCGTTCCTGCGCCTCCAACTCCGCCACGCTGGGCGTCAGTTCAGGTGTGGCACGCGGGGTGATCTGCGGGTGGTGCATCAGAGGGTCACCGTCGCCTTCTCTTCGGCGGACCTGCGGGCCGCTTCCAGTACGTCCAGGGTGGCGGCCGCCTCCAGGGCGGTCACCGGATTGGGGCCGGCGCCGGTCAGGGCGTCGGCGACGGCCGCGTAGTAGGCCGGGTAGTCGCCCGCCTCGGTCGGTACGGCGGTGCCGCCGCCGGTCAGCGGGGACTCGCCGGCGCCGATCCGGCCCCACAGCGACTCGGGCTCGGCGCCCCACCGGGGGCCGGGGCGCAGGCCCTCGCGCAGCGCGCCCTCCTGCGGGTCGAGGCCGTACTTCACGAAGCCCGCGCGCGAGCCGAGTACCCGGAAGCGGGGCCCGAGCTGGGCGGTCGTGGCGGAGACATAGAGGTGGGAGCGGACGCCGGACGCGTGGGTGAGCGCGATGAAGGTGTCGTCGTCGGTCTCGGCGCCGGGGCGGCGGACGTCCGTCTCGGCGTACACCTCGGCGGCCGGGCCGAAGAGGACCAGTGCCTGGTCGACGACATGGCTGCCGAGGTCGTAGAGCAGGCCGCCGATCTCGGCCGGGTCGCCGGACTCGCGCCAGCCGCCCTTGGGCTGCGGGCGCCAGCGCTCGAAGCGGGACTCGAAGCGCTGGACGTCGCCCAGGTCGCCCTGGGAGACCAGCCTGCGCAGGGTCAGGAAGTCGCCGTCCCAGCGGCGGTTCTGGAAGACGGACAGGAGCAGGCCGCGTTCCTCGGCGAGGGCGGCGAGCGCGCGCGCCTCGGCCGCCGTACCGGCGACGGGCTTGTCCACGACCACCGGCAGGCCGGCCTCGAGGGCGGCGGTGGCGAGCGGGACGTGCGTCTTGTTCGGCGAGGCGATGACGACCAGGTCCAGCTCGGCGGCGCGGTCGAACACCTCGTCGGCGCCGGCGGCGAGCGTCACGTCCGGGAACTCGGCCCGCGCCTGCTGCTGCCGCTCGGGGCTGGAGGTGACCACGGTGTCCAGGGTGAGGCCCGCGGTGGCGGCGATCAGCGGGGCGTGGAAGACGGAGCCGGCGAGGCCGTAGCCGATCAGGCCGACGCGGAGCTGTCCTGTCGTGTGTCCTGTCATGCGCCCCACTTTCGCAACGCTGTTTCCAAAGTGCAAGCGGAGGGGACAATGTCGGGGTGAACAGGAGCACGGGACGCGGTGGGCCGACGGGGGCGAATCTCGGGGCGGTGCGCTCGCACAACGCCGCCCTGGTGCTGGGGCTGCTGCGGGCGGCCGGGGCGCAGGGCATCAGCCGGCTGGAACTGGCCGAGCGCACCGGGCTGACCCCGCAGGCCGTCAGCAAGATCACCGCTCGGCTGCGGGAGGACGGGCTGGCGACGGACGCCGGGCGACGGGCCTCGACCGGGGGCAAGCCGCGGACCGTGCTGCGGCTGGTGCCGGAGGCCGGGCATGCGGTCGGGGTGCACCTGGACCGGGACGAGCTGCGGGTGGTGCTGGCCGACCTGGACGGCGCCGTGGTCGGCGAACACCGCGACGCGCTGGATCTGGGCGCCGGGGCGGAGGTCGTGCTCGGCGAGGTCGCCCGAGCGGTGCGCCGGGTGGTCGAGGAGGAGCTGGGGCCCGGCGCGGCGGGACCGGCCGGGGCGCGGTCGCTGCTGGGGGTGGGCGTCGCGCTGCCCGGTCCGCTGGACCACACCCGGGGCGTGCTGCACCGGGTCACCGGCTTCCCGGAGTGGGCGGGCTTTCCGCTGCGGGACGCGCTGGCGGAGCGGCTGGGGGTGCCGGTGGTGGTGGACAAGGACACGAACGCGGCGGCGCTGGGCGTGGCGGTCGGCGGCCTGGGCGGCTCCTTCGCCTACCTCCATCTGGGCACCGGGCTCGGCGCCGGTCTGGTGATCGGCGGGCAGCTGCACCGGGGGGCGCGGACCGGCGCCGGGGAGTTCGGCCACCAGGTGATCCAGCTGGACGGGCCGCCGTGCGAGTGCGGGAACCGGGGCTGCGTGGAGGCGCTGTGCCTGGCGGCGGTACGGCGCGGGGACCCGGCGGAGGCGGCCCGGGTGCTGGGCGTGGCGGCCGCGAACCTGGTGGGGCTGCTGGACATCGACCTGGTCCTGCTCGGCGGACGCACGGTCACGGCGGCGCCCGAGGTGTATGTCCGGGGGGTCGGGGAGGTGCTGGACGCGCGAGCCCGCCGGGAGGGGGTCCGCGCGGGCCCGGTACGGGTCGCTCCGCGAGGCGAACGAGGGGTCGCGGAGGGAGCGGCTCAGCTGCTGCTGGCGCCGCTGTTCGGGTGGGGGGAGGCGTAGGGGACTCCGGTTGGGCCGGTCCAGCGTGAGGGGGGCGGATCCGTAGGTCCCGGTCCTCTGATCGGGCGGACCTGGCGAGTGGCCCCGGAGTGGCGCCCCTCGCCCTCCCGCCCCGCCCGGCATGGTCATGTGTTCATGCGACTGTGTACGTCCCTGTCCCTCTGCGTCGCCGCAGCCGCGACCACCGTCGCCCCCCTGGCCGTCGCCACGCCCTCCCGCGCCGCCGACGACACCGCCCCCTGCGCCGCCGCCGACGCCCGGAACTTCCCGCTCGCCACCCGGATCCGCGGCGGCCCGGACGCGTACGACCCCGGCGGCGGATACGGCACCTGGTACATCGACCTCACCAACACCACCCACCGCACTTGCACCCGGATCCACCCGGTCGTCGTCCTCGTGGACGACCACCGCACCCTCCGCCCGGACCAGGCCGAGCTGGACTTCGACGACGGCAAGCGGACCCACCTGGTCCCCCTGCACGGCACCGACGAGCAGGAGCTGGTCGGGGTGCTCGACGGCGCCGGGTTCGACGGCTTCACCGTGCCGCCCGGCAGGACCGTCAGCGTCAGGGTCAGACTCGCGCTCGCCTCCGACGCCGCGGCGGACGGCGTCACCGCCAACGCCGCCGTCGTCCAGCACCTGGGCCGGGACGGGGACTGGGTCGGCGAGTCCAACGCCTACCACTTCCGCATCGACGGCGACGAGGAGACGCCGGAGCCCACGGGCACGCCGGGTCCCCGGCCGTCCGTCACCGGGGAACCGTCCCCGTCCCCCGGGGCGACCTCCGGCACCGCGCCCCCGGCCTCCTCCCCGCCCGCCGCCGAGGAGGCTGAGGAGGTCGCGGACGACGCGGAGGAAGCCGCCGGTGACGCGGAGGAAGCCGCCGGTGACGTGGAGGACGCCGGGCACCGGGGCCGTGAGCTGGCCGGGACCGGACCCGGCCGCGCCGCCGTCCTGCTCGCAGCCACCGCCACCCTTCTCGCCCTCGGCGCCGCCGCCTTCCTGTTCGCCCGCAGACGCCCCTGATCCGAAGCCGCCCCGCCGGTCTGCGACGATCCCTGCGTGGACTACCCGAACGACCAGGCCCCCGGCGCCCCCGTCCGCTCCGGCATCCCCGAGCACGGGCGCATCCCCAAGTACTACGCGGTCAAGGCACGCATCGAGGCGCTGCTGGAGGAGCTGGGGGAGGGCGGCGCCATCCCGACCGAGCGGGACCTCGCCGAGCGGTACGACGTGGCCCGGGAGACCGTGCGGCAGGCGGTACGGGAGCTGGTGCTGGAGGGGCGGCTGCGCCGGCGCGGCCGGGGCACGGTCGTCGCCGGACCCAAGCTGGCCCAGCCGCTGTCCCTCGCCAGCTACACCGAAGGGGTGCGCCGGCAGGGCCGTACCCCCGGCCGTGCGCTCGTCTCCCTCGACCGCTTCCCGTGCCCGGCCGCCCTCGCCGCCGAGACCGGGCTGACGCGGGGCGAGCCGGTCTGGCACCTGGAGCGGGTGCTCCTCGCCGACGACGAGCGGGTCGGCCTGGAGAGCACCTATGTCGCGGTCGGGCGGGTGCCCCGCCTGGACGCGGACTTCGACCCGGACTCCTCCTTCTACGGCTATCTCGCCGCCCAGGGCATCGCCTTCGGGGACGCCGACGAGCGGATCGAGACCGTGCTGGCCACCCCCCGCGAGGCCCTGCTCATCGGCACCCCGCCCGCCCTTCCGATGCTGCTGATCCACCGCGTCTCCCGGGACACCGAGGGCCGGCCCCTGGAGCGCGTGCGGTCGCTGTACCGGGGCGACCGGTTCTCCTTCAGCACGCACCTCAAGGGCTGAGAGACAAGGACTGAGAAATCCGGATATCGACCCCTACCGTAATATCACAAAGAGATAACGGGTCTAGCCCAAAGGGGATGGGTGGGTCCACGCTCGTGGACAGCCGGATGTCGCCGGTTCCCCGAGCGCGAGGAGCGTTGCCGCCGTGAGAGTGACAGTCGTCGGAGCAGGCGTGGTGGGCACCATGCACGCCTGGCACGCGATACGGCGCGGCCACCAGGTCGTCCAGATCGAGCGCGAGACCGAGGCGCGCGGCGCCTCGCTGCGCAACTTCGGGCAGATCTGGGTCAGCGGCCGGGCCGGCGGAGAGGAGCTGGAGACCGCGCTGCGGGCGCGGGAGCTGTGGGAGGGGATCGGCGCCCGGGTACCGGCCCTGGGCTTCCGGGCGAACGGCTCCCTGACCCCCGTCCGCGGCCCCCTGGAGCTGGCCGTCGCCGAGGCCGCCGTCGCCCGCGCGGACGCCGCCGCCCGTGGCTACAAGCTCCTGCTCCCGAGCGAGGCCCGCGCCCTCAACCCGGCCCTGCGCGGCGACTTCACCGCCGCCCTGTACTGCGAGCGGGACGCGGCCGTCGAACCGCGCACCGCCCAGCTGGCCCTCCGCGCCGCGCTGCTGAAGTCCCCCGACTACACCTTCCTGCCGGGCCGTGAGGTGCGCGAGGTGGTCGGCGCCGGGACCGTCCGGGACGACCACGGGGACGTGCACCGCGCCGACGCGGTCGTGCTGTGCACCGGCGCCTGGCTCGGCGGACTCGTCCGCGAACTCGCCGGACCGGACCTCCCCGTGCGCCGGGTGCGCCTCCAGATGATGCAGACCGACCCGCTGGGCGAGCCGCTGCCGACCTCCGTCGCCGACGCCGACAGCTTCCGCTACTACCCCGCCTACGCCTCCCCGGCCCTGGACCGGCTGAACGTCGGGCAGCCGCAGCCGGAGACCGCCGCGGCCCACCGGATGCAGCTGCTGATGGTGCAGCGCGCCGACGGCGGACTGACCATCGGCGACACCCACGAGTACGAGCACCCCTTCGCCTTCGACACCGTCGAGGAGCCCTACGAGCACCTCACCGGCGTCGTGGAATCCCTCCTCGGCCGCCCGCTGCCCCGCATCCGCCGCCGCTGGGCCGGCGTGTACGCGCAGTGCACCGAACCCGGCCGGATCGTGCACCGGCAGCAGGTGCGCGACGGGGTGTGGCTGGTCACCGGGCCCGGCGGGCGCGGCATGACCTGCGCCCCCGCGATAGCCGAGACCACCGCGAACGAACTGGGCTGGTGAGCGACCCCATGACCGACATCCGACTCGTCGTCCTCGACATGGCCGGCACGACCGTCGCCGACGGCGGCCTGGTCGAGCGGGCCTTCGCCGCGGCCGCCGCCGAACTCGGCGTCGAGCCCGGCTCGGCCGAGCACACCGAGCACCTCTCCTACGTCCGCGCCACCATGGGCGAGTCCAAGATCTCCGTCTTCCGGCACCTGTTCGGCGACGAGGACCGCGCCCGGCGCGCCAACACCGCCTTCGAGAAGGCGTACGGCGACCTGGTCGCCGGCGGTCTGATCGCCCCGGTGCCGGGGGCCCGCGAGACCATCGAGGAGCTGGCCGCCGACGGCCGTACCGTGGTCCTGACCACCGGTTTCGCCCGGGTCACCCAGGACGCCCTCCTCGACGCCCTCGGCTGGCGGGACCTCGTCCCGCTCACCCTGTGCCCGGCCGACGCCGGCGGGCGCGGGCGGCCGTACCCGGACATGGTCCTGGAGGCGTTCCTGCGCACCAAGGCCGCCGAGGACGTGCGGCAGGTCGCCGTCGTCGGGGACACCTCGTACGACGTGCTCAGCGGCGTACGGGCGGGCGCGGGCCTGGTCGCCGGGGTGCGTACCGGCGCCCACGGGGACGCGGAGTTCCGGGCCGCCGGCGCGACCCATGTCCTCGACTCCGTCGCCGGCCTGCCCGCGCTGCTCGCCGGAGCGCGCTGAGCCGGGCACCGGGACGATCTTCGCCCGGCAGGGGTCAAGATCAGGCCGCTCTGATTAGGCTGGTGGCGTCGGTACGCCGTGGTTCCGGCGCCCCAGCCTTTCTCGACCGTCGTACGCCAGGAGACGCACAGCATGGCAGACCGCAAGCCCATCGAGTCGTGGCTCACCGACATGGACGGCGTCCTCATCCACGAGGGCGTGCCGATTCCCGGCGCCGACGCCTTCCTGAAGAAGCTGCGTGAGTCCGGCCGGCCCTTCCTGGTGCTCACCAACAACTCCATCTACACCGCCCGCGACCTGCACGCCCGGCTGCGGCGCATGGGGCTGGACGTGCCGGTGGACAACATCTGGACCTCGGCGCTGGCCACCGCCCAGTTCCTGAACGACCAGCGGCCCGGCGGCAGCGCCTATGTCATCGGCGAGGCCGGCCTCACCACCGCGCTGCACGACATCGGCTACATCCTCACCGACCACGACCCCGACTTCGTGATCCTCGGCGAGACCCGCACCTACTCCTTCGAGGCCCTCACCAAGGCCGTACGGCTCATCAACGCCGGCGCCCGGTTCATCGCCACCAACCCGGACAACGTGGGCCCGTCCACCGAGGGCGACCTGCCCGCCACCGGCTCGGTCGCCGCGCTGATCACCGCCGCGACCGGCAAGAAGCCGTACTTCGTCGGCAAGCCCAACCCGCTGATGATGCGGGCCGGGCTCAACGCCATCGGCGCCCACTCGGAGGCCTCCGCGATGATCGGCGACCGCATGGACACCGACGTCCTCGCGGGCCTGGAGGCCGGGATGCGCACCTTCCTGGTGCTGACCGGCGTCACCCAGCCGGCCGACGTCGACCGCTACCCCTTCCGTCCCTCCCAGGTCGTCGACTCCATCGCGGACCTGGTCGACCTGGTCTGAGGCCGCACCGCCCTTTCGGCTTCACCCGGACGGAGCAACCGGGGCGCCCCGAGGATGCGGGGACGCCCCGCCGGGGGGAACCTCCTGGTGTCTGGAGGTTCACGATGGGCTCAATTCGCCTCACTCTCTGTACCGGTCTCCTGGTGGGGGCGGCCGCGCTCGGCCCCCCGGCCCACGCGGCGGACGGCGACCCGGTCACGGTGACGCCCGCCGACCCGGCACCGGGCGCAGAGGTGACCCTGCGCGTCAGCGGCTGCACCGGGCGGCAGGCCACCGCGGCCTCGCCCGCCTTCGTCAGCGACGCCCGGCTGACCGGCGGCCCGTCCGCGCTGACCGGGGACACCCGGGTCGGCTCCACCGCGCAGCCGGGCTCGTACGACGTGAAGGTGGCCTGCGCCGACCGCGTCCTCACCGGACACATCCGCGTTCTGGACCGGGCCGCCGCCCGGTCCGGGGCGTCCCGGCCGCCCGCCTCCCCGGTCGCCCCGGTCCCCGCGGGCGGCGGGGGCACCGCGCACTTCGCCACCGTGGCCACCAGCGCCTCCGGCCCCGGCACCGGGCAGGCGGTGACCGGCGTCGCGCTCGCCGGCGGTGCCGCACTCGCCGTGGGCCTGCGCGCCCGACGCGGCCGCCGCAGCCACTGACCGTGCCGGCCGCCCCATGACCGAGGACCGCGCCGCCCGCACCACCGGCACCGGCCGGCTCCTCACCGTCCTCACCTGGGCCGTCCTGCTGCTCGGGCTCTGGCTCTGGGGCCGCGAGGTGACCGGCGTACCCCAGCGCCGGCCGCCGGACGGCCCCGCCACCGGCGATGTGCTCACCCTCGGACACCCCGCCGACCCCGCCCGGCTGCCGCCCGCCGCCGCACCGCTGCCCGACGCGCCGCCCCAGCGCCTCGACATCCCCCGGCTCGGCGTCCAGGCGCCCGTGGTGCCCCGCGGCCTGGACGCCCGGGGCGCCATCGACCCACCGCCGTACGACCAGGCCGGCGTCGTCGGCTGGTACGGCGCCGGCCCCGGACCCGGCGCCCCGGGCCCCGCGCTGCTCGTCGGCCATGTCGACACCCGCACCCGCCCCGCCGTCTTCTACCGGCTCAGCACCGTCACCCCCGGTGACGCGGTCTGGGTGGTGCGGGCGGACGGCAGGGTCGCCGAGTTCACCGTCGAGGACGTCCGCGTCCTGCCGCGCACCGGCTTCGACGCGCACACCGCCTACGGCCCCCGCAAGCCCGGCCGCGCCGAACTCCGCCTGATCACCTGCGGCGGCAGCTACGACCGCACCAGCCACGCCTACACGGCGAACGTGGTCGTCTCCGCCTACCTCACCGGCAGGCGCTGACGCCCGCCCGTGCGCCCTCGTGGGGGACAGATCGGATATGCCACGATTGGCGCCAGACCAGTGCGCCAGCGCGCCCAGGGGGGAAACGCATGGACGACAGCAGGGGGGCCCGGTCCACGGCAGGGGCACGGGCGGCTGCGGTGCTGCTGGGGGCGGCACTGCTGCTCGCCGGCTGCACCTCCGGCGGCGGGGACGAGGACGGCTCCGCAAAGGGCGACCCGGGCGCCCCGATCCGCCAGCAGCCCCGGGCCGCCGACCCGTTCTGGGTCAACCCCGACGGCAGCGCGGCCCGTCAGCTCGCCGCCTACGCCAAGGCCGGCCGCACCGCCGAGGCCGCACAGATCCGGAAGATCGCCGAGCAGCCGGTGGGGGAGTGGATCGGCCCGGAGAACCCCGAGCAGGAGGCGCGCGGCTTCACCGAGGCCGCCGCCCACGAACACCGCACCGCCCTGCTCGTCCTCTACAACATCCCGCACCGCGACTGCGGCCAGTACTCGCAGGGCGGCGCCGCCGACGGCGACACCTACCGCGCCTGGATCGCCGCCGTGGCCCGCGGCATCCAGGACCGCCCCGCCCTGGTGGTCCTGGAACCGGACGCCGTACTCCACCTGGTGGACGGCTGCACCCCCGCTCGGTTCCGGGAGGAGCGTTACGACCTCCTCAGGGGCGCGGTCACCACGCTCACGTCCCTCAAGAACACCAGGGTCTACCTGGACGCGGGCAACGCCGGCTGGAGCCACCCCGACCAGATGCAGCAGGCCCTCCGGCAGGCCGGCATCGACCGGGCCGACGGCTTCGCCGTGAACGTCGCCAACTTCTACTCCACCCGGGACTCCCTCGCCTACGGCAAACAGCTCTCGGCCGAGGTCGGCGGCAAACACTTCGTCATCGACACGAGCAGGAACGGCAACGGCCCCGCCACGACCGGCGACCCGGCCAGGCGCTGGTGCAACCCCCCGGGCCGGGCCCTGGGCGAAACCCCGACGACCCGGACCGGCGACCCCCTGGTGGACGCCTACCTGTGGGTCAAGAGGCCCGGAGAGTCGGACGGCACCTGCAAGGGCGGCCCGAAGGCGGGGGACTGGTGGGCGAGTTACGCACTCGCCCTTGCCGGCAATACTCGGTGACTACGGCACCCTCACCCACTGCGCCCTCGACGGCGTCCCCCTCTGGTCGTCCACGAACAGCATGTACCAGCCGGACGGCACCAGGTTCCGGTTCCCCGGCACCGTCACCGTGACCCGGTTCCCGGACGTCCTGAAGTCCAGCGCGACGGACCGCTGGTCGACGTCCGTCACATGCGTCGACGCACTCGGCCGGATCAGCCGCACCTTCCTGATACCGGCCGCGTGGTCCGACGTGAACGTCCCCGACGCGCCGCGGGCGATCGTCTGCGGACCCCCGCCGAGCGTCGGCCGGGACCCCCGGTACAGATACGGTGGGGTGTAGATCTCGATCCGCTGCTCGAACTTCCCCGGCCTGGTGTTCGCCTTGTCCGCGTACAGCGAGTCGGACCCGAAGAACATCACCCGCCCGTCCGGCAGCAGGATGGACCCGGAGTGGTAGTTCCGGCCCACCAGCGGATCGGCGACCCGGGTGAAGCTGTTGCTGTCCGGGTGGTAGATCCGGGCCTGGAGGATGTCGGAGGCGCCGCGCCCCCGGTAGTCCTCCGAGCCGCCGGACACCAGCACGGTGTCGTCGGGCAGGATCGAGGACTGCGGATACCGGGTGCCCTTCTCCAGCCGGGGACCGTCCACGAAGTGCGGGTCCTTCGCCTTGAGGTCGATCAGCCGGGTCTTCCTGCTGGACAGCGCCGACTCGCCGACCCCGCCCCCGCCGATCACCAGGAACCGCTCGTCCTGCGCCGGAGGCAGCAGCACCGTCCCGGAGGTCTCCATCCGGTCCGGGTCGCTCAGCCCGGGCAGCCGGGTGAACCGGTTGGTGCCGACGTCCCACACACCCGGCTCACGTCCCACGTCGTCCGGCCCGTACCCGGCGTTCGACCCCGAGTAGAAGATCTTCCCGTTCTGCATCAGGAACAGCGCGGGATACGTCGGGAACTGCCGGACCGTCTTCGTGTACGTCCACTTCCGCGTCCTCGGGTCGAAGACCTCGTTCTTGCCCGGCACCAGCTGCCCGATGTCGTCGAGGCCGGACACACCGAGGATCCTCCCGTCCGACAGGGTGGTGAGCGTCGGGTACCAGCGGGCCTCGTTCATCGGGTCGACCTTGATGTACCGCTCGGCGACCGGGTCGAACTCGTAGGCGTCCCTGATCCCCTCGAAGTCCTTCTTGTCGAGGGCGAGCTTCTGCGCGATGCCGTAGGTGTTGCGCGCGTCGACGCCGGTCAGGCCCTGGATCCGGTAGTTGTCCTGGGTGCCGGTCTGGTACCGGGAGCCCTCCTTCGGCGCCTCGACATAGACACGGCCGTAACCGGGGTTGTTCCGCAGCCACGTGCCGGCCTTGTCGAAGACCTTGGTGGCGCGCGGGACCAGCACCGGGTCCTGGGAGACGAACGTCCGGCCGTTCCGCCTGCCGGTGAACCGGGTGCCCGCGGGCAGGGTCATCGGCTTGTCGGGGTTCTCGTTGTAGAGGATCATGACGCCGCCGGCCTTCTTGATGTCACCCTTGAGCTTCTCGTACCGCTTGGTGCCGCCCGCGATGAGCAGGTTGCCGTCGGCGAGCTGCGTGTGGCCGGTGCAGAACAGGTCGTTGGGCGTGGGCACCTTCTTGACCGTGCCCTTGACCGGGTCCCAGATCCGGGTGTCGAACTTCTTCCGGTCGAAGTTGTCCTGGTTGTTGCCCGAACCGGCGACCAGCAGCACCTTCCCGGTGTGCAGCAGCGCCGCGTGAATGGTGTCCTGGCGGTACTCCGGCGGGAACTCGATGATGTCCCAGTGGCCGTTCGCGGCCTTGTAGGCGGGTCTGTTGATCTCGTACTGGTGGTACTGGGCCGTGCCGAAGCGGTACAGCCAGGGCCCGTTCGTCCCGGCCAGCGCGAGTACCACCACCGTGCCGATCCCGAACCTGCGCACGCGGCGCAGACCGGCCTGGTCCTTCATTCCTTACGTCCCCCCAGCCCGCCCAGGGCGATCCGCACGGTCTGCTCGTGGTCCTCGCCGGGGCCGGCCCAGGCGTACCGCACCGGCACGGCGTCCTGCGGCTCCCGGGCGGCGACGGCGGCCGCCTTCCGCTCCCGGCGCAGCGTGTACCCCCACACGGCCATCGGCGCGGCGGTGATCAGCAGGGCGAAGGACGCCCAGGCGGTCATCGCGGGGTGGGAGTGGCCGAGCAGCAGGCCGGCGACGAGCGAGCCGCCGAAGACCGCGATGAAGAACCAGTGCACCCGGAAGGTCCCGAACAGCGTGTCGGGGCTGGCCGACTCGCCCTTGGGCGTGACCACGAACCTGCTTCTGCGGCGCAGTACGGCGTCCATCAGCGAGCGGGCGTAGATCGGCGCGGAGAGGGCGGACATCACCATGCCCGCCACCCCGCCCGAGCCCTCCGGTTCGTGCGGCGAGACATTGTGCCGCCGGTTCCACACGTACAGGCCGATCTGGAGCGCGGAGGCGTTGCCGTACAGCATCAGCCACACCGTCGGGTCGATGTTCACACCGGAGGCGCCGAGACCGAGGAAGAGCGAGCAACTCAGCGCCGCGAGAATCCAGTTGAGGGCCGCCATCGGGTAGAAGACGATCATCATGGTGTAGTTGAAGAGCCTGCCGGGCGGCAGGGTGAAGAAGCCCTTCCAGTACTGCGTGAGGATGGTCTCGTACGTCCCCCGGGACCAGCGCAGCTGCTGGCTGAAGAAGTCCGTCCAGGCGGCCGGGCCCTCGCCGACCGCGAGCACGTCCGGGGTGTACACGGACCGCCACTTCCGGCCGGTCAGCGGGTTCCTGGCACGGTGCATCTCGAAGCCCGTCGCCATGTCCTCGGTGATGGAGTCGTACAGCCCGCCGATCTGTCGGACGGCGCTGATGCGTACGGCGTTGGAGGTGCCGACGAACATGGGGGCGCCGTAGCGGTTCCCGGCCCGCTGGATCAGGGCGTGGAAGAGGAACTGCTGGGACTCGGCGGCCTTGGTGACGAAGGTGTCGTAGTTGCCGTACACCTGCGGGCCGATGACGAAGCCGACGTCCGGGTCGCGGAAGTAACCGAGCATCCGCTCCAGGTAGTTGGGGAGCGGGACATGGTCGGTGTCGACGGAGGCGAAGTAGTCGTAGGCGTCGCCGTGCGCCTCCAGCCAGGCGTTGTAGTTGCCGTGCTTGGTCCGGGCGCGGTGCGGGCCGGTGGGCCGGTTCCAGCGTTCGACGCCCTTGCGGGTGAAGTGGTGCACGCCGAGGCGGGCGCAGACGTCCCGCACCTTCGGGTCGTCGCCCTCGTCCAGCAGCCAGACGTGCAGCAGCCCCCGGTGGCGCAGCCGCGTCGCCGCCTCGAGGGTCCGGGTCACCATCTCCAGCGGCTCCTTGCCGGGCACGAAGGTGGTGAGGAAGGCGACCCGGGTGCCGGTCTCGGGGACGACCGGGACCGGGTCGCGGGCGACGAGGGTGGCGTGCGCATTGGACAGCACGTTCACGCAGCGGAACAGCTCGATCAGGCCGATCGAGACGAGCATGACGGTGTCGAGGGCCGGCAGGAAGTCGTGGGCGGGGTGGTCGCGTTCGGTCCAGTGCGCCGGCTGGAGCAGCCAGACCAGCAGGACCACGGAGAGCACGGGGGCCGCGCCCAGCATCAGCGCGGCGCGTATCCGGTGCGGTTCCTGGGAGAGCAGCGAGCGGTAGCGGACCGTGTAGGGCCGGGTCGGGTCGGGCCGGGTGAGCGGGCCCGCGAGCCGGCTGTAGTGCTCGTAGTCGTATCTGGGCAGGCTGTTCCTGAGCCGGCGGAACGCCCCTGTGTGCCCCGTCCGAGGCCCGGATGTGTGACCATGGACGGCTGGTGATCGCTCGTGTGCGTACTGTGACGGATCGTGGCTATGCCGGGCGCCCTGCGGCGTCGACGTCATGAGTCATCCCCCCACACGCGCGCGTCGGCGCGTGTCAGTCCAGTCCTGAAGCGCGCCCGGCCCCCACAACCGGTTGCTGGCCCCCCGGCCACCGCCCCCCGGCGGTATGTCGAGCAACCAGGTTTCTACGCTGCTCGACATGATCGCAAGGGGCAAAGGTGTTCTTCACGGTTCAAACACGGCCACCGGGGGACAGTCAGGCACGGATGTTGCCGAAGTGGTCTCTTATGGCCTTGGCTCCGACATGCAGAAAGCCCCCCGCTTGCGCGAGGGGCTTTCCGGTCGGTGCGCCGCCAGGGACTCGAACCCCGGACCCGCTGATTAAGAGTCAGCTGCTCTAACCAACTGAGCTAGCGGCGCCTGCTGACAGAGAAAACTCTACATGACCTTCCGGGGTGCTCCCGACCACCCGTGCGGGCCCGGGAGCACCCCGGGGGTGGCCTCATCCGTCATTCGGACCGTCAAAGTGGCGGCGGAGGGGAGAGTTGGGAAACTGATCAACGTGCACACTCGCGGACACCCCACCCCCGAATGTGAGGCAGATCGCATGATCGCTCCGGTGTTCGAGGAAGTCGACCCGGAGCGCGACTGCGACTGCCCCGGCTGTGCCCACTGGCGCCGGGTGAGCCCCCGGCTCACCCCCGGCAGGCTCGGCGCCCACCCGGCGGCCGCCTGCGGTGTCGTCGTCATGGCCGCCGCGGCCGCCGCCCTCGGCACGGCCCCGCCGGCCGCCGCCGTCACCGCGGCCCGCCCCGCGGTGCAGCGCCCGGACGTCCCCGGGGACGGCGAGCCCGCCACCCCCCAGGGGCACAAGGCCCCGCTGCACGGTCCGGGCGGCCGTCCCGCGGGGCCCGCCGCCGTACGGATCCCCGCCACCACCCGGGCCGAGATCATCAACCGGGCCAAGATCTGGGTGGCCGCGCAGGTGCCGTACAGCATGGAGGACTACTGGTCCGACGGTTACCGGCAGGACTGCTCGGGCTTCGTCTCCATGGCCTGGGGGCTGACCGGCAACGAGTGGACGGGCAGCCTCGACCAGTACGGGGTGCGGATCACCAAGGACGAGCTGCAACCCGGCGACATCCTGCTCCGCCACAACCCCGCCGACCCCGAGCGCGGCTCCCATGTGGTGATCTTCGGCGGCTGGACGGACTACACCCGCACCTCCTACACGGTCTACGAGCAGACACCCCCGCGCACCCGCCGCCAGATCACCCCCTACCCCTACTGGAGCCACGCCGACGCCTATGTCCCCTACCGCTACAAGGGCCTGACCCCCGGCGCGGCGGGCGCCCGGCCGGTCGTCGCCGCGACCCGGACGGCCTTCCCGGGGGCCGCCTGCTTCGGCCCCGGGGCCGGCAACGAGTACGTGACGCTGCTCGGCCGGCTGCTGACCGCCCGGGGCGGCGCCGGCTACTACCCCCAGGGCCCGGGGCCGGTCTGGGGCGAGGCGGACCGGCGGGCCACCCAGGCGTTCCAGCTGGCCCAGGGCTGGTCCGGCGCGGACGCCGACGGGCTGCCCGGTCCGCGCACCTGGGACCTGCTGGTCACCGGCCAGGGCAAGGACATCGCACCGGGCGCGGCCGGGCCCGCCTCGCACGGGGTTCCGGGGTATCCGGGCCGGAACCTCTTCCTGCCCGGCGCGGAGAACGACCACATCCCCCGGCTGGGCCGGCGGCTGGTGGAGAAAGGGTTCGGCCGTTTCTTCCCCGGCGGTCCCGGCCGGCGCTGGGACGGCACCTACCGCAGGGCGGTGGAGGCCTTCCAGCGCACCCAGGGCTGGCGCGGCGGCGCGGCGGACGGCTGCCCGGGCCCGGAGACCTGGCGCCGCCTGTTCGCGTAGGCCGCCGCCGTTTCCCCTGCTCTCTTCCTGTTCATGACGCATCTGGCGCGGAGGCTGGAGGCACGCATGAGTACGACCACTTCGTCCACACCGTCCGAATCCGAGGGGCCACCGGAGTGCGCGGCGGTCCCGGGCATCCGGCAGAACCGGCTGATCCAGAACGAGGCGACCACCGAGATCCCCGTCCATCTGCTGTTCCGGGACGAATCCGACCCGGTGCGGGTGCCGCTGCGGCCCGCCGTGGTCGGCCGTCGGCAGGGCACCGGCGAGCAGCCCCGGGTGCGGCGCCCGGCCCCGGTCCGCGGCCGGCCGCTGCCCGAGGTCGACCCGGAGCTGGCCGAGCGTCCGGCGCGGGTGCTGCCGGGGGCGGCCGGGGTGCTGGCCGGGGTGTGCGGGCTCACCGGCGTCCTGGCCACGTCCTGGTGGGCGGGGGCGCTGCCGCCGCTCGCGGTGGAGGCGCTGCGGCTGCCCGCGTACACCGGCGCGGGGCTGGGTCCGGCGCAGTGGGCGGCGTACGCCGGGGCCGGTGCGCTCGGGGTGTTCGGCTTCGGCGGCCTGGCCCGGGTGCGGACCGGGCGGGCGTCGGTGCTGGCGCTGTTCGGCCGCTACCGGGGCACGGTCCGGCGCACCGGCCTGCTCTGGGTCAACCCACTGCTGCTGCGCCACCGGGTCGATGTCCGGCTGCGGCACTGGCGCAGTGAGGTGATGCCGGCCGCGGACCCCGACGGGATGGCGCTGCGGGTGGTCCTGCTGGTGGTGTGGCGGGTGCGGGACACCGCGCGGGCCGTGTTCGGCATCGAGGACCACGAGACGTATCTGCGGGAGTGCGTGGAGGCGGCGCTGGCCCGGGTGCCGGTGGAGCCGGCGGGCGGTACCCGGGGCGGGGTGGCGGCGGCCGGGGACGCGTTGACCCGCCTGGTGGCGGCGGAGACCGCGCCGGTCGGGGTGGAGGTGTTCTCGGTGCTGCCGCTCCGGGTGGAGTACGCCCCCGAGGTGGCCCCCGCGATGCAGCGCCGCCGGATCGCCGCCCTGGACGCCCGCCGGCGGGCCGCCATGCTCAACTCGGTGGTGGACTCGGTGGAGGACACGGTGACCCGGCTGACCCTGCGCGGCCTGGTCGACCTGGACGACTGCGAACGCAAGGTCCTGGTCCGCGATCTGACGGTGGCGTTCTGCTCGGGCCGGGGGGAGCCGGGCTAGCGGCGCCCCGGTGCCCCGGCCCTGCGATTGGTATGGACATGTTCAACTACCCGCCCTACTCTGACGCTTGGTCTAGACCTACCTGCACGGCCACCCTGAACTCCCCACGTTCACCAGGAGCGGCAGCATGCGCACCAAGACCAAGGTGTCCGCGATCGTGCTGGGCGCGGTGACCGCCGGAGCCTTCGCGCTCTCCACCGGCGGCGCCAGCGGGCACGGCTACACCGACCTCCCCATCAGCAGACAGAAGCTCTGCGCCAACGGCACCGTGACCGGCTGCGGCGACATCCAGTGGGAGCCGCAGAGCGTCGAGGGTCCCAAGGGCTTCCCGGCCGCGGGCCCCGCCGACGGCCAGCTCTGCAACGGCGGCCAGAGCCGCTTCGCCGAGCTGAGTTCGCCCACCACCCCGTCCGGCGCCCCCTGGCCCACCACCAGGGTGACGGGCGGCCAGTCGTACACCTTCCGCTGGCAGTTCACCGCCATGCACGCCACGACGGACTTCACGTACTACGTGACCAAGCCGGGCTGGAACCAGAACCACCCGCTGTCCCGCTCGGACCTCAACCTCACCCCCTTCCTCACCGTCCCCTACAACGGCCAGCGTCCGCCGGCCACGCTCACCCACAGCGGCACCCTGCCCACCGGCCTCACCGGCCACCATGTGATCCTCGCGGTCTGGACGATCGCCGACACCGGCAACGCGTTCTACGCCTGCTCGGACGTCACGTTCTGAGCCCTGCCCCGTCACGGCTCGGAAACTGAGCTTCCCCTGAGGTCCCCTGCCCGGCGCGGCGGATAGGTTCCGGCCACGCCGATCGTTCGGGACCGGCGCACCGGACCCCGGGGGAATCTCATGGAACTCTTCTTCTACGCCATACCCAGCCTCATGATCATCGGGCTGGGTGCCGCCGCGTACACGCTGCTCGGCCGCGCCCGGCGGATCGGCCGGGCGTGGTCGCACGGGCTGACCGCCGAGGGCCGCTGCCTGCGGATGTACACGAAGACCAGCGGCGGCGGCGACGACACCGCCGTGCGCACGACCCTGCACCACGTCTACGAGTTCACCACCCGCGAGGGCCGCGCCGTCCGCTTCGAGGAGCCGAACGGCCCGGCCACCGTCGTGGAGGGCGACATCGTCACCGTGCGCTACCTCCCCGACCGCCCCGAGCAGGCCACCGCCCTCCCGCCGGCCCCCGGCAAGCTCGCCGCCGGCACCGCCTTCACGCTGGCCTTCTTCGGCATCGGCATCGCCTTCTGCGTCGCGTTCATGGTCACGGCCCACGCGATGTTCTCGGAGTTCGACGGCCTGATGCCGTGACCGCCCCGACCGGAGCCCGGGAACGCCGAAGGGCCCCTCGCTTTCGCAAGGGACCCTTCGTTCAGGTGCGCCGCCAGGGACTCGAACCCCGGACCCGCTGATTAAGAGTCAGCTGCTCTAACCAACTGAGCTAGCGGCGCATGACTCCCGCCTTCCGCGGATTTTTCCTTCCCGCGGCCGGCGACAAAGAAAATACTACCTGGTCCCGAGGGGTGCTCGTGACCACCCTGAGGTCGGCCGGGGAGGGCTAGAGGGTCAGTGAGAGCAGGACCGGGGTCGCGCCGCGGTTCAGCGTCTCCGCGGCCCGCTTCAGCCGGTGCGCGTGCTCCACCGGCAGCGAGAGCGCCAGGCAGCCCACGGACGCGCCGGCCGTGATCGGCACCGCCGCGCAGACCGTGCCGACCGCGTACTCCTGGAGGTCGAGGACCGGCACCGTCGGCGGCTGGGACTCCAGACGGGACAGCAGCAGCTTGTCGCTGGTGATGGTGCGCGAGGTGAGGCGGGCCATCTTGTACCGGGAGAGATGGTCGCGGCGTGCGTTGTGGTCCAGCTGGGTCAGCAGGCTCTTGCCGACGGCCGTGGCATGCGCGGAGCAGCGGAAGTCGACCCACTCGTTGACCGCCGGGGTGGCGGGTCCGGCGGCGTACTGGGTGACCTTGACCTCGCCGTCGACGTACCGGCTGATGTAGACGGCGGCGCCCACCGAGTCCCGCAGCCGGTCCAGGGTGTGCTGGAGCTTCTCGCGCAGCGCCCGCTCGCGGTCGTGCGCCGAGGTGAGGCGGCGCAGGGTGTCGCCGGTGACATAGGCGCCGTCGGTGATCTGGGTGACATAGCCCTCGCGGCGCAGCATGCGCAGCAGCGCGGTGAGCCGCTCGGTGCCGAGGCCGGTGTGCCGGGCCAGCTCGGTGTCGGTGATGCCGGCACCGTGGCGCGCGACGGTCTCCAGGACGCGCAGGGCGTCCTGGGCGGAGTGGTACGGGGCGGTCGGCTCGATTCTCATGTCGGTCCCCCCTCGGCCGCGATCCCGGTCGGCGGATGGACTCCACGATAGCTGTCAAACCGGGCCGGGGGAGAGGGCGTTGGCGAGATTCGTTCGCCTTCGCCCGCCCCCCAACTGCGACGGGAACCCTCTGGCATATGCCGATGTCATGCCCCAGTGGCCGGACCTCGGACGTTCACAGCATGGCCCCGAGGAATTCCCGGGTACGGTCCTGCTCCGGATCGGTGAAGATCTTCTCCGGTGACCCCGCCTCGATGATCCGGCCGGAGTCGAACATCAGCACCTGGTCGGAGATGTCCCGGGCGAAACCCATCTCGTGGGTCACGCACAGCATGGTGATGTCCGTGCTGCGGGCGATGTCCCTGAGCAGGTCCAGGACGCCCGCGACCAGCTCCGGGTCGAGCGCGGAGGTCACCTCGTCCAGCAGCAGTACCCGCGGCCGCATCGCCAGCGCCCGGGCGATCGCCACCCGCTGCTGCTGCCCGCCGGAGAGCCGGGTCGGCCGGGCGTCGCACTTGTCGGCGAGCCCCACCAGGTCCAGCAGCTCCCGGGCCCGCGCCTCGGCCTCGTCCCGGGACAGGCCGAGGACCTGCACCGGCGCCTCGGTGATGTTCCGCAGCACCGACATGTTCGGGAAGAGGTTGAACTGCTGGAACACCATCCCGATCTTCTTCCGTACCTCCCGGACCTGCTTCTCCGGCGCCGGGAACAGCCGCTCCCCGTCGACCGTGATCGTGCCCTCGTCCGGCCGGGTGAGCGTCATCAGCAGTCTGAGGATGGTGGTCTTGCCCGAGCCGGACGGCCCGATCAGCGTGACGTGCCGGCCGGCCCGGACGGAGAAGTCCAGGTCGTCGAGGACGGTGTGGGTCCCGAAGCGCTTGGTGACATGCTCCAGCCGGATCAGCTCCGCGGACGGGACTTCGGTGGCGGACGGCTTCGTACGGGTCTCAACGGACAAGGCGTCGCTCCAGGGCTCGCAACAGCAGGGAGGCCAGATAGGAAATGAGGATGAAGGCCACGCCGATCACGGTCAGCGGCTCGGTGAACTGGAAGTGCTGCTGGGAGTACAGCCGCGCGCGGCCCAGCATCTCCGGCACGGTGATCACCATCAGCATGGGCGTGTCCTTGAGCATGGAGATCACGTAGTTGCCGAGCGCCGGAATCACCCGGCGGATCGCCTGCGGCAGGATCACCGCGGTCCAGGTCCGCCGCCGGGGCAGGTTCAGCGCGGTGGCCGCCTCCCACTGGCCGACGGGCACCGCCTCGATACCGGCCCGGTAGACCTGCATGGTGTACGTCGAGTAGTGCAGCCCGATCGCGAAGACACCGGTGGACAGGGCGGAGAAGGTCAGCCCCCACTCCGGCAGCACATAGAAGAGGAAGAACAGCTGCACCAGCAGCGGGGTGTTGCGCACGAACTCCGTGACCGCCCCGACCGGCCAGCGCAGCCACCGGGACGGCGCCCGCATCAGCAGCGTCCACACCAGGCCGAGCCCGAAGGACAGCAGCGAGCCGAGGGCCACGGCCTCCAGGGTCACCCGGAGCCCCCGCCAGAAGTCCGGCAGGAACCCGCTCACCGCGTTCCAGTCCCACGTCATGCCACACCACCGCCCACACCGGTCGTCTGCGCCCGCTTCAGCGCACGCGCCGCCCGCTCGGTACCGGCCTCCTTGCCGACCCCGGCCTTCAGCCGCTTCTCCAGCGCCCGCATCAGCCGCGTCAGCACGAAGGCGATCGCGAAGTAGATCAGCAGCACATAGGTGTAGATCTCCGCGCTCTGCTGAAGCGCGAGCCGCACCAGGTCGGCGCTGAACGTCAGATCGCCCATGCCCATGACCGACACCAGGGCGGTGCCCTTGAGCAGCTCGACCAGCAGATTGCAGAAGGAGGGGATCATCTCCGGCACGGCCTGCGGCAGCACGATCAGCCGGAGCCGCTGCGCCGGGGTGAAGCTGAGCGCGATCCCGCCCTCCCGCTGCGCCGGGTCCACCGCGTTCAGCGCACCGCGCACGATCTCCGCGCCGTACGCGCCGTACGTCATGCCGAGCGCCAGCGTGCCCGCCCACATCGGCACCAGCTGCCAGCCGAAGGCGAGCGGCAGCACGAAGTACACCCAGAAGATCATCACCAGCGCGGAGGTGCCGCGGAACACCTCCGTGTAGCAGCCCGCGACGAAGCGCACGATCCACAGCCGGTGCGTCCGCGCGATGCCCACCACGAAGGACACCGCGGCGGCCAGCAGCGCGCTGAACACCAGCAGCTGGAGGGTGGCCCAGACGCCGTTCAGTACCAGTTCCCACAGCCCCGGGGTCATCCGCCGCACAGCTCCTTCGCGGTCAGGTCCGTCATCTCGGCCTCGGTGAACCCGAAGGGCCGCAGGACCCGGAACAGCTCCCCGCTCCGCTTCATCCTGTGCAGCTCGGCGTTGAAGGCGTCCCGCAGCCGCGTCTCGCCGGACCGGAACGCGAACGCCCCGCCGTCGACATGCGGCTTGCCCTTGACGAGCGGCGCGAAGGGCCGGGTCGCCTCGGCCTTGGCCGACTTCTTCACCACCTCGCGGGTGGTGAGCGCCGTACCGGCGAACACGTCGACCCGCCCGGCCTCCACGGCGTTCAGCCCGGCCACCTGGTCCGGGACGATGAGGATGTCGGCCTCCGGGTACCCGGCCTCGACGGCGTACTGGATCTCGGCGTACCCGGTGCCGGTGGCGAGCCGCGCCTTCTTCTCGACGACGTCCCGGTAGGAGTGCAGCCCCTTCGGATTGCCCTTGCGCACGATGAAGGAGTCCAGCATCTGGTAGTCCGGGTCGGCGAAGATCACCTGCTCGCACCGCTCGGGGTTGACGTACATCCCGGCCGCCACGACGTCGAACTGCTGCGATTTCAGGCCAGGGATCAGCGACCCGAACTCGGTCGGCACCGGCTGCACCCGGCCGACTCCCAGACGCTGGAAGATCACCCTGGCCAGCTCGGGCGCCTCACCGGTCAGCCGTCCGTCCTTGCCGATGTACCCGAAGGGGATCTCACCGGCGATCCCGAGTCGTACGACACCCTGGGCGCGGAGCCGTTCCAGCAGGTCCCCGCCGGGCTTGCCGGACTGGGCCGCCACCCGTGTGCAGCCCGCGGCACCCAGCGCGCCGAGGGCGGCCACGCCCGCGAGCACCGCCCGCCTGCTGTGTCTCGCTTTCCGGAATGTGGATACGTCGTTCCCAAGTGGTCGAGCCATGGCGGCGCGGCTACCCAGGCGAACGCGCCCTATGCGCCCTGGATTTCTCCGGCCGCCGCGCCGGTCAGACCTGCACGATCGGCTCCCGGGTGAACAGCGCCCCCAGCCTCGGGGCGTTCACCCGCCGGTCGGCGAGCCGCAGGCCCTCCCACACCGTCACCTGGTTCGCCGTGAGCACCGGCTTGGACAGGGACTTCTCCAGCAGCGACAGATGCGCGGCCGTGTGCAGCGCGGTGTCCGGCAGCAGCACCGCCTGGGCGTCCGGGGTGTCGGCGGCCCGCGCCAAGGTCAGCACGTCCTCCTCGCCCCAGGTGCCGGCCTCCGCGGCCGTGACGATCCCCGAGGACCGCAGGGCGACGACCTCCAGCCCGCCGGCCCGCAGGAACTCCGCGAACAGCTCCGCCACGTCCTGCGGATAGGTCGCGCCGACGGCGACCCGCCGCACCCCCAGCTCCCGGGCCGCGTGCACAAAGGCGAACGCCGTCGAGGAGGCGGGCATCCCCGCCAGCATGGCCAGCTGCCGCACCTGGTCCTGGGCGCCCTCCCAGCCGTGCACGAAGCCGCCGCTGGTGCACGCCCACACCACCGTCTCGGCGCCGGTCAGCCGCAGCTGCTCCATGCCCGCCGCGAGCCGCTCGGCGGAGCCCAGCTCGCGCAGCGCGTCCACCCGGTGCGCGTCCTCGCCGACGTCGGTGTGCACCAGATCCACCCGGATGTCGCTGCCCAGAAGCTGCTCGATGCGTGGATAGTCGTCCTCGGCGGAGTGGCCCGGGTAGAGGAGTCCGAGTGCGGTCATGTCCAGCCTTCCTGCGTCTCTTCCGGCGTGTGTTCCCGCAAGCCGGGCCGGTCACGCGCCGCCTCGTCCGGCAGCGCCCGACAGGGCCCCACGGCTCGGGTACCCAGTCGGCGCAGCGCCGCCCACATCGTGACCTGGTTGGCCGAACTGGCGGCACTTTCAGCGGGCGGCGCGCGGGCAACGGATGTCGGGGACGACCGTGTTGACGACGGTAGGTTCGGGTGCGAGCGTGGTCCATCCGCCCCTCTCAGCGCAGGTGGACCCAGCAGGTCAGTTCGGCAGCCGCCGGGAGCAGCCCCGCATGTTGACGTCCCCGCCCCCGCCCCTTCCCACCGTCCTCGTCCTGGACGCCGACCCGCCGCCGCGGCTCGGCCGGCTCACCGGCCGCGCCCGGATCGTCCGCACGGACGCCGCGGGGCTGGCCGACCGGCTGCCGACGGCGGACGTCCTGCTGGTCTGGGACTTCACCTCGCACGCGGTGCGTGAGGCCTGGCCGGGCGAGGGCCCCCGGCCGCGCTGGGTGCACACGGCGAGCGCGGGCGTGGACCATCTGCTCTGCCCCGAGCTGGCCGCCTCCGACACGGTCGTGACCAACGCGCGCGGGATCTTCGACCAGCCGATCGCCGAGTACGTGGCGGCCCTGGTGCTGGCCGTCGCCAAGGATCTGCCGCGCACCCTGGAGCACCAGCGGGAGCGGGTCTGGCGGCACCGGGAGGGACGCCGGGTGGCGGGCACGCGCGCGTGCGTGGTCGGTTCGGGCCCGATCGGCCGGGCGATCGTCCGCACCCTGAAGGCGCTCGGTGTGACGACGGCACTGGTCGGACGGGTGCCGCGGACCGGCATCCACGGCCCGGCCGACCTGGACCGGCTGATCGCGCGCGCGGACTGGGTGATCGCCGCGGCCCCGCTGACCGAGCAGACGTACCGCATGTTCGACGCCCACCGCTTCGGCGTGATGCAGCCCTCGGCGTTCTTCGTCAACGTCGGCCGGGGCGGGCTCGTGGACGAGGACGCGCTCGTCCGGGCCCTGACCCACCGCTGGATCGCGGGCGCCGCGCTGGACGTGTTCGCCGCCGAGCCGCTGCCCGCGGACAGCCCGCTGTGGGAGCTGCCCGATCTGATCGTCTCCCCGCACATGAGCGGGGACACGGTCGGCTGGCGGGACGAACTGGGGGAGCAGTTCGTGGAGTTGTACGAGCGGTGGGCGATGGGCAGACCCCTGCTGAACGTCGTCGACAAACAACGTGGTTACGTGCCCGGTCACTGACCCCTTGGAGGGTGCATGCAGCTCACCGACCTGACCGCAGGCCGGCTCCTCGACGGCTACCGCAAGGGCGAGTTCTCTCCCGTGGAGGCGACCGAACAGGCGCTGGAACGCGCCCGGCGGATCCAGCCGGAGGTGAACGCGTTCGTGCGGCTCACCGAGGAGGACGCGCTGGCCCGGGCCCGGGAGTCGGCGGAGCGCTGGCGGCGCGGCGAGCCGTGCGGGCTGCTGGACGGGGTGCCGGTGACGGTCAAGGACATCCTGCTGCTGCGCGGCCATCCCACCCTGCGCGGCTCCCGGACCGTCTCCGAGCAGGGCCGGTGGGACGAGGACGCGCCCTCCGTCGCCCGGCTGCGCGAGCACGGCGCGGTCTTCCTGGGCAAGACCACCACCCCCGAGCACGGCTGGAAGGGCGTCACGGACTCGCCGCTCACCGGCGTGACCCGCAACCCGTACGACCCCGGGCGCACCGCGGGCGGCTCCAGCGGCGGCAGCGCGGCGGCCGTGGCGCTCGGCGCGGGCCCGCTGTCGCTGGGCACGGACGGCGGCGGCAGCATCCGCATCCCGGCGGCCTTCTGCGGCATCTTCGGGCTGAAACCGACGTACGGCAGGGTGCCGCTGTATCCGCCGAGCGCGTACGGCACCCTGTCCCACGCCGGCCCGATGACCCGGGACGCCGCCGACGCGGCCCTGCTGCTGGACGTCGTCTCGGCTCCCGACGCCCGCGACTGGTCGGCGCTGCCGCCCACGCCGGGCCCCTTCACCGAGGCCCTGCACGGCGGTGTGCACGGGCTGCGCGTGGCGTACTCGCCGACCCTGGGCGGGCAGGTGGCGGTCCGGCCGGGGGTCGCCGCGGCGGTGCGGCGGGCGGTGGCCCGGCTGGCGGACCTCGGCGCGTACGTCGAGGAGACCGACCCCGACGTCAGCGACCCGGTGGAGGCCTTCCACACCCTGTGGTTCAGCGGCGCGGCCCGGCTCACCCAGCGCCTCTCCCCGCGCGGCCGGCAGCTGCTGGACCCCGGCCTGCGGGAGATCTGCGCCCAGGGCGCCCGGTACAGCGCGCTGGACTATCTGGCCGCGGTGGACGTCCGGATGCACCTCGGCCGCCGGATGGGCCGCTTCCACGAGACGTACGACCTGCTGGTCACCCCCACCCTGCCGCTGACGGCCTTCGAAGCGGGCGTGGAGGTGCCGCCCGGCGCGCCGTCCCACCGCTGGACCGGCTGGACCCCGTTCACCTACCCCTTCAACCTCACCCAGCAGCCCGCCGCCACCGTCCCGGTCGGCACGGACGAGGCCGGCCTCCCGGTCGGCCTCCAGCTCGTCGCCGCCCGCCACCGCGACGACCTGGTCCTGCGCACGGCCCACGCACTGTACGAGGCGGGGGTGGCGGCGACGGAGGACCCGGAGACCCTGGTACGGGCCGCGGAATAAGCGGGGACTGTCTCCTGTTGGTGCGCTTCGGCAGGACAGCCAGGGCACACACAGGAGGCGCACACCGTGGCGGCGAACGAGGCAGTCGAGGCAGACGCGGCAGACGAGATCCGGGGTACGGCGCACGGCAGCGCCCCCGTCCCCCTGTCCGTGCTGGACCTGGTGACCGTCGGCGCGGGCCGCACCGCCACCGACGCCCTGCGCACCAGCGTCGAGCTGTCCCGGCTCACCGAGTCCCGGGGCTTCACCCGGTACTGGATCGCCGAGCACCACTCGATGCCCGGGGTCGCCTCCTCCTCGCCCGCCGTGATCCTCGCCCACCTCGCCGCCCACACCGAGCGCATCCGGCTCGGCTCGGGCGGCGTCATGCTGCCCAACCACGCCCCGCTGGTGATCGCGGAGCAGTTCGGCACCCTGGAGGCGATGGCGCCGGGCCGGATCGACCTGGGGCTCGGGCGGGCACCGGGCACCGACGGGGCGACGGCCGCCGCGCTGCGCCGCACCGACACCCTGAACGAGGGCGCCGACGACTTCCCGCAACAGCTGGCGGAACTCACCCGCTTCCTGGACGACGACTTCCCCGACGGGCATCCCTACCGCCGGATCCACGCCGTACCCGGCCCGGTGCAGGGCACCACCCCCGGCGGGGTGCAGTCCGCGCACCGCCCGCCGATCTGGCTGCTCGGCTCCTCCGGCTACAGCGCCCGGCTGGCCGGCCTGCTCGGCCTGCCCTTCGCCTTCGCCCACCACTTCTCTTCGCAGAACACCGTCCCCGCCCTCGACCTGTACCGCGAGACCTTCCGGCCGTCCGCCGTGCTGGACGCGCCGTACGCGCTCATCGGGGTCGCCGCGCTCGCCACGGACGAGGAGCGGGAGGCCCGCCGGCAGACCCGGGCGATGGGCCTGAACATGCTCCGGCTGCGCACCGGGCGCCCCGGCCTCTTCCCGGTGCCGGAGGAGGTCGAGAAGCTGGAACTGGGCGCCGCTGAGGAGGACTTCATCGCCTCCTGGACCGCCACCGTGGTCTCCGGCACCGCCGACCAGGTCCGCTCCGGCCTGGACGACCTCCAGAAGCGCACCGGTGCCGACGAGCTGATGCTCACCACCCACGCCCACCGCGGCGAACTCCGGGTCCGCTCCTACGAGTTGATCGCCGACGCCTACGGCTTCCCCACCCGGTAGCGCTACTGCTGGCCCGCCGCGCAGGCCCCGGTGCCCAGCAGTTCGGAGATACGATCCGGCGGCACCGGACGGGAGTACAGCCAGCCCTGGCCGGTGTCGCAGCCGATCCGGCGCAGCCGGGTGGCCTGCGCGGAGGTCTCCACGCACTCGGCGGTGACCGTCAGGCCGAGCCGGTGGGCCAGCTGGATCATCGCCTCCACGATGACCTCGTCGGCCGGGTTGGGGGCGATCGCCGGGGCCTTGCCGGCGGCTTCGGCCTCGTACTGGAAGCCGCGGACGAAGGAGCCGTCCAGCTTCAGCACGGAGACCGGGAGCCGGCTGAGGTAGGCCAGGTTGGAGTAGCCGGTGCCGAAGTCGTCGATGGCGATCCGCACGCCCATGTCGCTGAGTGCCTGGAGCGCCTGGAGCGGGCGGCCCGCGGAGCCCATCACCGCCGACTCGGTCAGCTCCAGCTGGAGCAGATGCGGGGCGAGGCCCGTCTCGGCGAGCACCTCGGCCACGTCCGCCACCAGGTCGGAGTCCCACACCTGCCGTACGGCCACGTTGACGCTGACGAAGATGGGCGGCTCACCGGGGCGGTCCAGCTGCCAGCGGCGGGCCTGCCGGCACGCGGTGGCCAGCGCCCAGCGGCCCAGCTGCACGATCGAGCCGTCCTCCTCGGCCAGTCCGATGAACCGATTCGGCGTGAGGGTGCCGAACTGCGGATGGTGCCAGCGCACCAGCGCCTCGACCCCGGACAGGCGTCCGTCCCCCATGCCCACCAACGGCTGGTACTCCAGGGCGAATTCCCCCCGCTCGATGGCGGGGCGCAGCGAGGAGGAGAGGGCCTGACGGGTCATCCGGTGCGCGTTGCGCTCGGGGTCGAACAGGGTCCAGCGGCCCTTGCCGTCGGCCTTCGCCCAGTACAGCGTGGTGTCCGCGGCCTGCATCAGCCCGGTGGCGGTCGTACCGGCCGCATGGCGTTCCACGACCCCGATCGAGGCGGTCAGCGACAGCCGCTGGCCCGCCAGGTCGAACGGCTCCTCCAGGGCCTTGAGCGCCGACTCGGCGAGGTCGGCGAGCTGTTCGGTGCCGGTGGAGTCCTCGACCAGCAGCGCGAACTCGTCGCCGCCGAGCCGGGCCACGAGGGGGGTCGCGGCGCGGGCGTAACCGGCCTCGTCGGCGACCCTGGTCAGGCGTTCGGCCACCGCGGCGAGGAGCCGGTCGCCGACGCGGTGGCCGAGGGTGTCGTTGACGGCCTTGAAACCGTCCAGGTCCAGATAGCACAGGCCGATCCGGCCGGTGCCGCTCTGCTCGTAGGCCTCCGCCTCCAGCGCGGCCGAGAGGCGCTCGAAGAACAGCGTGCGGTTGGGCAGCCGGGTCACCGGGTCGTGCATCTGCAAGTGCCGCAGTCGGGCCTGGAGTTCACGGCGGCCGCTGATGTCGGCGACCGAGAGCAGGACGCCGGTCCCCTCGCCCTCGGCCAGCGGTGCCACGGTGACCTGGACCCACAGCGAGCGCCCGTCGGGATGTTTCAGCCGGCGGGTGCAGCGCAGCCTCGCCTGCCTGCCGCGCAGCACCTCGCGGTAGGCGTGCCAGGTGCGGGTGTCCGAGGCCAGGTCCACCAGATCGGCGGCGGGCCGTCCGGGGAGCGCCTCCGGGTCGGCGCCGAGCAGTTCGCCGAGTGCGGAGTTGGCGCTGACGACGAGTCCCTCGGTGTCGACCACGGCCATGGACAGCGGGGCGGCCGCGAAGACACGGTGATAGGTGCTGTGATCACTGTCTGTAATTACTGTGACGGCTGACCGGTCGAGGTCTGCCGCGGGCGTCGGCCCTTCGGACGTTGCGCTCACCGCTCGCTCCCGCAGTGCACTCGATCTCTGTCCGTGCCTGTCCGTGCATTTCCGTGCCTGTCTTTGCCTGGCAGGGCCGGAAAGTGTGCCGATCATAGAGGCTGTCCCGGGGCCCTTCCAGCCACTGTCCAGTCTCCCGGATCGGACACAGGTTCTGACAGATCGTTTCTGCCCGCACCTGGACAGCTTCTTCAAGCCCCCGACCGGTTGTGACGTTCCGTGAGTGTTTCGGGGTGTCGGTCGCCGGAGTGCGCCGGGGCGTGCGCGTACCGCGCTCACCCTTCTGGTGCAGGCAAACAGGGCACAACGCGTCAAACACCAGCAATCTGGATGCGGGATTCCGATGCCGTGAACCGCACCCGGAGGTCAAGTCCGTGCCCAAGCTGCGCAGCACCGCCGCCGTGTGCACCACGATGTCGGCGCTCGCCGCGACCTCGATCCTCACCGGCCCGTCGGTCGCCGAGCCCTTCTCGCCGGCCCCGTGCGCCCTGCACCGCACCGACGCCCACCACTCGGAGGGCCTGGACACCTGGAGCCCCGGCTACACCCGCCCGACCAGGCCACTGGACGCCGTCCTGGTGTTCCTGTCCTTCCCGGACGCGACCCCGCGCACCACCCCCGCCGAGCTGACCGCCGACCACTTCCCGGCCACCAGCAACTTCTTCCGGCGGGCCTCCTACGGCAGGTTCACCCTGCACCCGCACGCGCTGAACCACTGGCTGCGCATGCCGCGCCCGTCGACCGCGTACGCCATACGGCGGGACTGGAGCGCCGAGAGCCGCGCCGCCTATCTGCGGGACGCGTTCGCCGTGGCCGACAGGGAGGTCGACTTCTCGCGGTACCCGGTCGTGTACTTCGTCGCCGACCCGGACGCCCCCGGAGTCGACTCGGACGCCACGAAGGTCGTCAACCTGGACACGCCCATGCACGTGGACGGCGCGGACGTCCGCCGGGTCGTCACGGTCTTCGAGAAGCACCCGCCGGACCGCCTCGTGCTCGCCCATGAGACCGGCCATGTCTTCGACCTGCCCGACCTCTACCACCGCCCGGTCGACGGCAAGGGCGACTGGGACACCTATGTGGGGGACTGGGATTTGATGGGCAGCCAGTTCGGCCTCTCGCCGGACCTGTTCGCCTGGCACAAGTGGAAGCTCGGCTGGCTGGATCCGCGCCAGGTGCTGTGCGTGCGCGGGACCGCGCCCACCCGGCTCACCCTGGAGCCGCTCGCCGCCGGCCCGGGCGTCCCGGTGCAGGACGCGGGCGGCGCGCCCGCCTTCGGCCTCGGCGACGGCGTGAAGCTGGCCGTCGTCCGCACCGGCCCGGACAGCGCGCTCGGCTTCGAGGCCCGCAGCACCGCCGGGAACGACCGCGCCGCCTGCCGCCAGGGCGTCCTCGTCTACCGCATCCACAGCGGCGCCGAGTCCGGCGACGGCCCGGTCCAGGTGGTGGACGCCCACCCGCACACCGAGGCCTGCTGGGAGAACTCGGTCTACCCGCCCCTGGCCGACGCCCCGGTCGCCCTCGGCGAGAGCTTCACCGTGCCCGGCGAGGGCGTGAAGGTGGAGGTGGAGGGAAGGACGGCGTCGGGCGCCTGGACGGTGAAGATCACCCCGGGGACGGGTGACGGCTGAGCAGGTGACTGTGGCTGTATACGAAAACGGCGGGCCGGATTCTTTCGAACCGGACCCGCCGTTTCCCGTCTGTGCGCCGCCAGGGACTCGAACCCCGGACCCGCTGATTAAGAGTCAGCTGCTCTAACCAACTGAGCTAGCGGCGCCTGCTGACGTCGTAGACCTTAGCATCCTGGTCGGCGGGAGGAAAAATCGATATCCGCACCGCCGCCCGGGCGGCCCGCACGGCGGCCCACAGGAGCACCTCGGGCCCGGGCAGCCAGGGATGCCGGGTGTCCGGGGCGACCACCCAGCGGCAGCCGCCGGCGGCTTCCTCGGAGCCGGCCGCCGGCGCCGGGACGGTCACCGCGTCCCCGCTGCCGTGGCACAGCAGCGCCGGCACCGCCTCCGTACGCTGGCCCGACCCCCACTCCTCCCAGCGCAGCAGCGAGGGCAGCCGCTGGGCCGTACCGGGGGCGGCGAACAGCAGCATGCGGCCCCGGAACACCGCGACCGGCCCGGAACCCGGCCCCTCGCCCCACAGCTGGTCCACCATCCGGCGGCCGAAGACCGCAGGCGCGCTCACCACGTCGAAGGCGGTGCCGCAGGGCAGCACGACCGGCGCGTCCGGGCGCTCCGCCCACAGGGCCAGCGTGCTACGGGGATACGTTCCTGCCGAGGCGAGCCAGGCCACGCCGTCGCAGGTGACAGAGGTGACGTTCGGTGCACTGCTCATGGCACCCATATGTACCGGCGGTGAGCGCGCGGTTTCCCTGAGTTGCAGAAAACGGGGACAGGGCGGCGAGGGGAGGAGTATCTTGCCCGCCCGGCATATGCCACGGGCCGGTCTACGACGGGCTGTACCGGCTCTCTGCTACACCGGATCGGCGGAGGCGCGCCCCTCCCCGTTGCCCCGCAGCAGATCCCGCCCGAACTCGACCATCTTCTTCGCGTAGTCCTCGGTCCACTCCGCCCGATCGGCGATGTCCGCCGTGGTCAGCCGGTCGAACCGGCGCGGGTCGGCGAGCTGGGCCGCCGCGATGGCCTGGAACTCCACGGCACGGTCGGCGGCCGCCCGGAACGCCTGCGTCAGCTCGGTCGCCCGGGCCAGCAGGGCGCGCGGATCCTCGATCGACTCCAGGTCGAAGAAGTGCTCGGGGTCGGCGGCCGCCTCCGCGGGCTCGAAGATCAGGGGCGCGGGGCGTAGCCGCGGTTCGTTCCGACGCGGCGTGGGCTCCGCCATGTCTCCATCTCCTCCTCGTACGGTCCGCTCGGCACCGCCTGCGGGCGGGCCACCGTCCATTGTCCCGCGCCCGCGCAAGGGGCGGTCACGACGGAGGATTCATCCTCACCGGACACGACTCCCACAGCTCCACCCCGGCCGCGACCAGCTCCCGTGCGGCGCGCTCCTCGTCGGCCGCCCACACGGCACCCTCCCCCTCGAAGAGCCGCTCGTACGCCCTGCCGTGCACCGCCCCCTGCCGGGGCAACGCGTGGCCCTCCCCGAGCCCCCGCCCCAGATCCTCGACGAAGTTCCACGCCTCCAGCACCGCGCCGGACGGCATCCTCCGCCGCCCCGGATCCGCCAGCCACCGCTGCACCCGGCCCAGCTCCAGCACACCGCCCCCACCGGCGACCGCCCCCCACCCCCGCCGCCGCGCATACACCCGCGCCTGCCGCACGGTCACGAACACCGGCACGCGTCCCTGGTCCGCCAGCACCCGGTCACCCTCGTCCCCGCGCCCACCGACCCACAACACGACAGCACTGCGCCGATGTGCGCGCACTCGGTACGCGTACATACGTCCACCCCCGTCTTCCCCTCCGGTCATCACGGCCGCCAACTCACCCTGTGCTCCGCCAAATGCGCCAGCACCGCATGGTTCGCCTCCCAGCCGTCCGGGGCTGTAGCCCTCGGCCGCCTCCGGCGGCGTGCCGGACTCCGTCCGGCGGGGTGGGCGGTGCGGAGTCGGTCGGCTGCCCGGCGGGTGCTGGTGGGGTGGTCACGGCCGCCAGGCCACACGGTGTTCTCCCAGATGCGCCAGCACCGCATGGTTCGCCTCCCAGCCGTCCGGGAATTTCACCAGCGTGCCCAGCTGGACCGGTTCCGTGGAGGGGTAGTCGTCCAGGAGGTCGGTGACGCCCGCGCGGCAGACCACGATGCAGGCGTGGCGGTGGCGGGAGGCCAGCACGCAGAGGCGGCCGGTCTCCAGGTGGAAGGCGGTGGCGTCGGGGCGGCCGGAGAGCGGGTGCAGGACGACCGTGACGTCGTACTCCCTGCCCTGGAGGCGGTTGGCCGTGTCCACCGTGACGTCCGGGACACCCAGCTCGGTCAGCGCCGCCCGGACCGCGGCCGCCTGGTCCCGGTGGGCGGTGCCGACGGCGACGCGGTCGGCGGTGAGGGGAGCGGGGACGGGGGAGCGCTCGGAGAGGGCCGCGCCGCCCCGGTCGAGCAGGCGCCGGACGACCGTCGCGACCGCGCGCACCGCCTCCGGGTCCGTGCGCGGGGTGTGCCGGGCGGGCAGCTCCAGCAGGCCCCAGCCGGACTCCGCGGCCTCGTCGATCACCCGGTCCGGGCCGGAGCCGTCACAGGGGACGGCGAAGGTCAGCCGGCGGTCGCCGTGACCGGTGCCGCTGCGGAAGGGGGTGTACGGGTAGAACGCGTCCGAGACCAGCGGGGCCGCGGAGGCGGGCAGCCGCCAGGAGACCGGGAGGCGGTGCTGGGGGAGGGCCGGGTTGTGGGCGAGGAGGGTGGACACCGCCGACGCCGAGGGGTCGTACGACAGGCCCGCCCACTGCTCGCTGCCGACGATCGCGAACGGGTCCAGCTGACCGGGGTCGCCCACGAACAGCGCCCGCTCGAACAGCCCCGCCACGGCCAGCAGCGCGTCCGAGCGCATCTGGTACGCCTCGTCCACGATCGCGTGCCGCCACGGCTCGTCCGTCGTCACATGCGCCCACTTGGCGGCCGTGGACAGGACCACCGGGAGGCCGGTCAGGTCGGCCGCCTTCGCGGAGGTGCGGACCTGAGGCAGCTCGTCCAGCGCCTTGTCGTAGGGGTCGGTGTCGCTGCTGTGCAGGCGGCCGACCGGCAGGTCCGGGTTCTTCTCGGCGAGCCGCAGCACGAGATCGTCCACCTGGGCGTTCGTCTGCGCCACCACCATCAGCGGGCGGCCCGCGTCGGCCAGTTCCAGTGCCGCGCGGACCACCAGTGTGGACTTGCCGGCGCCCGGCGGGGAGTCGACCACCACGCCCCGCTCGGTGCCGTGCAGCGTGTCGTGCAGGATCGCGGCGGTGGCCCGCGCGGCGGCCGTACCGGGGTCGAAGCCGACCGTCGTCACAGGACGTCCTCCTCGGTGATGGGGTCGGCGGCCTCCTGGGCCCTCTCGCCCGGCGGGCCGCCATGGGTCCACGGGGTCTGCTCCGGGTCGGGCAGCCTGGCGCCGCCGCGCGGCTCGTGCTCGAAGAGCGTGCAGCAGATCCGGTCGCCCTTCTCCGGGACCGACCCGGGATCCGGTTCCCTGCCGCGGCCCATCTTGTCCAGGATCCGCAGGACCAGCACCCCGTCGGCCTCGGCGCCCACGAACTCCGCCGACTGCGGCCGGCCGCCCAGCGAGCGGTACACCTTCGCCCGCTCGCCCAGCTGCGGCCGGTCGTCCGTGCGGACCGTCACCAGCGGGCGCGGGCTGGGCCGCTTGCCCTCGCTGTACGCCATGACCACATCGGTCACCTCGCCCGTGAACGCCTCCCCGGCCAGCCGCCGCCCCGCCATCACCAGCGGATCGTCCAGCGCCTCCTGCGCCTCCAGCCGCGCCTGCTCACGCTCGCGCGTGGCCAGCTTGTTCGCCGCCGTCACCGCGTCGTCCCGGCGCGGCTGCGGGGGCTCGCCGGCCAGCACCCGGTCCCGGTGGCCGGTGAACGACCAGCGGTCCCGGGTCCAGCGCTCCGCGACATGCGCGCCCTCCGGCAGCGCCCGCAGCAGGTCCAGCCCCCGCCACACCGCGTCCCAGGTGGGCCGGGTACGGCTCTCCACCAGGTCGCGGATCTCCCGCTCGGCCGCGGTGAGCGCGGCCAGCCGGTCGTCGGCGTCCACGGGGTCCTCGGCGGCGGCGAGCGCGGTCCGCGCGCGGTCGTAGCGCTCGATCGCCGGGGCCAGCAGCCGGTTGTCGAAGGCCGGGTCGGTCGCCGGGCCCGCGGGCGGGCACAGCAGCTGGCCGTCGGCGTCCCGGGCGCTCTCCGCGCGGGCCGCGGCCTCGGCGCCCGGGACGCCCTCCGGCGGGTCGATCCAGGCGAGCAGCGCGCCCAGGTGCTGGTCCTCCAGGCTGGACTGGCCGGTCGCCCAGTGCCGGGACAGCACATCGGTCAGCGCGAGCAGCAGGGAGGAGCCGGGGACCCGGGCCCGCTCGCCGTAGTGGGTCAGCCAGCGGCCGAGCAGCGGCACCCGCGGCGGCGCCGGGTAGGGCGCGTCGGGGTCCTGCTCGGCGGTACGGCGGAACCGCATCGAGCGGCCCAGCAGCCGTACGAACTCCACACCCGCGCGGCTGGGCACGATCAGCTGGGCCGCGTCCGTGCACAGCTCCACCTCGACCTTGACCCGCTTGCCGGTCTCCGGGTCGGTCTCGGACCGCTCGGCCGCCTCCACCGCCTGCGCGTACGACTCGACGTACGGCAGGACGACATCGGCCAGCTCGGCGAGGAACGTGAACCGCAGATCCCGGTCGCGCGGCTGCGGTACGACCAGCAGGCGCGGCGCGTCCCGGTCGGTGCCGACCAGCGCGCCGAGCGGGGCGCCCGCCTCACCGGCGGTGGTGAGCGGCACGAACACCAGCGGGCGGTCCGACAGATGCCGGTGCCGGACGGTCGCGACGGGCTGGGCCCGGCCGCTGCCGACGGCCTCGAGGCGGGCCAGGGTGGTGATCAGCGACATACGGCCGCCACCTCCGCCCCGGCCGGCGCCCTCTCCCCGGCCAGTTCCGCCGCCTCGGCCAGCGCCTCCGCGCGCAGCTGCGCCGCCCGGCGCAGCGCGGCCACCGCGGGGTCGTCCGGGTCGCCGTGCTCGCCGCGGGCCGCTGCGAGGACCTCCTCGACCGTGGTCAGACCGCCCAGTTCGGCGCGCAGCGGCCGGCCGAGGCGGGTGACGGCACCGGCCGCGCGGGCCCGGTCCCGGCAGTGGAAGGCCAGCTCGCAGGCCGCCAGGCACTCGGGCGCGTAGGTCGCCGGGACCGCCGCCACGGCCGCCGAAAGCTCCTCGGCGCTCCGGTCGGGCGCGAAGCAGGTGCCCTCGGGCAGCGCGCCGGCGATCTCCTCGATCCGGGTCAGCCGGGCCAGCTGGCGGGCGGTGACCGCGCGCTGCTTGCGGACGTCCACGGCGGATCCGCCGGGCAGGTTGGAGAAGTCCTTCGGGCACACCAGCAGCACCCGGTGGTGCACCCGCGGCGCGGGATCCAGGCGTCCGGCGACCTCCTCCAGGGCGAGCACATAGACCGCCGCCTGCCGGGCCGCCGCGCCCACCTTGGCCGGGTCGGCCGCGCCGTCCAGCAGCGGGAAGGACTTGATCTCCACCACGGACCAGCTGCCGTCCGGGTGCACGACCACCGCGTCCGGCTCCAGGAAGGCGAGCGAACCGGCCACGTCCAGGGCGAGCATCGGGTGGTCCAGCAGGGTCCAGCCGCCCGCCCCGGTGGCCTCGCGCAGCGCCAGCGCGGTACGGGCCGTACGCCCCTCGGGGCCGTGCGCGGTCAGGTCCGGCACGGCGGCCTCGGCGGGCGGCTCGGCGCCCGGGTCCAGCCGGGCGTGCACCAGCCGCAGCAGTTCGGCGCCGCCGTCCGCCTTCACCTTCGCCTCGAACGCGTTCCCGCGGGTCAGCGCGAACTGCGACTGCCCGAACCCGGACGGTGCGCCCAGCGCGCTCGCCAGCCGGGCCTTGTCCACTCCGGCGCCGTCCAGGATCGCCCGGCGCGCGCACCCGGGGTTCGCGGCGAGCGCCGCGAGGGCGCGGGCGTCCAGGGCCTTGGCCGGGACCTCCGGACCGCGCAGCTCAGCGAGCCGGTGTCGCAGCCCCTTCGCCCGCGTCGTCGGAAGAGGCGTCCGCTGCGTCACCGGCGTCGAGCCGCGACTCGCGCTGCCGTGGAATTCGCTCACCCGCGGAAGTCTGGCATCCGGCACTGACAATCGGGGAGCCCACGCCGTCCGAGGCCGTCGCCGAGGCCGTCGCAGGGGCTGTCGCCGCGGCCGTCGCCGGGCGCCGGAGCAGCCGGGCCCGGACCAGGTCCACGGCCCGCGTCACCGACGGCGCCAGCAGCAGGCCGGCGCCCATCACGGCGGCGCCCGCGACCGCGTCCAGCAGGTAGTGGTTGGCGGTGCCCATGACCACCAGCGCGGTGCCGAGCGCGTAGCAGACGGCGAAGATCCTGCTCAGGCGGGAGCTGCCGTGCCGCCACAGCATCACCCCGCACCACAGCGCCCAGCCGACGTGCAGGCTCGGCATGGCCGCGTACTGGTTGGTCATGCCGCCCATACCGCGCGGCGCGCTGGCCTCGGCGCCCCACCAGCCGTACGAGCTGAAGTGCGCCATGGTGTCGACGAAGCCCTGGCCGGCCGGGAGCAGCCGGGGCGGCGCGGTGGGCAGCAGGATGAAGCCGATCAGCCCGATGAACGTGGACGTCATCAGCCAGGTGCGGGCCGAGCGGTAGTGCGCGCTGCGGGACCGGAACAGCCAGACCAGGACCGCGGGCGTGACGACGTAGTGCAGCGAGGCGTACCAGAAGTCGGCCGGGACCCCGATCCACGCCTCGCGCGTGAAGAGCCGGTTCAGCGGGTGCTCGGCGTTGAGGTGCAGCATCTTCTCGAAGCGCACGATCGCCCGGCCGTGGTCGACGGCGCCCGAGACGTCGTCGCGCGCGAGCAGCCGGCCGGCCAGGTAGCAGCCGTACACCAGCAGGATCAGCGGCAGTTCGGTCCACCAGCGCAGCCGGGTGGGGGCCACCTCGGTGCCCGGTGTCTCGCTCTGCGGCATCCGATCCGCCCTCCCCGCTTCGCTGTCTGGTCCACCCGGTCGGGCGACCGTGCCACTTTACGGCGTCCCGATCACACCCCTCTCCGGGTGCTCCGGCCCTCAAAGACGCCGACACCGGCCGCCGGGTTGCTCCGGGGCGGGGTGCGCGATGATGGAAGGGAATCCCTGTTTGGAAGCCCCCGGAAAGGTTCCCCATGGCACCGCGCATCCTGCTCGCCCGGCACGGACAGACGGAATGGTCGCTGTCCGGCAAGCACACCGGCAGGACCGACGTGCCGTTGCTGGAGGAGGGCCGGCGCGGGGCCAAGCTGCTCGGCGAGCGGCTGCACCGCGCTCCGCTGGACGGACTGCCCGGCGTGGAGGTGCGCACCAGCCCGCTGGCACGCGCGCGTGAGACGTGCGAACTGGCCGGCTTCGGCGACCGCGCCACCTCCTGGGACACGCTGATGGAGTGGGACTACGGCGCCTACGAGGGCATGACCCCGGCCGAGATCCAGGCCGTGCGGCCCGGCTGGCTGATCTGGCGGGACGGCGTCCCGGAGGGCGAGAGCGTCGCCGAGGTCACCGCGCGCGCGGACGAGGTCGTCGCCTGGGCCCGCTCGGCCGACCGGGACGTCCTGGTCTTCGCGCACGGGCACATGCTGCGGTCCATCGGGGCCCGGTGGCTGGGCCTGCCGCTGGAGTTCGGCGCCCGCATAGGACTGCATCCGACGTCACTGTCCGTGCTGGGCTGGGCGTACGGGGAGCCGTCGATCGTGAGCTGGAACGACGTCGGCCATCTGGCGGGCTGAGCCCCGGGTGCCCGGCGGGGGTGTGTGGACCCGGGCACCGGACGGTCAGGAGTTCAGGAACCGCTGGTTGTCGCCCGTGTGGCAGTCCCACTGGCGGATCGGCGCGCCGGCGTCCGTGCGCCAGTCGGCGACCTCCATGCACGACTTGCTGTTGTAGTTGATGTACTCGTCGAGGATCGCGTTTGTGGCGCTGCCCATGTACCAGCGCTGGTTGGTGCCGCCGTTGCATCCCCACTGGGTGACCGGGGCCCCGTTGTCGGTGCGGTAGCCGGGCACCTCGATGCACAGGTTGGTGGCGGCGCTGCGCAGCACCGGCGTCCCGTTGACCTCGTCGAAGTAGAAGCGCTGGTTGGCGCCGCCGTTGCACGGCCACTGGATGAGCTGGGTGCCCCATTCACCGGTGCTGCCGGGCACGTCCACGCACATGCCGCTGTGCGCGTTCTTCAGGACGAACTGGGCGCTGGCGGCGGACGCCGGAGCGGCCGGGGACATCAGGGTGATGCCGAGGGTGGCGGCCAGCGCCAGACCGAAACGGACGGGAATCTTCCGGGATATGCGCATCTTTGTGCCTTCCTGCACTCAAGAGCTGATCAAGACGGTGGCACGGTATGTGAAATGATCACCAAGGAAGGTCTCTTCGCTCGGCGTGTCGGCGTGTTCCTGCCAAACAGGCGGCCTGACCGCCGGTGGCCGCCCTCAGGCCCGCCCCGCCCTCGGCATCGACGCGTGCCGGTCCAGGAACTCCGACACCCCCGACGCGCGGCGGTGCGGCAGCAGCACCCGCGCCGTGCCCGCCAGCATGCTCTGGATGCGCGAGGACTGGACCTGGTCCAGCAGGGACAGCACGCGCAGGCCGGCCGCCGCCGCCTCGTCGGGACGGCCCTCGCGGGCGAGGTCGTCGGCCAGTTCGGCGGTGTACAGCGCGATGTTGCGGGAGAAGTGGGGGTCCTGGAGCGCGGCCGCCCGGTGGGCGTGCCGGGAGGCCCGGCGCCAGTCGCCCAGGGTGGACCAGCACTGCGCCTCCAGCCCCTCCAGCTCGGCCTCTCCGTAGAAGCTCATCCACTCGGGGTCGGCGTCCGAGCGGCCCCGCTCGAAGAGGGCCTGCGCCCGGGCCAGCGCCTGCGCGCAGCCGGTGCGGTCGGCGAGCCCCGCCCAGCCGCCCGCCTCGCGCAGGGCGAGCAGGGACATCAGGCGGGCGGAGCCCAGCGGCAGGGCGGCGCGCTGCGCGGCCTGCGCGGCGCGCAGCGCCTCCCGGGGACGGCCGGCGTCCCGGGCGAGGAACGCGGTGTTGCAGAAGGCGTGCGCCTCCAGCGCCGGATCGCCGGTCATCCGGGCGGTGGCCAGCGCCTCCGCGTAGTGCGAGCGGGCGTCGTCGAAGCGGCCGGAGTCATGGGCCAGCCAGCCCACCGAGATGGCGAGTTCACCGGCACCGGAGTGCAGCCGGTCGGCGGTGGTCTGCCGGGTCGCACCTGCGTCCAGCAGCGCGTAGGCAGCGCGCAGCGGAGCCGCCGCGCGCCGGTAGAGGCCGTCCGCGCCGTGCCGGTCGTCGAGCAGCCGGATCCGGCGGACGGCCTCCTCCAGGGCGGCCGCCTCGGAGCTTCCGGCGCGCCGTGCGGACGGCACGGCCGCCGCCGCGCCGGTGGCGAGCCCCAGCGGGCCCAGGGTGGCGGCGGCCACGGTGACGCCTCCGCCGGTCATGAATGCGCGACGCAGCACGTCGCTCTCCTCGTGGTTCGGGTGGTGTTTCGGGTACGGCTCGTGCGGGTCGTACGGGCTGCCGGGGCCCTCGTACGGATCGGTGCCGTACGGGTCGGTGACGCTCAGGCCGCTGCCGTACTGCTTCAGGACATACGGATTCGCGGGCTCCGGTGACTCGACGGCGCGCTCTTCGACGGCCGGGCGCGCCGCCCGGCCGCGGACGGACGAGCGGGGCGCGAAGCCGAGGTCGGCGAGCGTGCGGCCGGGGAACATGTGCAGGAACACCCGCTCGTAGGCGTAGTTGGGGCAGCGGATCTCGCCCGCCTCGACCCGGCCGACATAGCGCGCGTCACAGCTCACCCGCTCACCGATCTCGCGGGCGGCACGCCGTACCAGAGCCGCGAACTCGGCGGGTGAACGGCGGCCGCGCAGCTGCCGGAAGGCGAGGTTCGGCCGGGGTGGCCGTTCGGGCAGTGACGAGGTCTCGGTTGACGACGCCATGGCCGGGTCCTCTCGTGCGAACCGTCGAACCAGGCCGGAACCGGGGCGGTTTCGGACGAGTTGCCCGAGTGACGCCCTGGTTCCGGCGGGCATGAACGTACCTGCTGTGACCGGTCCGCCACGCGGTGTTTGGCTACAAACCGGATATCTCATCCACGATCCGCCATGAAGTGCCATCCTTTGCGGCGCACTTGTGCCGTAGCCGTTGACCCGCTCACGCGTTGAACCCGTTGGACCGCAACAGTGCTGTGTGGTGGAGGCCGGTATGGAGACCAGCCAGAGAAACGAACCCTGTCCGCCGTCGCCGGTGCCGGTGGCCGCGGGTGACGTGGGATGCGACCTTGTGACGGTACCGGCCCGGCAGGGGCTGGAGGCGGTCGACATCCTGCGGCGCGGGGCGACGCGGGCGGTGGGGCCCGTCCTGCACGACGACGGCGGAGGCACCCTCGGTTTCCTGGTGCCGGCCGGTACGGCGGCCGGCTGGGACGTGCCCGGCAGCACCTGCACGGAGACGGACGGGCGCGGGCTCAGGCTGGCCCCGCAGCCGCCGGTCGAGGGCTCCGACTGGCTGCTGCCGCCCGGCGAGGAGCACCTCGCCACCGACCCGGTGGTGCTGCGCCGGGCCCTCGGCGAGGCGGCCCGGCTGATCGAGGCGGCCGACAGCTGCCGCTGAGGCAGGACCCCCGGACACCTGCGAAAATGGACCGGTGGGCAGGGCCAGGGATGCAGGGAAAGCGAAGGACGCGGCGCGTACGCGGCGCAGGGCGGGCGGTGCCACCGCCGTCGTGGAGGCCGTCGACGGCGGACTCGCGGAGCTGGTCCCCGACCCGGACCGCGGGCGGGCCTGGACACTGCTGATCGACGGGGCGCCCCAGTCGCATGTCGACCTGGACGATCCCGCCTACCTCTCCTTCGAGTACCAGCGCCGCCTGGGCCATGTCATCGACCTCGTCGCGCCGCCCGGCAGGCCCGTGCACGTCGTGCACCTCGGCGGCGGCGCCTTCACCCTCGCCCGGTACGTCGCCGCGACCCGGCCCCGCTCCACCCAGCAGATCGTGGAGCGCGACGCGGCCCTGGTCCAACTGGTCCGCCGCGAGCTGCCGTGGGATCCGAACGCCCGGGTCCGGGTGCGGTCGGTGGACGCCCGCGCCGGGCTCGCCAAGGTGCCGGACGGCTGGGCGGACCTGGTCATCGCCGATGTCTTCAGCGGCGCCCGCACCCCCGCCCACCTCACCTCCACCGAGTTCCTGGACGAGGTCCGCCGGGCCTTCGCGCCCACCGGGGTCTACGCCGCCAACCTCGCCGACGGGCCGCCGCTCGCCCATCTGCGCGGGCAGATCGCCACCGCCGCCGCCCGGTTCGGGGAACTCGCGCTGATCGCCGACGCGGCCGTACTGCGCGGCAAGCGCTTCGGCAACGCGATCCTCGTGGCCTCGGACGCCCCGCTGCCGCTCGCCCAGCTCACCCGCCGCGCCGCCTCCGACCCGCACCCGGGCCGGGTCGAACACGGCAAGCCGCTCATCGACTTCACCGGTGGTGCCGTCCCGGTGACGGACGCGGCGGCCGTGGCCTCGCCGGCCCCGCCGCCCTCGGTGTTCCGCTGAGCCGTTTCCGCTGAGCCGCGCTCAGTAGGTGCCGATCTGCACCTGCGGGGGGCCGTCGTGCCAGGTGCAGAACACCGACACCCGGTCCGTGCTCCGGCTGAACTCCACCCGGATCCAGGTCTCGGTCTTCCACACCTGCATCGACCAGCCGCTGCCCGGGGTGGCCGAGACCAGGGTGGCGTCGGCCGCGCCCAGCTCGAAGACCGCCCGACCGCCGTCGGTGTCGTACGCCTTGACCCGGCCGGACGCGGTGGGGGTGGGAGCGGGGGTGCGTGAAGCGGTAGGTGCGGGGGCGGGGGACGGACGGCGGGACGGGGACGGGGGCGGCGGACTCGGCGAGGGTGCCGGTGGCGGCGCCGGTGTGCCCGTCGAGCCCTGCGGGGTCGCGTCGGACGCCGTCACGGGCAGGGCGCGCGGCGGGGTGTACGCGGTGGCGGCCAGCACCGTGTGCACGCCCCACCACGACAGCGTGACCGCCGCTCCGGTGGCCAGCAGCCACGCCAGTACGTGTACGAGTCCTCTGCGCATCGCGGGCCATACTGCCCCAGGGGTGACACCGGTTGTCCACAGGGGCGGAGTTGTCCACAGGCCCCGGACCGGCGTGGGCCGCATGGCGTACGGTGCGGCGCATGGCAAGTGTGCTCGTGGTCGAGGACGACCAGTTCGTACGCTCGGCGCTGATCAGGCAGCTGACCGACGCCGCGCACACCGTGCGCAGTGTGGGCACGGCGCTGGAGGCGCTGCGCGAGGTCGCCCATTTCCGTTTCGACGTGGTCATCCTGGACCTCGGACTGCCGGACCTGGACGGCTCCGAGGCGTTGAAGATGCTGCGCGGCCTCACCGACGTACCCGTCATCGTGGCCACCGCCCGGGACGACGAGGCGGAGATCGTCCGGCTGCTGAACGCCGGGGCGGACGACTACCTCACCAAGCCGTTCTCCGTCGAGCACCTCTCCGCCCGGATCGCGGCCGTGCTGCGCCGGGCCCGCTCCGGCGGCGCGGAGGCCGCGCCCTCCTCGGTGCTGCGGGTCGGCGGGCTGACCGTCGATCCGCTGCGCCGCCAGGCCGAGCTGGACGGGGTCCGCCTGGACCTCACCCGTCGCGAGTTCGACCTGCTCGCCTTCCTCGCCGGCCGCCCCGGCGTGGTCGTCCCGCGCAAGGAACTCCTCGCCGAGGTCTGGCAGCAGTCGTACGGCGACGACCAGACCATCGACGTACACCTGTCCTGGCTGCGGCGGAAGCTGGGGGAGACGGCGGCCAGGCCGCGCTATCTGCACACGCTCCGGGGGGTCGGCGTGAAGCTCGAACCGCCCGCCGAGGGGGAGCCGCCGCGATGAGATGGGCACTGGTCAAGGTCTGCCTGGCGGTCACCACCATGGTCGTGGTCGCCTTCGCCGTCCCGCTCGCCCTGGTCGTCAAGGAGATGGCCCGGGACCGCGCGTTCTCCAACGCCGAGCGGGAGGCCGCCGCGGTCGCGCCCGCGCTGTCCATCACCACCGACCGGGACAAGCTGGAGCGGGTGGTGGCCTCGGCCGGCGCCGACTCCGGGATGGCCGTGCACCTGCCCGCCGGGGGCGGCCGGGCCGCGCTCGACCTCGGCCGGCAGCGCGCCGCCGGCCGGGACATCCAGGCGGTGCGCAGACTGGGCCGTGCCTCCACCACCTCCGTGGCCGGCGGCTCCACCCTGCTCCAGCCGGTCGCGCTCGGCTCCGGCGCCATCGCCGTCGTCGAGGTGTACGTCCCCGAGTCCGAGGTCACCCAGGGCGTCGGCACGGCCTGGGCGGTGCTCGCCGCCGTCGGGGCCGCGCTGGTCGTCGGCTCGGTCGCGGTCGCCGACCGGCTCGGGGTGCGCATGGTGCGGCCCGCCCGGCGGCTGGTCGAGGGCGCGCGCGACCTCGGCGAGGGCAAGCTGGGCGCCCGGGTCCCCGAGGAGGGCCCGACCGAACTGAGACTCGCCGCCGCGGCGTTCAACGCCATGGCCGACCAGGTGGTCCAACTGCTCGCCAACGAGCGGGAGCTGGCCGCCGATCTCTCCCACCGGCTGCGCACCCCGCTCACCGTGCTCCGGCTGAACACCGCCTCGCTCGGCGCCGGTCCGGCCGCCGCCCAGACCCGGGCCGCCGTCGCCCAGCTGGAGCGCGAGGTGGACACCATCATCCGCACCGCCCGGGAGGCCAAGCCCCAGACGGCCGCCGCCGGTCCGGGCGCCGGGTGCGACGCGGCCGAAGTGGTCCGGGAGCGGATGGAGTTCTGGTCCGCGCTCGCCGAGGACGAGGGCCGCACCTGGCGGGTGGCCGGTGTGGACCGGCCGGTGCGCATACCCGTGGCCCGCGCCGATCTGGCCGCCGCGCTGGACGCCCTGCTCGGCAATGTCTTCCGGCACACCGCGGAGGGCACCGCCTTCGCGGTCGACGTGCACAACGGCGAGGACGCGGTGATCGTGCTGGTCTCCGACGCGGGCCCCGGCATACCCGACCCGGACGCGGCGATGGCCCGCGGCCGGGGCTCGGGCACCACCGGTTCGACCGGGCTCGGGCTGGACATCGTGCGCCGGCTCGCCGAGTCCACCGGCGGCGACGCCCGGATCGGGCGCTCGGTGCTGGGCGGCACGGAGGTGCGGATCTGGTTCCAGCTGCACGGACGGAAGCCGGCGGGACGGGGGCGTGCGCGCGGACGGCGCCGGCCGGGCAAACCGGTCCTCACTGGTCTCGACCATTAATCGTCCCCGATCCCTTCCTTAAGCGAACCCTAAGGTCCGCAACGACCGCCCCGATCAGGCCATTTGCCCGATTCCGGATCGCTAGCGTGCTGCCGCACCACACCCCCGTGACAAACGAAGGCAGGCACGCGCATGAGCACCCACCGGCGCAGGATCAGTGGCAGGAACAAGGCGATCGGCGGGCTGGTGGCCGCGGCCGTGGTCGGCGGCGGCGCGGTCCTGCTCACCGGCACCGCCAACGCGGCCGGGGTGAACGCCGCCTACACGAGGACCAGCGACTGGTCGACGGGCTACACCGCCCAGTACGTCGTCACCAACAACAGCGGGCAGACCGAGAAGACCTGGACGCTGGAGTTCGACCTGCCGAAGGGCGCCAGGCTGGGCTCGCTGTGGAACGGCCAGTCGAGCGTGAGCGGGCAGCACGTCACCGTGAAGCCGGCGACCTGGGACACCGAGGGCCTCGCCCCCGGGAAGTCGGTGACCGTCGGCTTCGTGGTCGACGGCAGCGGCGACCCGGCGGGCTGTCACATCGACGGCCAGCAGTGTTCCGCCGCCGACGGCGCCACCCCGGAGCCCAGCGGCCGCCCCACGGCGAGCCAGTCGCCGGCCCCGACCGCCACCCCGAGCACGTCCGCCACGCCGAGCCGGTCCGCCACCCCGACCACGAGCGCCACCGCCACCCCGGCCCCCACCGCCTCCACGACCACCGGCACCGGCTCCGGCACCACCGCCTCCGCCGGCTTCGCGCCGTACGTCGACACCTCCCTCTACCCGGCCTTCGACCTGCTCGCCGCGGCCGACGCGACCGGCGTGAAGAACTACAACCTCGCCTTCGTCACCGACGGCGGCGGCTGCACCCCCAAGTGGGGCGGGGTCACGGACCTGACCAGCGACGCCGTGGCCGCGCAGATCGGCGCGCTGCGCGCCAAGGGCGGCGATGTCCGGGTCTCCTTCGGCGGCGCCTCCGGCTCCGAGCTGGCCACCACCTGCTCCTCCGCCGACGCGCTGGCCGCCGCCTACGGCAAGGCGGTCGACGCCTTCAAGCTGACCAAGGTGGACTTCGACGTCGAGGGCGGCGCGCTGCCCAACACGGCCGCCAACACCCGCCGCGCCCAGGCCATAGCCAAGCTCCAGGCCCAGCACCCGGACCTGGACGTCTCCTTCACCCTCCCGGTGATGCCCGAGGGCCTCACCCAGGACGGCGTCAACCTGCTGGCCGACGCCAAGTCCCACGGCGTGCGGATCGGCACCGTCAACATCATGGCGATGGACTACGGCGCCTCCTACAACGGCGACATGGGCGACTACGCCGAGCAGGCGGCCACCGCCACCCAGGCCCAGATCAAGAGCGTGCTCGGCCTGTCCGACTCCGCCGCCTGGAAGACGGTCGCCGTCACCCCGATGATCGGCGTCAACGACGTCTCCACCGAGGTGTTCAAGGTCGACGACGCCGGTCAGCTCGTGAGCTTCGCCAAGGCCAAGGGGCTCGGCGGCCTCTCCATGTGGTCCGCCGCCCGGGACAAGCAGTGCGCGGGCGGCGCGAAGAACTCCGCCGACGCCACGTGCAGCTCGATCGTCCAGGACCCGAACGCCTTCACCAAGGCGTTCGCCGCCCTCCACTAGCCGCACCCAGCCGCACCGCAGCCCCTGATGAGCCCTACTCCTCCGCTCCCGGCGGCAGCCACCGCACCCGGGCCACGTCGAGGCGGGCCGTGCCGTCGGTGTAGAGCATGAACGGCACGTCCACATGGCGCAGATCGGAACCGATCGCGCGCAGCGACTCCACCGGCACGCTCACCGTGGCCCACTCGCCCCGGGGCAGCTCTGCCAGGGTCGCGGAGATGTCCACGGCGGGCTGGGCGGGGTAGTCGTCGTGGCAGGCGAGGAAGAACTCCTCGGACGGTGCCTCGAACACCCGCGCCTCGAACGCGACCCGCCCCCCGGCTCCGGCGTACCCGCGCAGGTCGGCCGGCTCACCGGAGGCGTACTGGGCGTAGACGAAGGCCGGGTAGCCCTTGAAGCGGAGGGCGAGGGCGCCCGGCCGGTCCGGGTCGGCCAGCGGCTCGCTGTGCACCACCAGCACGTCCGTCGGCCCGTCGAAGGAGATCTCCGGACGCGACCAGGTGTTGTGGCCGCCGATCCGGAACACGAACCCGGTGTCCGCCCCGCCCGGCACCGCGAGCGGGCCGGTGACCGGCGGTGCCGGGGTGTCGTCCCGGTAGGTGTCCTCGGGCAGCGGCTCCGTGGGCGAGCTGTCGGAAAGGCGCAGCCCGTGGCCGTACGGGAACAGCGGCTCGTGCTCGCCCTCGGGGGCCTGTTCCTCCGCGGGCACCCGGTAGCCGGGGATGTGCGGCGGGATCCGGTTGACCGCGTGCGAGCGCGGGGTGCGCGGCCAGGAGCAGCCGAGCCGGCCCTGGAAGTCGTACCCGGGCGTGCCGTCCGCCGCGCGGAACAGCACGTCGGTGATGCCGCCGGCCTCGGTGCCGGGCAGCCAGGCCGCCACGAACGCGTCCGAGAGGTTGATCTCCTCGGTGAGGTAGAGGGCCCGGCCGCCGAGGTAGACCGTGACGACGGTGACCCCCTGGGCGCGCAGCCGGCGCAGGATCTCCAGGTCGCGGGCGTACGAGCGCTTCAGCCCGGCGTACGACAGGGTGCCCCACGGCTTGATCGTGCCGCGCATCTCGGCGTACGAGTCCTCGCCCAGCACCATCAGCGCCACGTCGTACCGGGCCGGGTCCGCGGTGCTCAGCGCGGGGTCGACGGTGCAGTTGGCCTCGCCGACCACCTCGCGGACGGCCCCGGCCACGGTCGTCGCGCCGGGCAGGTCGTCCAGGGTGACGTCGTTGCCCTGCCAGGTGAGGGTCCAGCCGCCGGCCTGCTTCTGGATGTCGTCCGCGCCGCTGCCGGTGACCAGCACCCGAGCGGAACGGGCCAGCGGAAGCACCCCCGCCCGGTGCTTGAGCAGCACCAGCGACGTGCGCACCGCCTCCCGGGCCAGCGCCCGGTGCTCCGCGCAGCCGAGCACATCGGTGCGGACGGCGAGCGACCGCTCCCGGGGCCGCGGCTTGTCCCACAGCCCGGCCCGCAGCTTCACCCGCAGCACCCGGCGTACGGCGTCGTCGATCCGCTCCTCGGGGATGCGGCCCGCGCGGACGTCCGCGCAGGCGTTGCGGTGCACGGACTGCCAGGCCTCCCGTCCGGCGACCATCAGCACGTCGATCCCGGCGCCGATGGCGTAACCGGCGTCGCCGACGGTGCAGCCGGCGATCTCCGCGTGCGCGTCCCAGTCGCTGATGACGATCCCGTCGAAGCCCATCCGGCCCTTGAGCACATCGGTGATCAGATAGCGGCTGCCGTGGATCTTGTGGTTGTAGGCGGGCCCGGTGTCCGGGCTGTGGTCGTAGTTGGCGGGGTTGTCCCAGCTGCTGAAGGAGACCATCACGGACTGCGCGCCGGCGGCCAGGCCGGAGAAGAAGCCCACGGCGTGGATGTTGCGGACCAGGTCCTCGGCGCACACGGCGGTGCCGCGGTCGGCGCCGTACACGGTGCCGCCGTCCGCGACCCAGTGCTTCACACAGGCCACCACCCTGCTGTCCGCGGTCAGTTCGCCCGGCTCGCCCTGGAGGCCGCGCACCATGGCGGACGCGTAGCCGTGGACGACCTCCGGGTCCTCGGCGTAGCCCTCGTAGTAGCGGCCCCAGCGGCGGTCCCGCGGGGTGGTGACGGTCGGCGCGAACGTCCAGTCCATGCCGGTGGCGGCGATCTCGCGCGCGGTCGCCGCCCCGATCCGGCGCAGCAGGTCCGGGTCGCGGGCCGCGCCGAGGCCGATGTTGTGCGGGAAGACGGTGGCGCCGCGGACGTTGTTGTGGCCGTGCACCGCGTCGGTCGCCCACATGAACGGGATGCGGAAGGGCCGGCCCTCCCAGCCGCTCTCGGCGGCCTCCCAGAACGCGTCCACGGTCTTGATCCAGTCGGCCTGGCTCGCCTGCCGGTTGCCGCCGGGCCAGATACCCGCGCCGTTGAGCGCGGAGCCGATGTGGAAGTCCCGCACGTCCTCGGCGGTCAGCTCGGCGAGTTCGGGCTGGATCATCTGGCCGACCTTCTCCTCCAGCGTGAGCTGGGAGAGGATCTCCTCGACGCGCCGCTCCTGCTCGGGCAGCGGCGCGATCGCGGAGCGGACCGCGGGCCAGTCGGCGTGGTAGGGCAGTTCGCTCATCCGGTTCTCCTCGCGTGCGTGCTCACGGGCTTCAGCTGTCGGCGGCAACCCAGAACTCCTCGATGTCGCGCTCACAGATCCGCTCGACGAACTCCGGTGGTACGACGGTCCGCCGCTGGCCGGGGGCGTAGAGGTCCACCTGGGTGCGGTGCTCCCGGAGCGCGGCCCGCTTGGCGGCGAGCTGGGGCGCGATGTCCCGGACCAGGCGCCGCTCGTCGGTGGTCCGGGCGGCGGCCGGCTCGCTGCGGTTGACGAAGGCGAACTCGGCCTCGGTCTGCTCGTCCCACACCACGTACTTGTGGATCCGCGGGGTCATGCCGAGGGCGGCGAGACAGTCCAGGACGACCTCGCCGGTGAGCCGGTGGTCGGCGTTCAGCTCCCTGACGTCGTGCGGCAGATAGACCTCGGCCACCTCGCGGTTCTCGGCGAGCAGCTTCAGGACCGCGGCACGGAAGTCGGGCAGTGCGCCGGCCAGCGCGGTGTCGGTGAAGCCGAGGAAGCGCAGGGCGTCGTCGTCCACGCCGAGCCGGGCCGCGGCCGCCCGGGCCTCGCCCTCGCGGATGACGGTCAGTTCCTGCGGGGTCGGGGTGTCCATGCCGAGGACGGCGGAGTGCGAGCGCGAGCCGTCGGTGGAGAAGACGATGCCGACCCGCGCCCCGCGCGCCGTCTTGCGGGCGATGGTGCCGCCGCAGGCGATCACGTCGTCGTCGGGATGGGGCGCGAACACCAGCACGGAACCCGTCTCCGGCTCGGCCCCGGCCAGGTACTCCGGGCAGGACGGCAGCCCCCGCTCGGCGACGAGGTCGTTGATCTCGAAGAAGTGGTGGTCCGGGACCAGCCGGGTGATCGGGGTGTCGTACTTCTCCGCGAAGTAGCGGTAGTTCCCGGCGACCGCCCGCATGTTCGCGTGGTAGCTCTTGGGGTGCGGCACATGGATGGCGGCGGCGGCCCGGTTCAGCACGAAACGGGCGCCGGCCCGGTGCAGCCGGTAGCTCAGATCGACGTCCTCCGCGCCCCAGGACCGGTAGGCCTCGTCGAAGCCGCCGACCGCCCGCAGCTGCTCGGTGCGCGCCGACACATTGCAGGTCCACCACACCAGCCAGGGCGCCGGCAGCGCGGCGAAGTCGTCGCCGTACTTGGCGTAGAACTCCTCCCGGATGTCCAGCCAGCGGCCCTGCCCGGCCAGCTGGGCCATGGTCGCGTCCGGGTCGGCGTAGTCGATGGCCCGCTCGATCAGTGCGCCGTCCTCGTTGTCCTCGTTGAAGCAGTAGACGTACCCGCACACGGCGACCGGACCGGCCGGATCGCGGTGGCTGTCCACATGGGCGGCGAGGGCGCCCGAGTGCAGGATCACCCCGGAGTCCACGAACACGGTGACCGGCGCCGTGGCGTGGGCGAGCCCCAGGTTGCGGGCGGCGGCGACCCGGTAGCCGAGGTCGTCCTGGCGCAGATACCGCAGCCGCAGCCGGTCCCCGAACCCGGCCGCCACCTCGGCGCTGTCGTCCGTGGAGCCGTCGTCGGCGACGAGCACCTCGAAGGCGTCACTCGGCAGCGTCTGCCGGGTCAGCGACTCCAGGGTGAGCCGCAGCAGCCCTGCCCGGTTGTACGTCGGTACGACCACGCTGCACAGCGGTGCGGTCGGTTCCATGGCCCCTCCCGAGAGCGAGTAGCAGGGTGGCCGCCGCCGCGAGCGCGGCACACACCCAGAAGACATTGGTGAATCCGGCCCACTCGGTGACCACCCCGGTGGTGGCCCCGCCGAGCAGGATCCCGGCCTTGAACGCCCCGGAGTACAGCGAGGAGGCGACCCCCACGCGTTCGGTCATGGCGTCCTGGAGGATGGTCACCGGGACGCTGAGCACGACCGAGGTCCAGACGGCGTTGAGCAGTTGCAGCGCGATCAGCTCGGGCGCCGACCGGGCCAGCGGCAGCAGACAGAAGAACAGCGCGGCGCAGGCGGCGGCCGTCGTCGTCAGCCGCCACAGCCCCATCCGCTCGGCCCGCGCCCCGAAGAAGATCATCACCGGCACTTCCAGCGCCGCGGCCAGCCCCAGCAGCACCCCGGTGAAGCCGGTGTCCAGGCCGAGGTCCCGGGTGACGAACAGGGAGATGTCGATCTGGTAGGCGCTGTTGACGGCGAGCAGCAGCACGATCGCGGTCAGCAGCAGCCAGATCCGGCGCCCGAGACCGGCGTACGGCCGGCGCACCCGTTCGCCGTCGCCGCTCAACGCCAGGTTCGGCAGCCCCCACAGGCACACCGCGCCCGCCGCGAGGTAGAGCGCGCCGGCGGTGCAGAACAGCACGGCGAAACCGCGGGCGGCGATCAGGAAGAACGCCAGCGGCGGGCCGACGATCCAGGCGACGGAGGTGACCGAGCGCAGCGCCGCGTTGAAGAAGGCCGGATTGAGCGCGCGGTGGTCGGCGAACTCCCGGGTGTAGGCGAACAGCTGGGAGAAGCAGGCGCTGCCGAGGCCGAAGCAGACGGCGCCGACCGCGAACAGCAGGTAGTAGTTGCGCAGCAGCATGTAGCCGAAGGCGCCGGCGGCCGACAGCACCGAGCAGATCGCGAGCAGGGTGCGGCGGTTGCCGATCCGGTCCGACAGCACTCCGAGGACGAGGTCGGAGCTGATCTCCAGCACGGCCCGGCCCGCGAAGAAGAGCCCGATCAGCAGCGGGGCCACCGCGACCTCGTCGGCCAGGAACAGGCTGACCGACGAGGTCACCATGGCCCCGCCGACGCCGATCAGTCCGGTGCCGCCGACCAGCGCGCCGAGCGCCCGGTCGCCGAGCAGCTCCGCGGCGCCCGCGCGCACCGCCGCCAGCCGTCCCCGGCCGGGCGCACCGGGCTCCGCCGTCGCCGTCACCCGTGGCCCCGCTGGGTGGACTCCCGCTCCGCGCGCTGGCGGTAGGGCAGCTCCGGGCGGATCACCCGCCGGGCGGGCACCCGCTCGGCCGCGGCGGACTCGTCGGCGGTGATCTGGCCCGACGCGAGCAGCGCGGCCCGCGCGGCGCCGGGCAGCGCGGCCAGCACCCGGTGCTTGAGGTCCGCCAGGTCGAACAGGGCGCGGTCGTGCGCGGCGGGCGGGGGCGTGGGGCCGCCGGGCCGCAGGGCGGCCGGATCGACCTGACGGGAGACGATCCGCCAGTACCCCGCGAAGTCCCGTGCGGGGTCGGGCAGCGTGCCCGCGGCCAGACCGATCCGGACGGTCTCCAGCCAGCAGTCGTAGTAGCGCCGGTCGGTCAGCCGGTTCATGTGCCGCGCGCACCACTCGGCCCGCTCCTCGACCGGCGGCAGCACGGCCTCGCCGGTGAACACCCGCAGCGCCCAGCCCGCGATGGCCTCGAAGTACGGGCAGGCCGTGCCGAACGCCTCGGTGTCCACCGGGGTGTTGATCACCGCGAGCGTCGGGTCGGGCAGATGGAAGAAGTGCTCGTACAGCTCCTCCCGCCGCAGGCCCGGTATGAAGCCGTAGTCCGGCGGCCCGTATCCCATGCAGAGCAGCACGGTGTCGTACCGCCCGGCCGAACCGTCGGCGAACACGGCCCGCCCGTCCGGCTCGAACCGCTCGAAGGCCGGTACGACCGTCACCGCGCCGCTGTGCACGGCGGGCACGATCCGGTCGTTGACGTGGACCGCGCCGTGGAACCCGTCCTCGGGCAGCAGCCCGGTCGCCCGGTACTGCGCGAAGTAGTCCGGCAGCAGGCTCTCCAGCCACTTCAGATAGTCCTGGTACGGCAGTTCCTCCACCGCGACCCGGCCGATGTAGGAGAACAGCGCGTCGTTGTAGTGGCCGGCGCAGAAGCGGGGCAGGAACAGCGCGCGGCGGCGCACCGACCAGTCCACGGAGGCGCCGTGGGCGGCCAGTTCGGCGGCGATGTCGGCGCCGCTCACTCCACCGCCGACCACCAGCACCCGGCGGTCGGCGAAGTCCTCGGGGCGGCGGTAGTCCTTCGCCGTGCGGACCTGTACGCCGGTCGCCGGGTCCGGTACGAAGGCGGGCCGCCGGGACTCCCACAGCTCGCCGCTGGCCACCATCACGGCGTCGAATTCCTCGGCGGAGTCGGCGCCGGCGGAGTGTGCGGTCACCCGCCAGGCGCCGTCCCGCTTGACCACCTCCGTGACGGTGTGGCCGAACCGGATGACCTCCAGCGCCCCGGAGTCCTCGGCGTAGGCGTGCAGATAGGCGTGGACCTCGCCGCGGGTGGCGAAGTCCGTGCCGAAGCCCGGCGCGAAGTCCGAGTACGGGAAACTCATCCGCGAACTCTGCATGCGCACGCTGTCGTAGGCGCCGCCCGAGGCGGGGTTCCAGATGCCCCCGACCGCGTCCGTCCGCTCGTACACGACGACCCGGTGCCCGGCCGCCAGCGCCTGCCTGGCGCTGGTCAGCCCGGCGGGGCCCGCCCCGATCACGGCGATTCGCACAGTGGTGTCTTTCCTTCCGGTCGGCGAACGGTTCAGAGAACGGTTCGGGGCACGGTCAGATGAAGGGGTCGAAGTCCGGCACGAGGGTGACCGGCCGGCCCGGCTCGGCGAGGCCGCCGATCGCGGTGTTGGTGCCGTGCCGGGCGCACTGGAACCGGCAGTCCCGGCGCGGGTCGATGACGGTGGTGTCGGCCTTCTGCCACAGCTCCGTGAAGGACATGTCCCGGATGTCCCCGATCCGCCCCTTGTCGTTGCCGCGGTGGTAGGGGCAGACATAGACCCCGGTCGGGGTCACGGTGGTGCGCAGCTCCGCCACGGAGCAGGTGGCGTACTCCTTGGGCTGGTGCGGGTCCGCGCCGTGCCGCACCGCCTCCCAGTTGGAGGACCGCAGCAGGTGGAAGGAGTCGTCCTCCAGCTCCTTCAGGCGCTGCCACTGCTCGTCGACCTGGTCGATGTACCGGTCGTCCTGGTTCACGGTGAAGTGGTCCTGGTCGAGCATCGCCTTCAGCTCGAAGTAGTCGCAGCCCAGCTCCTTGGCCAGCCGGCCCGCCGTGTACACCTCGCCGTAGTTGGAGGCCTCCAGGGTGCCGTCGGCCGCGAAGCGCTGCATCAGCAGGAACGAGTAGCCGAGGCGGCCCTTCTTGCGGCCGGCGAGCAGCCGCATGTTCTCCGTCACCAGCGGGAACACGCTGCGCCCGCCGCGGCTGGGCCGGAACAGCGGGTACGTCTCCTCGGTACCGGCGTCCACCGACACCCGCACCCAGGAGAGCATCCCGGCCAGCTGGTCGAGATGGCGGTGGATCTGGGTGCCGTTGGTGACCAGTCCCATCCGGATGCCGGCCCCGTGCAGTGTCTCGATCACGGTGTCGATGGCCCGGTGCAGCAGCGGCTCCCCGCCGCCGATGAGGATGACGGCCCGTACGCCGGTCTGCGTCAGCTCCTCGGCCAGTTCGACGATCCGGTCCTTCGACAACTGCCCGTGGTGCAGCACGTTGGAGCTGATGCACTCGGGGCAGGCCAGGTCGCACACCGTGGTGGGGTCCAGGTCGACCACGAGCGGTGCGTCCAGGCGCTCGCCCTGGGCGACGCGCTGGACGCTCGGGAACACGGACTCCTGGTAGATCTTGCCGACCAGGTCCAGGTTGTCGGCGACATGGGCGGTGGCGAGCGGCACGTCGGGCCGCAGCGCGGTCTCCTGCCGCTGCGGGGCCGCGGGGGGCCGCTTCCCCGCCAGCCAGGCGGCGCGCACCGAGGCGCCGTGGGTGAATGCGCCCGGTGCGGGCTCCGGATTGCGTTCCGTGGGTATGTCCGTGGGCATGGACGTATCCCCCTCTGGATCAGCCGGCCGGTGGTTTATCCGGCCGACAGGGTGAATTTCCGGCAGCCTTCAGCGGCCGCGCGAGAAACGTGCTCGGCGGCTTCCCCGAGCCATCGCCGAGCGATTGCCGTGAAGCGTGGAAGGACCGGTGCGGGACCGGTGTCAGGTTCTGACCAGCTGGCCGACGTAGGTCTGCGGCACGGCTGAGGATCCCAGTACGTTCGCGGATATCTCCATGACGAACTCTCCCCGTTGGATCAACGGTGCGAAGCTATCACCTCCCTATCGCCGGAGTCGATAATTTCTCGGAATTATTGAATTGCCGAGAACTGGCCGGATCGGCTTCTTTTCCGGCTGTTCCGCGGCGGAAATGGAGGGGTATTCCGGGGTGGCCGGCGATGCGGAATTCCGGGTTCAGGGGGTGTGGCCGGGAGTAGATGATCAAGTCGAACGGCGTGTTCGATCGGGTGCCTGCGGGAGCGCTCCCACTCTGGCGTGGGAGCGCTCCCGCAGACTGGTGGTCGTTGAATGGCCGACTCCAGACCGTCGATTTTCGGCCACCCGTAGCGGGATGACGGTGACGGGAGTGCCCTGCCGGGGCCGCCGGGCGCACGGGCACCCCCCGGAGCACGGCGGCGGAAGCGGGCGCGCTACGGTGACTCGCTTTTGTCGCGTACCTATTGGGGGGTCTCATGCGGCGAACCACAGCTGCCGCGAGTGTCGTCACCGTCCTCGCGCCGCTTCTGCTGGCCGGTGCCTCGACGGCGTCGGCCGCGGGCGGATCGCTCACCGTCACGACGCTGGACCGGACCGGCAAGCCGGTCTTCGCGCAGGTGGCGGTCTACAACACGAAGACGAACGACTTCCGTTTCATCGACAGCAACAAGGCGACCTCACTGCCCGCCGGCAGCTACGAGCTGGTCACCACCATCACCGACGCCACCGGGGAGGCCTCGACCGTCGGCGGGCACAACGTGACCGTCTCCGGGACGACCAAGACCACGTTCGACGCCCGGCAGGGCCGCGCGGTCAAGGTCTCGCTCAGCCCCAACCCGGGCAGCGGCTACGACCACACGGTCAGCGCCTACGTCTGCGCCGCCGACAACGGCCCGGCCTCCATGGGCACCTCGGCACCGGCGGGCGAGCTGTACGTCATTCCGACCGGCAGCAAGGCGTACCAGCTGGCGTACGGCACCACCTACCAGCCGCGGTCGGAGACCGGCGGGGACTTCTGGGTGGCGTCCGGCATGCACACCGGCGGCGTGCCGTCCGGGGTGTCCGCGACGCTCCGGCAGTCCGCGCTGACCACCCTGAAGGTGTCCGCGCGCTCGGGCCCGGACAGCGGCCAGGCCCGCTTCTCCTTCGACTACTCCTCCGAGAGCGGCGGCTCCTGCTCCTGGGGACCCAACTCGCTGACCTTCCAGCGCCACCTGCCCAACTCCTTCACCGCCCACCTCCCGGCCGGACAGTGGCAGGTCGGGCAGCAGGCGAACGACTTCGTCTACGGCGGCTGGCACTCCTACGCCGCGGGCCACACCACGTCCCTGACGCTCGGGCACGCGGTCTGGGGACCGAGCGGTCAGCTGCCCTACACCTGGTACAAGCAGCTGTACCTGGGGTCCTTCAACATGTTCGCCGACCCGACCCTGACGGCCGGCGGGACGCTGGCCGCCGGCAGCGTGAAGCTGACCCACGCGGGCAAGACGCTCTACTCGCAGAAGTACGGCCCCGGCCAGGAGATCGACGGGCAGCCGAAGCTGCCCGGCGCGGGCTGGTACACGCTCGACACCTCGGCCCGGCGCGGCAGCCTGCCGTCCGGCTCGCTGTCCACCACGGCCAGCCTGTCCCTGCACTTCTACGCCGACCCCGGCAAGAACCAGCAGATCCGGGACTACATCACCCGCTTCTGGCCCAACGCGCTCAACAACAGGAACCAGGCGGCCCCCGGGTCGACCACGACCGTCGTCCTCGGCATGCAGCGCAACGGCACGAACGACGGCACCATCACGCAGCTGTCGGACGCCGTGCAGTCCGTGCGGGCGTGGTACACCACCGACGGCGGCACGACCTGGCACGCCGCCACCACCAAGCTGTCCGGCGGCAAGTGGACCATGGCCGTTCACAACCCGGGCTCCGGCCGCGTCGGCCTGCGCTCGACGGTCACCGACACGCACCACGACACCTCGACCACCACCGTGTACAACGCGTACACCATCGGCTGAGCAGGGCACACCTCAACGCCGAAGCCCCGGCACGCCCCTGGTCCAGGGAGCGTGCCGGGGCTTCGGCATGGTGCCGGGAAACCGGGACGCGACCCACGCCCGGCCGGCAAAGAAGGCAGGGCGGTACGGCGTCCCCCCACCCGGAACGCCGTACCGCCGGCTCCGGCGGAGCGGGCCGGGTCAGGCCGCCGGCACCTCGGGCAGCGACCCGGTGCGGGCCACCTCCGCGTACCACCGGGCGCTCGACTTCGGCGTCCGCTCCAGCGTCGCGTAGTCCACGTGCACCAGGCCGAACCGCTTGGCATAGCCGTACGACCACTCGAAGTTGTCCAGCAGCGACCACAGGTAGTACCCGCGGACGTCCGCCCCGTCCGCGATCGCCCGGCGCAGCGCCGACAGATGGCCGTGCAGATAGGCGATGCGCTCCGGGTCGTGCACCCGGCCGTCGGCGTCCACCTTGTCCTCGTAGGCCGCGCCGTTCTCCGTGATGTACAGCGGCAGCCCGGGTGCCATACGGCTGTAGCGCATGATCAGCTCGTGCAGACCGGCCGGGTCGACCGTCCAGCCCATCTCGGTGCGCTCGCCCGGCGTCTGGTGGAAGGCCACGTCGTCCGCGCCCGGCCACGGCGAGAAGGAGCTGGTCCCGTGGCCGTCGGCGCGGGGACCCGCGGGCGCCTTGTCCGCCGCCGACACCAGCGTGGGCGAGTAGTAGTTGAGGCCGAGTGCGTCCAGCGGCTGGTGGATGGCGCGCAGATCGCCGTCGAGCACGAACGACCAGTCGGTGACCGAGGAGGTCGCCTCCAGCAGCGTCGCCGGATACGCCCCGCGCAGCATCGGCCCGTGGAAGACCCCGTTGGCCAGGTCGTCGATCTTCCGGACCGCCGCCAGGTCCGCCGGGTCCTGGGAAACCGGCCGGACCACCGAGGAGTTGAGGCTGACCGCGACCGAGTTGCGGGCCGGCATCACCGCCCGCAGCGCCGAGATGCCCAGCCCGTGCCCCAGGTTGAGATGGTGGGCCGCGCGCAGCGCCGCCACCGGGTCGGTACGGCCGGGCGCGTGCACCCCGGAGCCGTACCCGAGGAAGGCGCTGCACCAGGGCTCGTTGAGCGTGATCCACTGCTCGACCCGGTCGCCCAGCGCCTCGCCGACGAGCTGCGCGTACTCGGCGTAGCGCAGGGCCGTGTCCCGGGCCGGCCAGCCGCCCGCGTCCTCCAGCTCCTGCGGCAGGTCCCAGTGGTAGAGGGTGACGGCGGGCTTGATGTCGTGCGCGAGCAGCTCGTCCACCAGCCGGCGGTAGAAGTCCAGGCCCACCTGGACCGCGGGGCCCCGGCCGGTCGGCTGCACCCGCGGCCAGGAGACGGAGAAGCGGTACGCGGTCAGGCCCAGCTCCGCCATCAGCGCCACGTCCTCGCGCCAGCGGTGGTAGTGGTCGACAGCGATGTCACCGTGGTCGCCGCCGGCCGTCCTGCCCGGCGTATGGCTGAAGGTGTCCCAGATCGAGGGCGTACGGCCGTCCTCCCGCACCGCCCCCTCGATCTGGTACGCGGAGGTCGCGGCGCCCCAGAGGAAGGCGGGGGGAAAAGTGGCGGACTCAGACATGGAAGCGCTCCCATAGAGGGTCGACGAGACGACGGTGAGAAGGGGAGGGACGGGAGGAGAGGGACGGGAGGAGGGCCGGGGCGGTGCTGCCCCGGCCCGGGTGCGGCGGGCCTCAGCCCTTGACCGCGCCCTGCATGATGCCGCCGACGATCTGCTTGCCGAAGATCGCGAAGACCAGCAGCAGCGGCAGCGTACCGAGCAGAGCACCCGCCATGATCAGGGACTGGTCCGGGGTGTAGCCGCGGCCCAGCCCCGCGATGGCGACCTGCACGGTCGGGTTGCCGTTCTGGGACAGCACCAGGAACGGCCACAGGAAGTCGTTCCAGGACTGCACGAACATCAGCATGCCGAGCACGGCCATCGCCGGCCGGGCCGCCGGGAACACCACGTGCCACACCACGCGCCAGCTGCTCGCACCGTCCACCCGGGCGGCCTCGATCAGCTCGTCCGGCAGCGCCTGCACCAGGTACTGCCGCATGAAGAACACACCGAACGCGCTGACCAGCGACGGCAGGATCACCGCCTGCAACTGGTCGGACCAGTCCAGCTTGGCCACCATCATGAACAGCGGGATGATGCTGAGCTGCGGCGGCACCATCATGGTGCCGATCACCACCAGCATCAGGGCGTTACGGCCCTTGAAGCGCAGCTTGGCGAAGGCGAAGCCGGCGATCGTCGACAGGAACACGATGGTCAGCGCCGAGGTGCCCGCCACGATCGTGGTGTTCACGAACGCCTTGCCCAGGTTGGCGTCCGTCCATGCCACCTGGAGGTTGTTCATCAGGTTCGAGCCGAACCAGAACGGCGGCGGGGTCTCGGCCAGCCGGTTGTTGTCCCGGGAGGCGGCGATCGCCGTCCACACCAGGGGGAACAGCGAGCCGATGGTGAACAGCACCAGGACCGCGTGGGTCACCGGCCCGGCGTGCAGCTGCCCGCCGGCCCGCCCGGCCTTGGCCCGCCGGGCCCGCGCCGTCTCGGGCGGCGCCTCGCCGGCGGGGTTGGTCAGGGTCGTCGTCACGGCTGGTTCTCCTAACTGCTGGCGCGCAGCCGGCGCGAGATGACGTAGTTGACGACCCCGATCAGGATGAGGATCAGGAACATCGTCCAGGCGATGGCGGAGGCCCGGCCCAGGTGCTGGTTCACCCAGCCCTGCTCGTACAGGTACAGGCCCAGCGTCTGGAACTGGTGGTCGGTACCACCGGAGGCGCCCTTGATGGAGTCGAACATCAGCGGCTCGCCGAACAGCTGGCTCGCGCCGATCGTCGACACCACCGTCGTGAACAGGATCGTCGGCCGCAGCTGGGGCAGCGTCACATGGAAGAACTGCTGGAAGCGGTTGGCGCCGTCCAGCGCCGCCGACTCGTACAGGTCGTGCGGTACGGCCTGCATCGCCGCCAGGTAGATCAGCGCGTTGTAGCCGGTCCAGCGCCAGATGACGACGGAGGACACCGCGATCTGCGAGTACCACTTGTCGTTCTGCCAGTCGATCTTGTCGACGCCGACGAAGTGCAGCGCCCAGTTGATCATCCCGTAGTCACGCCCGAAGAGCAGCACGAAGACCAGCGAGGCCGCGGCGATCGAGGTCGCGTACGGCGCGAGCATCGCGACCCGGAAGAAGGTCGACGCGCGCAGCTTGTAGTTGAGGATGTGGGCGAGCCCCATCGCCATCAGCAGCTGCGGGACCGTCGAGATGATGCCGATGGTCAGGGTGTTCTTCGCCGCGTTCCAGAAGAAGTCGTCGTCGAAGATCCGGATGTAGTTGTGCATCCCCGCCCACTGCATGTCGGTGGGCGCCGTCAGCTCCACCGTGTGCAGCGAGGCCCAGCCGGTGTACACCAGCGGGAACAGGCCGAAGGCGAGGAAGAGCAGGAAGAACGGGGAGACGAAGGCGTACGGGCTCCAGCGCAGGTCCCGCTGCCACCGGCGGGACAGCCGGGCCCGGCGCCTGGTCTCGGCCGGGGACACGGGGTCCGCAACAGCGCGGGCGGGGGCCGCGCCCCGGTCGTGCACCGGGGACGCGGCGGTGTCGTGCCGGGACATACCGGTCACTTCTCCTGGGTGTTGTCGATCGTCCTGGACATGCCGGTCACTTCTCCAGGTTGTTGTCGATCGTCTTGCTGGCCGTCTTCCAGGCGTCCTCGGGGGAGGTGCCCTTCGTCACGAGGATCACCCCGTTGTCGCCGAGGCCGGCCCCGATGATCTGGTCCTTCGGGCCGATGGGCTGGTGCGGGATGGACTTGGCGGCCTCGGCGAAGATCTGGCCGATCGGCGCGTCACCGGTCATGGCGTTCTTGGCGTTCTTGACCGAGGGCAGGTCGTAGGCGGCCGGCGCGCTCGGGAAGCTGCCCTGGACGCTGAAGAGCTTGGCCTGCTGGGCGGGGGCGGTGAGCCATTCGACCAGCGCCTCCGCCTCCTTCACGTGCTTGCCGCTCTTCGGCACGGTCAGGAAGGTGCCACCCCAGGCGCCCGCCTGCGGAGCGGGGGCCACGTCCCACTTGCCGGCGGCTTCCGGCTTCGACTGGCCCTTGAGGTAGCCGAGCATCCACGGCGGGCAGGCCACGGTCGCGAACTTGCTGTTGGCGATCGTCTGGTTCCAGGCCGGCTGGAACTGGGTCTGCGAGCCGACCAGTCCGTCCTTGGCGGCGCGGGCGGCGATGTTGAAGCTGGTCCTGACGGCCGGGTTCGTCTTGTAGACGACGTTGCCCGAGGCGTCGTAGAACTTCTCCTTCAGGCTGGAGACGATCGCGTTCAGCAGACCGCCGGGGGAGTCCATGAAGTAGGTGCCCTCGGGCGCCTTCTTCTTGTACTGCTCGCCGACGTCGACCAGCTTGTTCCAGTCGCCCGCCCACAGCTTGCCCACCGCGTCCCGGTCGGTGGGCAGCCCGGCCTTCTGGAACATGTCCTTGCGGTAGCAGATCGCCAGTGGCCCGATGTCGGTGCCGAGCCCGATGGTGCGGCCGTCCTTCGTGGCCTGCTCCCACTTCCAGTCCAGCCAGTTGCTCTTGTTCACGCCCGAAAGCTTGGAGAAGTCCTCCAGCTTGTCCGACTGGGTCTGCACGATCTCGGCGATGTTGCCGACCTCGACCGCCTGGATGTCCTGGAGGCCGCTGTTGGTGGTGAGGTGGTTGACCAGCGCCGGGTAGTAGTTCTCGTTCCGCTCGGTGACGTTCTCCTCGATCTTGATGTCGGGGTGGAGCCTCTCGTACTCGGCGTACAGGCCGGCCTCCTTGAAGCCCTGCGTACCGAAAAGCCCCAGGGTGATCGTGGTCTTGCCGCTTCCGCTGCCGCCACCGTCGGCGCCACCGGAGCCGCCCTTGTCGTTGGCGCAGCCGGACAGCAGCCCGGCGCCGAGCGTCGCGACTGCCGCCAGGACCACCGCCCTGCGGGCGGTTCGGGTACGTGTGCGCATGTTGCGTCCTCCTGTTGCCCTGACGTGCGACCCCCCGGCCAACGGCATGGTTGGGCCCCTCAGTTACTCGCTGCGGCTCGGGCGGGGAACGTGCGGGATATGTATGTGTCAGGTAGGGTGGGAGCGCTCCCATCGATGATGAGTTGAAGGGTCGTCGGTTCCCGGCGGCCTGTCAAGGGACCGGACAGCGCGAGTGGCGTTCGGTTATCGGGCCGTTAAGTGGACCGATTCCATCCGTTGTCCGCCGACAGGGCCAGACGCAAACCGGCCGTCCGTGCGGCGCCCGGTGCGGGACGGGGCCCCGGGGAGCGATCCCCAGGACTGTTACATTCCAGCCAGGAGCAGGAACTCGGTCGAGAGAGGCGGAGCCCATGGCAAGCCATGCGGGGCGGGGCCGGAGCGGAGGGCGGCCCACGCTCGAAGAGGTCGCCGCCCGGGCCGGGGTCGGACGGGGGACGGTGTCCCGCGTGATCAACGGCTCGCCCCGGGTCAGCGACGCCACCCGCGCCGCGGTCGAGGCGGCGGTCGCCGAACTCGGCTATGTCCCCAACACGGCGGCCCGCGCCCTCGCCGCCAACCGCACCGACGCCATCGCGCTCGTCGTCCCCGAGCCGGAGACCCGCTTCTTCACCGAGCCGTACTTCTCGGACATGCTGCGCGGCGTGGGAGCGGAACTCTCCGACACCGAGATGCAGCTGCTGCTGATCTTCGCGGGCAGCGACCGGGAGCGGCAGCGCCTCGCCCAGTACCTGGCCGCCCACCGGGTCGACGGCGTCCTGCTGGTCTCGGTGCACGCCGACGACCCGCTCCCCGACCTGCTGTCCCAGCTGGAGATCCCGGCCGTGATCAGCGGCCCGCGCTCGGCCGGCGAGACGCTCACCTCGGTGGACTCCGACAACTACGGCGGCGCCCGCGCGGCGGTCGAACACCTCCTCTCCCGCGGACGGAGGCGCATCGCCCACATCACCGGCCGCCTGGACGTGTACGGCGCCCAGTGCCGGGCCGCGGGCTACCGGGACGCCCTGCTCTCGGCGGGCCGCAAACCCGAAGAACTCCTCCTGGAACCCGGGGACTTCACCGAGGAGGGCGGCCGCCGGGCGATGACCGCGCTGCTCGACCAGGCCCCCGACCTGGACGCGGTCTTCGCCGGCTCGGACGTGATGGCGGCGGGCGCCCGCCAGGTGCTGCGCGAGGCGGGCCGCCGCATCCCCGACGACGTGGCCCTGGTCGGCTACGACGACTCGGTCATCGCCCGCCACATGGACCCGCCGCTGACCAGCGTCCGCCAGCCGATCGAGGAGATGGGCCGGGCCATGATCGACCTGCTGCTGTCGGACATCGCCGACCGCCGCCCGATGGCGTCCCGGGGCCTGGAGCGCAGGCACGCGGTCCTCCCGGCGAAGCTGGTGCCGCGGGAGTCCTCGTAACGGGCCGCCGCCGCGGGCCGGCCGTGCTGCATCGTGCGGTCCCAGCGGGGCGATACGTCCGCCCTACGACTGCTCGGGCAGCACCTTCTCCAGCAGGCTGAACGCCTTGGCCATCCCGTCCGGCTGCGGCTTGCCCTCCGTGCGGCCCACGAGCCGGTAACCGGCCTGCCGGTAATAGGCGCCCAGCCGCTCGTTGTCCGCGACACAGTCCAGCCGCACCCGGCTCGGCCCGGCCGCGGCCACCCGCTGCTCGGCGGCCCGCAGCAGCATCCTGCCGGTGCCGGGCGCGGCGGCCTCCCGGTCGACCATGAGCCGGTGCACATACCCGGCCACGGGCGGCTGCGGCCCCCAGGCTGCCTCGTCCTCCCACCACAACTCCCAGGCCCCGACCACCCGCCCCCCGGCCTTAGCGAGCCAGACCTCACCGTCCGCCATGACCCGCCGGAAGTGCTCCTCGTCCAACTCCCCGGGCCGCCACTGCCCGGTCACCCCACGCCCGAGCATCCACCGCGCGGCCTCGTCCCGAAGCCGCACGAGAAGCCCGAGGTCGGCTTCGGTGGCGGAGCGAAGACACAGATCATCCATGCCTCGATCCTTACACGTCGGCCGCCTCAACTCGCCCTGGAGCAAGGAGGGTCAGTCCGACAGCGCCCGCGCCCAGCGCCCACACCAGCAGCGGGAACAGGGCCACCCGCTCCATTCCTCCCATGCCCAGGCCGAGGTAGTGGTGGGAGAGGAAGAGGCACAGGCCCGTGAGGCCCGTGAGGCCGAGCAGGGGGGTGGTCCGGCGCAGGGCGTGCGGGACGGCGGTCGCCGAGAGGCCGGGGCCCGCCGTCAGCAGGGCGATGTTGCCGCCTCCCATGATGAGCAGGGCGCCCAGGACGTGCGGGTTCTCGTGGACGTCCGCGGGGGCCAGCCCGGCCAGCAGGAAGCCCAGACCGGCCCCGGCCAGCAGGATCCGGGCCGCGAGGGCGGACGCGGACCGGTGCCACAGGGGGCCGGTCAGGACGGCGCCGACGACGAGGAGCGCGCCCAGGGCGGCGAACGAGCCGTTCATCAGGGCGTGGTCGGGGGAGCAGACGTACCGTGGCTCGGGTTGCCGTTGCAGGGCGCAGTGGGCGTTTCCCAGGTCGCTGATGTTGTTCCGCGCCCAGCTGTACGGCCGTGACCAGGCCGACTCCACGACTGCCTGCACCGCGAAGAACTGCACCACGGCCGCGATCCACGCCCAGCATCCGATCCGGACCTTCATCCGTCCGTCCCCCTTTCCGCCGCCGGATTTCCGTACCGGCCAGCGGATCACGCGGCCCCGGCCGCAGGCACTACGGCGAGCCGCCGAAGCGGGGTGGGGAAAGCCCTACGCCCTCCCCCCGATGTCACACTCCGGCGCCCGGGACGGTCGTAGAGGGGAGGGCGCCGTGCCTCGCATTCCGCACGGCTGCGTGGTCGTGCCGGGCAGACGGAGGGAAGGACACCGATGGACGACTTTCGAGCGATCGCCGACCGGGTCGAGATCGATGCGCTGCGCGCCGAGTTCACCGACGCGGTGATGATGCGCGACCGCGCCCGCCTCGCCGGGCTGTTCACGCCGGACGGCGTGCTGCGGATGCCGAACATCCCCGTCGAACTGGTCGGCCCGGAGCAGATCCGTGCCGGGGGCGAGCGGCTCCAGGAGCAGTGGGACTTCTTCGTGCAGAACACGCATCCGGGGACGGTCCGGATCGACGGCGACACCGCGACCGGCCGCGCCTACATCCACGAGGTCGCGCGCCTGAAGAACGGCGTGCAGGGGCTCAACCACGCCGTCTACCACGACCGTTACCGGCGCACACCGGACGGCTGGCGGTTCGCCGAGCGGGTCTACGAGGTCCGCTACCTCGACACCTCCCCGCTGGCGGGCTCTGCCCCCACGGGACCGGAGCCGGAGGCGTCGTTCACCGAGCAGGCGCCCGACCACCGCCTGGAGCGGGCCGCCGCCGCGCTGAGAGAGCACGGCTTCACCGTGGAGATCCTCGATGACGCCGCCGCCGCGCGGGCCCGCGTCCGGCAGCTGGTTCCGGAGAAGGCAGAGGTGTTCACCGCGGCCGGCGAGACGCTGCGGCTGTCCGGCATCGACGACGACATCAACACCGGCGACCGGTACCGGGCCGTCGTGCCCCGGGCGACGGCCATGGACCCCAGCGCCGAGGCCGACGACCTGCGGCGGCTGGTCACCTGCCCGGACGTCGTCGTGGGCAGCGTCGCCGCGGTCACCGAGACCGGCTCCCTCGTCGCCGCCTCCGGCACCGGAAACCGGCTGCCCGCGTACGCCGGCGGCGCCGGGCGGGCGGTCTGGGTCGTCGGGGCGCAGAAGGTGGTGCCCGACCTGGACACCGCGCTGCGCCGCCTCCAGGAGCACGCCCTCCCGCCGGAATCCGCCCACACCCAGGAGGCGTACGACCGTCCCGGCGCGGTCGGCCAACTCCTGGTCCTCAACGCCCCGCCCCGCTCCTGCCCGGGCACGGTCCTGCTGCTCCGCGAGGCCATCGGGGACTGAGCGGGTCTCCGCTGCGCGCCCGGACCGAGCAGTCAGTCGCCGTTCGCCCGGGCGGGCAGCCGCTCCGGGGGGAGGTGGAGGCGGTCGGTGAACGCCTCCCGGCCGGCCGGGGTCAGCGCCAGGGCCCGGCTGGTGCCGATCCGGGTGATCCAGCCCGCGGCCAGGGCGTGGGAGCAGACCGCCGCCCCCACCGCGCCGCCCAGATGGGGGCGGCGCTCGGTCCAGTCCAGGCAGGACCGCACCAGCGGGCGCCGGGACGCGGTGGGCAGCGCGATGCCGTGCTCGGCCAGAGCGGCGGATCCCGCCCGGGCCAGGGACGGCTGGGGGTCCCAGGCGATCAGGCCGTTCGTGAGCAGGGCGTCCGTCACGGCCAGGCCGAGCGCGCCGGCGAGATGGTCGTAGCAGAGCCGGGCGCGGCCCAGCGCCCGGGACCGGCCGCTCGCGCCGAGGGAGGCGGGCCGGGCGGGGTGGCGCGGGGCGAGCTCGGCCAGGGACTCGATCAGGGCCGCCACCCTGGGGCCGGCGAGCCGGACAGAGCGGTGCCGGCCCTGCCGTTCCTCGGCCAGCAGACCCCCGCCGACCAGCAGGTTCAGATGCTCGGTGGCCGTCGAGGGCGCCACACCGGTGTGCCGGGCCAGCTCGCGCGCCGTCCAGGCCCGGCCGTCCAGCAGGGCCAGGCGGATACCGGCACGTGTGCCGTCCGCGAGCAGCCGGGCCACCGCCGCGAGATCGACACCGACGTCCTTGCCCGCGCTGTCCGCACCCATGCGTCCAGTATCCCGGCCGACGGTTCGGCCCCCACCGAACCCTGCCGGCCCGGTCAGCGCGGGGAGCCGGGCAGGGACGCGACGACCCGGTCCAGCTCCTCGGGGGTCAGCGGCCGGCCCCACAGGGCGAGCGTCCACTGCCAGGTCCCGTCCGCCCAGTGGTGCACGTACGCCTCCGGGTCCGCGACCCAGCCGGGCTCGAACAGCGGGGTGTCCGGCGGCTGCCGTACCAGCACGGCCATGTCCGGAGTGCCCGCCGGGGCACCTTCGTTGTAGAGGTCCAGGGCGAGCAGACCGGTGGTGAGGTCGCCGTCGAACACCCGGGGCTCGAAGTGCTCGCGCCCGCCGGGCCAGAAGGCGGGGACGGGCAGACTCTCCGCACCGTGGTGCGCGGCGACCTCGGCGCGCCGCTTCTGCCGGGCCTCCTCGGCCGCCTCCAGGGCGTCGGTCCACCGGAAGCGGTCGTCCGGCTGGCCGGGAGGGAACTCCAGCCCGGACAGCTCCTCGCGGTAGCCGGTCTCCTCGACCGCCGCCGACAGCAGGATGCCCGCGGCGGGGTCGACGACCACCCGCAACGGGTGCGGCAGCGCCGGGGTGCGCAGCGTGACCGCCCACGCCGGGCGCCCCTCGTGCCGTACCCGCTCCGGTTCGCCCACGGCGTCGGCCGCGGCCAGCGCCGGGCTGTGCGCGCAGGTGATCAGCCGGTCCGGCGAGGGGGCCAGGTCCCAGGGGAACCGCGGCCCGAAGCCGAGCCCGGCCGCCGCGTCCCGCCCCGTGTCGAGGGTGATGTCCCCGTCGCCGTGGTCGAGGAACCAGTCCCCCGGGGGCCGGTAGGCGAAGGACACGGTACGGCGCACCGGGCTGGCGGGCGGCCAGCCCTGCCCGTCGTCGCGCCGCGGCTGGACGGAGAGGTGGCGGCCCACCACGGCGGGCTTGGGCGTGCGGTCGAGGAGTTCACGCAGCTCGGTCCAGCTCGCCATGGGGGCCTCCAGCGCCGTCGGCTCAACTGCCGTCGCCCGTACTGTGGCACAGCTTGGTGGTCGTCTTGGTGACGCAGACGTCCCAGCCGCGGAACTTCTCGCCGGGCTTGCCGTCGTCGCCGATCGCCTCGGAGCCGTCGTGGAACTCCACCAGCATCTTGACCATGGGGAACTTGGTGACCACGGGGGTCTTGCCGAAGTTCTTCACGATGTACTGCTTGTTGACGGCGACGGCAGGACCCGCCGGGCCCTGCGCCCCGTCGTGCCTCCAGGTCGAGCAGGTCTTGTCCTTGGCGTGCGGGATGTTGACCCCGCACTCGTAGGTGTACTCCATGTGGAAGTCCGCCGAACCCGTGTAGCGGCGCCCGTAGAAGGTGATCTCCCAGTTCTTGGAGGTCCGGCCGCGCACGTACTCCTTGATGGCCAGCTCGACCTGCTGGATCGCGTGGCACTCGTGGGCGTCGCAGTGCGCCTCGATGGCGTACACGTCGCCCGACTTGTAGATGTACGGCGTGGGGGTGTTCCCCTTGCGGAGCTTGTACCCGCGGGGCGTGTCCGTGTCCGGGCTCACGGAGCGCTCGCCGGTGAGGAGGGCGCGCGCGGAGGCCGGGAGGGCGGACACCGCCGTCGCCCCGTTCGCCGGCAGCGGCCGGTCGGAGAAGAAGCGGATCGTCTGGGAGGTCTGGGCCGGGGCGTGGGCTGGTGCGGCCCCCGTGGCACCGGCGACGGCCGCCACCGCCGCTGTCGCGGCGAGGGCGGTGGTGCGTGCACGACTGCGTGACATTGCGTTCCCCTCGTGTGAGACGAATCGCCACGCGCCGCGTCCGGTCGTGACGCGCCGTCGGGTGGGTCGCGCGTGGCGAGGCAGTGCTCTGACGCAGGGGCCATCCTGGCGCACACCGGGCCTCCCGGCCCCGCGCAACGCAGGGACTGCACACTCGGAAGAGCGGCCTCCGCCGCTCGTCCGGGAAGCGGCCCGGTCCTGCCCGGGAAAACGGAACAGCCGGTGACCCGTCTTTCGACGGAGCCACCGGCTGATCACCGAGGGTGAGTGACGGGACTCGAACCCGCGACATCCTGGACCACAACCAGGTGCTCTACCAGCTGAGCTACACCCACCACGACCGGCGGTGGAACTTGTCGTTTCCCCGACCGGCCGAGAAGAAGTCTACAGGGTCCGAAGGGGTGCTCGCGCACAGGTTTTCGCGCGGGCCTTCCGGCGGGCTTCTCGGGGCCGCGACCGGCAGGTCAGGGCGCGGGCAGGACGTGCTTGGCGGCGATCGCCTTCGCGGTCTCGGAGTCGGGCCCGGGCTGCGGCACGAAGACGGCCTCGCGGTAGTAGCGCAGTTCGGCGATGGACTCGCGGATGTCGGCCAGCGCCCGGTGGTTGCCGTTCTTCTCCGGGCTGTTGAAGTAGGCCCGCGGGTACCAGCGCCGGGCCAGCTCCTTGATGGAGGAGACGTCGACGATCCGGTAGTGGAGGTAGTCCTCCAGGGTCGGCATGTCCCGCAGCAGGAAGCCGCGGTCGGTGCCCACGGAGTTCCCGCACAGCGGGGCCTTGCCGGGCTCCTTCACATGCTCCTTCACATACGCCAGCACCTGCTGCTCGGCGTCCTCCAGCGTCGTGCCGTTCGGCAGCTCCGCGAGCAGGCCGGACGCGGTGTGCATCTGACGCACCACCTCCGGCATCGTCTCCAGCGCCCGCTCCGGCGGGCGGATGACGATGTCGACCCCCTCGCCGAGTACGTTCAGCTCGGAGTCGGTGACGAGGGCGGCCACCTCGATGAGAGCGTCGTCGGACAGCGAGAGGCCGGTCATCTCGCAGTCGATCCACACCATGCGATCGTTCATGTGTCTCACCTTACGGCGCGCCGCCGCGAGCGGAACCGAGCGTGCACCCGCACAGGAGCGAGAAAAGACGGCCAGAAGACAAGGGGGAGGGGGCGGAGTACGAGACTCCGCCCCCTCCCTTCCTCACTCCTCGCTCAGCTGGCGCTGCGCGGCCCCGGCAGCAGGCTCACCGCGCCGGCCGGCGTACGCCGGCTCTGGATCGGCACCCCGCTGTCCGGGTGCAGCACCGCGGGCCCGTGGCCGACGGGACCGTGACCCGACAGACCCATCGGGGACGGGTGACCCGGCTGGACGGCCGGCGCCTCCGCCTCCTCCGGCCGGTCGCCCTGGGGCCTGCGGGCCCGGTAGGCGGCCCGGTAGGCGGCGGGGGAGGAGCCGAGCTGGCGGCGGAAGTGGCCGCGCAGGGCCACCGGGGAGCGGAAGCCGCAGCGTCCCGCCACCTCGTCCACCGAGTAGTCCGACGTCTCCAGCAGCCGCTGTGCCTGGAGCACCCGCTGGGTGATCAGCCACTGGAGCGGTGCGCTGCCGGTCAGCGAGCGGAACCGGCGGTCGAACGTGCGGCGGCTCATATAGGCGCGTGCCGCCAGTGTCTCCACGTCGAACTGCTCGTGGAGGTGTTCCAGCGCCCAGGCGACGACCTCGGCGAGCGGGTCGGCGCCGATCTCCTCGGGTAAAGACCGGTCGAGGTAGCGTTCCTGCCCGCCCGACCGGCGCGGCGGGACCACCAGGCGCCGGGCGAGCGCGCCGGCCGCCTCGTTGCCGTGGTCCGTGCGCACGATGTGGAGACAGAGGTCGATCCCGGCGGCCGTACCCGCCGACGTCAGCACATCGCCGTCGTCGACGAACAGCTCCCGTGGATCGACGTGCACCGACGGATAGCGCTTGGCCAGCGTCGGCGCGTACATCCAGTGGGTGGTCGCCGGGCGTCCGTCCAGCAGTCCGGCCGCGGCGAGCACGAACGCGCCCGTGCACAGCCCGACGATGCGGGCGCCCTCCTCATGGGCCCGGCGCAGCGCGTCGAGCGCTTCTTCGGGCGGTGGTGAGGTGATCGACCGCCAGGCCGGTACGACGACCGTCCCGGCGCGTGAGATCGCCTCCAGTCCATGCGGCGCGGAGAGTTCCAGGCCCCCTGTGGTCCGCAGCGGGCCTTCCTCACCGGCGCACACCAGCAGCCGGTAGCGCGGTACCCCGGCGTCCTGGCGGTCGATTCCGAACACCGACAGCGGAATGGAACTCTCGAAGATGGGACCGCCGCTGAACAGCAGCACCGCGACGATCTCCTTGCGGCGTCGCCCGGAGAGTTTCCGGGCTGCGGCATCCGGCGCGGCGGTGGAGTCGTGGCTCATACTGCTAAGCCCCCCTCGGTGGTCGCGGCTCCTCGGTTGTGTCGCTCCTGCACGTTTCCCCTCGGTCCTGCACGAGTCCCCCGCCGTAAGCAAGTCAAGATCGAATCTACTGGGTCCCGCGGTCTCACGGTGACCAGTTCCACACGCCCCAGATTGTCGACATGACAACTTGGCGTGAAGCATTCGATCACGAAGCGTTGCACTCGCGGAGCGCGCAGGGAAGTGCGCCTTGTCGCGGTGGCCAAACCGCGTAGGGTGCGCAGCCGTCCGTAGACCCTTTCCGTGCAGGTGGAACGGGGGTTTGGGGGTGGTCGGGACCCCCCTGGGGCGATATCCAGAAGTTGGCTGAAAAGAAGCGTTCCGAAGCGCAGAAACAGGTCAGTCGGTCGGTGTCTGTCCCCGGGTGTGACGTCCGCCTCTTTGCGCGACGCAACGGTCGCCGTAGCGCTCCGCGCACCGCTCCGAGCGCCGCAGCAGCACCCGGCAGACGGCGGTGACGGCGGCCAGGCCCAGCGCCGCGCCCGCCGCGCCGGCCAGCGAGGTGCCGTAGCCGACCAGGACGACGGGGACCACGACGCAGCTGAACGCGGCCCAGCGGATCACCGCGCTCGCGCTGTCCGGCGCGGCGGGCGGCTCGCTGCTGGAGCGGTGTCCGGGCATCTCGTCACTCCCTGGGGCGGTGGCTCACCCCTTCAACGCCCGGGCGACCGGTCGGTCACCGGCCGTACGCCGGGGATCCCCGGGAAGCGTGTGCAAACCGCCTGTACGGGGCAGCAACCATTGCGTTACGGGCGCGGCTCGTGCATGCTCCGGTGAACCCCTGCGGACGTCGGGGGACCGCTCCGCTTACGGAGCGTGCGCGGGAACTGGGCTCCGGAGGCGTGCCGCCGTACCCTTGGGGGTATGGGGTTGGGAAGATGTTTCCCGGACACAGCTCCGGGCACGGCTCCACCGCGCAGTTCCGTCGTACGACTGTCGTCCCACCCATAAAAGGATCACAACGCCGAGACAGCCATGGCCGGTCACGAATTCTTCGAACCCGCGGACCGCAAGCGGCCGGTCGCCGATCCCACGGCGGCCGATCCCCTGGCGGCGGCAGAGTCACGCCCTTCCTGCGATCCCGCCTTCCGGCACGGAGTCGTCGTCGGCTTCGACGGGTCCACCTCCAGTGAGCGCGCCCTCGCCTACGCCATCGGCATGGCCCATCGCTCCGGCTCCGGTCTGATCATCGTCCATGTGGCGAACCGGCTGCCCACCACGGTGTGGGCCGGCTGTGAGCCGCCCGTCTTCGTCGACGTCCCGGACCACCGCACCGAGGTCCTGGGGCTGGAACTGGCCTGTGCGGACTATCTGGCCGAGGTGCCCTGGATCCTGGTCGAGCGGGGCGGGGACATCTGCCACGAACTCGAAGAGGTGGGGCGGGAGTACGAGGCGGACGCGATCGTCGTCGGCTCCACGCACGGCATCGTGGGCCGGATCTTCGGCTCGGTGGCCGGCCGGCTCGCCAAGCGGGCGAAGCGGCCCGTCATCGTCATCCCCTGAGTCGCCCAACTCCCTTTGTGCAACGCGAAACTACTCGCGCGTAGAGGTGGTTTGTGCCCTTGTGAAGGGCATATATCGGTCACCGCGCAACAGCACAGCATGAAGGGAGCCCGCCGTGGACAACGGAAGTACTACGGTGGTCGGCCGACTCGCCCTGGGTATCACCCTGTTGGCGTTCGGTCTCGGTACGACAGGCGTGATCCACGGTGTGGCCGCGTCCGACGCCGTGTCAGTGGCCCATTACGTGGGCGGAGTTGCCCTGTTCCTGGTCGGCCTGCTGGCCTTCCGCGGCGGCGACGGCGTGTCCGGCACGGGCTTCGCGGCCCTCGGCGCGCTGTGGTTCACCTGGGCGGTCGGCGGTCACTCCTCCGCCGACGCGGCCGGACTCTTCCTGCTCCTCTTCGCCCTGGTGGCGCTCACCCTGACCCTCGCGGGCGGGGACGGCCTCGGCCAGGTCATGTACGGGCTGCTGTTCCTGGCGATGCTGGTGCTGGCCGTCTCGGCCTTCGCCGACAGCTCTTCCCTGGCCAAGGCGGGCGGCTGGATCGGGGCCGTGTCGGGCGCGGTGGCCTGGTACGCCGCCACGGCCGCGCTGGCGCACTGGCCGACGGCGCTTCCCGGTCGTGCCGCGGGCCGGGGGGTGACGGCCACCGGCTGATCCGCAGCGGCACGTGAATGGACCCCCGCGTGAAGGTGGCCACGTGGGGGTCCGTTCTGTCCGAGGGGGGCGGCTACTCCACCGTCACCGACTTCGCGAGGTTGCGGGGCTTGTCTATGTCCCGGCCCAGGGCCTTCGCCGTGTGGTAGGCGAGGAGCTGGAGGGGGATGCCCATCAGGATCGGGTCGAGCTCGTCCTCGTTCTTCGGGACGACGATCGTCTGGTCGGCCTTCTCCTGGTGCTGGTGGGCCACCGCGAGGATCTTGCCGCTGCGGGCCTTGATCTCCTCCAGGGCCGCGCGGTTCTTCTCCAGCAGGTCGTCGTCGGGGACGATCGCGACCGTGGGCAGGGCCGGCTCGATCAGGGCCAGCGGGCCGTGCTTCAGCTCGGAGGCGGGGTAGGCCTCGGCGTGGATGTAGGAGACCTCCTTCAGCTTCAGGGAGGCCTCGCGCGCCACCGGGTAGCCCCGGACGCGGCCGATGAAGAGCATCGAGCGGGCGTCGGCGAACTGCTCCGCCAGCTTCCTGATCTCCTCCTCCTGCTCCAGGATCTCGGCGATCTGCCCGGGCAGCCGGCGCAGACCCTCGATGATCCGCTTGCCGTCACGGACCGAGAGGTCGCGGGTGCGGCCCAGGTGCAGGGCGAGCAGCGCGAAGGCGACGGTGGTGTTGGTGAAGCACTTGGTGGAGACCACGCAGACCTCGGGGCCCGCGTGCACGTACACGCCGCCGTCGGCCTCGCGGGCGATCGCGGAGCCGACCACGTTGACGACGCCGAGGACCCGCGCGCCCTTGCGCTTCAGCTCCTGCACGGCGGCGAGGACGTCGTACGTCTCACCGGACTGGGAGACCGCGATGTACAGGGTGTCGGGGTCCACGACCGGGTTGCGGTAGCGGAACTCGGAGGCCGGCTCGGCGTCGGCGGGGATCCGGGCCAGCTCCTCGATCATCTGGGCGCCGATCATGCCCGCGTGGTACGAGGTGCCGCAGCCGAGGATCTTCACCCGGCGGATCCGGCGGGCCTCGCGGGCGTCCAGGTTGAGGCCGCCGAGGTGCACGGTGGAGAAGCGGTCGTCGATGCGGCCGCGCAGCACGCGGTCCACGGCGTCGGCCTGCTCGAAGATCTCCTTGTGCATGTAGGTGTCGTGGCCGCCCATGTCGTACGACTCGGCCTCCCACTCCACGGTGGTGGGCTCGGCGGTGGTGCGCGTGCCCTCGGTGGTGTAGGTGCGGAAGTCGTCGGCCTTGAGGGTGGCCATCTCGCCGTCGTCCAGGGTCACTATCTGACGGGTGTGGGTGACCAGGGCGGCGATGTCCGAGGCGACGAACATCTCCTTCTCGCCGATGCCGAGGACGACCGGGGAGCCGTTGCGGGCCACCACGATCCGGTCCGGGAAGTCGGCGTGCAGCACGGCGATGCCGTAGGTGCCCTCGATCACCCGGACCGCCTGGCGGACCTTGTCCTCCAGCTTCTCGGCGGTGGAGCGGGCGATCAGGTGGGTGAGCACCTCGGTGTCGGTCTCGGAGAGGAACTCGACACCGTCCGCCTCCAGCTTGCGGCGCAGGTCGGAGGCGTTGTCGATGATGCCGTTGTGCACGACGGCGACCTTGTTGTCGGCCGACATGTGCGGGTGGGCGTTGACGTCGGAGGGGGCGCCGTGGGTGGCCCAGCGGGTGTGGGCGATGCCGGTGGTGCCCTTGAAGCGCGCCGGGACCTTGGCCTCCAGGTCGCGCACCCGGCCCTTGGCCTTGACCATCTTCAGGCCGGGCGCCTTCGGGGAGGTGACGACGATGCCCGCCGAGTCGTAGCCGCGGTACTCCAGCCGCTGGAGGCCCTCCAGCAGGAGGGGGGCCACGTCACGCTTCCCGATGTATCCGACAATGCCGCACATATATACGTATCTCTCAGCCGTAGACCATGCGGCGCAGCTGCCGGAGGGTCAGCTCCGGCGGTGCCACCGCCCGGTATCTCAGGTCCGCCTCGATCCGTTCGAAGATCTCCGTGTTCACCAGGCCCTGGGCCTGGAGCTCGCGGTGGCGGCGACGGACGAACTCCTGGATCGTCTCGTCGAAGTAGGCGAGCACGTCCTGGATCACCCGCAGCGCCTCGCCCCGGTTCAGGGGCGTCGAGCGCGTCAGATGATCAACAAGTTCGTCGTGCACCCGGTAGATCCTGGGGTACCGGACGCGGTTTCGCAAGAATCGTGCCCGATTTCGGGCAGAGGCACCGGCTGATGTGGTCTGCGTCTCACATGCGCCGCAGAATCGCCTGCTTGGCCAGCGCGAACTCCTCCTCCGTCAGGATGCCCTCGCGGTGCAGCTCGCCCAGCTCCCGCAGCCGCCGCAGCAGCGCGTCATGACTGTCGTCGTGTATGTCCGTGGACAGTTCCTTCTGTACGGGTATGTCCTTCGCCGGGTGCGGCAGCCGAGCCTGTACGGCGGCGGCCACCAGGGCCATCAGCGGGTCCTTCTTGAACCCCCACAGCTCGATCGCGTTCGGGTCGAACTTGGCCGGAGCGGTCGCCGGGGCGCCGCGCACCAGGAAGCGGAGGTGGCCGTTCTCCAGCCCGACGGCCGGCTGCCAGGCCACGCCGGTGAGGTCCGCGAGCGGGATCGTCCGCGGGCCGGTGGCGGCCTTGGCGCCCTCGGTCTTCCAGTTCCACTCCAGCCGCACCCGCTGCCCGTCGAAGCTCGCCGTGCCGTCGCCGGCCGAGGCGGACACCGGCAGGGCCGGACCCGGCAGCAGATACTCGTCCACCGGGTCCGCGGAAACCTCCTCCAGCAGCAGGGCGTTGCGGACCTCCTCCGCGAAGTACTCGGCGACGCCGTACCGGTCGGGCTCCACGGTCAGCTGATAGGGGTCGAGCGGGTCGGCGAGCCGGCCGCCGGTCGCCTGGAGCAGCGGATCGGCGCCGTCGCGCAGCCGCAGTCGCAGCCGCCCCGACCGCCGGCCCTGCTCGAAGGCGATCCCGGCCAACGCCCGCAGCGGCACGACCAGTTCGCCCAGCTCCCGGCGGAACGGGTCGACGCCCTTGTCCCGGCCCGGAGTCAGCCGCAGAGTGTCCGCCTCGAAGGCCCAGGTGCCGTCCTTCTGGATGATTTCCGCCATGGAGGGATTGTTTCACCGGATCTGCGGGACAGTGGTCTCGACCACATCCGAAGGGAGCGCAAGTGAGACGCGACCACGGCACGACTCCCCGCATCACCCGCATCCTCGGCGCCCTGCTGCTCGCCGCGGCAGGCGTGTCCACCCTCACCGCCGCACCCCCGGCCGCCGCCGCACCGGCCCTGCCCGGCCGGGTGATCCCGGCGCCCGCCTCGGTCACGCCGGGCAAAGTGCCGTACCGCATCACCCGCGCCACCCAGGTGCACGCCGACGACTCGGCCGAGGTCCGCCGGATCGGCGGCTACCTCGCCGGCCTGCTGCGACCGTCCACCGGCTACCGCCTGCCGGTCACAGGGCCGGGTACCGGGGGAATCCAACTGCGCCTGCGCAAAGGCTACTTCGGGGCGGAGGGGTACCGGCTGAGCAGCGGTCCGCTGGGCGTGACCCTCACCGCGAGCGCGCCCGCCGGTCTCTTCCACGGCGTGCAGACCCTGCGTCAGCTGCTCCCGGCGGCCGTCGAGCACAGAAGCGTGCAGCCCGGCCCGTGGGTGGTCCCGGGCGGCACCATCGAGGACCGGCCCCGCTACGCCTACCGGGGCGCCATGCTCGACGTCGCCCGGCACTTCTTCACCGTCGCCCAGGTCGAGCGCTATATCGACCAGCTCGCCCTCTACAAGATCAACGAGCTGCATCTGCACCTCAGCGACGACCAGGGCTGGCGCATCGCCGTCGACTCCTGGCCCCGCCTGGCGGCCTACGGCGGTGGCACCGAGGTGGGCGGCGGCCCCGGCGGCTACTACACCAAGGCCGACTACCGGCGGATCGTGCGCTACGCGGCCGCCCGCTATCTGGAGGTCGTCCCGGAGATCGACATGCCGGGCCACACCAACGCGGCCCTCGCCTCCTACGCCCCGCTGAACTGCGACGGCGTGGCACCCCCGCGCTACACCGGTACCCACGTCGGCTTCAGCTCGCTGTGCGTGGGCAAGCAGGTGACGTACGACTTCGTGGACGACGTCGTCCGTGAGCTGGCGGCGCTCACCCCCGGCCGCTACCTCCACATCGGCGGCGACGAGGCCCACTCCACCAGCCACGCCGACTACGTCACCTTCATGGACCGGGTGCAGCCGGTCGTCGCCCGGTACGGCAAGAAGGTCATCGGCTGGCACCAGCTCACCGGCGCCCGCCCGGCCCCGGGCGCCCTCGCCCAGTACTGGGGCCTGGACGGCACCAGCGCCACGGAGAAGGAGCAGGTGGCGCGGGCCGCCCGCAACGGCACCGGACTGATCCTGTCCCCGGCCGACCGGATCTACCTCGACATGAAGTACACCAAGGCCACCCGGCTGGGCCTCACCTGGGCGGGCCTGGTGGAGGTGCGGCGGTCCTACGACTGGAACCCGGGCGCCTATCTGCCGGGGGCGCCCGCGTCGGCGATCAGGGGCGTGGAGGCGCCGCTGTGGTCCGAGACGCTGAAGACCTCCGCCGACCTCGAGTACCTGGCGTTCCCGCGCCTCGCGGGCGCCGCCGAGCTGGGCTGGTCCCCGGCGGCCAGCCACGACTGGGACGCCTACAAGGTGCGGCTGGCGGTCCAGGGCCCGCGCTGGGACGCCCTGGGCATCACCTACTACAGGTCGCCTCAGGTGCCCTGGCCGGCGCGCTGAGCGAGCGGGTTCCTGAGCGTGCCGACGAGCTGGAGCGCGCCGGACGGGTCGGCGAGGTCCACCATCTGGCGGTTGTTCCGCAGCTGGAGCCGGTTGAGGCAGGACAGCGCGAACTCGGGGGCGAAGATGTCGTACTGCCGGAACTTCTCGGCCAGTTCCGGCGCCGACTCCTGGTACGCGCGGGTGACCTCGGCGACCGTGCCCCAGAACTCGTCCTCGGTCAGGAACCCCTCCTCGGCGAGGTGCGCGGCGAGGAACCGGAAGAAGCAGTCGAAGACATCGGTGAAGAGCGACAGCAGCTTCTGGCCCTCCGGGACCTCGACGCGGATCCGCCGCACCTCGGGCGGCAGCACCGCGTCGGGGTCCATCACCACGATCTCCTCGGCGATGTCCTTGTACACCGCCCGCTGCACCACGCCGTCCTTGAGCACCAGGATGACGTTCTCGCCGTGCGGCATGAACGCCAGGTCGTAGGCGTAGAAGCTGTGCAGGAGGGGGGTGTAGTAGGCCCGCAGATAGCGCCGCAGCCACTCGGCGGGGGCGAGCCCGGAGCGGGTGATCAGCGCGCCCGCGAAGGAGGCGCCCTCGTGGTCGGTGTGCAGCAGGGAGGCCATGGTGGCGAGCGACTCGCCGTCCCCCAGCGAGGCCACCGGGCTCTCCCGCCACAGGGCGGCCAGCATCTTGCGGTACGGCGAGGAGCGGTCGGTGGCCCGCTCGTACTCCAGGTGCCGGTAGCCGACGGCCGCCCGCTCCCGGATGATCGTCAGCCCCGTCGACTTCAGCACCGGGTCGTTCTCGACCAGCTGGGCCAGCCAGTCGTTGATGGCCGGGGTGGCCTCCATGTAGGCGGCGGACAGGCCGCGCATGAAGCCCATGTTGAGGACGGACAGGGCCGTCTTCACATAGTGCTTCTCGGGGTGGGTGGTGTTGAAGAAGGTCCGGATCGACTGCTGGGCCAGGTACGCGTCGTCGCCCTCGCCGAGACAGACCAGATGGCGCCGGGCCACCTCGGCGGCGAAGGTGACGGAGAGCTTGTTCCACCACTGCCACGGGTGGACGGGGATGAGGAGGTAGTCGTCCGGGTCGAGCCCCTGGCCGGTGAGGACGGCGCGGAAACGGTTCAGCGTGGTCTCGCCCAGCTCCTCCCGCAGGAACGTGTCGTACTCGATCCCCGCCCCCGCCGTGAACGCGGCCCGCGACCGGTGCGCGGCCAGCCACACCAGCCGCACCGGGCTCGCGGTCTCCGGCGCGTACGACAGGTACTCGTGGACGCCGAACCCGAGCCGCCCGTTGTTCGCGACGAAGCAGGGGTGGCCCTCGGTCATCCCGGTCTCGATGGCCTGGAAGCCGCTGTCCGCCAGCTCGGCGGAGGTGATCCGGGGCTTGGTGAGCTTGTAGCAGGTGCCGGAGAGGGTGGAGGAGATCTCCTCCAGATAGACCGGCAGGATCTCGTCGCTCAGCCCCAGCGACTCCTTCAGTTCGATGAAGAAGTCCAGTGCGGTCAGCGGGAGTTCGGCGCCGTCGCGGTGCCGGGTGACGGACTCGGCGTCGACCTGCCAGTGGTCGAGGGCGCGGCGGACGGCCCGGAACCGGTAGACGGTGAGCCCGTCGTCGCTGCGGACGGCATACCCCTCGCCGTCCGGCTCGGGGGTGATCAGGCGCTCGTGGGCGAACTCCGCGAGCGCCTTGCGTATCAGCAGGCGGTTGGCGGTCGCCCAGCGCTCGGGGGAGAGGTGGGCCACGGCGTCGGCGAGGTTCATGCGGCCACCGCCCGCAGGAAGTCCTCGCGGGTGCAGAAGCTCAGCAGGGCCTTCTTCTCCGGCTTCTGGATCTCCCGGTCGGGCACGAACCCGACGGCCTTGTTCAGGGCGTGCACCGCCGTGTTGCGCACATCGGGTTCGACCACGACCCGGGTGACGGCCGGGTCCGCGAAGAGGTGCTCCATGACGGCGGTGATGACGGCCCGGGTGAACCCGTGCACCGGGGTGTCCGTGGGCGCCACCAGGAAGTGCATGCCGATGTCGCCCGGCTCCGGCTCGTAGAGCCCGGCCAGCTCGCGGTGTGCGGGGTCGTACCGCTCCATCAGGAAGACCGGCCGGCCGTCGTGCAGCCCGAGGAACGCCTCGTGGTGCTCGTCGGCCGCGATCTCCAGGTAGGTCCGCTCGACGTCCTCCAGCCGGGCGTCCTGCATCATCCAGAACGCGGCCTTGAGGTGCGTGACCCAGCCGTGCAGCAGCTCGGCGTCCTTCAGCGGGTCGAGGGGACGGATGGTGAAGGTCATGCTCCGAACTCCTGGAAGGCGATGGTCTTCTCGACCGGGTAGTACTCGGTGCCGAGCAGCTCGCGGATGATGTACGCGTTCCGGTACGGGCCCATGCCCAGGTCCGGAGAGGTGATGCTGTGCGTGTGGACGCCGGCGTTCTGGAGGAAGACGCCCCGGCCGGTGTGGTCGACGGAGTAGTTGCGGGCCACGTCGAAGCGGCCGTGGCCGTCGAAGCGGAGCCGGTCGCGGATGGGGTCGAGGAAGGCCGGGGGCGTGTAGTGGTAGCCGGTGGCCAGCACCAGCGCCTCGGAGCGGATCTCGAAGTCCTTGCCCTGCTCGTCCTGGCGGAAGCCGAGGGCGAAGGCGCCGTCGGTGTGCGCGGCGCTGGTGAGCGAGGAGTTGGTGAGCAGCCGGGTGGGCACCGGCCGGTCCCCGCTCTCCACGTTCTTCTGGTAGAGCAGGTCGAAGATCGAGTCGATCAGGTCCGAGTTGATCCCCTTGAACAGGCCCTTCTGCTGCTTCTCCAGCCGGTAGCGGGTCTCCTCCGGCAGGGCGCGGAAGTAGTCGATGTAGTCCGGGGAGGTCATCTCCAGGGTGAGCTTGGTGTACTCCAGCGGGAAGAACCGTGGGGAGCGGGTGACCCAGTTGAGCTGGTAGCCGTGGTCGTCGATCCCGGCCAGCAGCTCGTAGTAGATCTCGGCGGCGCTCTGCCCGCTGCCGACGATCGTGATGGACCTCTTCCGCTGGAGCTCGGCCTTGCGGTGCATGTACTGGGAGGTGTGGACGACGTCGCCGGACAGCCCCCGGCACGGCTCGGGAACGAAGGGCACGGTCCCGGTCCCGAGGACCAGCCGCCGCGCCCGGTACGTCCGGCCGCCCTCGGCACGGACGACATACACCTCGCCCGTCTCGTCGTACGACACCTCGGTGACCGTGGTGCCGAAGCGGACGCAGCTCAGCTGGCCGGCCGCCCAGCGGCAGTAGTCGTCGTACTCCACCCGCAGCGGATAGAAGTTCTCCCGGATGTAGAACGAGTACAGTCTGCCCTTCTCCTTCAGGTAGTTGAGGAAGGAGTAGGGGGAGGTGGGGTCGGCGAGGGTGACCAGGTCCGACATGAACGGGGTCTGGAGATGGGCGCCGTCGAGGAACATCCCGGAGTGCCACTCGAAGTCGGGCTTGGACTCCAGGAAGACGCCGTCCAGCTCGGCGATCGGCTCGGTGAGGCAGGCGAGGCCGAGATTGAAGGGGCCGAGCCCGATCCCCACGAAGTCGTAGGTCTTCTCCGGGGCTTCAGCAAGCGCGGTCAAGGGACTCTCCCAGGTACTGCTCGGCATGGCCGGCGATCAGGTCGAGGACGGCCGCGATGTCGGCCGTCGTGGTCTCGGGGTTGAGCAGGGTGAACTTCAGGTAGTGGCGGCCGCCGACCGTGGTGCCCGCGACGACGGCGTCCCCGGAGGCGAACAGGGCTTTGCGTGCGTAGAGGTTGGCGCGGTCGATCTCGGCGGGGTCGGTGACGGCCGCGGGGATGTAGCGGAAGACCAGGGTGGACAGGGTGGGCCGGACCACGACGTCGTAGCGCGGGTCGGCCGCGAGCAGCTTCCAGCCCTCGGCCGCCAGGTCGCACACCTCGTCGAAGAGGGCGCCGATGCCGTCCGCGCCCATCACGCGCAGCGTCAGCCACATCTTCAGGGCGTCGAACCGCCGGGTGGTCTGGAGGGACTTGTCGACCTGGTTGGGGATGCGCTCGGTCACCATGCGGCGCGGGTTGAGGTAGTCCGCGTGGTAGGTGGCGTGCCGCAGGGTGGCCGCGTCCCGGACCAGCAGGGCGGAGGAACTCACCGGCTGGAAGAAGGACTTGTGGTAGTCGACGGTGACGGAGTCGGCGCGCTCGATACCGTCGATGCGGTCCCGGTACTTGAGGGAGGCGAGCAGTCCGCAGCCGTAGGCGGCGTCCACGTGCATCCACACCCCGTACTGGGCGCACAGCGCGGCGATCTCCGGCAGCGGGTCGATGGAGCCGAAGTCGGTGGTGCCGGCGGTGGCGACGACGGCCATCGGCACCAGGCCGTCCCGGGTGCAGCGCTCCAGCTCGCGGGCGAGGGCGACGGTCTGCATGCGCTTGTCCTGGTCGACGGGCACGGTGACCACGGCGTCCGGCCCCAGCCCGAGCAGTTTCGCGGACTTCTGCACGCTGAAGTGGCCGGCCTCGGAGGCGAAGATCCGCAGCTTCCCGGGCTGCTCGCTCTTCGCCTCCTCCCGGGCCAGCAGCAGCGCCTGGAGGTTGGACTGGCTGCCGCCGGAGGTGAACACGCCGTCGGCGGCGGGGCCGAGCCCGATCCGCCGGGCCGTCCAGTCGACGATCCTGCGCTCGATGAGCGTGCCGCCGGCCGACTGGTCCCAGGTGTCCAGCGAGGAGTTGACCGCGGAGAGCACGGCCTCGCCGAGTACCGCGGGGATGACGACGGGGCAGTTGAGGTGGGCGAGGTAGCGGGGGTGGTGGAAGTAGACCGCGTCCTTCAGATAGACCTCCTCCAGCTCGTCCAGGACGGCGGCGGTGTCGCCCAGCGGGCGGTCGAGGTCGATCGCGTCGACGCGCGGAGTGAGGGCGTCGACGGTGACGCCGGTGAACGGACGGTCGGTGGTGGCGAGTTTGGCCGCCACCCGCTCGACTCCTTCGGTCACGGAGCGGCGGTAGTGCTCCGCGGTGAGGCCATTGAGCAGGTGCGAGCGCATGTGGGGGTCCTCCGAGGGGACAGTCCGTGCGGGGTTGAGCTTAGGTTAGCCTAACCTAAGTTCTTTGGATCAAGGCATGCGTGATCCGTGACCGGCGTCACGCGCAGGGGAGTTACCCGGCGGCCCGCAGCTGGTCCTCCGTCATGCCCTGCCGCCAGTACCCCACAAAGGTCACCCGGCGCCGGTCGACCCCGCACTCCCCGACGAAGTGCCGTCGCAGCGCCTTCACCCGACCGCTCTCCCCGGCGAGCCACACATACGGCCGTTCGGCGCGGGGGAGCGGGGCGGCTCGTACGGCATCGACGGCCATGGGGGACCCGTCGTGCCGTACGAGCCACGTGATCTCCGCGTCCGCCGCCGTGCGCACGTCCTGGATGTCACCGGCGTGCGGCACCTCCAGCCAGGCCCGGACGCGGGTACCGGCCGGAAGGGCCTCCAGGACCGCGGTCGCGGCGGGTACGGCGGTCTCGTCACCGCACAGCACCACGAGATCCGTGTCCTCGGGCGGCCGGAACCGGATGGCCCGGTTGTCGGCGACGGCAGGACCGAGCAGCAGCACCCGGTCCCCGGCCGTGGCCCGCTCGGCCCAGCGGGAGGCGGGCCCGGCGGGCCGGTGCAGGGCGAAGTCGACATCGATCTCGTCGGGGTCCCGGCGCAGCGCGCGCAGCGTGTACGACCGCATCACCGCCCGCACGTCATCGGGCAGCTCCCGCCACCCCTGCCACCACTCGTCCCCCAACTCCAGCGGCACGACGGGCGCCTGCTGCCCCGGGTGCGGCAGGAAGAGGGACAGCGACTGGTCGTATCCGTCGGACCGGAAGGCGTGCAGATCGGGTCCGCCGAAGGTGACCCGGACGAGAGACGGCCCCAGCCGCCTCGTCCGTACGACCTCGAGAGAGAAGAACCGGAAAGGGGCGGCTACGGCCGTCGTCATGGGGGGCTCCTGTGTGTCGCTCAGCTGACCTTCTTGGCCTTCTCCAGCGCCTCGGCGAGGTTCGTCAGCAGGGGCACGCACTTGTCGTACGACAGGATCGGCTCGGGGGACCGCGCGATGACCTGGCCCGCCTTCACCGCGGGCAGCTTCTTCCAGGTCGGCTTGGTGATGTCCGCGGGCTGGATGGCCGACGACCGGTCGTCCATCATGATGATGTCGGCCGGGTACTTGTCGACGTTCTCCCAGCTCAGCGACTCGTACCAGCCGCCGCCCTGCTTCTTCGCGCTCTCCGGCGGCTCCACGAAGTTCACGCCGAGGGCCTTGAAGTACTCCAGGTCGATGGAGAGGTTGGTGCCGGAGACGTAGAACAGCTGGTCGCTCGCGCTGCCGGCCATCACCTTGATGCCGGGCTTGGCCTTGGCCGCCGCGCGCAGCCGGGCGGCGGCCGCCTCGAACCGCTTCTTCGCGTCCGTCGCCTTCTTCGCCTTCATGTCCGCGCCCAGCGATGCGGCGAGGTCCCACATGCGCTGGAGCGGCTGGGTGAGCTGGCGGTCGTAGACGGAGAGCGCGACGCTGGGCGCCAGCTTGGCGATCTTGTCCTTGGACTCCTCCGGGACGTACCAGAGGGCGCCGGCGCCGTCGAACATGGTCGTGATGAGCACGTCCGGGGCGAGGGAGGCGTACTTCTCGATGTTGAACTGGCCCCAGGTGTTGCCGAGGACCGTCACCTTGCTGACATCCATGTCGCCGGCCTGCACATCGGGCTTGCCGTCCGAGGTCTTCGTCGGGCCGAACACGCCCTTGACCTGGATGCCGTAGTCGTAGAGCGCGGCGCCGACCCCGGTGAACGCGACGATGTTCGCCGGGACCCTGTCGAGCTTCACCGTGGTGCCGCGGTCGTCCTTGAAGGACCAGGGCCCGGACGCGCCGTTCTTCGCCGTGCCGCTGCCTTTGCCCTTGCCGTCCCCGCAGGCGGCGAGCGCGGCACCGAGGCCGAGGGCGCCGCCCGCGGCGAGGAGGCCGCGACGAGTCGGGTGGGAAGCACGGGCGTTGGGCATGGGTATGACTGCTTTCGACCGGGGCGAGGCGCCCGCCGGACACGTTCGAAGGTAGGTTAGCCTAACCTCAGTCGATCTCCCAGGGGGCGTTCCTGTTCACTCCCCTCCGGGCGGGCCGGCCACACCGACACACGCCTCGTTCCCCTCGGGGTCGGCCAGCACCCAGTTCGACGGCGCGTCGGCGTCGTTCACCAGACGGCCCCCGGCCGCGAGCGCCGCGGCGATCCGCGCCTCGGCCTGGTCGTACGGCACCCACACGTCGACGTGCACCCGGTTGCGCTGCGGACGCGGCGCGTCCATCCGCTGGAAGTAGAACGGCGCCCCGCGCCGCCGCGGGTCGATCAGGTCCTCCCCACTGCCCGCCCGCTCCTGATAGCCGAGCAGCGCCCGCCAGAACGCCACCACGTCAGGACCGGCGAGGGCGTCGACGGTGACCTGGACGGTCTGCACGGCGGACGGATCGGCCGGTACGCCCAGCGCACGAGCCACGTCGGAAATCCGCCGGGCCAGCTCCACGTGCCGTTCGGTCAGCCCGTAGTAGTCGTCCGTGACCGCGATCAGTCGTACGGTCACCCCCTCCTGCCGCACATCCACATCCGGGTGCTCGCCGTCACCCGCCGGTATCTCACTGATCGCCTGCACGAACCGGGCCCCGGCCACGAACGACCCGGTCCGGAAATACGCACACGCCCCCTCACCCACGACCCGCCAGTCCTCGACCCCGGCACTCCGGTGGAACTGCTGCGGCCTGATGCGGTGGGTATTGCTCGGTGTGTTGGTCATGGGAGGACGGTAGTGGGCTGCTCTGACAAGTCCCGGGGGCCAGTCGTGACTTCGGCGCGGCCCCATGCCGAGGGGGAGGCGGCGATCAGGCAGGCTGGGGGGATGGCTGAGTCACCCTTGTCCGGAGGTTTCGTCAATGCGGTGGTGCGGGTCGGGGACACAGTGCGCCGGCCGGTCTCGGCGCGTACGGGGTTCGTGGGGGAGCTGCTGAGGTTGCTGGAAGCCAGGGGCTGGAGTGGTGCTCCGCGGTATCTCGGTGTGGACGACGAGGGCCGTGAGGTGCTCGGTTACCTCGAGGGCTATGTGGCATGGGAGCCGCGACAGCCCGCCGCCGTGTCCTCGGACGCAAGTCTGGTGGCGGTCGCCCGGCTGGTGCGGGAGTTCCACGACCTGACGGCCGGGACCCCGCTGGCCGGTGACCGGGAGGTCGTGTGTCACAACGACCTGTCGCCGAAGAACACCGTCTACCGGCTGCGCGGGGGCGAGCTTCGGCCGACGGCGTTCATCGACTGGGACCTCGCCGCGCCGGGCGCGCGGATCCATGACATCGCCCATGTCTGCTGGCAGTACCTCGGCCTGGGCCCCTCGGTCACCGACGTCGGGGAGGCAGCCCGGCGCACGAGGCTGATCGCCGACAGCTACGGGCTGTCCGACCGGCAGGATCTCGTGGCCACGATCCTGTGGTGGCAGGACCGGTGCCGGCGGGGCATCGAGGCCGGGGCCGACGCGGGTGACGTCGCCATGGCCCGGCTCCGTGAGGCGGGGGCGGTGCGGGAGGTTCAGGCGGCCCGCCAGTGGGTCCGCGACCACCGGGAGGTGTTGGAACGCTCACTGAGGTGAGCAGGTGCTCCAGGATCTGTGCGGATTCGGCACCGTTCGACTATGACTCGGTGGCGGCCCTGTTTGCGAGCAGCAGTGCCAAGGGGCCGCCCTGGAGGAGGAAGCGGCCCTCGTCGACGGCCTTGAGCGCGTCTTCCAGAGACCACCACATGAGCGTGAAGTCCGCTTCCCACGGCATGAGCTGCGGTGGCCCGAGGGTGAGCTGCGTGGCCTCGAACAGGTGCAGTCTGGCGGGCGAGTCGGGGACCATGACGTACGAGCCCAGGGGCCGCCAGGACTCGGCGACGACGCCGGCCTCTTCGAGGAGCTCGCGGCGGGCGCACTCCTCAGGCATCTCGCCGGATTCCGCCTTGCCGCCGGGGAGGAACAGGTACTCGCCTCCATGCCGGGGGAAGGCTGCGGTCAGGACGGCGACCCGTCCTTGACCGTCGCGTGCGACGATCACGGCGGCGTCGGGCTTGGTGTCACTGCCGTGGGCGTGGTCCTTGCTTACGGTCAAGACGTGCTCCTTCCATGGACGTACGTCGTGGCTGACGAAGGCGGTGACCGCAAGGACTTTGTGTGGCGGCCGGGTGGTCTCCTTCAGCACCTCGTCCAAGCCGTCGAGGATCACCGGGTGGCCTTGAGTTCCGCCCAGGTCTCCTTGCCCCAAGGTCCGCGTCTGGGATGGCTGCCGAGCAGGGTGTAGCCCCAGCGCTCCGCGAGCGCGTCGATGAGGAGCAGACCCCGGCCCGATTCCGAGTCGGCATCGGCCGGGCCGAGTGCAGGCAGGCGCGATGGTGCCCGGTCCACCACTCCGATGTGCACCCGCCTCGCGGTCGGCCGCTCGATGAGCAGACGAATCGAGCGGCACGGGGTGTGCCGGGCGGCGTTCGCGACCAGTTCCGAGATGATCAGCTGGGCCGGCTCGGTGAGGTCATCGAGGTGCCAGGCACCGAGGGCGTCACGGACGAGCTTGCGGCCACGCTCGGCCGTCTGCGGCTCGCACGGGAAGGTCTGGGTGTAGGCGGGAGGGCCGACGTGGGCGGCCGCAACGGGCGTACTGACACTCGTCATGGGGGAGTGAGCCTTCGTCGTTGTCTCGGTGCTCGGCTCGCCCCTTGGTGGGGCGGCCGGTAACCAGGCAACTCCCGCGCGAGTCCATTTGGTTAGGCAGATTCGGCGGCCATCCGTCGGACCTGCATAGGGCGATTTGGGTCTTCATTTGCCTGACGGAGCGAGACGGTGACGCTACGGTGCGTGCATGAACACCACGCGCAACACCGCTCTCGAGGCGTGGATGAAAGAGCACGGGTACAGCTCCAACAGCCTGGCTGACGCCGTGAACACGGCTATTGAGCGGCTTACGGGGCGTGCGGGCGGGCTGGACGGCTCATCGGTCCGGGACTGGAAGGCAGGCCGGGTCAAGTGGCCCAAGTCGGCTACACGTCGGGCGCTTGAGGATGTCACCGGCCTGACCGCTACCGCCTTAGGGTTCGTGCCGCGGGGCCGGATTCCATCCGCGTCAGCCCCACGGCAGGAGGACCTCGACATGAAGCGCCGAACCCTCGTCGGCGGCATCGCGGCTGCTGTCGCAGCAGTGGCGGCCCCTGGCGCCGCCGTACCCCGCCGTATCGGCATGAGCGACATCGAACGGCTCCAGCAACGATTCGCCGAGATCATCGCCAGCGACCAGTGCCACGGCGGGCAACGCGGCCTGGAGTACCGGGCCGCCGCGCTCGCCGACGAGGCACTGAACCTCCAGAACGCCGGGAGTGCCACCCAGCGTGTGCGCAGCAATGTGTACGCAGCCGCAGCGGCATTTCGCTCCTCGGCGATGTGGGCAGCCATCGACGGTCGCCGCTATGGCGATGCCGAGGCGCATATGAGGGAGGCCCAGTCGCTCGCCGAACTCTCCGGCGACCAGGCGATCAAGTTCCGCATCTGGAGCCATGCAGGAACTCTGTACCGGCACATGGGCCGACCAGCCGATGCACTCGCGGCTAACGACGTCGCCCGCAACCTGCACATCACACGCCGCGACCCTCTGTTTGCCTGCCTGGGGCACGCTCGCCAGGCCGCCACCCTCGGGCTCGTCGGCGACACCGCATCCGTGCAGCGGGCCCTCGGCTGCGCACAGGCCGCACTTGAGCGCGCCGATCCAGACCTGCCCCGACCGGTGTGGATGGCCGCGGTCCGCAGTGGAGGAGAGCTTGAAACCCTGGCGCTCGCCGCGCACCTGCGCCTGGGAAACTTTGCACAGGCCGAAACGCATGCCCATCGGAGCCTGACCCTGCTCCGCCCTCAGATGCGGCGCGACCGTGCCATCAACACGACCCGGCTGGCAACCGCCCAACTGGGGCAAGGTGAGGCGGAACTGGCCGTTGCCACGGTGATGAAGGTCCCCTCCGACATTGCTACCCAGCACGCCCGGGTGACGGGCATGTTGGAGGAGTTCGGGGCCGCACTGCACAGCGCCGCACCCGGCGGCCACATCGTGCAGGCATGGAACGAGCACGCCCGTGAAGCTCGGAAAACGCCCTGGGCGTGACTAGGGCTCCGCTTTTCCACCTGCCGTTACGGCTACGGCAACACCGTCGCACACGGTGACCGGTACTGGCAGCGCACCACTCCGGCACCGGGTGACGAGTACACCAAGCATCCGGCCGTCGGGAAGGTGCACGCGGTCTACCGGTCCTGGGGCTACGAGGACATCGGCCAGAGTCAGCCGTCGGCGGCTTCCCCACTCCTCACGGTGATGATCCGCGCCACCCGCTGACCGGTCTCGCCTCGGGTGCGGCGGGACTGATCATCTCCGCGCCGGCCCCGGCGTGATCACGGGCTGCGTGCCTTCCGCTCCGGTGGCAGACCGACCTCTCGTCATGCGTCAGGCATCCTGCTGGTCGAGGGTGGCGAGCAACTGGCTCGCGCGTCCGTCCGCTGCGGCGAAGGCGAGGTGGTCGTGGAAGTCGCGGGTCTCGACGATCAGGCCGTTCCTGATGCGCAGGACCTGGATGTTGGCGGTACGGAAAGTGCGGCCGGTGGCGGGGTACAGGCCCTCGTAGTCGAACTCCGCGATCACGACCTCGGGGTCGTCGGTCTTGTGGACGTGGATGTTCTCGGCGCGCAGGCGGATCGCGTCGGCGGCCTCCAGAGCGGCGAAGTGCTTACGGAGTTCCGCCCGGCCGTGGATACGGCGGGGGGGAATGGGCGAGAAGACGATCTCCACCTCGGCGTCCTCCGCGTAGAGCTCGGCGAGTTCGCTCCACTTGCCCGCCGAGATGCGGCCGATCAACCGCTCGAAGATCTCCTGCGGCGTAGTTGTCGCAGACATGGCTACCCCCTGATCTCGCCGCCTATAATCGGATAGGCGACTCCGTTTCCGAACGATACGGATACGTGACTCCGTTTGTCCAGGCATGGCGAGGACCACTTGACGACTGATCAGACTCCGCCCGTCACGGGCGCGAAGCCCTTGCGTGCCGACGCGCGGCGAAACCGCGCGCGGCTGCTGGAGGTCGCTGAGGCGGTCTTCACCGCGCAGGGCACTGGCGCGTCCACGGAGGAGGTCGCCCGCCAGGCGAACGTCGGAATCGCCACCGTGTTCCGGCATTTCCCCACCAAGGAAGCCCTGTTGGAAGCCGTGCTCGTCCGGCGACTGGAACGGCTGGCCGAGGAGGGGCGACGCCTGGCTGCCGAGATCGGCCCGGCGGACGCTCTCTTCGCGTTCTTCGACCTGGTGCTGGATCAGTCCCCGGTCAAGAATGCCTTCGCTGCGGCGCTCGCGGACGCGGGAGTCGATGTCCGGGCTGCCACCTCAGAGGCTGGGCGTGCCCTGGGCGAGGTGCTCACCGCGCTCCTCGACGGCGCCCAGCGGGCCGGCGTGGTGAGACGGGACCTGGAGGTGCCGGAGCTGACTGCGATCCTGGTGGGTACCTGCCGCATGCTGGAGCACCTGGACGGCCACCCGGAGTCCGCGAAGCGCGCCCGTGCGGTCGTCCGCGATGGACTGAAGGCGTGCACCTGAGCGTGGAAGGATCTTTGCCGCACGGACATTCCTGCCGCTGAAGGCGCAGCGGGCAGCCTGCGTTCCGGGGCAGCCCGAAACCGCGAGAATCACCATCTGCGGCTGGAGTGCCGGCCTCGCGGCACCACCGTGTCCTGCGCAGTCCGTCACATGTGCCGCCTGGACGGACGCGCCTGTGCCAGGGTGACCGTCGTACCGCACCGGTACGCCGCTCCCCCTGACACCGACCCGGAACTACCTCAGCTCACCAGTCCCAGCTCGCGCGCGATCAGCATGCGCTGGACCTCGCTCGTGCCCTCGCCGATTTCCAGGATCTTGGAGTCGCGCCACATGCGGGCCACCGGGTACTCGTTCATGAAGCCGTAGCCGCCGTGGATCTGTGTGGCGTCGCGGGCGTTGTCCACGGCGACCGTGGAGGAGTACAGCTTGGCCAGGGCCGCCTCCTTCTTGAAGGGTTCGCCGGCGACCAGGCGGGACGCCGCGTCGCGCCAGGCGAGGCGGGCCGTGTGGGCCTTCATCTCCATATCGGCGATCTTGAACTGGATGGCCTGGTTGGCGCCGATCGGACGGCCGAAGGCGTGGCGTTCCTTGGCGTACTTGACCGACTCGTCGACGCAGCCCTGCGCCAGGCCCGTGCCGAGCGCCGCGATGGCGATGCGGCCCTCGTCCAGGATGCGCAGGAACTGGGCGTAGCCGCGGCCCTCCTCGCCGAGCAGGTTGGCGGCGGGCACGCGGACGTCCTGGAAGGACAGCTCACGGGTGTCGGAGGCGTTCCAGCCGACCTTGGAGTAGGGCGCGGCGACCGTGAAGCCGGGGGTGCCGGAGGGCACGATGATCGAGGAGATCAGCGGCCTGCCGTCCGGCTTGCGGCCGGTGACCGCGGTGACCGTCACCAGCCCGGTGATGTCCGTGCCGGAGTTGGTGATGAAGCACTTGGAACCGTTGATCACCCATTCGTCGGTGTCCGGGTCCAGGCGGGCCGTCGTCCGGGTCGCGCCGGCGTCGCTGCCGCCCTCCGGCTCGGTCAGCCCGAACGCGCCCAGGATCTCGCCCGCGCACAGCCGGGGCAGCCACTCGCGCTTCTGCTCCTCCGTGCCGAAGAGGTACAGGGGCATCGCGCCGAGCGAGACCCCGGCCTCCAGGGTGATGGCCACCGAGGAGTCCACCCGGGCCAGTTCCTCCAGGGCGAGGCCGAGGGCCAGATAGTCGCCGCCCATCCCGCCGTACTCCTCCGGGAACGGCAGCCCGAACAGGCCCATCCGGCCCATCTCGCGGACGATCTCGTACGGGAACTCGTGCCGCTCGTAGAAGTCGCCGATCTTCGGCGCCACCACGTCGTGCGCGAACTCCTCCACCGTACGGCGGAGTTCCTCCAGCTCGGGGCTGAGACGGTGGTCCATGCTGATCACTGGTCCTTGTGGGAGAGAGCGCGGACGGTACGGGAGGGGCTGGGGCGGCCCAGCTGTTCGGCCATCCACACGCTGGTGGCGGTCAGACGGCCGAGGTCGACCCCGGTCTCGATGCCGAGTCCGTGCAGCATCCAGACGAGGTCCTCGGTGGCGAGATTGCCGGTGGCGGACTTGGCGTACGGGCAGCCGCCGAGGCCGCCGGCGGACGCGTCGACCGTCGTCACGCCGTGCTCCAGGGCCGCGTAGGTGTTGGCGAGCGCCTGGCCGTAGGTGTCGTGGAAGTGCACGCCGAGCATGTCCGTCGGCACGCCTTCCTCATCGAGCAGTCCGAGCAGGGCGCGGACGTGGCCGGGGGTGGCGACGCCGATGGTGTCGCCGAGGCTCAGCTCGTCGCAGCCCATGTCCCGCAGCGCCGTGCAGACCCGGGCCACCTGGTGCAGCGGGACCGGGCCTTCCCAGGGGTCGCCGAAGCACATCGACACATAGCCGCGTACGTGCGCGCCCGCGTCCTTGGCGTGCCGCACCACCGGCTCGAACACGGCCAGCGACTCGTCCAGGGTGCGGTTGAGGTTGGCCTTGGCGAAGGACTCGGTGGCGCTGGCGAACACGGCGATGCGCTCGGCGCCGAGGGCCAGCGCGCGGTCCAGGCCGCGCTGGTTGGGCACCAGCACCGGCAGTGCCACGCCGGGCAGGCCGCTCACCATCGGGAACAGCTGCTCGGCGTCGGCCAGTTGGGGCACCCACTTGGGGTGCACGAAGCTGGTCGCCTCGACGGTCGTCAGGCCCGCGTCGGCCAGCCGGCGGATGAACTCCGCCTTGACCTCGGTCGGTACGGCCGTCTTCTCGTTCTGGAGGCCGTCGCGCGCGCCGACCTCGTGGATCCGCACCCGCGCGGGCAGGCCGGACGCCGGTACGGCCATGGGCAGACCCTGCGCGCTCACTCCGCCACCTCCTCGTGCGGGGTGACGACGGCCAGCACCTGGTCCATGGCGACCGTCGTCCCCGGTGTCACATCCAGTTCGGCGACCGTGCCCGCGTGCGGGGCGGAGATGACGTGCTCCATCTTCATCGCCTCCACCACCAGCAGGCTCTGGCCGGCGGCCACCTCGTCGCCGACGGCGACCTTCACCACGGTCACGGTGCCCGGCATGGGCGCGGTGAGGGAGTCCGCGCCCGCGTGCGCCGAGCCGCTGAGCGACGCGGCCACCGGGTCGTGGTCCCGGACCAGCCAGGCCTCGCCGTCCCGGCCGAGCCAGTCACCGGCGCGGTGGAAGGTGTGCCGGACCCCGTCCAGGGTGACGCCGACCCGGTCCTCGGTCACGGTGTGCGTGCCGCGCGGGCTGTACCGCACCGGGTCCTGCACCCGCAGGTGGAAGGCGGGCGGCTTGGGGGTGCCGCCCAGGCGCCAGCCGTTCGGCACCGAGAACGGGTCCGTCCAGCCGTCGGTGCGCGGCTTCAGCCGCTCCAGCCGTACGGCCGCCGCCGCCTCGTACACCTCCTCCGGTACGTCGGTGGAGACCAGGTCGTCCACCGCGCGCTCGACCAGGCCGGTGTCCAGGTCGCCCTGGACGACCGCAGGGTGGGCGAGCAGGCGGCGCAGGAAGCCCGCGTTGGTCGGCACGCCCAGGGTGACCGTGTCGGCGAGGGCCGCACGGAGCCTGCGCAGCGCGGTCGCGCGGTCGGGGCCGTACGCGATGACCTTGGACAGCATCGGGTCGTACAGGCTGCCGACCTCGGTGCCCTCGCTGAGCCCGGAGTCGGTGCGGACGCCCTCGCCCTGGGGCTCGTGGAGCCTGAGGACGGTGCCGCCGGAGGGCAGGAAGCCGCGGGCCGGGTCCTCGGCGCAGATGCGGGCCTCGACCGCGTGCCCGGTCAGGGCCACGTCCTCCTGCGCGAAGCCCAGCTTCTCGCCGGCCGCCACCCGCAGCTGCCACTCGACCAGGTCCAGGCCGGTGACCAGCTCGGTGACCGGGTGCTCCACCTGGAGACGGGTGTTCATCTCCATGAAGTAGTACGACGAGGGGTCGCCGCCCGGCACGATGAACTCCACCGTGCCCGCGCCCCGGTACCCGCACGAACGGGCCGCCTGCACGGCCGCCTCGCCCATCGCGGCCCGGGTCTCCTCGTCCAGGAGGACGCTCGGCGCCTCCTCGATGATCTTCTGGTGGCGTCGCTGGAGCGAGCACTCGCGCTCCCCGAGGTGGACCACATTGCCGTGGCCGTCGGCCAGCACCTGGATCTCGATGTGCCGGGGCCGGTCGACCCACCGCTCCACCAGCAGCGTGTCGTCGCCGAAGGAGGCGCGGGCCTCGCGGCGGGCGGCGGCGATCTCCTCCTCCAGCACGGTCATGTCCCGCACCAGCCGCATGCCCTTGCCGCCACCGCCGGCGGAGGGCTTGAGCAGCACGGGCGCGCCCAGCGCACGGGCCGCCTCGGCCAGCTCGGGGTCCCGGCCGCCGGGCACCACCGGCACCCCGGCCGCCTGCACCGTCTCCTTGGCCCGGATCTTGTCGCCCATGAGCGCGATCGCGTCCGCGGACGGGCCGATGAAGACCAGCCCCGCCTCCTCGCACGCGCGCGCGAAGGCGGCGTTCTCGGCGAGGAAGCCGTACCCGGGATGGACCGCCTGGGCGCCGGTGCGGGCGGCGGCCTCGAGCAGCCGCTCCACCGACAGATAGCTCTCGGCCGCGGGCGGCGGACCGATCCGTACCGCCGTGTCGGCCTCCCGGACGTGCCGCGCGTCGGCGTCGGCGTCGGAGAAGACCGCCACCGAGCGCACGCCCAGCGAGCGGAGCGTACGGATGACGCGTACGGCGATCTCGCCCCGGTTGGCCACCAGCACTGTGTCGAACACGGTTCCCCTCCTCACATCCGGAAGACGCCGAACTGGGGGTCTCCCAGGGGCGCGTTGGCACAGGCGGTCAGGGCGAGGCCCAGCACCTGGCGGGTGTCCATCGGGTCGATCACGCCGTCGTCCCAGAGGCGGGCGGTGGCGTAGTAGGCGTTGCCCTGGCGCTCGTACTGCGCGCGGATGGGCGCCTTGAAGCTCTCCTCGTCCTCGGCGGGCCACTCCTCGCCGCGCGCCTCCAGCTGGTCGCGCTTGACCGTGGCGAGGACCGACGCGGCCTGCTCGCCGCCCATGACGGAGATCTTGGCGTTGGGCCACATCCACAGGAAGCGGGGGGAGTAGGCCCGGCCGCACATCGAGTAGTTGCCCGCGCCGTACGAGCCGCCGACCACCACCGTCAGCTTCGGCACGCGCGTGCAGGCCACCGCGGTGACCATCTTGGCGCCGTGCTTGGCGATGCCGCCGGCTTCGTAGTCCCTGCCGACCATGAAGCCGGAGATGTTCTGGAGGAACACCAGCGGGATCCCGCGCTGGTCGCACAGCTCGATGAAGTGGGCGCCCTTCTGGGCGGACTCGGAGAACAGGATGCCGTTGTTGGCGACGATCCCGACCGGGTGGCCGTGGATGCGCGCGAAGCCGGTGACGAGCGTCTGCCCGAACTCGGCCTTGAACTCGGCGAACCGGGAGCCGTCGACCACGCGCGCGATGATCTCGCGGACGTCGTAGGGGGTGCGGCTGTCGACCGGGACGGCGCCGTACAGCCCGGCCGGGTCGACCTTGGGCTCCACCGCCGGCCGGACCTCCCAGGGCAGGGACTGCCGGGCCGGGAGGGTGGCGACGATATTCCGGACGATCCGGAGTGCGTGCGCGTCGTCCTCGGCGAGGTGGTCGGTGACGCCGGACACCCGCGAGTGGACCTCGCCGCCGCCCAGCTCCTCCGCGGTGACGACCTCGCCGGTCGCCGCCTTCACCAGCGGCGGGCCGCCCAGGAAGATGGTCCCCTGGTTACGGACGATCACCGCCTCGTCGCTCATCGCGGGGACGTAGGCGCCGCCCGCCGTGCACGAGCCGAGGACGGCCGCGATCTGCGGGATCCCGGCGCCCGACATCCGGGCCTGGTTGTAGAAGATCCGCCCGAAGTGGTCCCGGTCCGGGAACACCTCGTCCTGCATCGGCAGGAAGGCGCCGCCGGAGTCCACCAGGTAGACGCACGGCAGCCGGTTGTCCAGGGCCACCTCCTGGGCGCGCAGGTGCTTCTTCACGGTCATCGGGTAGTACGTCCCGCCCTTGACCGTGGCGTCATTGGCGACGATCACGCACTCGCGTCCGCTGACCCGGCCGATGCCGGCGATGACCCCGGCGGCCGGGGCCTGTCCGTCGTACATCCCGTCGGCCGCGAGCGGAGCCAGTTCGAGAAAGGGCGAGCCCGGGTCGAGCAGCGTGTCCACCCTGTCCCTCGGCAGCAGCTTGCCGCGCGCGGTGTGCCGGGCCCGGGCCTTCTCGCCGCCGCCGAGAGCCGCCGCGGACAGCTTGCCGCGCAGCTCCTCGACCAGGGCGAGATGTGCCTCTTCATTGGCCCGCCAGGCTTCCGACGCGGGATCGGCCGCGCTGTGAAGCTCCGGTGCCTCCTGCATCCTGCGGTCCCCTCACCGGTTAATGAGCGTTAACCATTTCCTCCAGGTTAACGACCGCTAACCTCGCTGTCTAGAATTGATTGCATGGTCACCAGAACCGACGCCACGACCCGCCGCGAGCAGATCCTCAAGGAGGCCGCCCGGCTCTTCGCCGAGCGCGGCTTCCACGGCGTCGGGGTCGACGAGATAGGCGCCGCCGTCGGCATCAGCGGCCCCGGCCTCTACCGGCACTTCCCGGGCAAGGACGCGATGCTGGCCGAGCTGCTGGTCGGCATCAGCGGCCGGCTGCTGACCGGGGCCAAGCGGCGGCTGGCGGAGAGTGACGGCCACACCGGCCCCTCGGCGGTCCTGGACTCCCTCATCGAGGGCCACATCGACTTCGCGCTGGACGACCGTCCGCTGATCACCCTGCACGACCGCGAGCTGGACCGGCTGCGCGACAGCGACCGCAAGCTGGTCCGCCAGCTCCAGCGGCAGTACGTCGAGCTGTGGGTCGAGGTGGTGCGGGAGGTGTACCCCGGTCTGTCGGAGCCCTCGGCCCGCTCGGCCGTCCACTCCGTGTTCGGCCTGCTGAACTCCACCCCGCACCTGGGCCGCGCCGGCACCCTGCCGAGCCGCGCGGCGACGGCGGCCCTGCTGCACCGGATGGCGCGCGGGGCGTTCGGGGCGGCGCAGGGCGACTGACGCGCCCGCCCGCGTGGTCAAGCTCACCCTGGACGGCTGGGCCTACCCGTCGGTATCTTCGAATCTGAGCAAGCGCTTAGACAGGTACCTGGAGGTGGGCGGCGTGCGCCGTACGGTGTTCAACGAGGATCACGAGGCGTTCCGGGAGACCCTGCGCGCCTTCATCGAGGCCGAGGTCGTCCCCGTCTACGACGAGTGGTTCGCCGCCGGTCAGGCTCCCCGCGACTTCTACTACAAGCTCGGCGAGCTGGGCATCTTCGGCATCAACGTGCCCGAGGAGTTCGGCGGCGCGGGCCTGGACAGCCACAAGTTCGAGGCCGTCCTGTACGAGGAGACCGCCCGCGCCGGCGTCCAGTTCGGCGGCTCCGGCGTGCACGTGCTGCTCGCCCTGCCGTACATCAAGATGCTCGCCACCGACGAGCAGAAGAAGCGCTACCTGCCGAAGTTCGTCACCGGCGAGGAGATGTGGGCCATCGCGATGACGGAGCCGGGCACCGGTTCCGACCTCGCGGGCATGAAGTCCACCGCCAAGCTCTCCGAGGACGGCACCCACTACGTCCTCAACGGCGCCAAGACCTTCATCACCGGTGGCGTCCACGCCGACCGCGTGATCGTGTGCGCCCGCACCGCCGCGCCGACCGCCGAGGACCGCCGGCACGGCATCTCGCTGTTCGCCGTGGACACCAAGTCCGAGGGCTACTCGGTCGGCCGCAAGCTGGACAAGCTGGGCCTGCGCACCTCCGACACCGCCGAGCTGGCCTTCGTCGACGTCAAGGTGCCGGTCGAGGACCTGCTCGGCGAGGAGAACAAGGGCTTCTACTACCTCGGCCACAACCTGGCCTCGGAGCGCTGGGGCATCGCCTTCGGCGCCTACGCCCAGGCCAAGGCCGCCGTCCGGTTCGCCAAGCAGTACGTGCAGGAGCGCACCGTCTTCGGCAAGCCGGTCGCCCACTTCCAGAACACCAAGTTCGAGCTGGCCGCCTGCCAGGCCGAGGTGGACGCCGCCGAGGCCGTCGCCGACCGCGCCACGGAGGCCCTGGACGCCGGTGAGCTGACCCCCGCCGAGGCCGCCTCCGCCAAGCTGTTCTGCACCGAGGTCGCGCACCGTGTGATCGACCGCTGCCTCCAGCTGCACGGCGGCTACGGCTACATGAACGAGTACCCGATCGCCCGCCTGTACGCGGACAACCGCGTCAACCGCATCTACGGCGGCACCAGCGAGATCATGAAGTCGATCATCGCCAAGGACATGGGCCTGTAAAGGGTCCGCGAGACCGAGGAAACGACTGGCGGGTACAACTGTCTGCCATGAGCCAGGCACTCCAGGATCTCCTCGATCTGCTCGACCTCGAGCCGATCGAGGAGAACATCTTCCGCGGCCGGTCCCGCTCCGCCGTGGTCCCCCGGGTCTTCGGCGGACAGGTGGCGGCGCAGGCGCTGGTCGCGGCCGGCCGGACGGTCCCCGCGGACCGTCCCGCCCACTCCCTGCACGCCTACTTCCTGCGCCCGGGCGACCCCGGCGCGCCCATCGTCTACACGGTCGACCGCATCCGCGACGGCCGCTCCTTCACCACCCGCCGGGTGGTCGCGGTCCAGCACGGCAAGCCGATCTTCCATCTCTCGGCGTCCTTCCAGACGTACGAGGAGGGCCTGGACCACCAGGCCCCGATGCCGCCCGCCCCGGACCCGGCGACCCTGCCCACCTCGCAGGAGCGGCTGCGCGGCTACGACCACCTCGCCCCCGACGTCGTCGAGCGCTTCCTGGAGGCCCGCGAGGCGATCGACCTGCGCTATGTGGACGAGCCGCCGTACGGCGAGTTCGGCGCGCCGCGCGAACCGCACAGCCAGGTGTGGTTCCGCACCAACGGCAAGCTGGACGACGACCCGCTCCAGCACGTCGTCCTCGCCACCTACGTCTCCGACATGACCCTGCTCGACTCCGTGCTGCTCGCGCACGGCCGCGGCGGCTGGGCGGTCGGCGACGTCGTGGGCGCCTCGCTGGACCACGCGATGTGGTTCCACCGCCCCTTCCGCGCCGACGAATGGCTGCTGTACGACCAGGAGTCGCCCTCCGCGCACGGCGGCCGCGGCCTCGGCCAGGCCCGGATCTACACCCAGGACGGACAGCTCGCCATCACGGTGATCCAGGAGGGCGTGGTCCGCGTCCCGCGCTGAGCCGTTCCGCCCGGGTTGCGCGTGCCCCGTGGGGGTCTAGGCTCATGAGTGAAAGCCGCAGTGGACGGCATGCCCGGCCGACGAGGTACCGGATCGTCTCGGACCTCAGCCGCACACCCGGGGCGCGTGAGGCGCACGGGTGACTCGCAGGCGTCGGCGGTGCCCGCCGTTCCAAGGAACGATCTGCGGTGAACCTGAAGACCGTGCCGCGATCGCTTTCCACCGCACGCGGTGACGGCCATCCATTTCGCGTCCCCGTCCGGAGCCGCGAGAGACGATGGAACGGAAGGGCAATTCCCATGCGAGCACAGCGCACGAGGCGTCTTGTCGCGATGTCCGCAGCCGGCCTTGCGCTGGCCGGCGGAGCCGCGCTCGGCGCGGCGGGCACCGCCTCAGCGGCCCCGGCACACCACAACGACCACGGTTCCTACAGCAGGTCCTGCGACGACGACTCCAACCGCCACAACCGCTGGTGGAACGACGACGACTGCGACAACGGCCGCTTCAACAACCGTCACGACGACCGCGGCGACCGCGGCGACCGTGGCGACCACGGCGGCTACGGCGACCGCGGAGACCGCGGAGACCGCGGTGACCACGGCGGCTACGGCGACCGTGGCGACTTCGGAGACCACGGCGGCTACGGCGGCGGTGGCGACCACGGAGGCCGTGGCGGCTACTGATCCCACAGCGTCCTGACACACGATGTGCGGCCCCGTCGCGGGACCGCACATTCGTGTCGGGGCATGTGCGCGGCTCAGGCCGACAGCCCGGCCTCCGCGAGGAGATAGGCGGTCATCGGGTCGTAGTAGCGGGGGCTCGGCACATGGTCGTCGAGCGGGACGGCGACCTGGAGGGTGCCCTCGGACTCGGCGAGGAACAGCGCCGGGTCGTTGCAGTCGGCGTACCCGACCGAGTCCACCCCGTGCTGTGCGGCGTACCCGGCCCAGCCGTGGTCGGCGACCACCAGATCGGGCAGCGGACGCCCGGCCCGCTCAAGCCCCGTCAGGATGGCCCGCATCGGCGCCCCGGAGTGGGTGTGCCACAGCGTGGCCCCGTGCTCCAGCACGGCCACGTCGGCGAACTGCATGACGTAGCCCTCCTCCGTCTGGAGCCCGTCCGGGATGACGACGATCTCGCAGCCGGCGGCGCGCAGCGCGGCGGCCGTGGCCCGGTGCACGTCCAGCAGGCCGCCCGGGTGTCCGGTCGCGAACAGCACCCGCTGCCGCCCCTCGGCCGCCTTGCGCAGCCGTGCCGCCATCCGGTGCAGGGCGTCCACGGTCAGCTCGGGGTCGATGGTGTCCTGGCCGTACCGGTACTCGGGATCGTCGTTGACCCCGACCCGCTCCGCCATCACCGCGAGCACGTCCTGCTCGTCCGCCCACCGCTCACCGAGTTCCAGGCCCAGCCAGTAGTTGCGGTTGCCGTTGGCCAGCTGGCGGTAGTGGGAGAGGTTGTTCTCGCGGGGCGTGGCGACGTCCCCCGCGATACGGGTCCTCACCAGATGGTCGACGAGCTGGGCGCGGCTGGGTGTCCCGGATATCGGCATGCCTCTTATTGTGAGGCAGCCCGCCGCCCCCCGTCCCCGGGATATCGCCCGCTGGGACGGCCGCCGCGCGCGCACGGGTGACGGGTGCTCAGCCCTGTCGCAGCGCGAACCACAGTTCCATGCGCTGGTCCGGGTCGTCCAGGTCGGTGTCCAGGAGGGACGCGCAGCGGGCGATGCGTTGGCGGACGGTGTTGCGGTGTACGTCCAGGGCGACCGCCGTGCGGTCCCAACTGCCGTGCAGGGAGAGCCAGGTGCGCAGGGTCTCGACGAGTTCCGGGCGGCCGGCGAGCGGGGCGAGCAGGGAGCGGGCGTGGGCCTCGGCCTCGGCGGGGGGCACCAGATCGGTGACGGTCGGGCGGGCGCGGTGCCGGGCCAGGGGGCTGCGGGTCGCACGGGCACGGGCCAGGGCGCGGGCCGCCTGGCGGTCGGCGGCCGGCCACTCCTCCGGCCCGACGGCCGCGCTCACCCCCAGGGTCCAGCCGGTCTGCGGCTCCGGTTCCCGCCCGGCGGGCACCAGCACGCGTACGACGTCACCGGCCAGGTCCACCAGCGGCGAGCCCAGCGCCGTCCCCAGGGCGGAGGCGGACACCGCGTCCGGGGGCTGGGCCTCGGCGCGGGCGTGCACCACGAGCCACGGCGCCGGGCCCAGCAGCGGGGCCACCGCGCCGGGCGCCGCGCCGAGCAGCACCCGCACCAGCGCCGCCGACCGGGCCGCCCCGCTGCCGCTCAGCTGCTCCCCGGTGAGCAGGGCCAGCAGCACGGCGGCGACGGAGGCGATGGTGTGGTCGCCGGGGCCTTGGCCGGGCGTGGCGACACCGAGGACGAAGCCGCCCTCGGTGCCCAGGGCGTAGCAGGCCAGACGGGTGGCACCGGCCGTGTCGGCGGCGGAGGCGGCCCGGGGCGCCGTACCCCCCGAGGGCCGTACGACCTCCGCCAGCGCGGCGAGGGCGTCGGCCGCCTCCCGCGCGGGCTTCCGGCCCGCCGCCGCGATCACCGCGCCGTCGGGGCCGTACAGCACCGCGCGGCCGCCCAGGTGCCGGGCCAGCCGGTGCAGCACCGAGGGGACGGGGTCGGGCCGGGCGGCGGCGGCCGCGAGGCTCTGCTGGGCCTCCGTGACCCGGCGCAGCTCCGCCAGCCGGGCCTGCGCCATCAGCTGCCACACCGCCCGGGCCACACCGGAGAAGGTGGTCTGCGGCGGGACCTCCAGCAGCGGCAGCCCGTGCCGGTCGCAGGCGGCGACCAGGGCCGGCGGGACGGTGTCGTGCACGGGCGCCACGCCGAAGCCGAGGGCCGCGCCGCCCGCCGCCACGATCCGGGAGACATAGGCGTCGAAGATCTCCGCGCCGGCCCCCGACGGGATGTGCACGCCGGCCGTCAGCAGCAGCTCGCCGCCCAGCAGATACGGGTACGGGTCGGCCATCTCCGAGGTGTGCGCCCAGTGGACCGCCACCTCCGGCCCGGCCGGGCCCGCGATCTGCCGCAGCGCGAGATCCTCGCGGGCCAGCAGGTCCGACAGCGGGACCGGCGGGGTGGGCGGGGTGATCGGTTCCGGCATGATGTGCGCTTCCTCCACTCCCACCCGCTCCAGATGGAGGAAACGTACACTTCGCAGTCGCTTTCCGGCCACTTAGTGTCGATACCGGTCACCCGCGTGAGCGGTCCCGCGTGAGAAAGAAGGAATGCGCATCATGAACGGCAACGGCACGCCCCGCGGTCCCGTCGACTCCTCCCGCATCCCGCGGTACGCCGGCCCCGCCACCTTCGCCCGGCTGCCCCGCCTGGACGAGGTCGGCACCGCCGACGTCGCCGTCGTGGGCGTCCCCTTCGACTCGGGCGTCTCCTACCGGCCCGGCGCCCGCTTCGGCGGCAACGCCATCCGCGAGGCCTCCCGGCTGCTGCGCCCCTACAACCCCGCGCAGGACGCCTCCCCCTTCGCCCTCGCCCAGGTGGCGGACGGCGGCGACATCGCCGTGAACCCCTTCAACATCAACGAGGCCGTGGAGACCATCGAGGCGGCGGCCGACGAGCTGCTCGGCACCGGCGCCCGGCTGATGACCCTGGGCGGCGACCACACCATCGCCCTGCCCCTGCTGCGCAGCGTCGCGAAGAAGCACGGCCCCGTCGCCCTGCTGCACTTCGACGCCCACCTCGACACCTGGGACACCTACTTCGGCGCCGAGTACACGCACGGCACCCCGTTCCGCCGGGCGGTCGAAGAGGGCATCCTCGACACCTCCGCCCTCTCGCACGTCGGCACGCGCGGCCCGCTCTACGGCAAGCAGGACCTCACCGACGACGAGAAGATGGGCTTCGGCATCGTCACCTCGGCCGACATCTACCGCCGGGGCGCCGACGAGGTCGCCGACCAGCTGCGCCAGCGCATCGGCGACCGCCCGCTGTACATCTCCATCGACATCGACTGCCTCGACCCCGCCCACGCCCCCGGCACCGGCACCCCCGAGGCCGGCGGCATGACCTCCCGCGAGCTGCTGGAGATCCTGCGCGGCCTGGCATCCTGCAACCTGGTGTCGGCGGACGTCGTCGAGGTGGCCCCCGCGTACGACCACGCGGAGATCACCTCGGTCGCGGCCTCCCACACGGCGTACGAACTGACCACGATCATGTCCCGGCAGATCGCGGCGGCCCGCGAGGAGAACGAGAGCAAGTGACCCACGACCACGACCTGGTACTCCGCCCCACCCCGGCGCAGACGGCCGCCGCCCTGAACCCGCCGGCCGGGCGCATCGGCGGAGACCTGGTCGTGGAAACCCTGGCCGGGCTCGGCGCGACGACCGTCTTCGGCCTGCCCGGCCAGCACGCGCTCGGCATGTTCGACGCCCTGCGCCGCTCGTCGCTCACCTACGTGGGCCTGCGCGTGGAGAACAACGCCGGGTTCGCGGCGGACGCGTACGGCCGGATCACCGGCGAGGCCGCCCCGCTGCTGCTGTCCACCGGACCCGGCGCGCTGACCTCCCTGGCCGCGCTCCAGGAGGCCGCCGCCGCCTCCGCCCCGGTCCTGGCGATCAGCAGCCAGGTCCCGACCGCGGGCCTCGGCGGCGGCCGCCGCGGCTACCTCCACGAACTCCCCGACCAGGCGGCCTCCTTCCGGGGCGTGGTGAAGTCGGTGCACACGGTCCGCGCGCAGTCCCAGATCCCGTCCGCGATCGCGGCGGCCTGGAAGTCCGCGCTGACCGCCCCGCACGGCCCGGTGTGGGTGGAGATCCCCCAGGACGTGCTGGCGGCACCCGCGTCCCTGCCGGTGGTCACCGCCCCCGACGCCACTCCGGACGACCTGCCCCCGCGCCCCGAACTCACCGCGCTCGCCGCCCACCTGCTGTCGCACGCGCGGCGTCCGGCGATCATCGCCGGCGGCGGGGTGGTGCGCGCGGACGCCTCGGGCAAGCTGCGGCAACTGGCCGAGAAGCTGGACGCGCCGGTGGTCACCACCTTCGGCGGCAAGGGCGCCTTCCCCTGGCGGCACCGGCTCTCGCTCCAGTCCTGGCTGGAGGACCGCCACACCACCGACTTCCTCGAGGACGCGGACGTCCTGCTGGTCGTCGGCTCCGGCCTCGGCGAACTCTCCTCCAACTACCACACGTTCGCCCCGCGCGGCCGGGTGATCCAGATCGAGGCGGACCTCGGCAAGCTGGAGTCCAACCACCCCGCCCTCGGCATCCACGCGGACGCCCGCCTGGCCCTCCAGGCCCTGCTGGAGACGGTCGAGGAGCGCACGGACCCGACGGTACCGGAGCGGGTGAAGACCCTCCTCGCGAAGGTCGCCGGACGCCTCGCGGACCAGGAACTCACCCTGGAGCAGGACGTGTTGACGGCGGTCCGGCGGGCCCTGCCGGCCGGTGCCCCGTCTTTCTGGGACATGACGATCCTGTCCTACTGGGCCTGGTCCGCGTTCGACCCGCACGGCCCCAACACCATGCACTCGGCCCAGGGCGCCGGCGGCCTCGGCTACGCCTTCCCGGCCGCGCTCGGCGCTGCCGTGGCCGACCCCACCCGGCCGGTGCTCGCGGTCTCCGGCGACGGCGGGGCGGCGTACTCGATCGCGGAGCTGGCGACGGCCCGGCAGTACGGGCTGGACGTCACCTGGCTGATCGTCGACGACGGCGGCTACGGCATCCTCCGCGAGTACATGACGGACGCCTTCGGCCGGACCACGGCGACCGAACTCGCCCGCCCCGACTTCGTCGCCCTCGCCGAGTCCTTCGGCGTCCCGGGCGTCCGTACGACCCCCCAGGCGCTGGAGCATGACCTGGCCGCGGCGCTGGCCTCCCCGGGACCCTCGGTGGTCGTCCTCCCCGCCGTGCTGCGCATGTTCGCGCCGACGCACCTGGGCTGACGGCACGCACGCCGACGGCGGCCCGTCCCTCCCCCGGGGGAGACGGGCCGCCGTCTCACCGGCCGCGCGGGCCGGACCGGCTCACTTGAGCCGCAGCTCCTTCCAGGTCTTCGCGCCGACGATGCCGTCGTACGGCTTGACGTGGAAGGTCTGCTGGAACCAGATGACGGCCTTCTTGGTCTTGGTGCCGAAGTCGCCGTCGACCGTCAGCTTCGGCTTGTAGGCGGTGGTCTGGTTGATGATCGCCTGGACTTCGCGGACGGCGTTGCCCTTCGAGCCGTACTTCACGGTCGCGTGGCCCTTGTAGTAGCCGCAGGAGAAGCCGAAGCCGTTCTTGTAGACGCACTGGTGCGAGGCGGCCGTGCTCGCCGAGGCGGTGTGGGCGGCGGTGGCGGGCCGGGCGGTGGCGGCGCTGGCGACACCGCCGGCCGTGCCGCCGAGCAGGGCGAGCGTCGCGATACCGATGCCGATGGACGTGCGCGTTGCGCTGATGGCCATGAGGTACTCCCCGTATCGGGTCGATGGGATCGGTCGCAACGAGCGGATCGGTGCGGATCCGTCGTTGCACCACCGAGAGTGCAGGCCGAGTCCAGGACGCGCCCAGACCCTTCGGCAAGGTGCCGCACCCACGGGACGTCCCACCCCCCGACCTGCGGGGACGCCCCGCGCCCTGAGGCACCGGCGGGACGGCCGGCCGCCCGGCGGACGCCCGGCGGGCGGCCGAAACCGTGCGCTCGCCCGGCCCGGCCCGCAACCACCGGCGCCCGGCGGGGCATCCTCGTCGGGGAGTGGCAACAGGCATGGGCATCTGGGGGAATCATGTCTCGTTGGAAGCAGCTGCCGGACTCGCTCGATCCGCGCGTGCGGCAACTCGTCGCCCATATGCGGCGGATCAAGGACCACAGCGGTCTCGGACTCCAGGCGCTGGCCGTGCGCACCGGCTACAGCCGCGCCTCCTGGGACCGCTATCTCAACGGCCGTTCGCTGCCGCCGCAGCAGGCCGTCGCGGCACTGGCCCGCGCCTGCGACGTGGACCCCGCCCGGCTGCTGGCCCTGCACGAGGTGGCCGTGGCGGCGGGCCGGGCGACGGACACGCAGGAAGAGCGGGCACCGCAACAGGAAGTCCCGGAGGGGGAGTTCGGGGCGGTGCCGCGCGGGGGCCGGCCCGGCCGGGGGAGGATGCTCGCCACCGTCCTGGCGGCGGTCCTGCTCGCCGCGGCCTTGATCGCGCTGCTGGTCGCCGCGCCCTGGGCGGCCCGGCGGGAGCGCACCGACGAGCGGCCGGTCTCGGCGACCGCCACGGCCTCGCCCACGGATCCGGCGGAGGCACACGGCGCGTTCGTGTTCCGCCCGGGCAAGGACCACCCCTGCCCTGTGCGGCGCGGCGCGGACGGCCTCCTCCACGCCGGGTACAGCGGCACCAGGGTCGCTCTGATCGGCACCGGTTCGGCGACCTGGTCCGTCGTCGAGGCCCAGTGCCTGCTGCGCCACCACGGCATCTCACCGGGGATCGCGGACGGCATGTTCGGCTCCCGCACCGAGCGCGCGGTGGAGCGGATGCAGGACCGGGCGCACCTGCGCGTGGACGGGATCATCGGCGAGGACACCTGGGGGGTGCTGCGCAAATGAGCCCCGGCGAGCGGGCGGTGGAGCGCGAGCGGCTGGCCGAGGCGCTGCGCGCGCTGCGTGCCGGAACCGGGCTGAGCCTGGCCGCGCTGGCCGCGAAGACCCCGTACAGCAAGTCCTCCTGGGACCGCTATCTGAGCGGCGCGACCCTGCCGCCCCGGCAGGCCGTCGCGGCACTGTGCGCACTGGCGGGCGCGGACCCGGGGCGGCCGCTCGCCCTGTGGGAACTGGCCGACGCGGTGTCGAGCGGGCGCGCGGCGGTCGGCCGCCGGCCCGGCCCGCCGTCGCCCGCCCCGGCCGAGCCACGGCCCCGGCCGCCACGGGAGCCGGGGCCGCAGCCGGCCGAGGGTGCCGGGCCCGCCCGCCGGCGTCTGCTCGCCGGGGTCGTCGGCGGGCTCGCGGTGGCCGGGGTGGTGGTGCCGCTGGCGGTCACCGGCGCCTTCGGCGGGGCCGCCGGACCGGGGCCGCGCACCACGCCCTCGGCGCCCGCGCCCCCCTGGCCGGCCGCGAAGTCCTGCCACGGCGGCGGCTGCACCGGCAAGGACCCCGAGACATATGGCTGCGGAGCCGACCCGGTGCCCCTGACCGTCGCCCGGCAGAGCTTCTCCGGGCCGACCGTGGTCAAGATCCGGCACAGCAGCGCCTGTGGCGCGGTGTGGGTGCGGATCGACCTCGGGCAGGTGGGGGACCGGGCGGAGATCCTCGTACCGCATCACGCCCCGGCGCGGATCGAGGTCAGGGACCGGTGGGACGCGAAGGACTCGCTGTCCACCCCGATGGTCGCCGCGTCCCGCTCCGACCTGGCCGGGGTCCGGGCCTGCCTGGTCCGGGCGGGCGAGCGGCACTGCTTCGGCCCGGACCGGTAGCGGGGACGCGGGTCGCCTTCACCGTCGTCCCGTGCTTCTGCACCCAGGCGGTGACCGCGGAACCGACGTCGCCGCCACCGCCGTTCGGGCCGCAGCCCAGCCGAGGTCCCTGGAAGGCGTCCGGGCCGGGCAGCCGTACCCCCGGGTTCGCGAGCAGCCGCAACACCGCCACCGCCGCGAACAGCCGCCCGGAACGCCTTACCTGACTCTCACTCATCTCCGGCATGACGGAAGCATTGCCACCCCCGCCGCTGTTCGAACTCCGGCCCCTGCGAACATGCGTACAACTCGCGGCCGTACCTGCGAGTCCCATCAGTGGGCGCGCACGACCGCGCCGACGGCGTTCAGCGGAACGCCCGTACGAGCTTCAAGGGGGAACCTCTTCATGCGACACCGGATATCCGGCCGCGCGCTGGCCGCCGCCCTCGGCGCCGCGCTGTTCGTCCCGGCCGTGGCCGCCGCCACCCCGGCCGCGGCCACCTCGCCCGCCGTCAGCTGCACCTCCGCCAAGGCGGGCCTGGCGGCCAAGCTCCAGAAGGACATCACCGCCGCCCTCGCGAACCGCAAGAGCACGGTCGGCCTCGGCGTGTACGACCGCTCCACCAAGACCACCTGCACGCTGCGGGCCACCAGCTCCTACGACTCGGCCAGCACGGTCAAGGTGACCGTCCTCGCCACGCTGCTGTGGGACGCCAAGAAGCACAACCGCTACCTGACGAGCACCGAGCAGTCGCTCGCCACGGCCATGATCACCCAGTCCGACAACGCCGCGACCAGCAAGCTCTGGAAGCAGCTCGGCCTGACCAAGATCAAGGGCTTCCTCGCCGCCGCCGGCATGACCAAGACGGTGCCGGGCGCGGACGGCTACTGGGGCCTGACCCAGGAGAACATCACCGACGAGCAGAAGCTGCTCCAGCTCGTCACCGCCAAGAACAGCGTGCTGAGCGACAACGCCCGCGCCTACATCCTGAAGCTGATGGGCCAGGTCGAGTCCGACCAGCGCTGGGGCACCCCGGCCGGAGCGCCCTCCTCTGTCCACGTGCACGTCAAGAACGGCTGGCTCCAGCGCTCCACGCACGGCTGGCGGGTGCACAGCCTCGGCACCTTCAACGGCGCCGGCCACGACTACATGATCTCGGTGCTGACCCAGGACAACAGCACCATGGACTACGGCGTCGCCACCATCCAGAACGTCGCCAGGGCCATCCACAAGGACCTGGTGCCGACCACCCCCGGCACGGCGGTCTTCACCCCGACCGGCACCCCGCGCGAGGCCTTCGTCGCGGTGCCGCCGCAGGGCTGACACACCCCGGCCGACGGGAGGCCGGCCGGGGCGGCGTTCTCGCCGCGGCCTCCCGAAGGTCACCTTCCGGATCTACGGTGGCGACCATGCGCCTGAGAACCTTGCTCGCCACCGTCACCGCCGGCCTGGCGGCGGCCACCTGCCTGACCGCCGCCGGGCCCGCCAGTGCCAACACCCCGGAGAACCACGCCTGTTCGCCGTCCGTCTCCCTCGACCGCTTCTCCGACGCGCTCGACAAGACGACGTACGACGGCACGTTCGCCGGCAACTTCTCCGCCCTCGCGACGGACCGGGACGGCTCGCTCGCGGCCCTGGAGGACCGTTCCTCCCTCTTCGACCTGGACCCGGACACCCTCCAGCCGAGGCGCGTCGTCCACCTCGCCGACGAGCAGGGCGCCGACCTCGACTCCGAGGGCCTGGTCATAGACAGGGACGGCACCCGGCTCATCACCTCCGAGAACGAGCCGTCCGTGCGCCGCTACGCCGCCGACGGCACCCTCCTCGACCGCCTCCCCGTCCCCTCCTCCCTGCTGGTCGCCCCGGCCGGCCGCGCCACCGCCAACCAGACCTTCGAAGGCCTGACCCTGCTGCCCGGCGGACACACCCTGCTGGCCTCCATGGAGTACGCGATCTCCGGGGACTCGGCCGGGATCGTCCGCCTCCAGACCTGGCGGCGCACCCCGGACGACCACTTCCGGCTCGCGGCCCAGTACGCCTACCGCACCGACCCCGGCCTCGGCGTCCCCGAGGTGCAGGCCCTGCCCGGCGGCCGCCTGCTGGTCCTGGAGCGCGGCTTCACCCCCGGCGTCGGCAACACCGTCCGCCTCTACCTGGCCGACCTGCGCCACGCCACCGACACCAGCGGCATCGACACCCTCACCGGCCAGAGCGATGTCCGGCCGGCCGGGAAGACCCTGCTGACCGACATCGCCGACTGCCCGTCCCTGGGCGCCACCGCCAAGCAGCCCCAGCCGAACCCCCTCCTGGACAACATCGAGGGCATGACGGTCACGGGCCGCGACCGCACCGGACGGCTGAAGGTCCTCCTGGTCAGCGACGACAACCAGAACCCGGTCCAGACGACGAGGTTCTACTACCTGCGGGTGCGGGTCTGACCCGGGCCCGAATTGTTACGGCGGGATGAAATCGCCGCCCGAGGACGTTGGTGCCTTCCGGTAGAGCAGGTCGGAAAACCGGAGGGCATCGCGTGGCAGCGCAACGGGGATGGGCACGACGACTGGCGGCCTACGCCTGGCGGTATCCGAAGGACGTCGTCCTGGCGCTCGGCTCCTCGCTGGCGGGCATGGCCGTCATGGCCGTGGTCCCGCTGATCACCAAGGTGATCATCGACGACGTCATCGGCGCCCACACCCGCTCCATGGCCCCCTGGGCCGGCGCCCTCGTCGGCGCCGCCGTCCTCGTCTACGCCTCCACCTACATACGCCGCTACTACGGCGGCCGTCTCGCCCTCGACGTCCAGCACGACCTGCGGACCGAGATGTACGGCACGATCACCCGCCTCGACGGCCGCCGCCAGGACGAACTCTCCACCGGCCAGGTCGTCGGCCGGGCCACCAGCGACCTCCAGCTGATCCAGGGCCTGCTCTTCATGCTCCCGATGACCATCGGGAACGTCCTGCTCTTCCTGATCTCCCTGGCGATCATGGCGTATCTCTCGCTGCCGCTGACCCTGGTCGCCCTCGCCGTCGCGCCCGCGCTCGGCTGGATCGCCCGGCGCAGCCGCACCCGGCTGCACCCCGCCACCTGGTACGCCCAGGCCCAGGCCGCCGCCGTGGCGGGCGTGGTCGACGGCGCGGTGAGCGGCGTCCGCGTGGTGAAGGGCTTCGGGCAGGAGGAGCAGGAGACGCAGAAGCTGCGCGAGGTCGGCCGCCGCCTCTTCGCCGGGCGCCTGCGCACGATACGGCTGAACAGCGTCTACACCCCGGCCCTCCAGGCGGTCCCGGCGCTCGGCCAGGTCGCCATGCTGGCCCTCGGCGGCTGGCTGGCCGTGCGCGGGCACATCACCCTCGGCACCTTCGTCGCCTTCTCCACCTACCTCGCCCAGCTGGTCGGCCCGGTCCGCATGCTGGCGATGGTCCTCACCGTGGGCCAGCAGGCCCGGGCCGGCACCGAGCGGGTGCTGGAGCTGATCGACACCGAGCCGACGCTGAAGGAGGGCACCAAGACGCTGCCCGCCGACGCCCCCGCGACGGTCGAGTTCGACGACGTCTCCTTCGGCTACGACGACGAGCGCCCCGTCCTCAAGGGCCTCAGCTTCGAGATACGCCCGGGTGAGACCCTCGCCGTCGTCGGCTCCTCCGGCTCCGGCAAGTCCACCCTCTCCCTGCTCCTGCCGCGCTTCTACGACGTCACCCGCGGCGCCGTCCTGATCGGCGGCCACGACGTCCGCGAGCTGACCCTGGACTCCCTGCGGGCCGCGATCGGCCTGGTCCCCGAGGACTCCTTCCTCTTCTCCGACACCGTCCGCAACAACATCGCCTACGGCCGCCCGGACGCCACCCAGGAGGAGATCGAGGCCGCCGCCCGCGCCGCCCAGGCCGACGGATTCGTCCGGGAGCTTCCGGACGGCTACGACACCAAGGTCGGCGAACACGGCCTGACCCTCTCCGGCGGCCAGCGCCAGCGCATCGCGCTCGCCCGCGCCCTGCTCACCGACCCCCGGCTGCTCGTCCTGGACGACGCCACCTCGGCGGTCGACGCCCGCGTGGAGCACGAGATCCACGAGGCCCTCGCAGGGGTGATGGAGGGCCGTACGACCCTCCTCATCGCCCATCGCCGCTCCACCCTCAACCTCGCCGACCGGATCGCCGTACTCGACGGCGGCCGCCTCGCCGACCTGGGCACGCACGAGGAACTCCAGCAGCGCTCGGCGCTCTACCGGCGGCTGCTCACCGACCCGGACGAGCTGGGCGGGGTCTCCCCGGGCCATCCCGAACCCGCGGTGCCGGCGGAGGACACCAGCGTCCGCGCCGAGCTGGACGCCGAGTTCGACGCCGAGCGGGGCGTCACCCCGAGGCTGTGGACCGGCGACCGGGAGCCCAAGGACCAGGCGCTCAGCGGCACCCCGGCCACGCCCGAGCTGCTCGCCCAGGTGGCGGCGCTGCCCCCGGCCACCGACACCCCAGACATAGACGAGGCCCGCGCGGTCCGCCCCGAGGACTCCTACGGCCTGCGCCGGCTGCTGCACGGCTTCGGCCTGCCCCTGCTGGTCAGCCTGCTGCTGGTCGCGGCGGACGCGGGCGCCGGCCTGCTGCTGCCGGTGCTGATCCGGCACGGCATCGACCAGGGCGTCAGCAAGCTGGCGCTGGGCGCGGTCTGGACGGCGGCCCTGCTGGGCCTGGGCACGGTCGTGGTGCAGTGGGCGGCGCAGGTCGGCGAGACCCGGATGACCGGCCGCACCGGCGAACGCGTCCTGTACGCGCTCCGGCTGAAGATCTTCGCCCAGCTCCAGCGGCTCGGCCTCGACTACTACGAGCGCGAGCTGACCGGCCGGATCATGACCCGGATGACCACGGACGTCGACGCGCTGTCCACCTTCCTCCAGACCGGCCTGGTCACCGCGTTCGTCTCGGTCGTCACCTTCTTCGGCATCATGGTCGCCCTGCTGGTGATCGACGTACAGCTGGCCCTGGTCGTCTTCGCGACGCTGCCCCCGCTGGTCGTGGCCACCTTCTTCTTCCGCCGGGCGAGCGTGAAGGCGTACGAGCTGGCCCGCGAGCGGGTCTCCGCGGTCAACGCCGACCTCCAGGAGTCCGTGTCCGGGCTGCGGATCGTGCAGGCCTTCCGGCGGGAGCGGGACGGCGCCCGGCGCTTCGCCGAGCGCAGCGCCGACTACCGCTCCGCCCGCATCCGCGGCCAGTGGCTGATATCCATCTACTTCCCCTTCGTCCAGCTGCTGTCCTCGGTGGCCTCGGCGTCCGTGCTGATCGCCGGCGCGAGCCGGGTCGAGGCGGCCACCCTGACCACCGGCGCTCTGGTCGCCTACCTCCTGTACATCGACCTCTTCTTCGCCCCCGTCCAGCAGCTGTCCCAGGTCTTCGACGGCTACCAGCAGGCCACCGTCTCCCTGGGCCGCATCCAGGAGCTGCTGCGCGAGCCGGCCTCCACCGGGACCGCCGAGGAGCCGCGGGAGGTGCGGTCCCTGCGCGGCGACATCACCTTCGAGGACGTGCACTTCTCCTACGGCGCGGACGAGGAGGCGCTGAGCGGCATCGACCTGAGGATCCCGGCCGGCCAGACGGTGGCCTTCGTCGGCGAGACGGGCGCCGGAAAGTCGACCCTCGTCAAGCTGGTGGCCCGCTACTACGACCCCACCTCCGGCCGGGTCACGGCCGACGGCGCCGATCTGCGCACCCTGGACCTCACCTCGTACCGCCACCGCCTCGGCGTCGTCCCCCAGGAGGCGTACCTCTTCCCCGGCACGGTCCGCGACGCCATCGCCTACGGCCGCCCCGACGCCACCGACGCGGAGGTGGAGGCAGCGGCGCGGGCGGTCGGCGCGCACGAGATGATCGCCACCCTCGAGGGCGGCTACCTGCACGAGGTCGCCGAGCGCGGCCGCAACCTCTCGGCGGGCCAGCGCCAGCTGATCGCCCTCGCCCGCGCCGAACTGGTCGACCCCGACATCCTGCTGCTGGACGAGGCCACGGCCGCCCTCGACCTCGCCACCGAGGCCCAGGTCAACCAGGCCACCGACCGGCTGGCGGGCCGCCGTACCACCCTGGTGGTGGCCCACCGCCTCACCACCGCCGCCCGCGCCGACCGGGTCGTCGTCATGGACCACGGCCGGGTCGCGGAGGACGGCACCCACGAGGAACTCCTCGCCCGCGGCGGCCGGTACGCCGAGCTGTGGCGCACCTTCGTCGGCCAGGCCGAGCCGGAGGCGCCGGTGGGCGTGCACGGGTGACCCGTGCTGACGCCCGTGCAACCGTCGACACATGTCGTGCGTCCGTACATCAGTACGGTCCTGGGACACAGGGCCGAGGTACGGGGAGGACGACAGTGGACAGTGGTGCGATACGCCGGCGCCTCGCGCTGGGTGCGACCGTGCTGGCCGCGTCCGGAGCGCTCGCGCTCGCGGTACCCGCGACCGCGCAGGCCTCGGGCGGCGGCACCTGCGCCGGGCACGAGGTGCGGACCCTGAGCTTCCGGACCGGCGCGGTGCACATCTACCGTCACAACGCCTTCGTCTGCGCCGTCACCATCCCCAAGTCCGTCGGCGCCAGACGCCCGATGTCGGTCAGCATCCAGGCCCGCGGCAGCCGCCCGGTCGTCGACAAGGGCACCTTCCGCTACCAGGCCGGCCCGGTCGACGTCCACGCCGGCCACCGCTGCGTGTGGGTGACGGGGGCGGTGGCGGGGCAGGGGGCTAGCTCGGGGTGGATTCTGTGTTGAGGGTGCCCGTCAGGGGTGGGTGGGGCAGACGTGGCCTACGTGGTAGCCACGCAGATACGTCGCACGCTCTTCCTGGGTGAGGTCGCGGCTGACGCCTCGGCACACGTCGCGGACTGCGGTGGACGGCTCAGGGAGCACGGTGTTCCACAGTCGTGTCGTATGGTCACCGCTGGCGGTGGCGAGGGTGCGGCCGTCCGGGCTGAAGGCCACCCCGCTCACCCAGTCGGTGTGCCCGAACAGGAAGATTCGTGGTGCGCCGGTCTTGACGTCCCAGAGGCGTGCGAAGGAGTCGGCGCTGCCGGTGGCGAGGGTACGGCCGTCGGGGCTGAAGGCCACTGCCATGACGTTGCCGGTGTGTCCCACCAGGGCGGTACGCATCTGACGGGTCGATGTGTCCCACAGCCGCACGGTGAAATCGTTGCTGGCGGAGGCGAGGGTGCGGCCGTCGGGGCTGAAGGCCACAGCCTCCACCACATCGCTGTGTCCGGTCAGTGTCGCGCGGCTCTGTCCGGTGGCGGTGTCCCACAGCCGTACGGTGGTGTCGTCGCTGCCGCTGGCGAGGGTGCGGCCGTCGGGGCTGAAGGCCACCGACTCCACGGTGTCCGTGTGTCCGTTCAGTGTCGCGCGGGTCTTTCCGGTGGCGGTGTCCCACAGCCGTACGGTGTTGTCGGCGCTGGCGGTGGCGACGGTGCCGCTGTCGGGGCTGAAGGCCACCGAGTTCAGCGTGTCGGTGTGTCCGGCCAGCTTTCTGAGGAACTTTCCAGTGGCGGTGTCCCACAGTCGGGCGGTGTTGTCGGCGCTGGCGGTGGCGAGGGTGTGGCCGTCGGGGCTGAAGGCCGCCGAGGTCACGGTGTCGGTGTGTCCGTTCAGTATCGCGCGGGTCTTTCCGGTGGCCATGTTCCACAGCCGCACCGTCTCGTCGTCGCTGCTGGTCGCGAGGGTGTGGCCGTCCGGACTGAATGCCACGGACCTCACCCAGTCGGTGTGCCCGGTCAAAATGGCACGGACCGCACTCGGGCCCAAGTCCCACAAGCGTGCCGTGCGGTCGGCGCTGGCGGTGGCGAGGGTTCGGCCATCGGGGCTGAAGACCGCGGCGTACACCACGCCGGTGTGTCCGACGAGTGTGGTGCGTAGCGCGCCGGTGGCCGGGTCCCATAGGCGTGTGGTGTGGTCGGCGCTGGTGGTGGCGAGGGTGCGGCCGTCGGGGCTGAACGCCACAGTCCACAAGGCATCGTTGAATCCGGTCAGTGTTCTGCCGGCCTGACCTGTACGGACGTCCCACAGGCGTGCTGTCTCGTCGGTGCTGGCGGTGGCGAGGGTGCGGCCGTCGGGGCTGAAGGCCACGGAGGTCACGGCGCCGGTGTGTCCGGTCAGTGTTCTGCTGTGCTTCCCGGTGGTGACGTCCCACAGGCGTGCCGTCTTGTCGTCACTGGCGGTGGCGAGGGTGTGGCCGTCGGGGCTGAAGGCGACCGACTCCACGGTTTCGGTGTGTCCGGTCATTGTTCTGCTGTGCTTCCCGGTGGTGACGTCCCACAGGCGTGCCGTCTTGTCGTCACTGGCGGTGGCCACGGACTGGCTGTCGGGGCTGAAGGCCACCCACTTCACTCCCTTGGTATGGCCATGAAGAGCGAGGCGGAAGGCTCCCGTGACGGGGTCCCAGAGGCGCACTGTCTTGTCAGCGCTGGCGGAGGCGAGGGTGCGGCCGTCGGGGCTGAAGGCCACCGAGTTCACGGTGTCGGTGTGTCCGGTCAGCTTTCTGAGCGTCTTTCCGGTGCTCACATCCCAGAGGCGCACCGTCTCGTCGGCGCTGGCGGTGGCGATGCTGCGGCCGTTCGGGCTGAACGCCACTGCGGTCACTTCATCGGCGTGGCCGGTGAAGTGCCTGTTGTGCGGGAGAGTCGCAGCCGTCTGCAGGAGCGCTTTGGCCAATGGCGTCGGGTGCGTGCGGTACGCCTCGATGGCCAGCAGGGAGGCCAGTTCCGGCTTGGATCCGAGGAGTGTGGTGGCCTGCGTGACGAGCCGCTGCGACAGCGCCTCCTCCCGCGCCCCGACGGACCCGCGCCACTGCAACACCGCCACCACCCCCGCGAGCAACGCAACCACCAGCACCCCCGCCAGAATCGCGTTCAGCCGCCTGCTCCTCCTGATCACCGCCTGCTGATGCTGCCTGCTGGCCGCGAGGTACTCCGAGATCTCCGCCGGCAGATGCCGGCGCCGCTGCCAGTCCAGGCCCTCCGCGAGGGCCGTTCCGCCGAGCAGGTCGCCGGGGTTGCGCTGCTCGGCCCAGGCGGCGCGTCGCTCCCGGGCGCGTTCGAGCCACTCCTGGAAGCGGCGGTCCTGGTCCACCCACCTGCGCAGCGCACCCCAGTCCCGGATGAGCGCCTCGTGGGTCAGTTCGGCCACCGCTTCCCCGGGCGGCGCGCCGGGGGCCTGCGCGGTGGGCAGTGTCTGGGTGGTGATGATGCGGTGCCGGGTCAGCACGGAGAGGACGTCGTTCACGGCCCGCTGCTCCGCGTCGGGCGCCCTGCCCGGGTCGGCCGCCAGGGCCCGCAGCTCGTCGAGCGGCACCTGGGTGCGTACCGCGCTGACATGGTGGCTGGGGTCGGTCGGGCGCACCAGCGAGGTGAGCGCGCGGCGGGCGATCGACTGCTGCTCGGGGGACAACTCGGCGAGGGCTTCGTCGCACCAGGTGGTCAGGGAGCCGCTCACCGCCCCGATGCGCTGGTACGCCTCATGGGTGAGGAAGCCGTTCTCCCGCCGCAGCCACAGCTGGCTGAGGGCCATCTCCAGCAGGGGCAGCACGGTGACCGGCGCCTGGGACGTCACCGTCGCCTCGGGGCTGATCGCCAGGACGTCGCCGATGATCTGTTCCGGCAGGCCCGGCTGGAAGCGCAGCCCGACGTCCCGGGCGGGCAGCGTGATGATGTCGTGCAGGTCCTGCCGGCTGAGGGTGCCCGGCACATTGAGCAGCCCCGGCATCGCGGCCTCGAGCAACTGCGGGGCGAGGGCCGCGAGGTGCGGGTAGAAGTCGTCCCGCATGATCAGGATGACGGTGAGCTTGGTGTAGGCGTCGGCGAGCGTGGTGATCTCGTCGATGACCGCCCGCAGCCGGCCGTTGCCGCTCTGCACCAGGAGTTCCTCCAGCTGGTCGATGACCAGCAGCACCCGGTGGTGCTCGCCCTCGGCGGCGAGTCTGCGGTTGGCGGCCGCCGCGATGCCCTCGGTCGCCGCCCCGGGCAGCCCCGCACTCTCGATCTCGGCCGGCAGGTCGTGCCGGGGCCGGGCCAGCACCGGCAGCCACCGGTCGCTGCCCGGCACCGCGCCCTCCGCCAGCGCCGGCAGCACGCCCGCCTGGACCAGTGAGGACTTGCCGGAGCCGGAGGGGCCGAGGAGGAGGGTGAGGCGGCGTTGCGCGGCGAGGTTCGCCAGGACCTGCCGGACCGCGTCGCCGCGCCCCTGGAACCAGCGCGTGTGCTCCGCGGTGAACGGTTCCAGCCCCCGGTACGGGCACACCGCGCGCTCCGCCAGTTCCGGCATCACCCGCCGGAGCGTTTCCGCCGGGGTGACATAGGCGATGCCCTGGCCCCGGTCGAATGGGTCCGGGGCGGTGATCCCGGTGAGCATGCCGATGACGAGGCCGGTCCGCTCGTCGAGGACCGGGCCGCCGCTGAAACCGGTGGTCAGGTCGTTCGCGCCGGTCAGCTGGAGCACCGTACCGACGTCCTCGGACACCGGCAGCAGATTTCCCGCGATGCCGGAGCCGAAGTGGCCGCCGCGGAACGCCTGGCTCGGGAAACCGTAGGAGACCACCTCGTGCCCCTGGCAGCCTGCCGCGGAGCCCAGCGCCACCGTGCGGGTGCCCGGCACCGGCCCGGCCAGCCGGACCACGGCGATGTCCTCCGCCGAAGGGGCGCGCCAGAGTTCCTCCAGGACCAGCCCGGTCACCACCCCCGCGCTGGGCACGTGCGGGAACGCCATCCGCACCGCCTCGCCGGGTCCGCTCCCCGCGGCCTCGACGACATGCGCGCAGCTGATTAGCGTGTCCTCGGCCACCAGGAAGCCCGCACCCGCCACCCGCCCGTCGGCGGCCAGCAGCTGCGCCACCGCGGCGGGCAGGTCCGCGGAGCTGCCGATCTCGCTTCCCGCGCTCATGGCGTCACGCGTCTCCGTTGAACCAGATCACGGTGACGCGGAGGTGGCACCCGGCCTCCCCCTTGGTGATCATCGCGCCGGCCGCCACCGACAGGTCCACACCGAACTGGAGCCTGATCTCGTCGGGCCGGGCCCTGCGCAGCTGTTCCAGCGCCCCCTGGGCCGCGTCCGTGACCGGCTCCAGCGCGGACTGGAGGGTGCCCGGCAGCTCCTGTACGGCGTCGCCGAACCGCCCGGCCTTCACCGGGCCCTCCACCCCGGGCGGTGCCTCGAAGAGCACGTAGCCCCCGCCTTCCAGCGGAATCCGGGTCACGGATGCCACGATGCCGCCTCCTCCACGTCCACGGGCGTGCCGACTCCGGCCAGCATCACCGACCCCGGCATATGCCGCAGTCGGGAGTGCGCCGTACGGCCGTACCTCAGCGTCGTACAGCCGTACCTCACAGGCGGCGCGCGCAGCCCACCGGGTTCCGGCCGCCCAGCTGGACGTACAGGACCGTCGTCGCGGGGCACGCGGAGCGGTCCGGTACCGCACGGGTGATCCGGTACTGGGGCCGCTGCCGGCCCGTGCCGTCGCAGGCGGTCTCCCGGACCTGGCCCGCGCCGGAGGTGTAGACGCAGTCGCCGGGGACGGTGCGCGGCCCGCCCCCGCCGCCCGGGTCGCCGGGGTGCGGGGGCTCCAGGGCGCGCATGCAGGCGTAGCCCGGCGGGACGGCGGCGTCGCCGGTGCCCCGCTGCGCGCCGATGTGCAGCACGTAGTCGGTGGCCTGCGGGCACAGCGGGCCGTCGGCGGCGGCGCCCTCGTAGCGGGCGAGGACCCGGGCCGCGGCCCGCTCGCTGGTGCAGGGCACCTCGGTGACGTCGGCCGTGCCGAAGGAGCTGCACGCTCCGACGCCCAGGAACACGCCGCCGGGTCCGCCGGCCGCGCCCGGGGCCGGGCGGGCGCTGCCCACCGGGGCGTCCGCCGGCCCCCGGCAGCCGGTCAGCAGCCAGGCGGCGAGTACGACGGCGAGCACGGCCGCGAGCACGGCCGGGAGTACGGTCGTCCGTACGGCACCCCTCATCGAAAGACCCCCCGCCCAGCGTGACCCCTGGCCGCGCGGCCACGCCAGCACTGCGGGCGGCTTTCCCCCTGTCGGGTGGGGTCAGCCCTGGTGCGTTGCGTACGACGGGTACGTCAGCCCGTGCCCGATCGGGTACAGCACCTGCGCGGGATCGTCCGCCCGGACCACCGGCACCGGCAGCTTCCCGCGCGGCGCGACCTGTCCGGCGATCACCCGTGCGGCGGCCCGCAGTTCCGTGTCCGTCCAGCAGTAGCTGGCCAAGTAACCCTTCACTTCGGGGAGTTGGGCCACGTCGTAGGGGTTGCGGACGGCGAGCGCCGCCACCGGCCGTCCGGTGCCGAGGAGTTGCCGTACCAGGGTCCGCTGAGTGCTGCCCGCCGTCACGTTGTACGTCGCGACGACCACCGCGTCCGCGTCCCGCGCGGCGGCGACCGCCTGGGCGATCACCGCGTCCGTGGGCGCGGTGCCGGTGGGGTGGGCCGTGGCGGTGAAGCCCAGCCCGGTGAGGGCGGCGGCGAGGACCGCGGTGGGCGGCCCGGTGGTGCCGGACGGGGAGGCGGGATCGGCGCCCACGACCAGGATCCGGCGTGCGGTGCGGGGCGTGAAGGGCAGCATGCCGTCCTCGTTGACCAGCAGGGTCGTGGTCCGTTCGGCGATCCGGTCGGCGGCGGCCCGGTGGGACGCGATGCCCACCGTGCGGTCGACCTCGGCCCGGGTGGTGTAGGGCCGGTCCAGAAGCCCGAGGCGGGCCTTGAGCCGCAGAATGCGCAGGATCGATTCATCGAGGCGGGACTCGGTCAGCTCGCCGCCCCGGACCGCCGCCAGTACGGCATGCCAGGCCACGTCGAGCGAGGGCGGGTTGAGCAACTGGTCGACGCCGGCCTTCAGGGCGAGCACCGGCACCCGGTCGTCGCCGTACTTGGTGCGCACCCCCTCCATGCCGAGCGAGTCGGTGATCACCACGCCGTCGTAGCCGAGTTCACCGCGCAGGATGCCGCTGAGGATCGCCGGAGAGAGGGTGGCCGGGTCGCCGGAGTCGTCCAGGGCCGGGAACTGGATGTGCGCCGTCATGATCGAGTCGATGCCCGCCGCGATCGCGGCCCGGAACGGCACGGCGTCCAGCTTCTCCCACAGCTCCCGGCTGTGCGTGATGACGGGGAAGCCGGTGTGGCTGTCCACGGCGGTGTCGCCGTGGCCCGGGAAGTGCTTGGCGGTCGCCGCCACACCGGACGCCTGGTAGCCCCGCACCTCGGCCGCCACCAGCTCCGCCACCGCGTCCGGGTCGGCGCCGAAGGAGCGCACCCCGATGATCGGGTTGGCCGGGTTGACGTTGACGTCGGCGTCGGGGGAGTAGTCCTGGTTGACGCCCATCGCGCGCAGCTCGGCCCCGGAGATCCGGCCGAGGGTGCGGGCGTCGGCCCGGGAGCCCCCGGCGCCCACGGCCATCGCGCCGGGGAACAGCGTGGCGGGCGCGCCGATCCGGCAGACGGCGCCGTGCTCCTGGTCGGTGGCGATGAGCACCGGCAGACCGCGCGGCTGCTCCAGGGACGCCCGCTGGATGCCGTTGGACAGGTCGGCGATCTGGTGCGGGTCGCGGGTGTTGTGGGCCCAGGTGAAGTAGATGATGCCGCCGACCCGGTAGCGCGCGATCAGCTCGGCGGCGGTGCGGACGCCGATCTCCTTGAGGTTGGCGTCGATGTCGGCCTGGTCGGGGGCGGTGGCGGAGTGGCCGTAGACCCGCATCACGAAGAGCTGGCCGACCTTCTCCTCCAGCGTCATGCGGGAGATCAGGGCGCGCAGCCGGCGGTCGTCGGCGGGGCCGGAGTCGCTTGGGGCGGCGGCGGCCGGCAGGGCGAGGGCGGAGGTGAGGCCGGCGGTGAGGCTCGCGGTGGCGGCGAGCACGGACCGTCTGGACGGCCCCGCACTGTCTCCCGCGTTTCCCGCGTTTCCCGCGCTTCCCGTGTTTCCCGTGCTGGTGTCGGGCACGTGCGCTCCTTCCAGAGGAGAACCGCTGAAGGAAACTTCCGAGGGGTCAGCAATAGCCGGGAAGTTTCTTTCCGTCAAGGGACTGCACAGTAACCCGGAACCGGTCCAGCCCCTGGAACGCGGCACCGGGTGCCGGACCGACCGGCCATGATTCCGCCATGCCCCCAGTCGACATCCCCGGTTCCAAGTCCATCACCGCCCGCGCCCTCTTCCTCGCGGCCGCCGCCGACGGCGTCAGCACCCTGGTCCGGCCGCTGCGCTCCGACGACACCGAGGGCTTCGCCGAGGGCCTGACCCGGCTCGGCTACCGGGTGGGCCGTACCCCGGACGCCTGGCAGGTGGACGGCCGTCCCACCGGGCCTGCCCGTGCCGAGGCCGAGGTGTACTGCCGGGACGGCGCCACCACCGCCCGCTTCCTGCCCGCCCTGGCCGCCACCGGACACGGCACCTACCGCTTCGACGCCTCCCCGCAGATGCGCCGCCGCCCCCTCGGCCCGCTCACCCGCGCCCTGCGCGACCTGGGCGTCGACCTGCGGCACGAGGAGGCCGAGGGCCACCATCCGCTCACCGTCCGGGCGGCCGGGGTCGAGGGCGGCGAGGTCACGCTGGACGCGGGGCTGTCCTCCCAGTACCTGACCGCGCTGCTGCTGCTCGGCCCGCTGACCCGCCGCGGCCTGCGCATCCGGGTCACCGACCTGGTGTCGGCGCCGTACGTGGAGATCACGCTGGCGATGATGCGGGCGTTCGGCGTGGACGTCGTACGCGACGGGGACGTGTACGACGTCCCGCCCGGCGGCTACCGGGCCACCACCTACGCCATCGAGCCGGACGCCTCCACCGCCGGCTACTTCTTCGCCGCGGCGGCCGTCACCCCGGGCCGCGAGGTGACCGTGCCCGGCCTCGGCGCCGGCGCCCTCCAGGGCGACCTGCGCTTCGTCGACGTACTGCGCCGGATGGGCGCGCAGGTCACGGTGGCCGAGGACCGCACGACCGTCCGCGGCACCGGCACACTGCGCGGCCTCACCGTGAACATGCGCGACATCTCCGACACCATGCCGACCCTGGCCGCGATCGCGCCGTTCGCCGACGGCCCCGTCCGCATCGAGGACGTCGGCAACACCCGGGTGAAGGAGTGCGACCGCCTGGAGGCCTGCGCGGAGAACCTGCGGCGCCTCGGCGTCCCCGTGTCCACCGGCTCCGACTGGATCGAGATCCGGCCCGGCACGCCCGCGCCCGGCACCCCCATCAAGACCTTCGGCGACCACCGCATCGTGATGTCCTTCGCGGTGACCGCCCTGCACACCCCCGGCCTGTCGTACGACGACCCCGGCTGCGTCCGCAAAACCTTCCCGGGATTCCATGAGGCATTCGGCGCGCTGCGGTAGCTCAGTGCGGAACGAGGTGTGCGGCGCTCTGCGGCAACCGTTCAGGCCGCCTCGGCCAGCAGCCGTGCCAGGTGCTCACGCCCCGCCCGCAGCAGCCCGCCGAGCGGGGCGGCACCTTCGTACCACCGCTTCTCGTACTCCCAGCACAGCCACCCGTCCCACCCCTGCCGGGACAGCACGTCCACGCACTCGGCCAGCGGCAGCACCCCCGCGCCGAGCGGCAGCGGAGTCGTGTCCTCGGCCGAGGCGATGTCCTTGACCTGGACATAGCCCAGGTGCGGGGCGAGCGCCGCATACGTCTCGGCCGGCTGCTCGCCGCCCAGCCAGCTGTGCATCACGTCCCACAGCGCGCCCACCTGCCGGTGCCCGACCGGCCCGAGCACCCGGATCGCCTCCGCGCCGGTGCGGTGCGAGTCGTGCGTCTCCAGCAGGATCCGGACGCCGAGCGCGGCGGCGTCCTCGGCGGCGGTGCCGAGCCGCCGCGCGGCGATCGCGTCGGACTCCTCCCGGGGGTGGCCGGGGTCGGCGCCGGGGAAGACCCGGACGAAGGGCGCGCCGAGGTCATGGGCCAGCCGGAGCAGCTGCGAGATCTCGTCCAGCACCGGGCCGTCCTCGCCGGGCGCGGCGACCCGCGCGTATCCGGCGACCCCCAGCAGCTCCACCCCGGCACCGCGGAACAGGGCCGCGGTCTCGGCCCGGGCGGCGGGGGAGAGCCCCGGATGGACCGGCTCCTCGGGGTGGGCGCGCAGTTCGACGCCGTGATAGCCGTGCGTGGCGGCGAGCCCCAGGACCTCCGGAACGGGCAGACCGGGCACGCCGAGAGTGGAGAAGGCCAGCTTCATGGTCATGGAAGGTACCCCGCCTGGGGCCGGGGATGCGCGACGCCGGCCGACACCTCGGCGTCACTCGCCCGCGTACCGCAGGAACCGCTCCGCCGTCTCCGCCAGGACCTCGCGGCCGTCCCGGGCCCACAGCGCGTCGTTGAAGAGTTCGACCTCGATCGGGCCGGTGAAGCCGGCGGCCTCCACGTGGCCCCGCCACTGCCGCAGGTCGATCGAGCCGTCGCCGAGCTGGCCCCGGCCGTTGAGCACGCCCTCGGGCAACGGGGTGGTCCAGTCGGCGAGCTGGAAGGCGTGGATACGGCCGCCGGCGCCGGCCCGGGCGATCTGGGCGGGGGCCGTGTCGTCCCACCAGACGTGGTACGTGTCCACCGCCACGCCCACCTGCCGGGCCGGGAAGCGTTCCGCGAGGTCCAGGGCCTGGGCCAGGGTGGAGACCACGCAGCGGTCGGCGGCGTACATCGGGTGCAGCACCTCGAGGGCGAGGCGTACGCCGTACTGCTCGGCGTACGGGCCCAGTTCGGCGAGGGCGTCGGCGACGCGCTCGCGCGCGCCGGGCAGGTCCCGGGAGCCCGCGGGCAGGCCGCCGGAGACCAGGACCAGGGTGTCGGTGCCGAGGGTCGCCGCCTCCTCGATCGCCCGCCGGTTGTCGGCCAGGGCCGCGGCCCGAGCCTCCGGGTCGATCTGGGTGAAGAAGCCGCCGCGGCACAGGGTCGTCACCGTCAGGCCCGCCTCACGGACCAGCTTGGCCGCCGCCTCCAGGCCGTACGACCGGACCGGCTCGCGCCACAGGCCGACCTGGGTGACGCCCGATGCGTTGCAGGCGTCGGCCAGTTCGGGCAGGGACAGCTGCTTCACCGTCATCTGGTTGATGGAGAAGCGTTCGAGACCGGTCACTGGGCCACTCCGTACAGGGCGAGCAGGGTCTTCATCCGCTCCTCGGCCAGCTTCGGGTCCGGGAACAGGCCCAGTGTGTCGGCGAGTTCGTAGGCGCGGGTGAGGTGCGGCAGGGAGCGGGCCGACTGGAGGCCGCCCACCATGGTGAAGTGTTCCTGGTGGCCCGCGAGCCAGGCGAGGAACACCACGCCGGTCTTGTAGAAGCGGGTCGGGGCCTGGAAGAGGTGGCGGGAGAGTGCGACCGTGGGGTCCAGGAGGGCGCGGAAGCCCGCCACGTCGCCGGTGTCCAGCACCCGTACCGCCTCGGCCGCGAGCGGCCCGAGCGGGTCGAAGACGCCCAGCAGGGCGTGGCTGAAGCCGTGGCCGTCGCCCGCGATCAGCTCGGGGTAGTGGAAGTCGTCGCCGGTGTAGCAGCGGACGCCGTGCGGCAGACGGCGGCGCAGGTCGATCTCGCGCTCCGCGTCCAGCAGGGAGATCTTGACGCCGTCGACCTTGTCGGGGTGGGCGGCGATCACCTCCAGGAAGGTGCCGGTGGCCGCGTCCAGGTCCGCCGAGCCCCAGTAGCCCTCCAGGGCCGGGTCGAACATCGGGCCCAGCCAGTGCAGGACCACCGGCTGCGCGGACTGGCGCAGGAGGTGGCCGTAGAGGTCGAGGTAGTCCTGGGGGCGGGAAGCGGCTGCGGCCAGGGCGCGGGAGGCCATCAGGATCGGCTGGGCGCCCGCCTCCTCCACGACGGCCAGCTGCTCCTCGTAGGCCGCGCGGATCTCGGGGAGGGTGCCGGCGGTGAGCTGGTCGGTGCCGACGCCGCAGGCGATCCGGCCGCCGACCGCCTTCGCCTCGGCGGCGCTGCGCCGGATCAGCTCGGCGGCGCCCGCCCAGTCCAGGCCCATCCCGCGCTGGGCGGTGTCCATCGCCTCGGCGACGCCGAGTCCGTGGGACCACAGATGGCGGCGGAAGGCGAGGGTCACGTCCCAGTCGACGGCGGCCGGGGAGTCGGGCGAGACGTCCGCCCGGGGGTCGGCGACGACATGGGCCGCGGCGAAGACCGTACGGGAGGTGAAGGGGGCGCCGGGCGCGGTCGGCAGGGGCTCGGCGCGGGGTTCGTAGGTGCGCAGGGTGCCGTCGGGGGCGGGCAGTCGGATGGTCACAGCGAGATCTCCGGTACGTCGATACGACGGCCCTCCGCGGAGGACTTCAGCCCCAGCTCGGCGAGCTGCACGCCGCGGGCGCCGGCCAGCAGGTCCCAGTGGTACGGGGTGTCGGCGTAAACATGCTTCAGGAACAGCTCCCACTGCGCCTTGAACCCGTTGTCGAACTCCTGGTTGTCGGGGACCTCCTGCCACTGGTCGCGGAAGACCTCGGTGGCCGGGATGTCCGGGTTCCAGACCGGCTTGGGGGTCGCGGAGCGGTGCTGGACGCGGCAGGTGCGCAGACCGGCCACCGCCGAGCCCTCGGTGCCGTCGACCTGGAACTCGACCAGTTCGTCGCGGTGGACGCGGACCGCCCAGGAGGAGTTGATCTGGGCGACGGCGCCGCCCTCCAGCTCGAAGATGCCGTAGGCGGCGTCGTCGGCGGTGGCGTCGTACGGCTTGCCCTGCTCGTCCCAGCGCTGCGGGATGTGCGTGGTGGCCAGCGCCTGTACGGACGTCACGCGGCCGAACAGCTCGTGCAGCACGTATTCCCAGTGCGGGAACATGTCGACGACGATGCCGCCGCCGTCCTCGGCGCGGTAGTTCCAGGAGGGGCGCTGGGCGGCCTGCCAGTCGCCCTCGAAGACCCAGTAGCCGAACTCGCCCCGGACGGAGAGGATGCGGCCGAAGAAGCCGCCGTCGATCAGCCGCTTCAGCTTCAGCAGGCCCGGCAGGAAGATCTTGTCCTGCACCACGCCGTGCTTGATGCCCTTCTGCCGCGCCAGGCGGGCGAGTTCCAGCGCGCCCGCCAGCCCGGTCGCCGTCGGCTTCTCGGTGTAGATGTGCTTGCCGGCCGCGACGGCCTTCCTGATCGCCGCTTCGCGGGCGGCGGTGACCTGTGCGTCGAAGTAGATGTCGACGGTGTCGTCGGCGAGGACCGCGTCCAGGTCGGTCGAGAGGTGCTCCAGGCCGTGCCGGTCGGCGATGTCCCGCAGGGCCTGCTCGCGGCGGCCGAGCAGGATGGGCTCGGGCCACAGCACGGTGCCGTCGCCGAGATCGAGGCCGCCCTGCTCGCGCAGGGCCAGGATGGACCGGACGAGGTGCTGGCGGTAGCCCATGCGCCCGGTCACGCCGTTCATGGCGATCCGCACCGTCTTGCGTGTCACGTCAGTTCCCTTCGGCGAGCCGGTACCGCAGTACGGCATGCAGCAAGCGCTTTCTATACTCCCCGAAGCTAGCCCCTGGACACGGTCTCTACAAGACCGTGTCCCCTTCGAGTTGTTCGAGGGGGCGAACAACGCGGGGTCATGGCCTTAAGGTCTGCTGGAAGATCTGCTCGGAACCAGGAGCAGCGCCTGGCTGTCTACGAGGGCGTACGACATATGCGCGACCGGAGGACGACGATGACGGTGACCCTGGCGGACGTGGCGGCCCGCGCCCAGGTCTCGCCCGCGACGGTGTCGCGCGTGCTGAACGGCAACTACCCGGTGGCCGCCGCCACCCGCGACCGCGTGCTGCGGGCCGTGGACGAACTGGACTACGTCCTCAACGGCCCCGCCAGCGCCCTCGCGGCCGCCACCTCCGACCTGGTCGGCATCCTCGTCAACGACATCGCCGACCCCTTCTTCGGGATCATGGCGAGCGCCATCCAGGGCGAGATCGGGGGCGTCGGGGGCGGCCGCGCGGGCGGCGAGCGGCTCGCGGTCGTCTGCAACACCGGCGGCTCCCCGGAGCGCGAGCTGACCTATCTGACCCTGCTGCAACGCCAGCGGGCCGCCGCGGTGGTGCTGACCGGCGGTGCCGTCGAGGACGCCTCGCACGCGGCGGCGGTCGCGGCGAAGGTGCGCAAGCTGGCGGACGCCGGGACCCGGGTGGTGCTGTGCGGGCGCCCGCCGGTGCCGGACACCGAGGCCGTCGCCCTCACCTTCGACAACCGCGGCGGCGCCCGCGCCCTCACCGACCACCTCATCCGCCTCGGCCACCGCCGCCTCGGCTACATCGCCGGCCCGGAGGAGCGCACCACGACCCGGCACCGCCTGGAGGGCCACCGCGACGCCCTGGCCGCCGCGGGCGTCGAGGAGGACCCGCGCTGGACGGTGCACGGCCGCTACGACCGCCGGTCCGGCTACGAGGCCACGCTGGAGCTGCTGCGCCGCGACCCCTCCCTGACCGCGATCGTCGCCGCGAACGACTCCGTCGCGCTGGGCGCGTGCGCGGCACTGCGCGACTCCGGGCTGCGGATCCCGGACGACGTCTCGGTGGCCGGCTTCGACGACCTGCCGTTCAGCATCGACGCGGTGCCGTCCCTGACGACGGTGCGGCTGCCCCTGGCGGAGGCGGGCGCCCGGGCGGGCCGCATCGCGATGGGCCGCGAGGAACCCCCGCCCGGCGGAATCGCCTCGGTGCGGGGGGAGTTGATGGTGCGGGGGGCGACGGGGGTGCCGCGGGCGAAGGGCTAGTCCGTACGCCCGAGGCCGGATGCGCCGGGCGGCCCGGCCGCGCCTGCCGGTACGGCCCACGCCGCGGACGTGGCGGAGCCTCACGGCCGGTTCGCCGAAGGGCGCACGGCCCCGGACCGGCCGCACTCCAACCCCTCAGAAAAACACCCCGCACCGCAGCAGCACATTCGCGTACGGCCGCGCCTCGCCCGTGCGGACCACCAGCCGGGCCTGCGCCGACAGTTCCTTCAGACGTTCGTGCGGGACCAGGGCCAGCTCGGGGAAGCGGCCGGTCAGCAGGGCTGCCGCCGCCGGATTGGCCGCCCGTATCTCCCGCGCCGCCGTGGCTCCCTCCACGACCAGCTCGGCCAGCAACCCGTCCAGGACCTCGGCGAAGGACGGGACCCCGGCGCGGAAGGCGAGGTCGACGACGCGCGGGCCGTCCGGGACCGGCATGCCCGCATCGCACACCAGCACCCCGTGCCCGTGCCCCAACTCGGCCAGCGCACCGGCCAGATGGCGGTTGAGGATGCCCCCCTTCCTCACCGCGCCCCGACCTCCGCGGCCAGACCCTCGACCTCCACGGCCGTCGGGTACGACTCCTGCGCGCCCCGCCGGGTCACCGCCACCGCCCCCACCCGGGCCGCGTAGGCCGCCGCCTCGGCGAGCGTGGCACCGGCGCCCAGCTTCCAGGCCAGCGCCGCCGTGAAGGCGTCGCCCGCCCCCGTGGTGTCCACCGCGTCCACCGTCACCGACGGCACCCGGGTCACCCCGGAGCCGTCGCACACCAGCGCCCCCTCGGCGCCCAGCGTCACCACCACCGAGCGCGGGCCCTTCGCCAGCAGCAGCCGCGCCCAGTCCGCGGGGTCCTCCCCGGCCGGGGCGTCGCCGAGGATCACCCGCGCCTCGTGCTCGTTGACGATCAGCGGGTCGCAGGCCGCCAGCACCTCGGCGGGCACCGCGCGCGGTGGCGAGGGGTTCAGCACGAAGCGGCTGTCCGGCGACAGGTTCCGCACCACCTCCACCACCGTCTCCAGCGGGATCTCCAGCTGCGCCGACACCACGCGCGCGGCATGGAACAGGCTCCCGGCCGCCCGTACGTCCCCGGGCGTCAGCCGGGAGTTGGCACCCGGGGACACCACGATGCTGTTGTCCCCGGACGGGTCGACGGTGATCAGCGCGACGCCCGTCGGGGCCCCGCCCACCAGCACGCCCACCGTGTCGACCCCGGCCGAGCGCAGCGAGTCGAGCAGCAGCCGGCCGTGGCCGTCGTCGCCGACCCGGGCCAGCAGCGCCGTACCCGCGCCGAGCCGGGCGGCCGCGACCGCCTGGTTGGCGCCCTTGCCGCCCGGGTGCACGGCGAGGTCACCGCCGAGCACGGTCTCGCCGGGGCCCGGCCGCCGCTCGACATCGATCACCAGGTCGGCGTTGGCCGAGCCCACGACCAGCAGGTCGTAGTCGTACATCAGTTGACTCCCCTGAGAGATGACTGCGAGCGGACGGCCGCCACCAGCGTGTACGGCCGTCCGCCCGTCCCCGTGACCGGCTATGTCCGCCGGGTCATCCGGTGAAACCGGCCACGTTGTCCTTCGTGACCACCTTCACCGGCACCTTCACCATCGGCTGCACCTTCTTGCCCTGGACCGCCTTCAGCGCGTTGTCCACGGCGATCCGGCCCAGCTGGGACGGCTGCTGGGCGACCGACGCGTACAGCGTGCCGTCCTTGACCGCCGTCAGCCCGTCCGGGGTGCCGTCGAATCCGACCACCTGCACCGACCGGCCGGCCTTGGCGCCGAGCGCCTTGATCGCGCCGAGGGCCATCTCGTCGTTGGCGGCGATGACGCCCTGCACGTCCGGGTGGGCCTGGAGCAGGTTCGACATCACGTCCAGCCCCTTGGTGCGGTCGAAGTCGGCGGGCTGTTCGGCCAGCACCCGGATGCCCGGGTAGGCCTTCAGCCCGGCGGCGAATCCCGCCGCCCGCTCCCGGGCCGCCGAGGTGCCCGCCTGGCCCTGGAGGATCACGATCCTGCCCTTGCCGCCCAGCTTCTCGGCGATCGTCCGGGCCGCCAGCTCACCGCCGGCCACGTTGTCGGAGGCCACCAGCGTGTCCACGGACGCCTTGTTGACGCCCCGGTCGACGGCGACGACCGGGATGTCCGCTCTGCCCGCGGCCTTGACCGAGTTGCTCGCCGCGTCCGAGTCGACGGGGTTGACGATGATCGCGCCCAGGCCCGAACTGGTGAAGTTCTGGAGCTGGTTGGCCTGCTGCGAGGCGTCGTTCTGGGCGTCGGTCACGGTCAGGTCGACGCCCAGCTTCCCGGCCTCGGCCTGCGCGCCCGCCCGGATCTGCACGAAGAACGGGTTGTTGAGGGTGGACAGCGACAGCCCCAGCCGCGGTGTGGCCGACGCCGGCGAACCGCTGTGCAGGAACGAGGTCGCCCCGACCACCGCCACGGTCACCACGGCCGCGAGCCCGTACGTCGCCGCCTGCCGGCCCTTGCTGCCGCCACCACCGCCGGTGGTCACCGGCGCCGCGCCCGCCTTGCGGCGGACCGTGTCCAGCAGCACCGCCAGCGCGATGACGACACCGATCACGACCTGCTGCCAGAACGCCGAGACGTCGAGCAGGTTGAGGCCGTTGCGCAGCACCGCCAGGATCAGCGCGCCGATCAGCGTGCCGGAGGCCTTGCCGGTGCCGCCGGCCAGCGAGGCACCGCCGATGACGACCGCGGCGATGGCGTCCAGCTCGTAGCCGTCGGCGGCCTGCGGCTGGGCCGAGGACAGCCGGGCGGCGAGGACGACACCGGCGACGGCGGCGAACAGGCCGGACAGCGCGTAGATGGCGAGCTTCTGCCGGCGCACCCGCAGACCGGACAGCCGCGCGGCCTCCTCGTTGCCGCCGATCGCGTACATCGAGCGTCCGATGTACGTCCGCCCCAGCACCAGCGCCGAGATCAGCCCCATCACCACCATGACCAGCACGGGCACCGGCAGCCAGCCGCCGAGGGTGTCACCGAGGTGCGAGACCGAGCCGGGCAGGGCGATGGGGGAGCCCTGCGAGATCACCAGGGACAGACCGCGGGCCACCGACAGCATCGCGAGCGTCGCGATGAACGGCGGCAGCTTGCCGTACGCGGTGAGGAAACCGTTCACCAGACCGGCCACCACACCCGTCGCGATCCCGAGCAGGACCGCCACCGGGACCGGCACCCCGTGCCGGCTGGCGCTCCACGCCAGCACGGTCGCCGACAGCGCGGCCACCGAGCCCACCGACAGATCGATGCCGGCCGAGACGATCACAAAGGTGACACCGAAGGCGAGGATCGCCGTGACGGCGGCCTGGACACCGATGTTGAGCAGGTTGTCGGTGGTCAGGAAGTCCCCGGACAGCGCCGACAGCGCGATGACGAGGACGATCAGCGCGGTGAGCGCGCCGTTGTCGAGGAGCAGCCGGCGCAGGGCCCCCGGGGCGCCACCCGCGCCCGTCGTGCTCTTGAGCGTGTCAGTGGCCACGGGTGGCCTCCCGTTCGGTAGTGGTTTCCGTGCTGGGTGTGCTGACGGCGAGGGACATCACCGCGTCCTGCGTGGCTTCCTCGGCCGACAGCTCGCCGGCGATCCGGCCCTGCGCCATCACCAGGACCCGGTCGCTCATGCCGAGCACCTCCGGCAGATCGCTGGAGATCATCAGTACGGCGGCACCGGCGGCCGTCAGCTCGTTGATCAGCTGGTAGATCTCGACCTTCGCGCCGACGTCGATACCGCGCGTCGGCTCGTCGAGGATCAGCACCCTGGTGTCGGCGAGCAGCCACTTGCCGATGACGACCTTCTGCTGGTTGCCGCCGGACAGGGTCCGCACCTGCTGCCCGAGGCCCGCCATCCGCACCCCGAGCTGCGCCGCGATCCGCTCGGCCGCCGTGCGCTGCGCCGCCCGGTCCACCAGCCCCGCCCGGGTCGCGGACCTCAGGGTGACAAGCCCCAGGTTCTCCTCCACGGAGGCGTCCAGGACCAGCCCCTGACCCTTGCGGTCCTCCGGGACGAGCCCGATCCCGGCCGCCATGGCGGCGTTCACGTCATGCCGCCTGAGCTGCGCCCCGGCGACCCGGACGACACCCCTGTCGTACGGATCGGCACCGAACACCGCCCGTACGACCTCGGTCCGCCCGGCTCCGACGAGCCCCGCGATGCCGACCACCTCACCGGCGTGCACCTCGAAGCCGACGTCGTGGAAGACGCCGTCGCGGCCGAGCCCTTCCACGCTCAGCAGCGGGGCACCCCGCTCGGCCCGCTGCCGCGGGTACTGCTGCTCGATGGACCGTCCCACCATCAGCCGTACGAGTTCGTCCTCGGGGGTGGAGGCGGGCACCTGCCCGACGCTCCTGCCGTCCCGGATGACGGTGACCCGGTCCCCCAGGGCGGCGATCTCCTCCAGGTGATGGGTGATGAAGACGATCCCCACGCCGTCCGCGCGCAGCGAGCGCACGATGGCGAAGAGCTTCTCCACCTCCTCCGAGGTGAGGACGGCGGTCGGCTCGTCCATGATGAGCACCCGCGCGTCCAGGCTGAGCGCCTTGGCGATCTCGACCATCTGGAGCCGCGCGATGCCGAGTTCCCGCACGCGCGCGCGGGGCGACACGTTCACCCCGACGCGGGCCAGGAGGGCCTCGGCGTCGGCCTCCATCCGCTTCCGGTCGATCATCCCGAACCGGCGCGGCTGCCGCCCGAGGAAGATGTTCTCGGCGACGGTCAGATCGGGAACGAGGTTGAACTCCTGGTAGATGGTGGCGATGCCGAGCCGCTCGGCGTCCTGCGCGCCATGGATGCGCACCTCCCGGCCGCCCGCCAGGATCCGCCCCTCGTCGGGTGTGTAGGCCCCGGAGAGCATCTTGATCAGGGTGCTCTTGCCGGCGCCGTTCTCACCGAGCAGCACATGGACCTCGCCCCGGCGCAGGGAGAAGTCGACGCCGTCGAGCGCGACCACGCCGGGGAAGGCCTTGCGGATGCCCTCGATGCGCAGCAACTCGTCCGGGTCGCTCACGACTGGCTCCTGTCTGTCACGGGGTTCTTGCCGGTGGTACGGCCGGATGGTTCGCCGCACGAGCGGCGTACGACGAGCCGGGCGGGCAGCGTGACGGACCGGGGGGTACGCCCCTCGATCCGGTCGACCAGGGCCCGTACGGCGGCCCGCCCCAGCTCACCGGTGGGCTGGGCGATCGCGGTGACCGGCGGATCGGTGTGCACGAACCACGGGATGTCGTCGAAGGCGGCCAGCGCGATGTCGTCCGGCACCCGCAGCCCGCGCGCGCGTACGGCGTCGAGCGCGCCGAGCGCCATGAGGTTGTCGGCGGCGAAGACGACCTCCGGCGGCTCGGCCAGGTCCAGGAACCCCTCCGTCACCCGCCGCCCGCTCTCGGCCTGGAAGTCCCCCTGCCCGATGTAGGCGTCGGGCAGGGCCAGTCCGTACGCGGCCATGGCCTCCCGGAACGCCTCGACACGCTCGCTGCCGGTGGTGGTGGCCGCCGGCCCGGCGATGATCGCCAGCCGCCGGTGCCCGAGCCCGTGCAGATGCGCCACGAGGTCCCGTACGGCCGCCTGCCCGTCGGCCCGTACGACGGGGACCTCCACGCCGGGGATCCACCGGTCCACGAAGACCATCGGGGTGCCGGCGCGCGCGGCGTCCAGCATCAGTGGCGAGCCCCCGTCGGTGGGGGAGACGAGCAGTCCGTCGATCCGCCGGTCGAGGAGGTTGCGTACGTGGTGGTCCTGGAGGTCCGGCCGCTCGTCGGCGTTTCCGATGATCACGCTGTACCCGAGGGCGCGGGCCTCCTCCTCGACGGAGCGGGCCAGCTCGGTGAAGTAAGGATTCAGCACGTCGCTGATCACCAGTCCGAGCGTATGGGTCTGGTCCGTGCGCAGAGACCGGGCGACGCCGTTCGGCCGGTACCCCAGGGCCTGCACGGCGGCCAGCACGCGCGTGCGTGCGTCCGCGCTGACCGACGGGTGCTCGTTCAGGACGCGCGAGACCGTCGCGACGGACACACCGGCCGCGGCGGCGACGTCCTTGATACTCGCCATCGAGCTCACCTCCTCGTGAGTTCGTGGAATCGATTACATCCCTGCTGTACGGAGGATTGGAATCGATTACACGGCAAGTAATCAAGCCCTCAACCACCACCCGCAACCGGATCGTGACCTCGGGTGCCTCCGGGCTCGGGGCCCGTGGGCTCAGCTGCCGGGCTGCGCGGAGCCGAGGGCACCCCGGTAGAAGGAGACGCGGATCCCGCCCCAGCGCGGGGCGCGCTGCCACAGCGCGGCGGCGTGCTCCTGTTCCCAGCGCGCGGTGGCCCTGGCCCGCAGCCACCCCGAGACGGCCACCGGCAGCAGCAGCACCGGGACCGTCACCTGGTGCGAAGTCAGTCCGATGGCCGTCATCCAGCCGCTCATCAGCACGGCGATCCAGACCGCGCTCCGGAACGCCGGCCGTGCCGCGGACTGCTGCCCGCCGGGCGCCTGGCCGGCGTGCTCGATCGGTGCCGCCTCTGCGTACTGGCGGCGCACACGGGTGGGCAGGCGGAGCGACAGCGGAACGAGGACGAGGGTCACGAGGGTGACGGCGACGGCTCCCGCGGCCAGCGCCTCGTCCTGCTGCGAGGTACCGACGAGCGCGCACAGCAGCCCCACGGACACCACGCTGGCCACCGCCGTGGTCGTCGCGAGAGCACGCTGGAACTCCGTGACTCTGACCAGCCCGCTGCCATCCATGCCGGCCATCAGGCCCTCCCTCTCCCCGCCCGGCCACACGCCCGGACCGAGGAGAGCCAACCCCGCCTGAATGCCCAGGTCAACAAGGGGTGGGTCATGAATTCCCAGACGTTGGCAATGATCGTTCCGGGGCGGCGGCCTACTGGTCGGCCTGGTTGGCGAAGAGGTGTGCGGCGTCCGTGGCGTGTAGGGCGCGCTGGGCCCAGAGTTCGAGCTGGTCGAGGTCGGTGCAGGTGGTGACGCGGTCGCGGACGGCGTCGGGGACGGGGATGCCGCGCCACTCCAGGATGCGGAGCGTCATCTCCTGACGTTCCTGGACGCGCCCCTGCTCCATCCCCTGCTCTCGCCCCTCTTCCCGCACCTGTTCCGCGAGGGGGTGTCGCCAGAAGTACTGGATCGCCGTCATCAGGTCCCTCCACATCTGCTTCGCCTGGGGGTCGGCCAGGCATGAGTCCACGAACTGCACGAAGACTGCGGCACTGTCGGGGTCGATGGTCCGCAGGGCGGATGCCAGGGCTTCCAGTATGGCCGGGGCCTGCGCGCCACGCCCGTGTGTCATCGCCGAGAGCACCGCTAGGGGGACATCGCGTTCGGCCTCCCGCTCGTCCGCGATGACGGGAACGTTGTCCGGGCCGAGCACCAGGGGTCGTACCGTCAGCGAGTGCCAGTCCCGGAAGCCGAACCGGATGGGCCGGGAGGCCCACTTGGCGGTCGTACTGCTCTGGGTGATGACGATGAGGACGGGCTTGAGCCGGATCGGTCGCGCGATCTCATCCGGAGGCTGGCGAAGGAGCTGTGAGGTACCCCATGACCCCCGAGAACTGGCGAAAGTCGTCCTACTCTTCCGGCGGCGACGGCGACGACTGCGTCGAAATAGCCACCACCCCCACCCACACATCCATCCGCGACTCGAAAGCCCCCGCCCGAGCCACCCTCACCTTCCCCCGCCCCGCCTTCACCACCTTCCTCGAAGCCCTGAAGAAGCAGCCGTAGGCCGAGGGAGCCGGAGCCGCACCCCTCGGCGTGCCGCCTCAGCCCCGCGCCAGGAACACCGCGGCGAGGGCGATCAGGACGGCCAGGGCGACGGCGCCGCCGAGGAGGCCGGCGATCTTGGCGGCCTTCGCGCTCGCGGGCCTCAGCTCGTGCCAGCCCAGCTCCCCGGCCGCGCCCCGGATCAGCCGGTGGCCGTCGGCGGACCGGAAGGTCTCCCAGCGGCCGGAGCCGTCCAGGGCCCGGCTCTTGGCGATGTAGACGCTGCGGCCGACGGACACGGACCTCTCCCGGCCCGCGCCGAACAGCCCCGACTCGCGCGCGGAGGTCCGGACGACGTCCGTCATCGTGAACGCCAGCTCCTGCGGGCGCAGTTCGACGCGGTAGGTGTGGGTCTGGCGGTCCGGGCCGGGGACGTCCGCCGTCAGCTCGAAGCCGGTCCCGGTCCGGTGCAGCCGGTACGGCGTGCCTGCCACGGCCGACGCGATGCGGGCGTGGAACTCCTCGGTCCGGTCTCGCCTGTTGGGTTCGTACACGAGTACGCACAGTAACAGTGCCCGCTGTCAGACCCCGCCGGTACCGTCGGATCATGTCCAATCAGGCGGGGAACCCCACGGCCGAGCGGCGGCTCGCCGTGCTCGAAGGCGTGCTGGAGCGGATCACGTACGCCAACGAGGAGAACGGCTACACGGTCGCCCGGGTCGACACCGGCAGAGGCGCGGGCGACCTCCTCACGGTCGTCGGTGCGCTGCTCGGCGCCCAGGTGGGGGAGTCGCTGCGGATGGAGGGCCGCTGGGGCTCGCACCCGCAGTACGGCAAACAGTTCCACGTCGAGAACTACACGACCCTGCTGCCCGCGACCGTCCAGGGCATCCGGCGCTATCTCGGGTCGGGGCTGGTCAAGGGCATCGGGCCGGTCTTCGCCGACCGGATCACGCAGCACTTCGGGCTGGACACGCTGCGGATCATCGAGGAGGAGCCGAAGCGGCTGATCGAGGTCCCGGGGCTCGGCCCGAAGCGGACGAAGAAGATCGCCGAGGCCTGGGAGGAACAGAAGGCGATCAAGGAGGTGATGCTCTTCCTCCAGACCGTCGAGGTGTCGACCTCCATCGCCGTACGGATCTACAAGAAGTACGGGGACGCGTCGATCTCCGTCGTCAGGGAGCACCCGTACCGGCTGGCCGCCGACGTCTGGGGCATCGGCTTCCTGACCGCCGACAAGATCGCCCAGTCGGTCGGCATCCCGCACGACAGCCCGGAGCGGGTCAAGGCCGGCCTTCAGTACGCGCTGTCCCAGTCCGCCGACCAGGGCCACTGCTTCCTGCCGGAGGAGCGGCTGATCGCCGACGCGGTGAAACTCCTCCAGGTGGACACCGGGCTGGTCATCGAGTGTCTCGCCGAGCTGGCCGAGCCCCCGGAGGAAGGGGCCGACCCGGGGGTCGTGCGGGAGAAGGTCCCCGGCCCGGAAGGGGATGCGGGGGAGCCGGTCACGGCCGTCTACCTCGTCCCCTTCCACCGCGCCGAGGTCTCCCTCTCGGCCCAGCTGCTGCGGCTCCTGAGGACCGGCGAGGACCGGATGCCGGGGTTCAGGGACGTGGACTGGGACAAGGCGCTCGGGTGGCTGAAGGGCCGTACCGGGGCCGATCTCGCCCCGGAGCAGGAGGCCGCGGTCAGGCTCGCGCTGACCGAGAAGGTGGCCGTGCTGACCGGCGGACCCGGCTGCGGCAAGTCCTTCACCGTGCGCTCGATCGTGGAGCTGGCCCGGGCCAAGCGGGCCAAGGTGCTGCTGGCCGCGCCGACCGGCCGGGCCGCCAAGCGGCTCGCCGAGCTGACCGGGGCCGAGGCGTCCACCGTGCACCGGCTGCTGGAGCTGAAGCCCGGCGGGGACGCGGCCTACGACCGGGACCGGCCGCTGGACGCCGACCTGGTGGTGGTGGACGAGGCGTCCATGCTGGATCTGCTGCTCGCCAACAAGCTGGTGAAGGCCGTACCGCCGGGGGCGCATCTGCTCTTCGTCGGCGATGTGGACCAGCTGCCCAGCGTGGGGGCCGGCGAGGTGCTGCGCGATCTGCTCGCCGAGGGCAGCCCGGTGCCCGCCGTCCGGCTCACCCGGGTGTTCCGGCAGGCCCAGCAGTCCGGCGTCGTCACCAACGCGCACCGGATCAACGCCGGGCAGCATCCGCTCACCGACGGCCTGAAGGACTTCTTCCTCTTCGTCGAGGACGACACGGAGGAGGCCGGGCGACTCGCGGTGGACGTGGCCGCGCGGCGAATTCCGGCCAGATTCGGGCTCGATCCGCGCCGGGACGTGCAGGTGCTCACGCCGATGCACCGGGGGCCGGCCGGGGCGGGCGCGCTCAACGGACTGTTGCAGCAGGCCATCACACCCGGACGGCCCGACCTGCCCGAGAAGCGGTTCGGCGGCCGGGTCTTCCGGACCGGCGACAAGGTGACGCAGATTCGCAACAATTACGAGAAAGGGAAGAACGGTGTCTTCAACGGCACCGTGGGCGTCGTCACCTCGCTCGACCCGGTCGACCAGCGCCTGACGGTGCTGACGGACGAGGACGAGGAGGTTCCGTACGAATTCGACGAACTGGACGAACTGGCCCATGCGTACGCGGTGACCATCCACCGCTCGCAGGGGAGTGAATATCCCGCGGTGGTGATTCCCGTCACCACCGGGGCATGGATGATGCTCCAGCGGAACCTCCTCTACACGGCGGTCACCCGGGCCAAGCGGCTGGTGGTCCTCGTCGGTTCACGCAAGGCGATCGGGCAGGCGGTGCGCACGGTGTCGGCCGGACGGCGCTGTACAGCGCTGGATTTCCGGCTCGGAGGGGCCGATCGCGAAAAATGATCGATCAAATGAGTCACGAAGGTCACAGAGCCCTTCCAGATGCCCCTCCGAGGGGGCAGGATGGGCAAGTTGGCGGCACTGAGTGCCGCCAATAGGCCCAATGGTCGACCCCGAGTGCACTCTCCTGAGCCAAATGGGGGATGGTAGAGACAGTCAGGGCACCTCGAAGATGAGGCACTACGTCGGTGAGGGAAGACGTGAGCGACAACTCTGTAGTACTGCGGTACGGCGACGGCGAGTACACCTACCCGGTGGTCGACAGCACCGTCGGCGACAAGGGCTTCGACATCGGGAAGCTCCGCGCCCAGACCGGTCTGGTGACCCTGGACAGCGGGTACGGCAACACGGCCGCCTACAAATCCGCTGTCACCTACCTCGACGGCGAGGCGGGCATCCTCCGCTACCGCGGCTACCCCATCGAGCAGCTGGCCGAGCGTTCCACCTTCCTCGAGGTGGCGTACCTGCTGATCAACGGTGAGCTGCCGACCGTCGACGAGCTGACGACGTTCAAGAACGACATCACGCGGCACACCCTGCTGCACGAGGACGTCAAGAACTTCTACAAGGGCTTCCCGCGCGACGCCCACCCGATGGCCATGCTGTCCTCGGTCGTCTCCGCGCTGTCCACCTTCTACCAGGACAGCCACAACCCGTTCGACGAGAAGCAGCGCAACCTCTCCACGATCCGGCTGCTCGCGAAGCTGCCGACGATCGCGGCGTACGCGTACAAGAAGTCGATCGGTCACCCGTTCGTCTACCCGCGCAACGACCTCGGCTACGTCGAGAACTTCCTGCGCATGACCTTCTCGGTCCCGGCCGACGAGTACGAGCTGGACCCGGTCGTCGTCTCCGCGCTGGACAAGCTGCTGATCCTGCACGCGGACCACGAGCAGAACTGCTCGACCTCCACGGTCCGTCTGGTCGGCTCGTCGCAGGCGAACATGTTCGCGTCGATCTCGGCCGGCATCTCCGCCCTGTGGGGCCCCCTGCACGGCGGCGCCAACCAGTCCGTCCTGGAGATGCTGGAGGGCATCCAGGAGAGCGGCGGCGATGTCGACGCCTTCATCCGCAAGGTGAAGAACAAGGAGGACGGCGTCCGCCTGATGGGCTTCGGCCACCGGGTCTACAAGAACTTCGACCCGCGCGCCAAGATCATCAAGGCTGCCGCGCACGACGTCCTCTCCGCCCTCGGCAAGTCCGACGAGCTGCTGGACATCGCGCTCAAGCTGGAGGAGCACGCGCTCTCCGACGACTACTTCGTCTCGCGCAGCCTCTACCCGAACGTGGACTTCTACACCGGCCTGATCTACCGGGCCATGGGCTTCCCGACCGAGATGTTCACGGTCCTGTTCGCCCTCGGCCGGCTGCCGGGCTGGATCGCCCAGTGGACCGAGATGATCAAGGAGCCGGGCTCCCGCATCGGCCGCCCGCGCCAGATCTACACGGGCGTCGTCGAGCGCGACTTCGTGCCGGTCGAAGAGCGCTGACACCTGCTGGTGAGGGGTGCCGCTTCGGTGGCACCCTGTGCCGGTCACCGCGTACAAGAGCGCAAGCGCATAGCAGAAGGCGCCCTGGCGCCGGTCCCCCCACGGGCCGACGTCCAGGGCGCCTTCCCATGTCCCGGTGCGGATTCCCCCCACGGGATCCGGCCGGGCGCTCGGAGAGGACAGCGCCTGAAATCGCTGTCTGAGCAGAACGAGCAGAACTCGTCCCACTCCAGTGATGCGGTGTTGCGATCTGCCGGGACAGCGCACGAGGGAGGGCCGCTCAAAGCTTCCCGATGTACGTGTCCCGGCAACGCTCCCCCAAGCTCTCAACTCCGTTCGAGCAGGGAGGTACCCCCTATCTGGAGAAGTCCCCCAAGACATCCCCAGATGCCGGTCGGCGCCCCCCAAGACGCTGATCCGACATCGCCAACTTAGACCTTCGAACCCCTTCGATGGTTACATTCACATCACTGTGATCTGCGTCTCTTGCATATGTCCTTTAGCTACGCAAGAGCCCCGATACGCGGATCGGGACCCAAGCGTAAGGATGATGCGCGAGCCTTGTGAAGAGCTTATGTGAGGCTCGCGGCGGACTCCAGGGGGACTCTCACATCCGCTTCATCGGAAGCGGCGCAGGCGCAGGCTGTTCGTCACCACGAACACCGAGGAGAAGGCCATCGCCGCCCCCGCGATCATCGGGTTGAGCAGCCCCGCCGCGGCCAGCGGCAGCGCGGCCACGTTGTAGCCGAAGGCCCACACCAGGTTGCCCTTGATGGTGGCCAGCGTCCGCCGGGAGAGCCGGATGGCGTCCGCGGCCACCCGCAGGTCGCCGCGCACCAGGGTCAGGTCGCCGGCCTCGATCGCCGCGTCCGTGCCGGTGCCCATGGCGAGACCCAGATCGGCGGTGGCGAGGGCGGCCGCGTCGTTGACGCCGTCGCCGACCATGGCCACGGTCCGCCCCTCGCGCTGGAGCCGCCGTACGACGTCCACCTTGTCCTCGGGCAGCACCTCGGCGAAGACGTTCCCGGCGTCGATGCCGACGCTCGACGCGACCGCCTCGGCGACCGTCCGGTTGTCCCCGGTGAGCAGCACCGGCGTGAGCCCCAGCGCGCGCAGCTCGCGCACCGCCTCGGCGCTGGTCTCCTTGACCGCGTCGGCGACCGCGAGGACACCGCGTGCCCGCCCGTCCCAGCCGGCCAGGACCGCCGTACGGCCCTCTTCCTCGGCCTGCCGGGCCGCGCGGGCCAGATCCTCCGGCACCTCGTCGTAGAGCCGCCCCACGGCCACCTCGCGGCCCTCCACGCGCCCGCGTACGCCGCGCCCGGGGACGTTCTCGAAGTTCTCGGCCTCGGGGAGGCTTCCGGCGCGCTCCTCGGCGCCCGCGGCGACGGCCCGGGCGACCGGGTGCTCGGAGGCGTGCTCCAGGGCGCCGGCGAGCCGCAGCAGCTCCTTCTCGTCCTCGCCCTCGGCGGCGTACACCGCCTGGAGGGTCATCCGGCCGGTGGTGACGGTGCCGGTCTTGTCGAGGACCACGGTGTCGACGCGGCGCGTGGACTCCAGCACCTCGGGGCCCTTGATGAGGATCCCCAGCTGGGCGCCGCGGCCGGTGCCGACCATGAGCGCGGTCGGCGTGGCGAGGCCGAGCGCGCAGGGGCAGGCGATGATCAGTACGGCGACGGCGGCCGTGAACGCGGCGACCGCGTCCCCGGTCACGCCGAGCCAGACGCCGAAGGTGGCGACCGCGATGAGGATGACGACCGGGACGAAGACGGCGGAGACCCGGTCGGCGAGGCGCTGCACCTCGGCCTTGCCGTTCTGCGCGTCCTCGACCAGCCGGGCCATCCGGGCGAGCTGGGTGTCGGCGCCGACCCGGGCGGCCTCCACCACCAGCCGGCCGCCGGCGTTGACGGTGGCGCCGGTGACCCGGTCGCCGGGACCGACGTCCACCGGCACCGACTCGCCGGTCAGCATGGACGCGTCCACCGCGGAGACGCCGTCGACCACGGTGCCGTCGGTGGCGATCTTCTCGCCGGGTCGTACGACGAACCGGTCGCCCACGGCCAGGGCGGACACCGGCACCCGGACCTCGCGCCCGTCGCGCAGCACCGCCACGTCCTTGGCGCCCAGTTCCATCAGGGCCTTCAGGGCGGCTCCGGCGCGCCGCTTGGAGCGGGCCTCCAGGAAGCGGCCGAGCAGGATCAGCGCGACGACACCGGAGGCGACCTCCAGGTAGATGGTGGAGGCGCCGTCCATGCGCGAGACGGTGAGGCGGAACTCGTCGTGCATGCCGGGCATGCCCGCGTCACCGAAGAACAGCGCCCACAGCGACCAGCCGAACGCGGCCAGGGTGCCGACCGAGACCAGGGTGTCCATCGTCGCGGCGCCGTGCCGCAGGTTGGTCCAGGCGGCCCGGTGGAAGGGGGCGCCGCCCCAGACGACGACCGGCGCGGCGAGCGTCAGCGAGAGCCACTGCCAGTTGTCGAACTGGAGCGCGGGGATCATCGCGAGCAGCACGACCGGCGCGGCGAGCAGCGCGGAGACGAGCAGCCGCCGGCGGGCGTCGGCGAGTTCCGGGTCCTCTTCGGGGGTGCCCGGGGTCTCGGCGCCGGGTTCGGGTGCGGGCCGCGGGGGCGGGGGCTGCTCGGCGGTGTACCCGGTCTTCTCCACGGTGGCGATCAGGTCGGCGACCTGGACGTCACCGCCGTAGGAGACCTTGGCCTTCTCGGTGGCGAAGTTGACGGTGGCGCTGACGCCGTCCATCCGGTTGAGCTTCTTCTCCACCCGGGCGGCGCAGGAAGCGCAGGTCATGCCGCCGATCAGCAGCTCCACCTCGGAGGTGGGGGTGGTCTGCGCGGCGGTTTCCGCGGTGGTGCTGGTCATGTCCGGACTCCAGACATCGGACCGGGCCGTACGGATCCAGTATGAGCTGGTCGGCGCGGCCCGGTCGGGGAGTGAAAGGGGTGTTCGCGGGCCGTTCTCAGGCCTTGCCGGCCAGCTCGAAGCCGGCCTCGTCCACGGCGGCGCGCACGTCCGCGTCGTCCAGCGGGGCGGTGGAGACGACGGTCACCTCGCCGGTCGCCGCGACGGCCTTCACCGAGGTGACGCCGGGGATCTGGGAGATCTCCCCGGAGATGGACCCCTCGCAGTGGCCGCAGCTCATGCCGGTCACCTTGTAGACGGTGGTGACGGAGCCCGGGGTGTCGGTCTGGGCGCTCATTCGTTCTCCTCGTCGAGGCGTGTGGGACCGCTGGGACCTCCGGAGAGGTTCCCCTCTACCCAAGAGTATACCCCTAGGGGGTATTCCTCGACGCTTCGCCGGGCCGCGCAGCTTGGGTACCCGCGAGCCGGTCGCCCACCAGGGGCTCCAGATAGCGGATCAGCACCTTCTTGATCTCCTGGACATAGGCGGCCCGCTCGGCGCCCTCGTGGACCAGGGCGAGTTCCAGGCCCGCCTTGTAGACGCCGAGGCAGACGTGTGCCGTGCGGGTGACGTCGGCCGCGGGCGCCTCGGGCAGGAGGGAGGCGAGCAGGCCCTCGATACGGGCGATCAGGGTGGTGTGCAGCTGGTCGTGCGCCTCGGTGATCCCGCCGGGAAGGTCGGGGCCGTGCATCAGCGCGAAGAACACCGGGTGCTCGGTGTTGAAGGCGATGAACCGATCCACCGCGGAGCCGATGGCCTCCTCCAGCGGGGTCGTCGGGTCGACCGGGGCCAGGGCCTCGCCGTAGGTGTCCCGCATCTCGTGCATGAGCCGGCTGCCCAGCTCCACCGCGATCGCTTCCTTGTTCGGGAAGAACTGGTAGAGCGTGCCCGGCGAGACGCCGGCCTCGCGGGCGATGGCGTTGGTGCTGGCGGCGGTGTAGCCCGTGGTGCAGAAGACCCGGGCGGCGGCTTCGAGCAGCTGTGCGATACGGCGCTCACCCCGGGCCTGGCGGCGGCGCGGCTGCTCCTTGTCCGGGTTCTCCGGGGTGTCGACCGAGGTGTCGGGCACGCGTGATCCCCAGCTCTCCAGAAGGTCATTGACAAACACGAGCGGCCACTCGCATTCTGGAGAAACGCGAGCGATCTCTCGTGTTTGCCAGTCTATGGCAACGGCTGATCCATGCTGCCGTGCTCGCACACGGCCACGCAGGTCACGGTGAAGGGGACACCGCACGATGACCGAAGTCAACACGCCACCGCGCGCCCGCCAGGCGCCACCCGGGCCCGGCCGCTACACCCGGTTCGTCACCGCCCGGCCACGCCTGTCCCTGCTGGCCGCCCTGGTGCTCACCGTGCTCGCCGTGCTGGCCGGCAGCGGGGTCGCGGACCGGCTCGGCAGCGGCGGCTGGGAGGACCCGGCCGCCGAGTCGACCTACGCCACCAAGGCGCTGGAGCGGGAGTTCCCCGCCTCCCAGCCCAACCTGCTGCTCCTGCTCGACGCGGGCCGCTCCTCGGTCGACGACCCGCAGGTGGCCGCCGAGGCCCGCACCCTGACCGGCCGGCTGGCGGCCGAGCGGGGCGTGACCGGCGTCGGCTCCTACTGGCAGAGCGGATCACCCGCCCTGCGCGCCGAGGACGGCCACGAGGCGCTGATCGCCGCCCGCGTCACCGGCGACGAGAACGCGATGGCCCGGACCCTGGACCGCATCGCCCCCCGCTACCGCGGCACCCACGGCCCGGTCCGGGTGCGGATCGGCGGCATCGTCGCGGTGCGGCACGAGATGCAGACGGTCATCAAGGAGGACCTCGCCCGGGCCGAGCTGATCGCCCTGCCGATCACGCTGATCCTGCTCGTGATGGTCTTCGGCAGCGCCATCGCCGCCCTGCTGCCGCTGGGGATCGGCATCGTCGCCATCCTCGGCACCAACGCCGTGCTGCGCGGCCTGACCAGCATCACCGACGTCTCGGTCTTCGCGCTCAACCTCACCACGGCCCTCGGGCTCGGCCTCGCCATCGACTACGCCCTGTTCATCGTCCGGCGCTACCGGGAGGAACTCTCCACCGGCGCCGACCCGACGACCGCGGTGGGCACGACACTGCGCACCGCCGGCCGCACCGTGCTCTTCTCCGCCCTCACGGTCGCCGTCTCCCTGGCCGCCATGATGGTCTTCCCGCAGTACTTCCTGCGCTCCTTCGCCTACGCCGGCATCGCCGTGGTGCTGCTCGCCGCGGCCGCCGCCCTCATCCTGCTGCCGGCCGCGCTGGTCCTGCTCGGCCACCGGGTCAACTCCCTCGACCTGCGCCGGCTGCTGCGGCGCAACCGGCAGCCGGGTTCCGGCGAGGGCGCCGGCTGGGCGCGCGCGGCGGACCTCGTGATGCGCCGCGCCCCGCTCTTCGCGCTCGGCACCACCGTGCTGCTGGTGACGCTCGGACTGCCCTTCCTCGGCGTGCGGTTCGGCACCGCCGACGACCGCCAGCTGCCGTCGACCGCCGAGTCCCATGTGGTCCAGCAGCACCTGCGCGAAGGCTTCCCGGGCAGCCCCGGCGGCGGCCTGGAGGTCCTCGCCGAAGGCGGCGCCACCCGCTCCCAGTACGCCGCCTACAAGGAGCGGCTGGCCCGGCTGCCCGAGGTCACCCGCGTCGACGGGCCGCTGGTCAAGGGCGACTCCGCCTACTTCACCGTGCAGCCGAAGGGCGAGGCCGTGGGCGACGCGGCCCAGCGCCTGGTCGGCGAGGTGCGTGCGCTGCCCGCCCCCTTCACCACCGAGGTCACCGGCACCGCGGCCGTCCTGGTCGACACCAAGCACGCGATAGCGGCACGCCTGCCCTGGGCCGCCGTGTTCATCGCGGTCGTCACCCTCCTGCTGGTCTTCCTGCTCACCGGAAGCGTGCTCATACCCGTGCAGGCCGTGGTGCTCAACGCGCTCAGCCTGACGGCCATGTTCGGCGCGGTGGTCTGGGTCTTCCAGGACGGCCATCTCTCCGGCCCGCTCGGCTTCACCAGCTCCGGCTCCATCGAGACCACCCTGCCCGTGCTGATGTTCTGCGTGGCCTTCGGCCTCTCCATGGACTACGGCGTCTTCCTGCTCTCCCGCATCAAGGAGGAGTACGACCGCACGGGCGACCACGAGTCGGCCGTGCGCCACGGACTGAGGCGCACGGGCGGGCTGATCACCGCGGCGGCGGTCATCCTCGCGGTGGTGATGGTGGCCATCGGCACCTCCCGGGTCACCAACACCAAGATGCTCGGCCTCGGCATCGCCCTGGCGGTCCTGATGGACGCCATGGTCGTCCGCAGCCTCCTGGTCCCGGCCGTCATGCGCCTCACCGGCCGCGCCACCTGGTGGGCACCCCCGGCGCTGCGCCGCTTCCACGACCGCTTCGGAATGAGCGAGGGCGACTCCGCGCCGCCGCCGGAGGAGGCACCCCAGGAGGCCGCGGGGAGCGGTACGACCAGCCGCGACGCTCGCGAACTGACCCCCAGGACCGGAGGCCCCCGGACCCTCTAACCTTCGCGGCAGGCCCCCGAAAGGAGCACACCCCGATGCGCGCAGTCGTCTTCGACCGCTACGGCGAGCAGCCCGAGGTACGGCAGGTACCCGACCCGGAACCCGCCGCTCACGGAGTGGTCGTCCGCGTGGAGGCCACCGGCCTCTGCCGCAGCGACTGGCACGGCTGGATGGGTCACGACCCGGACATCACCCTGCCGCACGTGCCCGGTCACGAGCTGGCCGGTGTGGTCGAGGCAGTGGGCGGGCGGGTGACCGGATGGCGCCCCGGCGACCGGGTCACCGTGCCGTTCGTCTGCGCCTGCGGCACCTGCCCGGCCTGCGCGGCCGGCGACCAGCAGGTGTGCGAGCGGCAGACCCAGCCCGGCTTCCACCACTGGGGCTCCTTCGCCGAGTACGTCGCGCTGGACCACGCCGACGTCAACCTGGTCGCCCTCCCCGACGACATGGCCTACGGCACGGCCGCCGCGCTCGGCTGCCGGTTCGCCACAGCCTTCCGCGCGGTGGTGCAGCAGGGCCGGGTCGCGGCGGGGGAGTGGGTCGCGGTGCACGGCTGCGGCGGCGTCGGACTGTCCGCCGTGATGATCGCGGCGGCCGCGGGGGCGCGGGTGATCGCCGTCGACATAGCGCCCGGCGCCCTGGAGCTGGCGCGAAAGTTCGGGGCGGCACAGTGCGTGGACGCCACCGGCGTGGCCGATCCGGCCGCCGCCGTCCGGGAGCTGACCGGCGGCGGCGCCCACCTCTCCCTGGACGCCCTGGGATCACCGGTCACCTGTGCCGCCTCGGTCGCCTCCCTGCGCCGCCGCGGCCGGCATGTCCAGGTCGGTCTGCTGCCCTCGGCCGACGGCACCACCCCGGTCCCGATGGCCCGCGCCATAGCCCTGGAACTCGAACTCCTCGGCAGTCACGGCATGGCCGCCCACGGCTATCCCGGCATGCTCGACCTGGTCCGCACCGGGGTGCTGCGCCCGGACCTCCTGGTGACCTCCGCGATCCCTCTCGACGCGGCCCCGGCCGCCCTCGCGACGATGGACACCACCCCGGCCCCCGGCGTGACGGTCATCGAACCCTGGCGCCGCAACTAGCCAGTGGCATGCTCGGGGTGGCCCCGATGGGTCGCCCATTCCGGGGCGAGGACGGCCATCATCACCTCGTCGGCCCACTCGCCGTCCCGCAGCGCGAACTCGCGGCGCACGCCCTCGGTCACGAAGCCGACCTTCTCGTAGACGCGGCGGGCCCGGGTGTTGTGGGCGTAGACCTCCAGCTGGACCCGGTGCAGGCCGAGCTGTTCGAAGGCATGGCCGACGATGAGCCGGGTGGCCTCGGTACCCACGCCCCGGCCCCGGCCGCGCGGCCCGAGCAGGGTGCGGAAGGTGCAGTTGCGGCTGTGCGGATCCACCTCGTGCAGCACGACCTCGCCGAGCAGCTCGCCCGTCGCGGCATCGGTGACCGCGAGGTCCAGCCGGTCGGGCTGGGCACTGCGCGTTGCGTACCAGGAACGCACCATGTCCAGGGTCAGCTCGGTGGACGGCTCGTAGGTGAAGCGGAGCACCTCGGGGTCGCCGATGATCTCCCACATCGCGTCGGCGTCGTCCGCCGTGAAGGGGCGCAGCACGGTCCGCTCGCCGGTGAGCACGGGTTTGACGGTGAAGTCCATGATCAGCACTGTGCCCCACGCGGAGGTGGGGCACGAAGGGGTTTTCCGCGGTTGCCTCCCGGCCGGTCTCAGTCGCGGCGGCGGTTGCCCGGGCGGGAGGCGACCCAGGCGCGGACGGTGTCGTCGTACCAGTAGGGCTTGCCGCCCTCCACATGGTCGGGCGGGGGGAGCAGTCCATGCTTGCGGTAGGACCGCACGGTGTCCGGCTGCACCCGGATGTGCGCCGCGATCTCCTTGTAGGACCAGAGCCTTCGGTCGGTCATGAGTTGCACCTCCCTGCGCGCGCCGCGGCGGCGGCCGGGGACGGCCGTCGGGGGAGCCGGGCGCTGCGCTGGCGATCACCAGCCTGCGCCGGGTGAACGACGCAGAGTGATCAGGAGGAAGGGCCTGTAGAGCGGGTGTGACACAGGACCGGCGTTCACGCGACACCTGTGACACGAACGCGGCATTTGTGACACGAGGTAGTCCGAATGTCCGGACAAAACATTGACAGGGCTCGGCGCCGCGGACTACAACACCGGGGAGAGTCGTGACGAAGGGAAGCCGATGGCGTACGACCTGATCACCATGGGGCGGATCGGAGTGGACCTCTATCCGCTGCAAACCGGTGTACCGCTCGCCCAGGTGTCGTCCTTCGGCAAGTTCCTCGGCGGGTCGGCGACCAATGTCGCGGTCGCCGCGGCCCGCCTCGGCCGACGCACCGCCGTCATCACCCGCACCGGCGACGACCCGTTCGGCGCCTATCTGCACGAGGCGCTGCGCGGCTTCGGCGTCGACGACCGCTGGGTCACACCGGTCCCCGGACTGCCGACCCCGGTCACCTTCTGCGAGGTCTTCCCGCCCGACGACTTCCCGCTCTATTTCTATCGGCAGCCCAAGGCGCCCGACCTGGAGATCGACGCCCACGAGCTGGACCTGGACACGATCCGGGAGGCCCGGATCTTCTGGGTCACCGGCACCGGCCTGAGCGAGGAGCCCAGCCGTACGGCGACCCTCGCGGCCCTCGCCCACCGGGCGAAGTCGGGGACGACGGTCTTCGACCTCGACTGGCGGCCCATGTTCTGGCAGGACCCGGACACCGCCCGCCCCTTCTACGCCGAGGCGCTGAAGCACACCACCGTCGCCGTGGGGAACCTGGACGAGGTGGAGGTCGCCACCGGGGTGCGCGAGCCGCATGCCGCCGCCCGCGCGCTGCTGGACGCGGGCGTCGAGATCGCCGTCGTCAAACAGGGGCCCAAGGGCGTCCTCGCCGTCAGCAGTTCGGGCGAGTCCGCCGAGGTTCCGCCGCTGCCCGTCACCGTCCTCAACGGACTCGGCGCCGGGGACGCCTTCGGCGGCTCCCTCTGCCACGGGCTGCTCGCCGGCTGGGACCTGGAGACGGTCATGCGGCACGCCAACGCGGCAGGCGCCATCGTCGCCTCCCGCCTGGAGTGCTCCTCCGCGATGCCCACCCCGGACGAGGTGGCCGCCGCGCTCGCCGCCGGAGCGGTGCGATGAGGGCCGGCCGGGTCGCAGGCACCCACACCGAGGGCGGCTCCGGAACCGCACCCGAGGGCCTCGCCGGACCCCGCCCCGGCTCCGGCCGCCCCCGCGTCGACATCGCCGAGCTGGTCCGGGTCCGTACCCACCACCCCGAGGCGATCGCCGAGGCCGCGGCCCGCCGGGCCCGGCGCCCGCTGCTGAACGGCGACGGACGGCTGATGATCATCGCCGCCGACCACCCGGCCCGCGGCGCGCTCGGCGTCGGCGACCGCAGGCTCGCCATGGCCAACCGCGCCGACCTGCTGGAGCGGCTGTGCCTGGCGCTGTCCCGGCCCGGGGTGGACGGGGTGCTCGCCACCGCCGACATCCTGGACGACCTGCTCCTGCTCGGCGCCCTCGACCACAAGGTGGTCATGGGGTCCATGAACCGCGGCGGACTCCAGGGCGCCAGCTTCGAGCTGGACGACCGGTTCACCGGCCACCGGCCCGAGGACATCCGGCGCCTCGGCTTCGACGCCGGCAAGCTGCTGCTGCGCATCGACTACGACGACCCCGGCTCGCTGACCACGCTGGAGTCCACCGCCCGTGTCATCGACGAGATGGCCGCGCGCCGGCTGCCGGTCTTCGTGGAGCCGTTCATCAGCCGCCGCACCCCCGAGGGAAGGCTGCGCAACGACCTGTCCGCCGAGGCCGTCACCCGGTCCATCGCCATCGCCTCCGGTCTCGGCGGCTCCTCCGCCTACACCTGGCTGAAGGTGCCGGTCACCGAGGACCCCGACGAGATGGCCCGGGTGATGGAGACCTCCACGCTGCCCGCCGTCCTCCTCGGCGGCGACATCGGCGACTCGCCCGAGGGCCAGGCCGCCGCGTACGCGAAATGGCGCGACGCGCTGCGCCTGCCCACCGTGCGCGGCCTGGTCGTCGGCCGCTCGCTGCTGTACCCGGCGGACGGCGACGTGGCCGCCGCCGTGGACACCGCCGTAGGACTGCTGTGAGGGCCGCATGACCAGCATGACCAGCACCGACCTGCACCTGGCCAAGGGCACCACCGCGACCGGGCGGTACGCCGTCGACATCCGTCCCGAGCGGGCCGGCTGGACGTACAGCAGCCTGCGCGTCGTGGAGGTGACACCGGGCGGTACGCATACGTTCACCACCGGGGACAGCGAATGGATCGTGCTTCCGCTGGAAGGCGCATGTACCGTACAAATTGAGACTGCGTCAACTGAGCAGGCCGAGTTCCAACTCCTGGGCCGGGACAGCGTGTTCGCGTCGGTCTCCGACTTCGCGTACGCACCCCGGGACGCCCAGGTCCTGATCGCCTCCGGCGCGGGAGGCCGCTTCGCCCTGGCAGGAGCGAAGTGCGAGCGACGACTCCCCGCCCGCTACGGCCCCGCGCCGGAGGTCCCCGTCGAACAGCGCGGCAGCGGCAGCTGCGCCCGCCAGGTGCGCGGCTTCGCCGCGGCCGACGCCTTCGACTGCGACCGGCTCATCGCCGTCGAGGTGATCACCCCGGGCGGCAACTGGTCCTCGTACCCGCCGCACAAGCACGACGAGCACCGGCCGGGCGAGGAGTCCGAACTGGAGGAGATCTACTACTTCGAGATCGCCGGCCCGAACGGTCTGGGGTACCAGCGCGTGTCCCCGTCGCGGCAGGGCGGCGCCGACCTCCTCGCCGAGGTCCGCTCCGGCGACGCCGTACTCGTCCCCGACGGCTGGCACGGCCCGTCCATCGCCCAGCCCGGGCACGACATGTACTACCTGAACGTCATGGCGGGTCCGGGGGAGACCCGGGAGTGGCGGATCTGCTTCCATCCGGCCCACGTAGAAAGCACGGAGGGGTACCGATGACGATCCGGCTGACCGTCGCACAAGCGCTGGTCCGATTCCTCGCCGCCCAGTACACCGAACGCGACGGCGCCCGGCAGCGGCTGATCGGCGCCACCTGGGGCATCTTCGGCCACGGCAACGTCGCCGGGCTCGGCCAGGCCCTGGTCGAGTACGCCGACGTCATGCCGTACCACCAGGGCCGCAACGAGCAGTCCATGGTGCACGCGGCGGTCGGCTACGCCCGCCAGTCGAACCGGCTGTCCGCCCACGCGGTGACGACCTCGATCGGCCCCGGCGCCACCAACCTGGTCACCGGCGCCGCCCTGGCCACCGTCAACCACCTCCCGGTCCTGCTGCTGCCCGGCGACGTCTTCGCCACCCGCCCCGCCGACCCCGTCCTCCAGCAGCTGGAGGTGCCCTACGCGGGCGACGTGTCCGTCAACGACACACTGCGCCCGGTGTCGCGGTACTTCGACCGCGTCACCCGCCCGGAGGCCCTGATCCCGGCCGCCCTCCAGGCCATGCGGGTGCTCAGCGACCCCGTGGAGACCGGCGCCGTCACCCTCGCCCTGCCGCAGGACGTCCAGGCGGAGGCGTACGACTGGCCGGAGGAGTTCTTCGCCGAGCGTGTGTGGACCGTACGGCGCCCGGGCGCGGACCCCACCGAGCTGGCGGAGGCCGTGGCCGCGATCCGCGCCGCGCGCCGGCCCCTGCTGATCGCGGGCGGCGGGGTCCACCACAGCCGGGCCGAGGCCGCCCTCGCCGAGTTCGCCGCCGCGACCGGCATCCCCGTCGCCTCCACCCAGGCCGGCAAGGGCTCGCTGCGCCACGACCACCCGCAGGACGTCGGCGGCATCGGCCACACCGGCACCGCCACCGCCGACGAGCTGGCCCGCACCGCGGACCTGGTGATCGGCGTCGGCACCCGCTACACCGACTTCACCACCGCCTCCGGCACTCTGTTCGAGAACCCGGACGTCCGCTTCCTCAACCTCAACATCGCGCCCTTCGACGGCCACAAGCTGGCCGCGCGCCCGCTGATCGCCGACGCCCGCAGCGGCCTGGCCGAGCTGACCGAGGCGCTGGCGCTGCACGGCCACCGGGTCGCCGACGCCTACGCCGCCGAGTACACGGAGGACAAGGAGCGCTGGGAGCAGCGCGTCGACGCCTGCTTCGAGGCCGACGAGATCGACGTACGGCCGACCCAGCCGCAGGTCCTCGGGGCGCTGGACGCCCTGGTGGACGAGTCGGACATCATCATCAACGCGGCCGGTTCGCTCCCCGGCGACCTGCACAAGCTGTGGCGGGCGCGATCCTGCGACCAGTACCACCTGGAGTACGGCTACTCCTGCATGGGCTACGAGATCCCGGCCGCCATCGGGGTGAAGCTGGCCGCGCCGGAGCGGCAGGTGTGGGCGCTGGTCGGCGACGGTACCTATCTGATGATGCCGACCGAGATCGTGACCGCCGTGCAGGAGGGCATCGCGATCAAGATGCTGCTGGTGCAGAACCACGGGTACGCCTCGATCGGCGGACTGTCGGAGTCGGTGGGCGGCGAGCGGTTCGGCACCGCCTACCGTTTCCCGACCGAGGAGGGCGCCTACACGGGCGCCCCGCTCCCCGTCGACCTCGCCGCCAACGCGGCCAGCCTGGGCATGCGGGTGCTGCGCGCCAGGACCGTGCGGGAGCTGCGCGAGGCGCTCGCCGAGGCCCGGGCCGCCGACACTCCCACATGTGTCTACGTGGAGACCGAAACGTCCGACACAGTGTCGGGCGCGCCTCCGGCCCAGGCCTGGTGGGATGTTCCCGTGGCCGAGACCGCGACCCGACCGTCGGCGGTCAAGGCACGTGAGCTGTACGAACGGCACGTCTCGACCCGACGCCGCCATCTGTAAGAAGGAGTCTCTGGGCATGACGAAGATCGTCAACCACTGGATCGGCGGCAAGACCGTCGAAGGCGCGTCGGGCACGTACGGGCCGGTCACCGACCCGGCCACCGGCGCGGTCACCACCAAGGTCGCGTTCGCGTCGGTGGAGGAGGTGGACGCGGCCGTCGCGGCGGCCAAGGACGCCTTCACCACCTGGGGCCGGTCCTCGCTGGCCCAGCGCACCACCATCCTGTTCCGGTTCCGCGCGCTGCTGGACGCCCACCGCGACGAGATCGCCGAGCTGATCACCGCCGAACACGGCAAGGTGCACTCGGACGCGCTCGGCGAGGTCGCCCGCGGCCTGGAGATCGTGGACCTGGCCTGCGGCATCAACGTCCAGCTGAAGGGCGAGCTGTCCACGCAGGTGGCCGGCGGGGTCGACGTGGCCGCGATCCGCCAGCCGCTCGGTGTCGTCGCGGGCATCACGCCGTTCAACTTCCCGGCGATGGTCCCGATGTGGATGTTCCCGATCGCCATCGCGTGCGGCAACACCTTCGTGCTCAAGCCGAGCGAGAAGGACCCCTCGGCCTCGGTCCGGATCGCCGAGCTGCTGAGCGAGGCCGGTCTGCCGGACGGCGTCTTCAACGTCGTGCACGGCGACAAGGTGGCCGTCGACCGGCTGCTGGAGCACCCGGACGTCAAGGCCGTCTCCTTCGTCGGCTCGACCCCGATCGCCCGCTACATCCACACCACCGCCTCGGCCAACGGCAAGCGTGTGCAGGCGCTCGGCGGCGCCAAGAACCACATGCTGGTGCTGCCGGACGCCGACCTGGACGCGGCCGCCGACGCCGCCGTCTCGGCCGCCTACGGCTCCGCGGGCGAGCGCTGCATGGCGATCTCGGCCGTGGTCGCGGTCGGCTCGATCGGCGACACGCTGGTGGAGAAGATCCGCGAGCGCGCCGAGAAGATCAAGATCGGTCCGGGCAACGACCCGACGTCCGAGATGGGCCCGCTGATCACCAAGGCGCACCGCGACAAGGTGGCGTCGTACGTCTCCGGTGCCGCCGCGGAGGGCGCCGAGGTCGTGCTCGACGGCACCGGCTACACCGTCGAGGGCTTCGAGGACGGCCACTGGATCGGCATCTCGCTCCTGGACCGGGTGCCGACCACCGCCAGGGCCTACCAGGACGAGATCTTCGGCCCGGTGCTGTGCGTGCTGCGCGCGGACACCTACGAGGAGGGTGTCGCCCTCATCAACGCCTCGCCGTTCGGCAACGGCACCGCGATCTTCACCCGGGACGGCGGCGCGGCCCGCCGCTTCCAGCTGGAGATCGAGGCCGGCATGGTCGGTGTGAACGTGCCGATCCCGGTCCCCGTCGGCTACCACTCCTTCGGCGGCTGGAAGGACTCCCTCTTCGGCGACCACCACATCTACGGCAACGACGGCACGCACTTCTACACCCGCGGCAAGGTCGTCACCACCCGCTGGCCCGACCCGGCCGACGCCCCGGCGGGCGTGGACCTGGGCTTCCCGCGCAACCACTGACCCTCTCGGGAACCTCCGAAAGACCCTTGTCAGGCCGTCCGGATACCGGACGGCCTGACATTTTTTTGAAACCTTCGCTGCGGTTCTCGTGTCACGGGGATGAAACGGGTGGCGAAGGAGTTACGAGCTAATGACCTTGGAAAGCAAGGTCACTATCCGATAGGGCTTGATGGATGGGTCAACAGGCATCCGTAGCCTGCGAAAGTGATGCGGCCTGGGCTCTTCCGTAGCTGCGGATTCCGAAGGTAAACGGCCATTGACGTGGCGGTTTTCGTCGGGGTTCTCTATGCACGCCGGGAGCGGACGAAAAGCACGTACGACGATCCGCCGGAGGCGATAGCGCTCCCGTCCCCACCCTCACCGCTCAAGTGATCGGAAACCGCCGCATGACCGACACGCTCCAGAAGACCGTGGAAGACACCGCCACAGCCTCCTCCCCCGGGCTGAAGCGGTCCATCGGTGTCGTCGGCGGCACCCTGCTGACGCTGTCCTGCGTCACGCCCGCCTCCACGCTCTTCGTGATCGTGCCCGACCTGTTCTCCAGTCTGGGCACGGCGACGGCGCTGTGCATCGCCATCGGCGCGCTGCTCTGTATCCCCGTGGCCTTCTGCTACTCGGAGCTGGGCACCCTCATCCCCAGCGCGGGCGGCGAGTACGCCATCGTCTCCACCCTGGCCGGGCGGCTCGCCGGCTGGCTGGCCTTCGTGATGTCGCTGCTCGTCGTGATGATCGTCCCTCCGGTCATCGCGATGGGCACCGCCGACTACCTCGCCCCGGTCATCCACCTCGACCCGTCCTGGACGGGCGCCGGCGTGATGATCGCCGCCACCCTCGCCGGTCTGCTGGACCTGCGCGCCAACGCCTGGATCACCGGCATCTTCCTGGTCCTGGAGGTCGTCGCCGCCGGCGTCGTGGCGGTGCTCGGCTTCGCCCACCCGCATCGCGGGGTGAGCAGCCTGGGCATGCTCCAGGTCGCCGGCGACCACGCGCACGTCGACCCCGTCACCGCGATGATGGTCGTCTCCGGCCTCGCCATCGCCCTCTTCGTCACCCAGGGCTTCTCCACCGCCGTCTACCTCTCCGAGGAGCTGGAGAACCCGCGCCGCAACGTCGCCCGTACCGTCCTCGCCACCCTCGTCATCTCCAGCGTGGTCATCCTGGTGCCGGTCGCCGCCATCACCCTCGGCGCGGGGGACCTGAAGACCCTGACCGGCGGCGACATCAGCAGCATGGTCATCGCCTGGAGCGACTCGGCCGTCGGCACCTTCGTCAGCCTGTGCGTCGCCCTCGCGATCATCAACGCGGGCATCGTCATGGTCATCCAGAACTCCCGGGTGCTGTTCGCCTCGGCCCGGGACCGCGCCTGGCCGAAGCCCGTGAACACCGCCCTCGCCAAGCTCGGCCGGTTCGGCTCCCCGTGGGTCGCCACCCTCCTCGTCGGCGTCCCGGGCGCGTTCCTCTGCTTCGTCAACCTCGACACCCTCTACGGCGTCACCGGCGTCGCCGTCACCGGCCTCTACCTGCTGGTGGCCGTCGCCGCGCTGCTGGCCCGGCGCGGCGCGCACGGCGCCAAGCAGGCCTGGCGGATGCCCCTGTGGCCGGCCATGCCGGTCCTGCTGATCGCGGTCCTCCTCTACATCCTGGTCGAGCAGGACCCCTCCTACCTGGCCTGGACCGGCGGCATCACCGCTGTCGCCACCCTGTACTGGGCCTTCTACCTCCGCCCGCGCCGCGAGACCCGCTGGCTGGTCTCCCTGCCCGAGGACGTCCAGGCCGAGGAGCAGGCCGCGGCCTGAGCCGCGAGGCGCCGAGCCGCCGTACCACGCCTGGTGTACGCCGGACCCACCCGTCCTCCTGCGGGAGGGCCCGGCGTTCACCCCTGAGGCTCACCGGTTGTCAGTGACGCCCCGTACCGTTGAGCCATGGATCTTCGCAGGCTCTCCCCGCGAGGGCTGCTCAAGAGGCCGCGCCGGCTCCTCGCCGGCGCGGCCGCCGTCGTGGTGCTGGCCGGCGCCGGCACCTGGACGGCCGCCGCGTCCGGCGACACGCCCCCGGTCCACCGGACCGACCAGGTCATGGCGGTCGACGGGGTCCGCCTGGACACCTCGTACTTCACCCCGGCCGACACCGGCCGGCACCCGGCCGTCCTCCTCGCCCACGGCTTCGGCGGCAGCAAGGACGACCTGCGGCAGCAGGCCGAGGACCTCACCCGGCACGGATACGCGGTGCTGACCTGGTCCGCGCGCGGCTTCGGCGGATCCACCGGCCGAATCGGCCTCGACGACCCCAAGGGCGAGGTCGCCGACGTCTCCCGGCTCCTCGACTGGCTGGCCAAGCGGCCCGAGGTCCAGCTCGACAAGCCCGGCGACCCCCGCGTCGGCCTGGCCGGCGGCTCCTACGGCGGCGCGGTCTCCCTGCTCGCCGCGGCCTACGACCACCGGGTGGACGCCATCGCCCCGGCCGTCACCTACTGGAACCTCGCCGACGCCCTGTTCCCGAACGGCGTGTTCAAGAAGCTGTGGGCCGGCATCTTCGTCAACACCGGCGGCGGCTGCGCCCGCTTCGAGCCCGCCCTGTGCCGGATGTACGACCGGGTCGCCGAGTCCGGCACCCCCGACCCGGCCGCCCGCGCACTCCTCCAGGAGCGCTCGCCCTCGGCCGTCGCCGACCGCATCAAGGTGCCCACCCTGCTGGTGCAGGGCCAGACGGACTCGCTGTTCCCGCTCGGCCAGGCCGACGCCGCCGCCCGGGCGATCCGGGCGAACGGCGCCCCCGTGGCCGTCGACTGGATCGCCGGCGGCCACGACGGCGGCGACCTGGAGACCAGCCGGATCCAGACCCGGGTGCGCACCTGGTTCGACCGGTACCTGCGCGGCGAGCACCCGGACACCGGCCCGGCGTTCCGGATCAGCCGCACCGGAGGCGTCAACTCCACCGACGGCACCGCGCAGCTGCGCGGCGCCACCGCCGGGAGCTACCCCGGCCTGCGCGACCACCCCCGCGCCATCGCCCTGACCGGCTCCGCCCAGCACATCACCAACCCGGCCGGCGCCACCCCGCCCGGCGTCTCCGCGCTGCCCGGCCTCGGCGGCTCCGGCGGCCTCGCCCAGCTGTCCGCGCTCGGCGTCGGCGTCTCCCTCGACTTCCCCGGCCAGTACGCGCGGTTCGACTCGGCACCCCTCACCCGCGACCTCCAGATCACCGGCACCCCCACCGCCCGCATCCACGTCACCTCAAGCACCGGCGACGCCGTCCTGTTCGGCAAGGTCTACGACGTCGGCCCCGACGGCACCCGGCAGGTGCTCCCCGCCCAGCTCGTCGCCCCGCTCCGGGTGACCGGCGCCACGGCGGGCCAGGACGTCACCGTCACCCTCCCGGCGATCGACCACCAGGTGCAGAAGGGCCACCGGCTCCGCCTGGTCCTCGCCTCCACCGACCTCGGCTACGCCTCCCCGGCCGCCCCCGCCACCTACACCGTCTCCCTCAGGGGAGACCTGAGCGTGCCGACGGCCCCGGCCGTGACCACCGCCGCCGCGCCCCTGCCCGCCTGGGTCTGGTGGCTGCCCCTGGCCGGTGTCATCGCCGCCCTCGCCCTGCTGCTCACCGCCCGCCGCCGCACCGCCGCCCCCGCCCCCGACCCGGACCTCGCCGAGGTGCCCCTCGTCATCAGCGGCCTCAGCAAGCGCTACGCCCGCTCCACCGACCGATACGCCGTCCGCGAGCTGTCCTTCCGTGTGGAGAAGGGCCAGGTCCTCGGCCTGCTCGGGCCCAACGGCGCGGGCAAGACCACCACCCTGCGCATGCTGATGGGCCTGATCACGCCGGACGACGGCGAGATCCGCGTCTTCGGGCACGCCGTCCGGCCCGGTGCACAGGTCCTCTCCCGCGTCGGCGCCTTCGTGGAGGGCGCGGGCTTCCTGCCGCACCTGTCCGGCCGGGAGAACCTGGAGCTGTACTGGCGGGCCACCGGCCGCCCGCCCGAGGACGCCCACCTGGACGAGGCACTGGAGATCGCCGGCCTCGGCGACGCCCTCGCCCGCGCGGTGCGCACCTACTCGCAGGGCATGCGCCAGCGCCTCGCCATCGCCCAGGCCATGCTCGGCCTGCCCGACCTGCTCATCCTCGACGAACCCACCAACGGTCTCGACCCGCCCCAGATCCGCGAGATGCGCGAGGTGATGATCCGCTACGCGGCCGGCGGCCGTACGGTCATCGTCTCCAGCCACCTCCTCGCCGAGGTCGAGCAGTCCTGCACCCACCTGGTGGTGATGGACCGCGGCCGGCTCGTCCAGGCCGGTCCCGTCCGGGAGATCATCGGCTCCGGCGACACCCTGCTCGTCGGCACCGGTACCCCGGTCCCGGAACCGGTCGCGGAGAAGGTGGCCGCGCTGCCCGGCGTCGCCTCCGCCGTGCGCACCGACGACGGACTGCTGGTCCGGCTCGACCCTGGCGGCACCGCCGAGCGGCTCGTCGTGGAGCTGGTCCGGCTGGAGGTGCCCGTCGCCTCGGTCGGCCCGCACCGCCGCCTCGAAGACGCCTTCCTCACCCTGATCGGAGGTTCCGCATGAGCGCGCTCACCGAGGCCGCCTCCGGCTACCGGGCGGGCCGCACCCTGCCCCTGCGGGTGGAGCTGGCCCGGCAGCTGAAGCGGCGCCGCACCCTGGTCATGGGGGCCATCCTCACCGCCCTGCCGTTCGTGCTGCTCATCGCCTTCGCCATCGGCGGGAACCCGTCGAGCCGGAACAACCAGATCACCCTGATGGACACGGCCACCGCGTCCGGCGCCAACTTCGCCGCGGTCAACCTGTTCGTCTCGGCCGGCTTCCTCCTCGTCATCCCCGTCGCCCTGTTCTGCGGGGACACGGTCGCCTCCGAGGCGAGCTGGTCCTCGCTGCGCTATCTGCTCGCCGCACCCGTGCCCCGGGCCCGGCTGCTGTGGTCCAAGCTGGCCGTCGCCCTCGGGCTGAGCCTCGCCGCGATGGTGCTGCTGCCGGTCGTGGCGCTCGCGGCCGGCACGGCCGCCTACGGCTGGGGGCCGTTGCAGATCCCCACCGGCGGCGCGCTCGACACCGGTACGGCGGCACAGCGCCTGGCGGTCGTGGTGGCGTACGTCTTCGTGTCCCAGCTGGTCACCGCCGGGCTGGCGTTCTGGCTGTCGACCAGGACGGACGCCCCGCTCGGCGCGGTCGGCGGCGCCGTCGGCCTGACCATCGTCGGCAATGTCCTGGACGCCGTCACCGCCCTCGGCCACTGGCGCGACTTCCTGCCCGCGCACTGGCAGTTCGCCTGGGCCGACATCGTCCAGCCGCACCCCGAGTGGTCCGGCATGGCCCAGGGCGCCGCGGTCTCCGTGACCTACGCGGTGGTCCTGTTCGCCCTGGCCTTCCGGGGGTTCGCCCGCAAGGACATCGTGTCCTAGGACCTCGCGCGGGGGCCGGCGCGGGGGCCGTACACGACGAAACGGCGGGCCACCGGGAGAACCGGTGACCCGCCGTCGCGGTGTGCTTGCTCAGCCGTTGCCGGCGCCGTTGCCGGACAGGGCCGAGATGTCGTCCAGGATGTGCGACAGCGGCTCGTCGCCCTTGGCCTGGGTCGAGTTCTCCGTGCACTGCTGGTTCTGCGGCGAGGACAGGATCGGGATGTCCTGGACGCCGATGTTGATCAGGCCGATCAGCGACTGGAGGTTGGCCTTCACCGGGAGGCCGATGCACGGCTTGTTCAGCGAACCCTGGACCAGCGAGAGCTGCGGGCTCATGTCGCCGAAGGTGGCCGAGTTGCCGAACGACGACTTGGCGCCATTGCCGCTGAACGACGTGGTGCCGTGGTCGTCACCGATGGCGAGGGCCTGAGGGGCCGCCGCCCCGGCGAGACCGGCGACGGAGGCGGCTACAGCCGCGGTTGCCCACAGCTTCTTCATGTTCGTTCCCTTTCGAAAGGCGGACTCCGGGGAGGAGCTGCGTGATCGTCAACGGCCCGGGCCACGCCGTGGTTGCGCTATGTGCCCCGATCGGCCCAGCGCAGTCCGATGAGTTCACGAGCGCCCCCGCTCCGGGGGCGGCCCGTGCGCCGGGCCGGAAGACCTGGAAAACGCGGACGGGCCGCCGAGGGGATCGGCGGCCCGTCGACGGCCCGTGCGGGGCCCTGGGTGGCTCAGTGGTTGGCCGTGCCGTTGCCGGCCAGGACGGAGATGTCGTCCAGGATGTGCGACAGCGCCTCGTCGCCCTTGGCCTGGGTCGAGTTCTCCGTGCACTGCTGGTTCTGCGGCGAGGACAGGATCGGGATGTCCTGGACGCCGATGTTGAGCAGACCGATCAGCGACTGGGCGTTCACCTTCGCCGGCAGGCCGATGCACGGCTTGTTGAAGGAGCCCTGGATGAGCGCCATCTGCGGGCTCATGTTGCCGTAGGTCGCGGAGTTGCCGAACGCCTGGGAAGCGCCGTTGCCGCTGAAAGAGGTGGTGCCGTGGTCGTTGCCGATGGCCAGGGCCGGCGACGCGACGGCGGCAGAGGCGCCTACAGCGGCGGCGGCGACCGCGGCGGAGGCCAGAACCTTCTTGATCACTTGTCATTCCCTTCTGAAGTAACCCCGTCCACCGGAGCAACCTGGTCCAACCGCAGATCGCATCAAAGGGTTGCTGGTGTTCACTCCGATGGCCCAATGCGGGTCTGAATGGGTGATGCCCCGCAACCAATTCCCGTGGGTTCGGTTGATGCGGGGGCAGGAAGATGCGTCTTGGCGTGGAGCCAGGAAAGGATTTGCGAAATGCTGAAGAAGGCAATGGCCGCGGCGGCGGTCGCCGCGTCCTTCGTCGGTGTGTCGGCGGCGGCAGCCCCCCAGGCGCTTGCCATCGGCAACGACCACGGCACCACGTCGTTCAGCGGCAACGGTGCCCACGAGGCGTTCGGCAACAACGTGACCAAGGGCAACCTGAGCCCGCAGGCCACGCTGGTCCAGAGCTCGCTCAACAAGCTCTGTGTCGGCCTGCCGGCGAAGGTCAACGTCCAGTCGGTCCTCGCTCTGCTCAACATCGGCGTGCAGGACATCCCGATCCTGTCCTCGCCGCAGAACCAGCAGTGCACCGAGAACTCGACCCAGGCCAAGGACGACGAGGCGCTCTCGCACATCCTGGACGACATCTCGGTCCTGGCGGGCAACGGCGCGGGCAACCACTGAGCCGTGTCCCCCGGGCGGCCGCCCGAACGGCGTGCCGGTGTTCGCACCGCACCGCCGCCCGGGCGGCTGCCTTCGTTCGTTCGCCGTTCCTGTAGAAGAAGCGTTTCTCTGCCGAACCGTCAATTCCTTGAGGGCATTCGAGTGAATTGCGGGGCGACGCGCGTTCCAGAGTTTCTTCCGCTGTCTATCCCTCGTTTTACAGCCTGCCGGTCATGGTGCGAGCCGTTGAAGCTGTGCTCGCTCGGTTTCGGCCGTCAATTAGGCATGGCCGCGGAGAAGGGAAATCTCATGAAGAAGAGCGTTGCTGTCGTCGCCGGCGCAATCCTGGCCCTGGGCGGGGCCGCCCCCGCCTTCGCCGACGCCGGTGCCGAGGGCGCCGCCATCGGCTCCCCGGGTGTCCTGTCGGGCAACGTGGTCCAGATTCCGATCCACGTGCCGATCAACGTCTGCGGCAACAGCATCAACGTCATCGGCCTGCTGAACCCGGCCTTCGGCAACACCTGCGTGAACGACTGAGGTTCGTCGCCCCACGCATCACCAGCCCACCGGCTGCGTTCCGGCCGGCCTTGGACCGTCGATCTGTCGATTCTTCGTTCCGGGGCCGGCCTTCCCACATCTTCGAGCAGGAAGACAACGAGATTGCGACAGACCCTCAGCAAGGGCATGGTCGTGGCCGCCGCCGCGACCGGCGTGCTGTCGTTGTACGGCGGCAGCGTCGCGCTCGCCGACTCCCACGCGCACGGCGTGGCCCAGGGTTCGCCCGGCGTGCTGTCCGGCAACAACGTCCAGGTCCCGGTGAACGTGCCGGTCAACGTCTGCGGCAACTCCGTGGACGCGGCCGCTGCGCTGAACCCGGCGTTCGGCAACTCCTGTGTCAACGGGCACGGTTCGTCTGCGCACGGCGGCAGCCCGCACCGTGACGTACCGGGTGACGACGGCCCGGGCTACGGCGACTCCGACGACTACGGGCCTCCCTACGGCGGCGACGAGTACACCCCGCCCGGCTACGCCGGTGGCGACCACACCACCCAGCCTCCGTACGGTGGCGGCCACACCAGCGCGCCTCCGTACGGTGGCGGCGACCACACCACCCAGCCTCCGTACGGCGGTGGCGAGACGACGCCTCCCTATGGCGGCGGTGAGACCACGCCTCCCGGCGGTGGCCACAGCACCCCTCCGTACGGTGGCGGCGAGACCACCCCGCCCGGTGGCGGCCACTCCACGCCCCCGGGCGGCGGCCACAGCACGCCTCCCTACGGCGGCGGTGAGACCACGCCTCCCGGCGGCGGTCACTCGACTCCCCCCTACGGCGGGGGCGAGACCACACCTCCGTACGGAGGTGGGGAAACCACGCCTCCCTACGGTGGCGGCGAGACCACGCCTCCCTACGGCGGTGGCGAGACCACTCCCGGGAAGCCGCCCACCCTCCCGCACACCGGCAGTGACGTCCGGGCCATGATGGGGGTCTCGGCCGCCAGTGCCCTGCTGATCGGGGCCGGTGCGGTCCTGTACCGCCGAGGCCGGTCGGCGGCGCAGCACCGGTAGCGTGCCGGGTGCCGGACCCGAGCGCCCGGCACCCCGCCGCCCTCAGTGCCGTACCGGCTCCGCCATCGCCGCCTCGGGGAGGCGGCCCACCGGGATCCGCCAGCCGGCCGGCCCCGTGCGCAGCCGGCGCCGTACCCCGCGCACCAGCGTGCCCGCCGTGAAGGTCGCGCCGTGCACGAACCGCATCGCCGGGCCGAAGCCCGCGGCCGTGATCAGACCGGCCAGGAACAGCCCCGGGTACGACGACTCGAACTCCAGCCCCACCTCCGGCGCGCCGTCGGCACCCGTCGCCAGCAGGGCGCGCAGCTCCGGCTGGAGCAGGCCCAGCCGCTCCCGGGTGGCCCGGAAGCCGGTCGCCGCGATGACATGCCCGGTCTCCAGCACCGTGTTGCCGGTCCGGCCCGCGGTGTCGAGCCGCAGCCCGCCCGGCACCGCACGCGCCGCCACCACCTCCCGCCCGAGCAGCACCTCGACCCGGTGCTCCACTCGCTCGCGCACCCACCAGGCACCCGCCGGGCCGAGCGCGCCGGCCGTGATGTTCGTCCGGGTGGACTCCGGCAGCCGCCGGTACAGGCCGGGCCGCTCGGCGTAGAACCAGTTCCGCCAGCCCGGGCCGAGGCCGCTGTGCGGGGCGCGGGCCCTGCGCCACCAGGGGCGCTGCAAGGGCGGCGGCACCGTGTTCCAGCACAGCCGGTCCGCGCGGGCCAGCACCCTGACCCGGGAGCCCTGTTCGGCGAGCAGGGCGGCCGTCTCCAGGGCCGCCTGGCCGGCGCCGATCACGGTGACGTCCTGGTCGCGGAAGCGGTCCAGGGCGGCATGGTCGCTGCTGTGCGAGACCAGTTCCGGGGGCAGCCCGCGCAGCGCGGCCGGGATCTCGGTGAACGGCAGCACGCCCACGGCCAGCGCCACCGTCCGCGCGGTCAGGGTCTGCCCGTCCTCGGTGACGGCCGTGAAGCCGTCGGGGCGGGGCGCCAGCCGGGTCACGATGCGTTCGTCGACGGCGGGGACGGCGTTGCGGGCGAACCACAGGCCGTACTCGGCGAACACCTCCAGCGGGATCGGCTCGGCGTGCCGGGCGGTCGTACCGCGGAAGGCGCAGAAGACGTCCAGCCGCCAGCGGCCCTCGGGATCGGACAGGTTGGAGGCCCACGGCTCCGACTTCAGGAACATCCCGCGGGGCATGTGGTCGCGCCAGGAGGCCATGGGCCGCCCGAGGACGCGGACGTCCAGCCCGGCCGCGGCGGCGTGCGACGCGATGGACAGACCGTACGGGCCCGCGCCCACCACCAGCAGGTCGTACATCAGCAGCTGCTCGCTCTCTCGTCCTCGCGGAAGTCGTCGCGGAAGCCGTCGTGCAGGCCGTCGTGCAGGCCGTCACCGAGGTGGAGGCCGTCGGGGAGGGCGCCGCCCGGCCGGTGGACCAACAGCGGGGGCGGGGGCGCCTGCTCCCGCCGGGCCGTGCGGGTGGGGATCCGCAGGCGCTCGGCGAGCCGGCCCGCCGCATGCCGGCCCCACAGCGTCCACAGCGCCCGGCCCGGCGCCCGGTCGTCGGCCGCGTGCCAGGCCAGCTCCCGGCCCTGCGGCGCGGGCCGCAGCGCGGCGAGCGGGGCGTAGTTCTCCACCACGAACTCCCGCCCGGGCAGCGGCAGTCCGTCCGGCAGCGGGCGGTGGGTCAGGTCCAGGTGCTGCGCGCGTACGACGTCCAGCCCGGCGCTGTCGGTGAACAGCCGGAACTGGGCGCCGGGGCGCGGGTTGAAGTCGAGCAGGTGGTAGCGGCCGGTGCTGCCGCAGCGGCGGAAGTCCAGGTCGAAGATGCCCCGGTAGCCCAGCTCGGCGGTGAGCCGCTCGGCCAGCGCGGTGATCTGCGGGTTGGGGGTCCACTGGCCGACCGCGGTCAGCCCGGCACCGCGCGGCCAGGCCAGATGCTTGCGGCCGGGGCCGCCGGCCCGGACGGCGCCGGTGCGGTCGGCGTATCCGTGGAAGAACCAGTCGCGGTCCCGGCCCGGTGGCAGGAACTGCTGGAGCAGCAGCAGGCAGCCGGCCTCGGCGGAGCGCAGGAACAGCTCCCGGGCCTCGCGCGCCGAGTGCACCAGCACCGTGGAGCGCAGTCCGCCGCCGGCCGGGACCAGCCAGGGGCGGCTCCACTTGGCCACCACCGGCAGGCCGAGCCGCCAGGCGGCCGCCGCCGCGTCCTCGGCGTTGTCCGGGAGCAGCGTCACCGGGTGCGGGATGCCGGCGGCGGCGCAGACCTCGGCCAGTTGGGCCTTGTCGGCCACGTGCTCGGGCAGCGCGCCGGGCTGCTGCGGCAGCAGATAGGCGGGCGCCAACTCCTCGCGCAGCCGGCCGGCCGCGACGGCGCTCGCGTCGTCCAGGGCGATCAGCACGGCCGGCCGCGCGACCCGGGAGGCCACCCGGAGCAGCGCGGCGGCGATGTCGTCGGGGGAGGCGCCGGGCGGCGGCGGGGGGTGCAGCCGGCGTACGAAACGGGATTTCGCCACGGGACTCCGGTCGGCGTCGGCGACGACATGCACCTCCACCCCGGCTCTGCCCAGCGAGCGCACGGCGCCCAGGGTGCCGTGGTGAAAGGGATTCCGGTCGATCCGCAGCAGAACTGCGGGGACGCGGATGTCCAGCAGCGACACGGGCATTCCTTCTTTCTTCTCGTTCGAGGTGTTCGGGTCACCTGAAAGCCGTAACCAGGCTCGCGGAATTCATATTGATATGACTGTGTGTCAATAACTGGGAGAGCAACGTGCTTGAACAGTCGAGTGGAGAGAGGAGCAGGCATGGCTCCACAAGCGCGATGGGACCGCTCCCGGCGGTTGGCCGTGGCGGCGGCGTCGGTCGTCGCGTCGGTAGCCCTGGCGGCCGGCCCCGGGTTCGCGGCGACACCCACGCCTACGGCGCCGGAACCCGGTGTGCCGCCCTTCGGTGCCTTTCTCGACTCCGGGCCGCTCGGGGTGGCCCGCATGGCCGAGCTGAGCCGCTGGCTCGGCGGGGCCGAGCTGAAGGTCGCCCACACCTACCTGCCCGGCGGCCGCTGGCAGGACATCGAGGGACCGCCCGGCTTCCTGGACGTCTGGGCGCACTGGCGGCGGGCGAAGGCCGACCGGATGCTCGTCCTCAACGTGCCCATGCAGGAGCGCAACGAGGAGAACGTGCCGGACTTCGAGGTGCGGTGGCTGCTGCGCCAGGGCGCGGCCGGCGCCTTCGACCGGCACTTCCGGGCGCTCGCCGAGCGGCTGGTGCGGCTGAACGTGCCGGACACGGTGATCGTGCTGGGCTGGGAGATGAACGGCACGACGTACACCCATCGCTGCGGTCCGGACCCGGAGAACTGGAAGAGGTACTGGAACAGGATCGTCACCACCATGCGTTCGGTGCCGGGCCAGAAATTCCGGTTCGATTTCACGCCGAGCCGGGGCCGGGACGCCGTACCGTGGACGGAGTGCTACCCCGGCGACGACACGGTCGACATCATCGGAATGGATTCCTACGACCAGCCGACCGGGGAGTCGTTCGACCGGCAGGTGAAAGAGCCGTACGGGCTCCAGCAGCACGTGGATTTCGCGAAATCCCACGGCAAACCCATTTCCTATCCGGAATGGGGGCTCTTCCGCAACGGTGACGACGCCGAGTACATGCGCCGCATGCTCGCCTGGATGGACGCACACCGGCCGCTGTACAACACGCTGACGGACTACTGCCCGCACGGCGTGTGGCAGTGCTCCGCCAACCCCAGGTCGTCGCAGATCTACCGGACGGCCCTGTCCGGCCGTACCGACCAGCCGGCCCCGGCCACGCCGACGGCTCCCGTCACCCCGACGGCCCCGGCCACGCCCACCGCCCCGGTCACGCCGACTCCGGTCACGCCGACCCCGCCGGTCACGCCGACCCCGGTCCCGACGCCCACGCACCCGGCCAACTGCTCGCCGCTGGACCTCGGCGACTGGGTCGAGTACTGGCTCGGCGGCAAGCTCTGCATCCGCTTCGACTGGTGGTCCCGCACCCGCTAGTCCCGTCGGTTCCGTCGGTCCCGCTAGTCCTGCTGGCGTCGTCTCCACCGGCGCAGCACCTCCTTGCCCCGCTGCCGGGCGGCCGCGTCGCACAGCGCGGCCGTCAGCAGCGGGGAGGTGCGGCGCCGGGCCAGCAACAGTCGGCGGTTGACGACCGGTTCGGGACGCCAGTGGTGCTTGTACGGCTCGTCGCCGCGCAGCAGGCTCAGCGTCCCGCGCCCGCCCGCCCGCTCGGCGCACGCGTCCAGCAGCATCACCGCCACGTCCGCCTTGCGTTCGCGCAGGCCCGGATGGGCGCCGTACAGATAGCCGCCGGCCAGACTGCGGGACAGCAGGGTCAGGTCGACGGCCACCACCTCGCCGTCCAGCCGGAACTCGGTGACCACCGCGTCGCCGGACCGCACCATCGGGCCGACCGCCCGCACCAGATGCGCGCGGAACCGGGGCTGGAGATGCTCGGCCGTCACCTTCCGGCCCTGCCACTGCAACCGGTGCAGCTCCAGCAGCCGGCCGAGCGCCGCCTCCACCTCCTCGGGCGCCACCTCCCGCCGCTCGACACCGAGCGCGGCCAGCTTGCGCAGCTTGGCCCGCACCCGCTGCTGCGCCTTGTTCGACGGAAGCCGGGCCACCAGCCCGTCCAGCGGTACGGCGGGCAGCTCCAGGCACAGCGAGTCGGGCACCGTACGGCGCGGCCCGCACCAGCGGTCGTAGACCCGTTCCACCGCGCCGCCCGGCCGGACCTCGCGGAAGTCGACCAGCGCGGTGCGGGCCGCGTCCGTCAGCGCCCCGGTGAGCGCGTCGGCCGCGCGCCCGTCGTCGGAGTCGTCCAGCAGCACGTCCGCGTAGTCGGAGATCGCCCCGCCGAGCGGCACCAGCGCCGGCAGCGGGCGGCGGACCAGCATCAGCGGCGCGGCGGCGACCAGCTCACCGCCCGCGCGCACCAGCACCAGCCGCAGCCGTCCGCGCCTGCCGTACGACAGCCACCACGAGTGCAGCCACGCGTGGCTCTGGAACGGAGTGGCGGCGGCGCACCGCCCGTGCAGCCGGGCCCAGTCCGCGGCCAGCGCGGCGAACCCGGCCTCCGAAGTGACGAGTTCGGTGGTCCAGGTGGCGTGCGCCGTCCCGACGGCCGTCACAGCCGGCCGTGGGCGTCGGCGGCCGCGGCCGGGCCGGGCACCGCGGCCGGACGGGCCGGCTCCTCCTCCGGGCGGCGCCGCGGCCGCACCAGCAGTGCGAGCCCGCCGAGCAGTCCGCCCGCGCTCGCCCCGACCAGCCCGGTCACCGCGGGGGACGCCGAGGACGGCGCGGCCGGCGGCACCGCCCGGGAGAACTCCAGCAGCGTGACGTGCGTGTCGGCCTTGGTGGCGTTCGCCTGCCGGGCCAGCGCCCCGGCGACCGCGTTGGCCATCGTGGCGGCCCGGCCCGGGCGGGGGGAGGTGGCGGAGACGGCGACCATCGGCGCGTCCGGCGAGGTCTCGCTGCGCACGCTGTCGCGCAGGGTGCGCACCGGCACCCCGGCCCGCGCCTGGGCGTCGCCGAGCACCGCGAGCTGGGTGGCGACCCGGCCGTAGGCCTGCGCGAAGCCCTGCGCGGCGGCGGTGTCCGACCGCTGGGTGGGTACGGCGATGAGATAGCTGGTCGCCGTGTACACCGGGGGTTTCAGCGCCCCGTACCCGCCGCCGAGCAGACCGCCCGCGAGGACCCCGGCCGCCACCAGCGACCAGGGCGGCAGCGCGCGGGTGCGGGCGGGGCGGGCGGGGCGGGACTGCTGGGTGGGGTTCTCGGTGACGGTCATGACGGGCCGGCTTTCTGCTGGGTCGGGACTTCGGGGGCGGTACGGACTTCGGGTGCCGTACGGCTGAGCGCCGCCGTGTAGACGTCCAGGAGGCGGGCGGCGCTGCGGGTGATGCAGTAGTGGCGGGCGGCCTCGGGGGCGGTGCGCGGGCCGGGGCCCCGGGCGCGGACCCCGGCGAGCGCGTCGGCGTAGGCACCGGGGTCGCACGGCACGCGCAGCGCGTCCGGGGCGGCGGCGGGCGGCAGGTCCTGAAGGGCCGGGCAGGAGGTGTAGCGCACCGGCAGTCCGGCGGCGAGCGCCTCCACGACCGCGAGGCCGAACGCCTCCTCCGGGGACGGGGAGGCGAGCACGTCCATGGCGGCTGTCAGCGCGGGCAGGTCCGGGCCGGGCGAGCCGTCCGGGAGGTACGGCCGTTCGCCGGTGAACAGCACCCGGTCCGCCACCCCCGCCGCCCGCGCGGTCCGGCGCAGGGCGCCCTCCTCCGGTCCGCCCCCGACCAGCAGCAGCCGGCAGTCGGCGGGGAGCCGGGTGAGGGCCTGGACCAGGACGTCGAACCGCTTGCCGGGGGCGAGCCGGCCGATGCCGCCGATCACGAACGCGTCGGCGGGCACCCCGAGCAGCTCCCGGGTGCGCAGCCGGGCCGCCGGGTCGAAGGCGAACCGCGCCAGGTCGATGCCGTTGGGCACGACCGCGATCCGCGGCCCGGGCACCCCCCAGCGGGCGAGCCGCCCGGCGACCGTGGGGGAGACGGCGACGGTGGACCGGCCGAGCCGCTCGCCCAGCAGATACAGCGCGCGCACCCCCGCGGTGAGCGGCCGGCCCTCCATCTGCGAGTCGCCCAACGAGTGTTCGGTGGCGACGACCGCCCGGACCCCGGCCAGCCGGGCGGCGATCCGGCCGTACAGGCAGGCCCGGTAGAGATGGGTGTGGACCAGGTCGTAGCGGCCGCGCCGGATGATCCGGGCCAGCCGGGGCAGCGCGGCCAGGTCCCGGTTGCCGGCCATGCCCAGGTGCACCACCCGCACCCCGTCGGCGGTCAGACCGTCGGCCACCGGGCCGGGGTTGGTCAGCGCGACCACCTCGCACTCGACCGGCAGGTGCCGCAGCAGCAGCCGCAGTTGCTGTTCCGCGCCGCCGACGCCGAGACCCGTGATGATGTGCAGCGCCCTCATCGCAGCCCCGCGACGGGACGCCGGCGCAGCCGGTGCAGCCGGTACTTCAGGAACATCCGTACGGCGGTGTCGCGCTGGCCGACATGCACCCGGGGCAGCACGTGCGGGCCGTTCAGCGCCCCGGGGTCGATGGCGCAGGCGTAGCCGTAGCCGGCCTCCCGGACGGCGTGCACCGCCCGCTCGTCGACCGTGCCGTACGGGTAGCAGAAACCGGTGACCGGGGCGCCGGTCAGCTTCTCCAGCAGGGCGCGGCTCTCGGCGGCCTCGGACCGCAGCAGGGTGTCGTCGGCGCGGGTCAGATCCACATGGGTGAGGCCGTGCGAGCCGATCTCCACGCCCGCGTCGGCGGCGCGCCGGATGCCGTCGGCGGTCAGCAGCGGCTTGCGCGGGCCGAGCGGGTCCCAGGCGTTGTCGCCGCCGAGCCGGCCGGGCAGCACGAACAGGGTGGCCGTGCACTGCCGGCGGGTCAGCACGGGCAGCGCGTTGTCGAGGAAGTCGGCGTACCCGTCGTCGAAGGTGAGGCCCACCAGGTCGCGGCCCGCGCCCCGGGCCCGGGCGGCGAGCAGCTCCGCCACCGACACCCCGCGCAGTCCGCGCTCGCGCAGCCAGCGCAGCTGTCCGTCCAGCCGGTCCGGGGTGACCGTGATGCGGTACGGGTCGTCGGAGCAGTCGCCGACCGAGTGGTACATGGCGATCCACGGGACCGGCCCGGGCGGCGGGAGCGGGGCGGGCCGGCGGCGCTGGGCCGTGTCAACGCAGGGCATGGGCGAGCCTTCGGGTGAGGGTGCGTACGGAGCGGAGTGCGGGGGCGACGCCGGGCGCCCCCAGCACCCAGCCGAGCAGCACGAAGACGACGGTGACGGTGGTGCCGCCGACCACCAGGCCGGCGAGCGGGGAGCGCGGCAGGCCGGCGGTCCAGGAACCCGCCAGGGCGGCGACCACCGCCGCGCGCAGCGGCCGGCTCAGCTCCCGCAGCACGAGCCGGACGCGGACGGGCACGCCGTGCGCCCGGGGCGCCTTCCGTTGCCCCGTGCCCGCCAGCAGCAGGGCGGCGGTGAGGGTGATGCCGGTGGCGTTGCCCGCGGCGATGCCGGTGACGCCCCAGCTGTCCACCGTCCAGGCGCCGATCCAGGAGGTCGCCACGATGCCCGCGGCCATGGCGCCCACCGGGTACCAGGTGGCGCGGCCCGCCGAGAACCAGGAGCGGACCAGCACGCCGGTCAGCGTCTGGCCGAGCAGTCCGAGCGCGTACACCCGCATCACACCGGCGGTCGCCGCCGTGTCCGCGGCGGTGAACGCGCCCCGCTGGAACAGCAGTCCGATCAGCTGCGGCGCACAGGCCACGACTGCGGCGGCGCCGAACAGCACCAGGCCCGCGGCGAGCACCAGGTCCCGCTCCACCCGCTCGCGGGCCCCCTCGGTGTCGCCGTCGGCCAGTGCCCGGGCGACCACCGGGAAGGTGACCGTGCACAGCATCATCGACAGCGTCATCGGGATCTGGGCGACCTTCTGCGCGTAGTTCAGATGCGAGATGGCCCCGGCGGGCAGCGTGGAGGCGAGGAACCGCTCGATCAGCACCTGGGACTGCCGGCACAGCGCGAACAGCAGCACGGTCGCCAGCACCAGCACATCGATCGGCCGGCCCGCCGCGGCCGCCGCGGGCACCTGGGGAGCCGTGCGGCGTCTGCCCAGCTCCCGCCAGAGCGGCGGCAGCTGGACCGCGACCATGAGGCAGCCGCCCGCCGCCACCCCGAACGCGGCCGACCGCACCCCCCAGTGGCCGCCGAGGCCGTACATCGCCGTGACGATGCCGGTGTTGTAGGCGACGTAGATCGCGGCCGGGGCGAGGAAGCGGCGGTGGGCGCGCAGGGCCGCGCTGCAATACCCGGCGAGGCCGAAGCTCAGCACGCAGGTCGCGGTGAGCCGGGTGCAGTCCACCGCGAGGCCCGGGTCGTGCAGGCCGGGCGCGAGCGCCCCGACCAGCTGTGGCGCGCCCAGCGCGAGCAGCGCGCCGACGGCCGCGAAGGCCAGCGCCAGCCGGGGCAGCGTGCCCGCGACCAGCGAGCGGACCGGGTCCCCGGGGGCGCCCTGCGCGCGCCGGGCCAGCGCCGCGCTGAACGCGGGGATCAGCGCGAACGCCAGCCCGTCCTCGATGAGCAGGGTGGCCGCGAACTCCGGCACGGTCCAGGCGACGAGAAACGCGTCGGTGTCCTCGCCGGCCCCGAACAGCCGGGCCAGCGACTGGTCCCGCAGCAGCCCGAGCAACGCCCCCGCGACCGAGAGGCACGCGGTGACGAGGGCCGCCCTGGCGAGGAACCGTTGACTGGGCACCCGCTCCCCGCCGCCCTCCCCGGCCCCCCGCGCCCCCGGCACCGTGCCCGCACCGGCATCCGCCCGGGCACGCCCCCCGACGACCCCTTCGGCACCCGCACCGGGAAACACCTCGGGACCGGCGACCGTATCGGTACCGGCGACCGGCTCCGGTGTGATGCCGGGGAGGGGGCTCGTCATCGCGCTGCCGCCTCTCCCCGGGCCGGGGTCGGGGTGGTCGGTGGGGGTGGGGGGAGGTGGTTCGCGCCGGTCAGGGACCACCAGGCGACCAGGCCGAAGCAGACCGCCGTCAGGACGGTCGAGGGGCCGCCGATGTCGGCGTACGCGAAGTCCACCAGCTGCCAGACCAGCAGGCCGGTCGCGACCAGCGCGCAGTCCAGGCCCCGGCCGCCGGCCGCGCGGGCCCGGAGCAGGCCGCGCAGGGCGCACACCAGCAGGGCCAGCCAGCCGCCCGCCAGGCACACCAGCCCGATCAGGCCCTGTTCGCCGAGGACGAGGAGGTACATGTTGTGCGGGGACAGCAGCGGCTGGCGGCGGAAGGCCGCGCCGGCGCCCTCCGTGTCGCTGCCGGAGGAGAGCGCGAGCGAGGCGTGGCCGTCGCGGTACGCGGGGAACGCCTTCAGACCGACCCCGGTCAGCGGGTGTTCGCGCCACATGTCCGTGGCCGCCGCCCACATCGTGTACCGGTCGGTGACCGACTGGTCGGGCGCGGCGGTGACCTGCGTGATGCTGTCGATCCGCTGCTGGAGCATCGCCGTACCCACACCGAGCCCGCCGACCAGGACCACGCCCGCGGCCACCACCGCCGCCCCGATCCGCAGCGCGCGGCGCAGCCCGGCCAGCACCAGCTGGACGGTGAGCGTCACGGTGGTGGCGATCCAGGCGCCCCGGCTGAAGGACAGCGCGAGCGGGACGAGGAGAGCGAGGGCGCAGACGGTGGCGCCGGCGCGCGTGCGTGCCGTACTCCGGCCCAGGGCCAGGCCCACCGCGCAGACCAGCCCGAAGGAGACCACCGTCGCCATGCCCATCACATCGGTCGGCCCGAAGGTGCCGACCGCGCGGATGTCCTCGCCCTGGTAGGAGGCGCCGGTCCCGGTGACGTACTGGTGCACGCCGACCGCTCCCTGCCAGCCCGCGAGCGCCACGAACGCCCAGGCCAGCAGCCGGAAGTCGGCCCGGTCCCGGATCAGCAGCAGCACCGCGGCCGGCACCAGGACGAAGATCTGGAGATAGCGGCCGAGGCCGGTGATCCCGTCGCCCGGGGTCAGCGCGTTCATCGCGGCGAGCGAGACACCGAGCACCGGCAGGCCGAGGACCACCGCGGCGGTACGGCCGAGAGGGCGCCGGCGGGCGCGCAGCAGCCGTACCGCGCAGCCGGCGACGACCAGCGCGGACAGCGCGTCGGCGGGGCCCGCGCCGCCCTCGCCGCCGGGGGCGGCCGGCAGCGCGAGCAGGGCGACCACGGCGACCACGGCCAGCACCGGGGAGAGCCGGGCCGGGCGGCGCGACGGCAGGGCGAGGGCCATGGGTCAGCTCCCCGTCGGGCGCACGAGCGCGGCCGCGGTGCGCAGCAGGATGCAGATGTCCTGCCACAGCGACCAGTTGTCGATGTAGGCGTTGTCGAAGCGGGCCCGGTCCTCGATGGAGGTGTCCCCGCGCAGGCCGTTGACCTGGGCGAGCCCGGTGATGCCGGTCTGCATGCGGTGGCGGGCCGCGTAGCCGGGGTAGGTCTGCCCGAACTGGGCGGCGAAATAGGGCCGTTCGGGGCGCGGGCCGACCAGGCTCATGTCCCCGCGGAACACGTTCCACAGCTGGAGCAGCTCGTCCATCGAGGTCTTCCGCAGGAACCGGCAGAAGCCGCTCATCTGGCGCTCGCCGGCCACGCTCCACCGGGTGGCGGCCTCGTGCTCGTCGGCCGGGCGGTGGGTGCGGAACTTCAGCAGGGTGAAGGGGCGGCCGTCCTTGCCGATGCGTTCCTGCCGGAACACCACGCCCGGCCCGTCGGTGAGCCGCAGCACCACCGCGCACACCAGCAGCACCGGGCTGACCAGGACCAGCAGTGTCCCGGAGAGCACCACGTCCAGCAGCCGCTTGCCGGGGCTGGTGCGCCGCCCGGTGCCCAGGTCCAGCCGGCGCACGGCGAACCCGGCGAGCTGCTCGCGCATCTCGTACGCCGGGCAGTCCGCGTCCAGTTCCCACACCGCGCAGCCGGACTCGGCCAGCGCCCGCAGCAGCGGGCCCTGGGCGGTGCGTACGGCCGGGTCCACGGTGAGTACCACTCGCACCCCGTTCTGGATGAGCGCCCGCTCCACCTCCTCGCCGGTCTCAAGGACCGGCAACCCGCCGCCGCCGTCCGGGTGTTCGGCGACCACCCCCACGGGCCGCACTCCGCAGCGCGGGTGCCGCAGCAGCGCGGCGGACACCCGCTGCGCGGTCGCGGCGGGCCCGATCACCAGGGCGGTGCGCGGATGCCGCAGCAGCGCCACCCGGCGCCGCCAGTGCACCAGGCCCCGGCCCGTACAGGCCGCCACCGCGTGCAGCGCCCAGCCGAGCAGCAGGGTCCGGGCGGTGAGGGCGTGCTCGGGGGCGTGCGCGGCGAGCAGCGTGGCCAGGCCCAGCCAGGCCACCGCGATCCGGCCGCACACCGCGGGCAGTTCGTCGAGGACACCGGGCACCGGGCGCGCCGTGTGCGGGCGCAGCAGCAGCGCGCCGGACACCAGGGCGACCACCAGCAGCGGCCGGTGGGCCGCCGCGTCCAGCGCGGCCGCGCCCGCCAGCGCGGCGGCCAGGTCGGCGGCGAGCAGCGGCAGCGGTGGGACGGGCCGCGCCGGCGGGCGGCGCAGCGGGAACCGGAAGCCGCCGGCGGCACGGGCCGGCAGCACCGAGACGGGCGAGAATCCGCGGTCCCATGGCTGCGCGCCGGGGGAGGGGACGGTACTTTCCGCAGTCACGAGTGGATGGACTCCCTGCACTCGGTGGGCACGGGGTGGGCTGGTGGGCGGTGCGCCTGCGGGGCGCCGCGGCCGTCGGCGGCGCCGAGGAGTTCGCGGTACAGGTCCGCGACCCGGGCGGCGGTGTGCCGTACGTCGTGCGCGGCCAGGACGTGCCGGCGGCCCGCGGCGCCGAGTGCCGCGCCGAGCGGCGGGTCGGTCAGCAGCGCGGTGATCGCCGTGGCCAGGGCCGCGGGGTCCTCCGGGGGGACCAGGCAGTGCGGGACGAGGGCGGGCGGCAGGCTCTCCCGGGCGCCGTCGACGTCGGTGAGTACGACGGGCCGGCCGCAGCCCAGTGCCTCCAGCGGGGCGAGTGCCATGCCCTCCCAGCGGGAGGGGAGCACCACCAGATCGGCGGCCCGGTACCAGGGCAGCGGATCGGCGACCGCACCGGTGAAGTGCACGCGGGGGTGGGCGAGTTGCCGTAACGCGTCGCGGTCGGGACCGTCGCCGACCAGCACGAGCCGTGCCTGCGGCACCGTGTTCCGTACGTCCTCCCAGGCGCGCAGCAGGACGTCCTGGCCCTTCTGGCGGCACAGCCGGCCCACGCAGACGACGAGCGGGGCGTCGCCGTCCGCGTCATCGTCGGCGTCATCGTCCGCGTCACCCGGTCCGGGTGCGAAGCGGTCGGTGTCGATGCCGTTGGGGACGACCGTGTACGTCGCCCGGATGCCGGCCCTGCGGCCGGTGGCCAGCTCCGCCTCGCTGACGCAGAGCACCCGGTCGGCCCAGCGCGCCCCCCACCGCTCCCAGCGCAGCGCGAGCGCCGCGGTGAGGCCGCCGACCGCCTCGAACGACCAGGCGTGCGGCTGGAACACCGTCGGGATCCGGCCGCGCACGGCGAGCCGGGCGGCCAGACCGGCCTTGGCACTGTGGGCGTGCAGCAGTTCGGGCCGTACCTCGTCGAGCAGACGCCCGAGCCGCCGTACCTCTCCCGGCAGGCCCGGACCGGGGGAGCGGCCGGCCCGCCACGCGCGCACGTCGGCGCCCAGGTCCCGGGCGCCCCGGGCGAGTTCGCCGCCGGGGCAGGCCACGGTGACCGGCAGGCCTGCCGCGAGCTGGGCCCCGACCAGGTCCAGCACGACCCGGGCGACACCGCCGTCGACGGGTTGCGCGAGGTGCAGGACCCGCGGCCGAGGGTCGGGTGCTGACTGGTGCATTCGCGGGATACCTCGCTCGGGGTGCGCTCGGGGGCTGCGGTCGGGAACGCGCCTCACACCTGCGCGTCGACGGCGGCGAAGAGCACGCCGGCCCACGCCGCGTCCGCGTGGGAAACGAGCCGGAAGCCCGGCTGGTCACCACCGCGTTGCAGGGCCGGGGCGAGATCGAACATGTCGGAGTCGTAGCCGAGCGTGTTGACGTAGGCCGGAACCCGCTGCGCCGGTAGGTCGCCCGGTTCGCTGATCGTGGAGTTCAGTACGTCGTCCGGGGGATCGGCGGCATCGCCCAGTGCGACCGGCGTACGCCGGGGGCCGGGGGAGAGGGTGAGCGAGTCGCCGGAGCTGCCACGGTCGCCGTCGTACGCCACCAGCCCGGCGCGCCCGCTCGCCCCGGCGGGCACCCGCACCCCGCGCAGCCGGACGTCGAGCGGCTGGTCGAGCGCGTCGAAGCCGTCCCACAGGGAGAGCGTGCGCAGCGGCTCCGCCGGGTTCTCGTACGCCACCACCAGCGTCCAGCCGCCCCAGGCACCGGCCGCCGATCTGCCCATGGCGGTGTTGACCTGCGCCACCGTGTACAGCCCCGAACCGCTGGCGCGGACCAGCTCGGTGACGTCCGCGGAGGCCTGGTAGGCGTCCGCGCCGTGCGCCACCTGGTGGCCCACGACCGCGTCGGCGAGCAGCTCCTTGTACGCGCCGCCCGGCTCGGCGATCAGCACCCGGCCGTCGTCGGCGGGCGGCTTCTGCTCGCCGACCCGCAGATTGCCGCCCCAGTACAGCCGGGCGTAGGTCACCCGGCCGCCCGCGGGGACGCGGACCTCGGCGCGGGAGGAGTTGTAGGTGTCGGGGTTGTCGTCGACATCGACGTAGAACATGTCGAAGTCGCCGTTCACCCCGCCCTGTCCGGCGCGGGCCGCCGCGCAGTCGGGGGCCTCGGGGGAGCGGCAGGTGATGGTGGTGTCGGCCGCGCGGACGAACCCGCCGTGCTGAACGGCGTGGTAGCGCTCGGCGAAGCCCAGGCGGGTCGCCTCGGGCGCGGGCGGGGCGGCCGGCAGGAGGGGGCGGGCGTGGGCGGGGGAGCAGAGGGCGGTCAGGGCGAGCGCGCTCGCCGTCGTACGCAGCAGCGGACCCAGGAACTTGCGCATGACCGGCGGTGCCCTTTCCCACGTACTGGAGAGGTCCGCAACTCTAGTGGCCATCCGTACCAATACGGAGAAACCGGGCAAGTGTGTCGGAATCGTGAAGGCGTTCCACCGGGCGCTTCACTCCATTGGCGGCGCAACTCCCCGGCGCGCCACGCGTTGACACAGCGCTGGGCATCCCGCCCGGATGTTTGTTTCGATCTCAAGGAGCACCTCTCCATGTCGCGTATCGCGAAGGGCCTGGTCCTGACCTCCGCCGCCGTCGCGGCCGTCGCCGGCGGCGCCGGTGCGGCCTCCGCCGACGCCGGTGCGAACGGCGTCGCCGCCCACTCGCCGGGCGTGCTGTCGGGCAATGTCGTCCAGGTCCCGATCCACATCCCGATCAACGTCTGCGGCAACACCGTCGACATCATCGGCCTGCTGAACCCGGCGTTCGGCAACACCTGCGTCAACGACTGACGTCGGGACGCAACCCTTCGGCCGGCCGTCCGCCCTCGATCCAGCGTCGCGGGGTGGGCGGCCGGTTTGTGCTCCCCCGGACGGATCACCGTGGGTGTTCGAGCGGTTGCGGGGCGCGATCATTGAACCGACGGTGGGCTCAGGTCCTGGTATTTCACCGAAGCCCGCCGAAAGGAACTCCCATGCGTGGTCTGCCCGCGCGGCGTCTCGCGTCCACCACCCTCTGCGCGGCGGTCCTGGTCGGTATCACCGGCCCGGCCGCCGTCGCAGCCGACTCGGCACACGAGCGCGCCCATGCCGCTTCGCGGGCGCCCGTCCCCGGAGCCGAGAAGCTGCTCGCCCAGGTCAGAGCCCTGCACCAGACCGGCTCCGTTCTCAACCCGGTCGTCGTCCTGCTGGAGCAGTCGCTGCAAAAGGGCAAGCTCCCCGCCGACCAGGCCAGAAGACTCGGCGCCGCGGCCAAGGAGGCCATCGCCGAGGCCGCGACCCGCCCGGCGGCCCAGACCGCCCCCAACCCCACGACACCGGCCACGCCGACGACGCCCGCCACCCCCACGGCGCCCGCGACCCCGACCGCGCCCGCCACCCCCACGGCGCCCGCCACTCCGACGACCACGACCGTGCCGGCCGCGGCCACCCCCGCCGCGCCGGCCAAGCCGGCCACCCCCACCGCGCCGGCCACCCCGACGGCACCTGCGACTCCGACGGCCCCCGCCACGCCCACGGCCCCGGCGACCCCGACCGCGCCCGCCACCCCCACGGCCCCGGCCACTCCCACCGCCCCGGCCACGCCGACGGCCCCCGCCACCCCGACCGCGCCCGCCACCCCCGCCGCCTCGGCCGCCCACTCCCTGCCCGCGGCCGCCGCTCTCCCGCTGAGCGCGAAGACCAGCCGGGACGGGGACAAGCTGCCCTCGGCCCGTGACCTCACCGACGACGCGCTGAGCGCGCTGGAGAAGGCGATCGACAGCCTGGTGGACGCGGTCACCTCCGACCTCGACAAGCTGGTCTCCTCCGCCACCGGCGTGGTCGACAACCTGGTCAACCTGCTGACGACCACGCTCCTCGGCAGCGGCCTGCCCAGCCCCAGCCTGGCTTCGCTGCCCTCCCTGCCCTCCGCTCCCGCGCTGCCGAGCCTGCCGGCCACCGGCTGATCCGGACCGGCTCCGCCCCTCCCCCCTCGGCCGTCGTGCCGTGGCCGCCTCGGCCGCGGTGCGACGGCCGAGCGGTGTTCCGGCGCGGCGCGTGCGGGTTGCCCGGGATTTTCCCGGAAAACAGCTTTTCGCGGATCTCATATGTCTTGTGCACGCGGGGTTTCCGGCCCGGCCGGAACTCGTTAGGCACGGCGTCAGAATCCCCAGGGGTGACGTGAGTTGCCGAAGAAAGGAACACGATGAAGTCCCTGAAGGCTGCCGCCGTCGTTGCCGGTTCCCTGGCCCTCGCCGGTGCCGCCGCGCCCGCGTTCGCCTACAACGCCACCGACGTGACGCCCACCAGCCTCAACGGCGCGGTCAACCAGCTCACCAGGGGTCCCCTCACGCTGCACGACGCGATGCCGATCCAGCACCAGTCGGACGCGCTCGACAGCGAGAACAAGGACTCCGTGCTCCACACGGTCAAGGGCGCCACCGGCGCGCTGAACCAGCACAACCCCCTGCTCGGCGGCCTGCCCCTGCAGAGCTGACGCCGTTCCCGCGCGCCGGGCCGGTACCGCACCCGCGGCGCCGGCCCCCGGTGTTTTCGGGGGTCTTTCCCTCGTTCGTGTGGAGCGGCCGACGGCACTGGTCCGGAAGGGTGAGAAGCCGCCCGGGGGCGCCCGAAGGCGTCGATAGGGTCGCGCGGTGACCTCATCCTCAACCGAAACCCGTCCCGCCGACCTCGGCACGCTGGTCGTCCTGGCCTGGAGCGGCGAGGCCCCCGACGGCTCCGACATGCCCTATCTGCTGGCCTACTCCCTCGGGGACGCCGAGGGCGGCCCGGAGGTGACGGCGGCAGCGGTCGAGCAGCTGCTGACCGGCAACGGACTGCCGGTCGGCGGCGAACTCGTCGACGGCACCAGCCGGCCCAGCCTCCCCGTCAGCCTGCTGGTCGAGGCGGGCCAGGCCGTCGTCCGCATGCCGCAGCTGGTCGCCCAGGCCGACGCGCCGCCGGAGTGGCTCGCCGCCGTCGCCGAACGCGGCTACGCCTACCTCGTCTTCACCACCCGGGCCTGGCCCGAGGGACGGCCCGGCCGGCCCGTCGAGGCGGCCGACCTGGCCGCGTTCGCCGGCGCCGAGGAGACCCTGAACGCCGCCGCGCACATCGTCCTGCCCGCCACCAGCCTGCGCGGCTGATGCCCAAGGCCCTGGCCGGTGGCCGGGGGTTCGGTGTGCTGCTGGTGCTCACCGGCGCCGCCGGACTGCTCGCCTCCTGGGTCATCACCCTCGACAAGTTCAAGCTGCTGGAGAACCCGGGGTTCGTGCCCGGGTGCAGCCTCAACCCGGTGGTGTCCTGCGGCAGCGTGATGAAGAGCCACCAGGCCCAGGTCTTCGGGTTCCCCAACCCGATGCTGGGCCTGGTGGCCTACGGCATCGTCGTCTGCGTCGGGGTGAGCCTGCTGGCCGACGCCCGCTTCCCCGGCTGGTACTGGCTGCTGTTCGAGGCCGGCAGCGCGTTCGGCATCGGCTTCGTCTCCTGGCTCCAGTTCCAGTCGCTGTACCGGATCGACGCGCTGTGCCTGTGGTGCTGCCTGGCCTGGGTCGCCACCATCCTGATCTTCTGGTACGCCACCGCGCTGGTCGTCCGCCACGGGTATCTGCCCGCCCCCGCGTGGCTCAGGACCTTCTTCGCCGAGTTCACCTGGGTGCTGCCGCTGCTGCACATCGGCGTGGTCGGCATGCTGATCCTGACCCGCTGGTGGGACTTCTGGACGAGCTGACTATTACGGCACTCGGGGGAATTGCGGACGGATGCCGTTTTCCCGCTCGGACGGCGTCAGTTACGCGGTACGGACGTCGAACCCCCACACCCCGGAAGGGACCGTAGCTGACATGAAGCCGACCACCCGAGGAACCCTTGCCGCCGTCGTCACGGGAGTCGCGGCCGCGATGGGTGCCGCAGCCACGCCCGCCGCAGCGGTCGGCACGGTCCCCGTCCCGGTGCCGCTGGAGGGCGTGTCGCAGTCGCTGGGCATGGAAGTGCCCAAGGCCTCCCTGGAGCTGCCGCTGATCATGCCGGAGGCGCCCGACGGGCCGCGCTATGTCACCGGCCGCCTGGTGCCCGACCGGACCCTGCCCCAGGTGCCGGTCAGCGGCGCGCTGCCCGGCGTCGACCTGCGGGCCCCGCTGCCCCGGCTGCTCGGCGACCGGTTCGACCATGTCGCCCTGGACGCCCCCGCCAACGACCTGCACACCCTCGCCCCCGGTCTGAGCGCCGACCTTCCCCTCACCGCGCCCAACCCCGACAACTTCGGCCTGCCGGACCTCAAGCTGCCCCAGCTCGGCCTCCTCGCCCCGGTCGTCCGGACCGTCGCCGGCGGCGACCTGGGCACCGGCCCGGGCCTGTAGAGCCGCTCCGGAAAAGGATTCCGGCCACGCGGTGATGAGCCGGATGGCCCCCCGGCGGTGACCCCGCCCGCCCTCGACCGGTTAGCCGGTACGGACAGCAGAACCCGGACGAGGAGCGAGCGATGGTCGTCGGTGTCGGCGCAATGGCGGTGGGGACGGAGCAGCAGACCAGAACGGGGGCGGCCAGACCGTCCCGGCGGGAGGCGGCCCGGGGCCTGCTGGCCTCGGCCGCCGCGCTCGCCCTGGCCCCGCTGGTGGCCGCCTCCCGCCCGCTGCCACCGGCCCCCGGCCCCGGCAGCACCTCCTTCGACGAGACCTACCGGGGCCGTCGTATCCAGGGCGTGGCGGTGCCGGTCGCCGGGCGCAAGACCGCCGACGGCGACTGGCGGATCACCATCGACGGCCAGCCGCTGCACCTGATGCGGCGGGCCGACGGCACCTGGCTGAGCATGCTCGACCACTACACGTCGTACCCGACCCCGCTGGAGGCGACCCGCGCCGCCGTCGACGAGATCGGCCCCGGCCGGCACCTGCGCGACCTCGCACCGGGGCCGATGGACCATGCGCACATGGGGGGCTCCGATGGCGTACGTGCGTAAGGACGTCAGCACGCTCACCCCGAGCGAGCGACGGCGGTTCGTGAACGCGCTGCTGGAGCTCAAACGGCGCGGCGAGTACGACGAGTTCGTGCGCATGCACATCGACCACTTCAACCCCGACGGCGAGACCGGTCTGCGCACCGCGCACATGGCCCCCTCCTTCCTGCCCTGGCACCGCCGGTTCGTGCTGGAGCTGGAACGGGCCCTGCGCCGCGTCGACTCCTCGGTGACGGTGCCGTACTGGGACTGGACCCGGGACCGTACGAAGACCTCCGTGCCCTGGACGAAGGACCTGCTCGGCGGCACCGGGCGGCGCTCCGACCGGCAGGTGATGACCGGCCCGTTCGCCTACGCGGCGGGCCACTGGACCCTCAAGGTGGGCGTCACCGACGGCAGGTTCCTCACCCGGGACCTGGGCCGCGCCGCCGCGCCGCTGGAGCTGCCCACCCGGAGCGATCTCCAGTGGGCGCTGGATGAGTCCGTGTACGACGCCTGGCCCTGGGACTCGACCGCCGGCCGGGGCTTTCGCAACCGGCTGGAGGGCTGGGGGACGGGCACCGGCAACGCCTCCTGGCACAACCACAACCGGGTGCACCGCTGGGTCGGCGGTGCGATGGTGGGCGCCGCCTCCGTCAACGACCCGGTGTTCTGGCTGCACCACGCCTTCATCGACCTCCAGTGGCAGCGCTGGCAGCACGCCCACCGCGACCACCGCTACCTGCCGGCCGAGCCGCCCGGCCTCGCGGACGACCAGCACGCCCGGGTCGTCGCCCGGCACCAGAAGCTGCCGCCGTGGGACGAGACGCCCGACCAGCTGGAGGACGTGAGCGGGATCTACCGCTACGCGTGACGGGCCCGCACACACCGGAGCCCCGGCGCTCGGAGTGCCGGGGCTCTGGTGTGTGCGCGGGTACGGATCAGTTGCCGTAGCCGTTGTCGCCGTAGTGGCCCGGGCCGGGCTGGCCGGGGGTGCCGCTCTTGTGGATGCCGTTGACGCAGGTGTTGCCGAACGCCGGGTTCAGCAGGCCGACGACGTTGATGGTGTTGCCGCACAGGTTGACGGGGATGTCGACCGGCACCTGGAGGATGTTGCCGGACAGCACGCCGGGCGAGTCGACGGCAGCAGCCTGGGCGCCTGCGTCGGCCAGGGCCAGACCGGCCCCGCTGATCACCACGGCGCCGGTGCCGAGGGCGATGGCGGCTGCCTTCGCGATGCGAGACATCACGTTCTCCTTCTGTCCGCTCCGAAGAGCTCGTTGCTCGGAAAAGCGCGACGGCAGAGCCAGCCGCCGCACTTCCCGTTCAACGTCGCCGCGCGGAGGCGGTCACGGTGAGCGGCCGGGGATCACCCTTTCATCGCCGCGCTCCCCGGGCGTCAGCCGGCGGCGAGCCGGGCGGCGCCTCCGACCTGGACGCCGGGGCGCCCGGGGTCCGGGCAGGAGGCGGTGACGGTGGCGGGGCTGCCGAGCGCGTCGCCCATGTCGACGGCGATCTCCGTGACGCCCCGGGTGGCCAGGTGCGCGGCGAGACACGCCGTGCTGTTGGCGTTGGCGATGTCCTCCGGCACGCCGATGGACGGCGCGAACATGCGGGCGGCGAGCGAGCCCTGGGCGGAGGGCGGGGAGTAGACGTAGGCGCCCAGCAGGCCGAGCCGGTCGCAGGCGGCGCGCAGCCGGTCCTGGTCCGGGGCCAGCGCGGCGAGCGCGGCGCGGTCGGCGACGGGCACCAGGAGCCGCTCCCGGCCCACCCCGGCCACCCGCAGGTCCGGCCCGGCCGCGTCCGGTGCCAGCCCCAGGGCGGGCAGCACCGAGGAGCGCTCGGCGCCGGTCGCCTCGCGCAGCTCGACCGGACCGGCCGGGAAGGCGGCCGTGAGCCGGTCCCCGTGCCGTTCGGCGCGGCCGTCGAAGACGCGCCGGGCGGTGTGCAGGGTGACCCGGTACGGCTTCCCGTCCCCGGTGCCGGCCCGCGCGGCGAGGAACGCCAGGGCGGCGACCGTGCCGTGCCCGCAGGCGGGGAGTTCCTCCTCCGCGGTGAAGAAGCGCAGGTCCGCCTCCGGGGCGCCGGGCCGGACGCGGACGTAGACGGCGTGCGAGGTGCCGTACTCGGCCGCGACGCGACGGCGCTCGGTGTCGCTCAGCGGCCGCTCCTCCAGCACCACCGCGGTGGGGCTGCCGCCCGTGCCGTCGCGCAGGCAGGCGTGGACGAGGGTCACGGGCGGCGTGCTCATCGACGGTGCCCCGGACGGGCGTCGGTCACTTGCTGTCCTCCAACGTGGCGTACCCCGTGACAGCTGCCTTCTCGCTGGTGTGGGCGCCCTCCTGGAGCTGGAAGAGGGAGCCGAAGGGGCGCTCGGCCAGCGGCAGCCGCCAGACCCCGGCCTCCACCCGGGCGGTGTGGGACAGGCTACCGCGCAGCAGGGTCACCCCGGGCTCGTTGTGCGCCGCGTGCGGGCCGAAGTAGATGGGGTAGGCGTCGGCGGCGCGGTAGGCCGGCAGGAAGGCCCGGCGGTAGCGGTCCGAGAGGTTCTGCGCGGAGTAGTGCAGCAGCAGGCAGTGGATGAAGACCACGCTGCCCGCCGGCGCCTCGATCGGCACGGCCAGCGCCGGGTCGGGGGCGGCGTCGCCGGTCACCTTGCCGCGGAACCAGCCGTCGACGTAGTGGTCGGCCATGCCCTGCCGGTGCGAGCCGGGGATGGCGCGCAGGCAGGAGTTCTCGACGGTGGTGTCGTCCAGGTAGATCAGCGCCGTCACCAGGTCGGTGTTGGTGTGCGGGTAGTAGGCGAAGTCCTGGTGCCAGTCCACCTCGCTGCCGACCTGCGGCGCCTTGAGGTGCAGCTTGCTGTAGTGGAACAGGATGTCGGGGCCGATGAGCTGCTCGACGGCGTCGAGCAGCTTCGGGGCGGACGCCGCCCGTTCGAACGCGGGGTGCTGCTTGGTGGGCGACCAGATCCGCCGGGCCATGCCGCGGTCCCCGGGCTCCACTTCGGCGACCGACCCGATGTCGGGGACGCTCAGGATCTCGGTGATGGCGTTGTTCAGCTCGGCGACCTCGCCTGCGTCGAAGAGGCGCTCGGCCACGGCGAAGCCCTGCTCGCGATAGTCCTTCGCGAGCGCGGCCGGGTCGTATCCGGACATCGGTGGCGGTTCCTTCCAGAGGGGCTCGGTTGGTGGGTGTGCTCGGCCGGGCTCAGCCGACGGCTACCGCCGGTTCCCCGGCCTGCGCGGCTTCCCCGGCTTCCTCGACGACCGACGTGGTGACGCCCGCCTTGGCGAACTCCGCGAAGAACTCCGGGAAGGAGAGTCGGACCTCCTCGGAGCCGGTGTACCGGTTGGGCGACTGCATGCGCAGGCCGGCCACGAACAGCGACATGAAGATGCGGTGGTCGCCCCAGTGCGAGAAGGTGACGCCGCCGGGGTAGGTCGGCGCGCCGCGCACCTCGAAGCCGTCGCAGACGCCGTCGACGTACAGGGGCTCGATGTCGACGCCCGCCCGGGTCAGCTCGGTGACCATCGCCTCGATCCGGGAGGCCTTGTGGAAGGCCGTGACGCGGGCGCCGGTGACCCGCAGGGTGCCCTCGACATAGGCGCCGATGGCCGCCAGGGTGGGCACGATGTTCGGGCAGTCGGTGGCGTCGACGTGGAAGTCGCCGCGCAGACCCTCGGCGGGGCTGTCCACGTTCAGGGTGGCGGCGGCGCGGTCGAGCGTCATCCGCAGCCCGAGCCGCTCCAGGATGCCGATGATCGCCGACTCGCCCTGGGTGGTGGTGCCGTGCACATGGGTGAAGACCGTCCGCCCCGGGTACAGGGCGGCCGCGGCCAGCAGATAGGAGGCCGAGGTGTAGTCCTCGTGCACATGGACGTCCTGCGCCCGGTACCGGGAGGGCTCCACCCGGTAGTTGCGGTAATCGTCGGAGGCGGTGACCTTGACACCCGCCTGCCGCAGGGTGTGCAGGGTCTGCTCGATGTACGACTTCGAGTGGACCTGGCCGGCCACCTCGATCTCCACCGGCCGCTCGGCGAACGGCGCGGCGAACAGGATGGCGGTGATGAACTGCGAACTGACGTTGCCGGGCAGCCGGCAGCTGCCGCCCTTGAGCCGGCCGCCCCAGTTGACCACCGGCGCGTTGCCGTCGCGGCACACGGACTCGATGTCCGCGCCGAGTTCGCGCAACGCGTCCAGCAGCGGTGACATGACGCGCTTGCACAGGGTCTCGTCACCGGTCACCACGACCGGTTCGGACAGCATGGAGGTCAGGGCCGTCAGGGTCCGGAACACCAGTCCGGAGCCCTTGGCCTGGATCATCGTCCGCCCGGGGTGCTTCAGCCCGCCGGACCCGGTGATCTCCAGGTGGCCGTCGTGTTCGACGATCTCGGCGCCCAGCGCACGGCAGGCGTTCTTCATCGTCTCGGTCTCGTCGCAGCGCAGGTCGTTGGCGATGCGCGAGCGGCCCTCGGCGAGGGTGCTCGCCAGGATCGCCCGCTGCGTCTCCGGCTTCGAGGAGGGGACACGGAACGTCCCCGAGAATTTCGCGATGGGTTCAACCCTCAGCAGCATTCCGTCTCCGGGTGCTCTCGGTCGTGGACGAGGACCGGGACGGGCGGGGGCCGCCCGTCCCGTCGGGCCGGGTCAGGCGGCGGCCGACTCCTTGTGCTTGGCCACGGTGTCCTCGTAGATCTCCCGGAAGAACATGGCGAGGATCTCCTGGACGTCGTCCAGGTACTTGAACACCTTGCGGTAGTCCTCCTCGCTGAAGATCAGCTGCTCCAGGACCTTCCACATCTCCATGGAGTGGTCCTCGGTGGTGTCCACGTGGAGGTGGGCGGCCTGGCCCTTGACCTTCTCCTTGCCGAGCCGCTCCTGGAGGTTCTTCACGATCGCCGGCTGGAGCTTGGCCTGGGTGTACTCCACCAGGTAGTTGGAGACGACCGGGGCGAGCGGGCCCTCGTGCTCCAGGGCGTAGTAGAAGAAGCCCTCGAACAGGCGCGTGGACAGGTACGGCTCGGTGTTGTAGATCTCGTCCAGGGTGATGCCGGCCGACTCGCAGTCGCTGATGTACAGCTTGTCGTGGAGCATCTCGTCGGCCTGGTAGTGCGCGTAGTCGTGGGCGGCCTTGGGCGAGATCTGGGCGATCTTGTAGATGGCCTTGGACTGGCTGACGCGGGAGAGCCGGATCCGCCACACATGCTCGATGAGGGTGCGCTTGTAGTAGGCCTCGTGGAGCTCCGGGTCCGTCATGTGGGAGGCGAACGGAACGGTGTTCTTCCACTCCTCCATCTTCTTGTCCATGTAGGCATCCAGCTCGGCCTTCGCCTTGCGGCTCTGCTCCTCGTCGGCGAAGTACGGCTTCGGATGGGTGATCCCGGTGTTCTGCACGCGGTTCATCGCGGTCTCCTTGTGGTGTCGCCGGTCCGCCGCGCTCGGGTCGGCGGGCGGACGGGCGGAGGGACGGATCACAGCGGGAAGGACGGGTGGGTGGTGTCCGGCGCGGCGGCGGCCTCGGCGACCGCCTTCGCCACGTGCGGGGCCACCCCGTCGAAGATGTCGGGGACGATCCGGCCGCGGTCGAGCGCGGCCTCGTCGACCAGCTGGGCGATGGCCCGTGCGGCGGCGGTCTTCATCGCCTCGGTGATGCGGGGCGCCCCGGCGTCGAAGGCGCCCCGGAAGATGCCGGGGTAGCACAGCCCGCAGTCGATCTGGTTGGGCAGGTCGCTGCGGCCCGTGGCGAGGATCGCGGCGATGCCGTCGACCTCGTCCGGCAGGAACTCGGGGGAGGGGTTGGACAGGGCGAAGACCACCGGCCGCGCGGCCATGGTGCGCAGGTCCTCCGGGGCGAGCACACCCCGCCCGGCGTAGCCGACGAACACATCGGCGCCGGCCAGCACCGAGCGCAGCGAACCGGTCTCCTGCCCGGGGTTGGTGTGCTCGGCGAACCACCGCTTGGCGTCGCCGAGTCCGGCGAGGTCGGGGCGGCCGCGGTGCAGGGCGCCCTGGCGGTCGCAGGCGACGATGCGGCGCACCCCGGCGTCCATGAAGAGCCGGGCCGTCGAGGTGCCGGCGGCGCCGGTGCCGGCGATGACGACCTTGAGGCCGGCGAGGTCCTTGTCCACGACCTTGGCCGCGTTGATCAGCGCGGCGGTGGCGGCCACCGCCGTGGCGTGCTGGTCGTCGTGGAGGACGGGGATGTCCAGCTCGGCGCGGAGCCGGTCCTCGATGGCGAAGCAGCGCGGCGCGGCGATGTCCTCCAGCATGATGCCGCCGAAGGTCGGCGCCACGCAGGCGACCGTACGGACGATCTCGTCCACGTCATGGGTGTCGAGGCAGAGCGGGAAGGCGTCGATGCCCGCGAACTCCTTGAAGAGCAGCGCCTTGCCCTCCATGACGGGCAGTGCCGCCAGCGGACCGAGGTCGCCCAGGCCGGACACGGCGGTGCCGTCGGTGACGATGGCGACGGTGTTCCGCTTGACCGAGAACCGGCGGGCCTCCTCGGGGTCGCGGGCGATCCGCTGGGCGACCCGGGTGAAGCCGGGGGTGTAGACGCGGGCCAGGTCCGTCCGGTCGCGCAGCGGGACGGTGGCACGGATCTCCAGCTTGCCGCCGGTGTGGAGGTCGAAGACCGGGTCGTTGGGGTCGTCGGTGCCGGTCGGCTCAGCGGTAGCGGACATGGAAATGCTCCGTCGCGTGGCGGTCGAGGAAGTCGATTTCGGCGGCGAGGTCGGCGGCCGCCACGTCCCACAGCGCGTCCATGAGACAGATCGCCCGGTCCGACTCGTCCAGCCGGGTGCCCGGCTCGACGTGCAGCTTCAGGATCCGGGGCGGGCGCGTGGGCGCGTCGAAGCCGATGGCGTCGACGGTCCGGCCCTTCTCCCCGTACTTGCTGAGGAAGAGGGTGCCTCGGGTGGCGGTGCCGGCCCGGAGCGCCTCCAGCTGCGAGACCTCGGTGAGGCGGGCCAGGAAGGCGTCCGTGCCGTCGGCGGGCAGCAGCAGCGACTCGGTCCACAGGGACAGCAGCGAACACCCGGTCACCGCCTGGACGCTGGCATCGATCAGGCTGCCGCCCATCCGCGGGTTGATCTCGATGATCTCCCAGCGCCCCCGGTCCGCCCAGTACTTGGCCTCGATGTGGAAGGCGCCCGCGCTGAGCCCCAGTTCCCGCAGCGCGCCGAGGCAGCTGGAGACGAACTCCGCGCCTTCCAGGACGAGTTCGCGGTCCAGGCAGACCGGCGGGCTGATGGACATCGCCTCCAGCGTGGTCCGCGCGTGCCGCTCCACCCGCGCCTTCTCGTGTACGCACAGATGCCGGGCCTCGCCGCCGAGGACGACCGTCTCGAAGCTGAACTCCGGCCCCTCGACGTACTCCTCGACCAGGAAGTCGTACTGCTCCATGAAGATCGCCTGCATACGGCGGTCACTGCGCATCTGCTGCTGGATCGCCGGCAGGTCCGCCAGGTCCTTCGGATCCTCCAGGGTGAACGCCGCGAAGGACGACGCGCCGCGCACCGGCTTGACGAACCACCGGGTCGCGGGGTCGAGGTCGGGGACCGTGCCGGGGGTCAGCCGGGTGCCGCGCACCTCGCTCAGTCCGCGCTCGAAGAGGAACCGGCGCAGCTCGAACTTGTCCAGGCACAGCCGCAGCGCGGCCACGGCCGAGTCGTGCGCGCCGAGCAGCTGGTTCAGCTCGGCCATCAGCAGCCGGTAGCCCTCGAAGGTGGCGAGGGCCGCCTGGACCGTGTAACCCCGCGTGGCGAGTTCGCGCACCGCCTTCTCGACGTCGCCGAAGCCGAGCACCGGGTCCTCGGTGACCACGCAGTCCGCGAGGTGCCGACGGGATTCGGCCAGCGCCTCGGGGTGTTCCGGGCGGGAGCTGACGGCGACCAGCGGCAGACCGAGCCGCGCGGCCGCCGCCGCGGCCTCCTCGGTGAAGGACTTGCCTTGGTGCATCAGCAGCAGAACTGCTTTCTCCACGTGTGCACTTCCTTTGCATACGCACTGCGCCGCGGGGGCGCAGCGAGCGAAGGGCGGGCGGTCAGCGAAGGACCCGGGTGATCCGGGCGCGCTGGAGTTCCGCGGTGGTGCGCTGGTGCTCCTGGAGGATCTCCACCAGCCGGCCGGCGCCGCCGTCGCGGCACGGGTCGACGACCGGCAGCCCGGTCTCCGCCTCCAGCTTCTCCGCCTCCCGCCGGAAGTCCTCGTCGGAGAACCCGGCGCTGTTGACGCTGACCGCGGCGACCTTCGCGGGCCGCTCGAAGACGGTCAGCTCCTCGTTCATCCGGATCAGCTCCGGCAGCGGGATGATGGGCGTGTCCCAGACCTTCGTACGCTCCGCGCCCAGCCGGTGGCAGAAGACCAGGACGTTCGGCAGGGAGCCGTGCAGGATGGCCAGGGCCACACCGCTCGCGCCGATGTGGTTGAGCGAGCCCTGCCCCTCCACGACCACCCAGTCGTTCCCGGCCGCGGCGCCCAGCACCACCTGCTCCACGGCGCCGCCCATGAAGTCGCCCGGCACCCCGTCGACGGCGACACCGTGGCCGGAGATCATCATGCCGCTCTGCCCGGTCGCCGCGAACCCGGTGGCGATGCCCCGGCGGTTGGCCTCCTGCCAGATCTGGAGGCCCGTGGTCTTCTTGCCGATGTTGGAGTCGCTGCCGCAGGTGTGGATGATCCAGGTGTCCAGATCCAGCACCCGGGCCTTGTTCAGCGGGACCTCGGGGGCGTCCTTGGTCTCCCAGATGATGCTGCCGCTCTCGTCCGCGGCCCGCGCCAGCTCCGGGTCGGTGCGCAGCCGGAAGTGGATGGAGTTGATGATGTGCAGGCCGCCCCGCAGCGCGGACAGCAGATGCGGCCGCCAGTTCTCCGGCAGGTCGGCGGAGTGCAGCCCCTTGCCGATGACCAGCACCTCGGGGTGCAGGTGCTGCACGTCCTCCAGCCGGGCGACGACGGGGATCGAACCGCCGTAACCGAGCACGTCCTGCACGGTCTTGCCCGCCTGGGCGCTGTCGATCACGGCGACGACACGGTCCGCGCGGTAGCGGAGGAGGGAGGCCGCGACCTTGCTCGTGAACAGGCCGAAGCACTCCTCGGCGAACACGACCAGCTTCTTGTCGACCAGCTCGGCATGGTTCGGCTGACTCACGCGTCTTCCTCCACGGATCGATGCTTGGACTGCGGATCGGTACTGCGGAACGGCGCTGTGGTGAATCGATACTTCGGTCGAGGGGCGGACGTCTCCCCCCGGGGCTAGGCGGCCGGCTCGGCCGTCAGCCGGTAGGCGTCGAGCACCCGTTGTACGGCGGCCTCGATCTGCTCCTGCGGCCCGCCCCGGAAGAGGAAGCGCCCGCCCTGGAGCGTCGCGTACGAGCCCGCCTGCTCGACCAGGACATCCCCCGGCTCGGGCACCAGCTCCCGGTAGAGGAAGGGGACCCGGCCGAGGAGCGGGGTCGCGGAGAGCACGCGCTGCGGCAGCGGCCGCGGCCCCGGGATCGTCAGCCAGCCCCCGCTTCGGGACAGGTCGGGCGCGGGCGGCTGGACGGGCCGGCCCAGCAGGACGTCGACCCACAGCCGGAACAGGTTGACCCCGTGCACGTCGTGGATGACGTAGGGGACGTCCGCTCCCGGCACCCGCGCGCCGACCTCCAGGAACACCAGCTCCCGCCCGGTGTCGAACAGCTCCAGATGGAACGCGGAGCCGCGCAGGCCGAGCGCGCTCAGACAGCGCAGGGCGAAGTCCTCGCAGCGCGCCCGGACCTCCGGGTCCGTCTGGAGCACCGAACCCAGCGGCTCCCCGAGCAGCTCGAACCGCAGACAGGTGGAGAGATAGCGCGAGGTGCACAGGAACAGCGGCTTGCCCGTCTGGTCCAGTACGCCGTCCACGTGCAGGATGTCGCCCTGGACGAACTCCTCCATCTCGTACCCGTCCAGGCTCTGCTCCGCGCACAGGGCACGCAGCTGACCGGCCGAGGCGATCTCGCGCACCCCGAGGCTGGACGCTCCCCGCTTCGGCTTGACGATCAGCGGGAAGCCCAGCTCCTCGGCGTCCGCGAGGACCTGGTCGGTCGAGCGGCACTCCGCCCAGCGCGGCACCCGCAGCCCGGCCTCGGCCAGGACGGACTTCATGACGGTCTTGTCGCGGAACCGGGCGGTCTGCTCGACCGTGGCACCGGGGATCCCATGCCGTTCCCGGATCGTCGCCGCAAGCTCCAGGAGGAACTCGGAGAACCCGATGACATGGTCGAACGGGCCCTCGGCACGGACGATGCCGTCGACGCGTGCCAGCACGTCGTCCAGGTCGGTGAAGTCCGGTACGACGTGCACGCGGTCCGCGTCGGCCGGGATACCGCTTCGCCCCTTGTCGTCGCAGACATAGGTGACATGGTCCCGGTCCGGGTCGAAGAGGTCCTCGGGAGAGGCGAGTCGGTTCTCCCAGCGGCGGACGTCAGGGTGCCGGGACCACCGGTTCAGGAACAGGATCTTGCCCGACATGAAGAATGCCAGCCCTCACTGCTCGCGGTGTCCAGTGACAGGTGCGGCCGGTCGGCGACGCCGGCAGGTCGGCTCGACTCCGGCACAACGCCGCCCTCGTGCTCGCGGCGTCCCTCATCCTGTCAGCTGAGCAGCGCCCCCAGAATAGGACCTAAGTCCCAACTGCACGTTGCTGCGGAAGGGTTGCGTCCGCACACGCGCCCATGCTGAGCGCGATCAGGGGGCGGTCCGCGGCCGGGTGCGGTCCGACCAGCTCACCACGTACGGCATGAGCAGCCCGACGACCAGGAAGACACCGCCCATGGCGAGCCAGCCGGGACGCCCCCCGGCGATGCAGACCATGCTCAGCAGCGGCGGCCCCACCGCGTTCGACAGGCCCTGTCCGATGCCGTACAGGCCGGAGTACTGGCCCTGGGCGTGCGCCGGGGCGAGACCGAAGGACAGCTCGAACGAGGCCGCCGTGTGCCACAGTTCGCCGAAGGTGTGCACCACCACGCCCACCGCGACGACGGCCGCGGCCAGCCAGCCGGGCGCCCCGCCGGCCACCGCCATCAGGGCCATGCCCACCAGGAACGCCAGCCCCGCGCGGCGCACCGTGCGGCCGGCCGCCGCGTTGCTGTCGATGCCCCGGCTCGCCCGCACCTGGAGGCACACCACCAGCACCGTGTTGACGGCCACGCTCGCCCCGACGAACCACCGCGGCGCCTGGGTGTGCCCGATGATCCACAGGGGCAGGGCGAAGACCAGCACCTGGTTCTGGATGGACATGATCCCGTCCAGGGCGGTGAGCACCAGGTACGGCCGGTCCTTCAGGGCGGTCCAGCGGTCGCCCTCGGCCGGGGCGCCGACCGGCGGCAGGGACGGGATGCGGGTGGCGATGGCCGCGCAGACCAGGAAGGTGGCGGCGTTGCCGAGGACCAGCGAGAGATACGCGCCGCGGGTGTCCAGCTGGACGACGACACCGGCGGCGAGGGCGCCGCACCCGGCGGCGATGTTGTTCAGGGCCCGCAGATAGGACCGGTACCGGGTGGGGTGGGGGGCGCCCACCGCGCGGGTCAGCGGTCCCCGGGCGGCCGTACCGGCCGAGTTGGCCAGTTCGACCAGGCACATGCAGACGACGAACCAGACGAAGGAGTGGACCAGGACCAGGGCCGCCATCGCGACGGCCTGGACGGTCAGCGCGCCCTGGTAGACCTCGCGCGGACCGCGCCGGTCCGCCAGATGGCCCACGGGGACGCCGGCCACCAGGCCGACCAGGGCCGCGATGCCCAGGCCCGCGCCGACCTGGGCGACCGGTATGCCGACCGAGCGGGTGAAGAAGAGCGCGGCGCCGGTCATGAAGAGGCCGTTGCCGATCATGTTGACGAAGGTGGCGGCTGCCAGGGCGCGTTTGGGGCCCGGCTCGGGCAGCAGTCCGCGGGCCACCAGCCGGGACGGTAAGTCCCGGGTGCCGCTTCGCGCCGTACCGCCGGTCTGCTCTGTGGTGTCCATCGGCTCCCCTCGGGCACTGCTGCCCCGGCCGTGGGTTCCGCGCACCGGGGCCCCTCTGACTGATGTGACGGCACGGTAGCGGCCGGGGTCGACGTCCTCCGCGCGGCTCATGCCTTCCGGCTGGGGTCGGTGGTGCGCGGGTGCGGCCGCTCCTCGGCCGGGGGCCCGTCGGTGCCGTCCGGGCCGGATGCCACCGTGCAGTCGCAGGGCGGGAGGGCGGAGAGCGGGCCCCGGTCGGCCGACACGCGCGCGTAGGCCTCGGCCACCTGCCGCAGCCAGGCCAGCTCGTCGGCGAACTCGCTGCCGGACTGGCGCGAGCCGGGACCGGACCAGGTGCCGGAGGGCTGGTGGCCGGTCCGCTTCCGGCGTACGGTCAGCGCGAGGACCGCGGCCTCCAGGAGGACGTCCGCGTCGTCCCCCTGCCCCGGGCGCCAGGCGCGCAGCCCGGCCCGCAGCCGGTCCTCGCAGACGTCGCACACATAGGGGCGCAGCATCCGCTGGCCGTCCCTGATCTCGATGACCATCCGGTAGAGCCGGGTGTGCAGGTCCTTCGCGCACAGGGCGAAGCGCGGGGAGCGGGGCTCCAGCAGGGCGATGCCCGGGGCGGCCTCGCACAGGGCCGACCAGAGGGGGTGCAGGGTGCGGTAGGACCTGTGGTGCTCCAGCCGGGTGGCGAGGCCCGTCCCCCAGCCGGGCAGGGTGTAGCCGAGGACGATCACCAGGGAGCCGGTGCTCGCCATGACCGGGCTCCACAGGACGGCCGCCTGGTCCCAGGTGGTCTGCCCGCACCAGCGGCCCACGAGCCCGACCAGCTTTCCTAGGATGAAGCCGAGGACGAAGAAGGCCCCGACCGCGGACAGCCGCAGCGACTGCGCGATCCGGGGCCGGGCCACGGCGCGGGAGGAGGGCCAGACGTGCCGTGCCGTGTTCGCGAGGTTGAGCCCGTACGTGAGCAGGAACAGCAGCACATAGGCGCCGGCCGCCGGGCGGGTGGCGAAGTGCACCTCGAAGTCGACGGGGTGGGCGCCGGGCAGTGGGGTGGCGAGGAAGAGGGCGGTCATCGCGGCGATGGCCGACAGGTAGAGCGCGGCCACCCGGGGCAGCCGGCGTCTGGCCTCCTCGGGCGAGTGGAACCAGCCGGTCACCATCACGTGCGCGGACAGGGCGGCCAGCACGATGGAGCTGTGACCGAGGAGCGTGCCGAGGTTGGGCACCCCCGTCAGCCGTCCGAGCATGCGGTACGACACCGGGGCGAGGAAGAGATAGGCGATGCCGTTGAAGAGGCGGGTGCCGCACAGCGCGCGCAGCGCCAGGTTGCCCGGATCGCGCCTGAGGTCACGCCACTTGTAGCCGAAGGCGCTCAGGCTGATGACGCCGCTGAGGGTGTGGGTCCAGCTGAAGACGTGTTCCAGCGTGCTGGTCACCTCAGCGGACCGGTGGTGTGGCGGAGCGAGCGTTCCAGCCGGCCCACGAGGTCACGCATGTCGGGCGGTACGGCGGCGGTGTCCAGCGGGGCACCGCTGACCAGCCGCAGCACCTGGGTGGCGAAGTACTCGGCGGCGTACTCGTCCGGGCGGCTGTAGTGGGTGCGGCCCAGCATGTGCCGGATGAGCGCGGGGTCGATGTCGTCGGGGAGGAGGGTGCCGCCGGGGACCTCGGCGCCGTCCCCGGCCGGGTCGGTGCCGGAGTGGCCCAGCAGCAGGTGGCCCAGCTCGTGGACGGCGACATGGTTCTGATGGGTGGGCGTGGTGTGCGCCTCGTAGAACACGTAGTCGACGGAGGCCGTCGAGACGAGGAGTCCGGCCGGGCCACTGGCCGGGAAGGCCAGTGGCGCCAGGCGGATCCTGCGTCGCCGCCGCTCGGACGTCTGACGGCAGAGGTCCTCCAGGGAAAAGGGGACGCTCAGATTCAGACCCTCGATCAGGCGGGTGCATTTCCGGCGCAGACCTCGGCGATTCATCATCGATCCCCCATCCACACGACACTGCTCAGGGTTCCATCATGTGACAGGGGATGCCCACAGAGAAAGATCCGGCCCGGCCGCCGGTTTTCGGTCAGGCGGCGAGACCGACCCGTTGGGCGTAGAGCGCGGCCTGGGTCCGGTCGCCCGCCCCGATCTTCGGATAGATACCGCTGAGGTGGTTCTTGACGGTCTTTTCGGAGATGCCGAGTCTGCGGGCGATGAGCCGGTTGCTCAACCCCCGGGCCAGCAGCCGCAGTACGCCCCGCTCGCGGGCGGTCAGGTCGCAGTCGGCCGGTGGCGCGTCCGCGTCGGCTCCGGTCAGCCCCAGCCGCAGGGCGTAGAGCGCGGCCTGGGTCCGGTCGTCGGCCCCGATCTTCGGATAGATACCGCTGAGGTGGTTCTTGACGGTCTTTTCGGAGATGCCGAGTCTGCGGGCGATGAGCCGGTTGCTCAGCCCTTCGGCCAGTAAGCGCAGAACACCTGATTCCCGGCAGGTGAGTTCCGTGGTCAGTGCTTCTTCCACGTCGTGCTTCCCCCTTGTCGGTGTAAGGGCATGAGAAACAGCGACCCAGCGAATGCACGCGGAATATGACCGCGCACGGCGCCGGGCGCCACTCGAAAGCCGCGCTGTTCTTCGGGATTCGTCTCCGGCCGTCCCTGCCGTAGGACGCAGATGCACTCAACGACCAGTGCACGCAAGCAGATTCGAAGTGCTCATTACTTGCGGTAGTCTTCGAGCGATGTACCATGAAAGGCTCATCGAACTCTCGTGGAGCCTACGTCGCCGTCATCACCTCGTCAACTGGTGTGGCCGCCAAGACCCCCCACGCACGCCTCCAGTTGTCAGCGCAGAGACCAGAGGAGCAGGGACAAATGGGGACAGAAGCGATCGGATCGCTGGCTCAGCGGCTGAACCGCCTCTTCGAAACCGTCCACCCGCGTGGCCGCGGCCCCTTCAGCAACGAGGAGGTCGCCCGCGCCATCCGGGAACAGGGCAGCGATATCTCCAAGCAGTACATCGCCTATCTGCGCAAGGGTGAGCGAGGAAATCCGCGCCTCCATCACCTCGACGCCCTGGCCACGTTCTTCGGGGTTCCCGTCTCGTACTTTTTCGACGACGAGTCGGCCGCGCGCACGGAGAAGAGACTGGAGGAACTCGCGGCCTGGCGGGACGCCGGCCTGACCCAGCAGGACGTGCAGTCGCTGGACCGCGCCGGGGTCACCGGTGTGGCCATGCGCGCGGTGGGCCTGTCGCCGAAAGGCCTGGAATTCGCCAAGGTGGTTCTGGACCAGCTGCGCGAGATGGAGGGGCTCGAGCCGGGGCAGGACGGCCCGGGGCGCCCGAGCGCCGAAGACGCCTGAGGAGTGGAGGGTGCCCGAGTACCGAAGGCGCCCGCACGCAGCCGCGGCCACCACCGTCGCCGGGGCTGTGCCGCTGTCCGCCGCCAGGCCTGCGCGAACCGCACGACAGGCGCCGGACACGCGAAGGGGCCCGCTCCCCGCCCCGCGCCGGGGAGGAGCCGGCCCATGCGCACATCCGTGGGCAGCCCGCGTCAGGGGGCCACGAGCACCTGCGCCGAGTAGCTGAGACCCGACCCGAAGCCGGCCGTGAGCACCAGCGCCCCGGGCCTGATCCGGCCGGCGGCGATCAGGGTGTCCAGCGCGAGCGGGATCGAGGCGCCGGAGACGTTCCCGTCGTCCCGTACCGTCCGCGCCACCTCGACCGAGGCCGGCAGCCCCATCGCCTTCACCGCCGCGTCGATGATCCGCACATTGGCCTGGTGCGGGATGAAGGCCTCGATGTCGTGCACCGTCACCCCGGCCGCGCGCAGCGCCCGCTCGCACACCTCGCCGACGGCGCCGATCGCCCAGCGGAAGACCTCCTGGCCGGCCATCTCCAGGAACGGCCAGCGCACCAGGCGGTCCTCGCGCAGCTCCGCGAAGGACCGGCTCTGCTCGATGGCCCGCAGATGGTCGGTGTCGGTGCCCCACACCGCGCGCCCGATCCCCGGCTCGTCCGCGGGGCCGACCACGGCGGCCCCCGCCCCGTCACCGAAGATGAACGCCGTCGAGCGGTCGTACGGGTCGACGATGTCGCTCATCCGCTCCGTGCCCACCACCAGCACGTACTCCGCCTGCCGGCTCGCCACCAGGCTGCCCGCCACGGCCAGGCCGTGGGAGAACCCGGCGCAGGCCGCGCCGAGGTCGAAGGCGGCCGCCCCGCGCGCCCCCAGCTCCGCGGCGCAGGCCGCCGCCGCGGGCGGTGCCTGATGCAGGTACGACATCGTGCACAGGGTGACGCAGGAGACGTCCGCCGGGGTGAGGCCGGCCGCGCTCAGCGCCTTCTCGGCGGCCCGTGCCGCCATGACGGGCACCGTTTCGCCGGGCTCGGCGAAATGCCGGGTCAGAATCCCGGACCGGGCCTCGATCCATGCACTGTCGGAATCGATGAACCTGCATATCTCTTCATTTCCGACCACCCGGCCCGGGCGATACGAGCCCACCCCCAGAAGGCGGGCATATCGGCTGGGTGAGGATTCGATTTCAGTGATCATCGACGTCATCAATCCAATCGTGGATCGGTGCCCCCGGACATTTTTTCATCAAACGTCGACCCATTGGCGACTGTCAAGGAAGAAAAGACCGGGACGTTTGTCTCATTGCTTCTTCGGTTTCCAACTCACAGCATGAAGAGGCGTGTTGCGGCTCATCGGAGGTGCTGCCAGACTGGCGGCCTCATGTCCGGCGCTCACATGGAGGAGCGAAGTGTCAGAGGTACATGCCCCCACCACACACACCGCCACGCTCGAATGGCGGGACCAGGGGCCGCTTTTCGCCACCCAGGCCGACGCGACGGGACTGTCATATCTGCGTGGGCTGGTCTCCGGTGAGATCGTCGCGCCGCCCGTCGCACAAGTCCTCGGCATCGCCGTCGTCAAAGCCGACCCCGGCACCGTGCAGTTCACCATGCCGGTCAAGAACTTCTTCACCAACCATCTGGGACTGCTCTCCGGGGGCATCCTGTCGACCCTCATCGACTCCGCCCTCGGCTGCGCGATCCTGTCCGCGATCCCCGAGGACAAGGACATCGTCACCCTCGATCTGAACGTGGACTTCCTGCGCCCGGTGCACGAGGCGTCCGGTCTGGTCACCGTCGACGCCGAGGTCGTGCACCTGGGGCGCAACCGCGGCCTGGCGAGCTGCCGCGTGGTGGATTCCGACGGCAAGCTGTGCGCCGTGGGCAAGAGCAGCTGCCTGGTGCGGAGCAAGCGTCCCGCGGCCCCGGCCGGCCCGGAGGGAGACCGATGAGCGGCGCGGCCCCCGACCTCGTGGTCGGCCAGGTGCTGCGCGAACAGCGGCTCATCACCGTCGAGGACATCACCGCCTTCGCCGACCTCGCGGGCGACCGCGGCCGGCACCATCTGCCCGACGAGGGCCGGGCCATGGCCCATGGACTGCTCACCGCCTCGCTCGCCACGAAGATCGGCGGCAGCCTGCACTTCATCGCGCGCCGCATGGGCTGGGAGTTCCTGAAGCCGGTCTGGTCGGGCGACACGATCACCGCGGAGGTGACCGTGCGCGCGCTGAAGGAGGTCCGTTCGGGGACGGCGGTGGAGTTCGACATCGAGATCCTCAACCAGGACGGGGAGACGGTGCTGCGCGGCGACAGCACGGGCGTGATCCGCCACTGAGGCCCCCGGCCGCTCCGCCCGGCCACCTCGCGCCGGGCACCCCGGGCCGCCCGCGAGCCCCCGACGCCCCACCGGCACGCCGGACTCAGGCTCCGGCGGGGCGATTTCGCGCCACCCCCGCCTCTTCGCCCCACGGTCCCGCTGGCCCCGCAGGGCGCGTCTTCGGGCCGTCCCGGGAACAGGGCGCCCAGTGCGTCGTACGCCGTTCGGCCGGCGGGGCACCTCAGTGCTCCGGCGGCCGGGGGCGGGCGTCCCGCAGGGCCGCGAGGACACGGTCGGCGGGGACGGTGCGGCGGACCGGCACCAGCCGGCCGGGAGCGCAGACCGCCGTCACCCGGCCCGCCCGGCAGGACCACCACACGCGGAGTTCACCGTGCCGCGCGCCGGCCACCCGCACCCGGAGCCGGCCGTCGGCGCCCCGGCTCAGCGGATAGTCGCGCAGCGACGGGGAAGGCCCGCGGTACGCCTTGAGCGCGGCCTCCTTGCAGGCCGCGAGGACCGTGGCGAGCAGCCCGGGCGGCAGCGGCCGGCGCGGCCTCCCCGGCACCACGCACGGCGTCTCGTCCGGGCCGAGCAGCCGGTTCAGCAGGATGCCGTTGCGGGCGTCCACCGGCTCCACGTCCACCCCGACGACCGGGTGGCCAAGATCCCCATCCCCGTACCCGACCGCGCAGGCGGCCAGCTGCCCGGAGTGGGCCAGCGAGACGACCGGCCCGGGCGGCGCCCCCCACAGCAGGGGAGCACCGCCCGGGCCGGGCAGGATCTGGGCGCCGGGCACCCCGGTGGCCCAGCGCACCGCCGCCTTCGCCGTGAGCCGGGTACGGACCCACTCGGCGCGCCGGCCACCGCGCAGCCCCGCGGCATGGGCCCGCTCCCGCTCCCCGAGCAGCTCCTCGGGCGCGGACCGGCCGGCCCAGTCGCAGCTGACCACCAGGGTCCGGGCGCCGTCCGGGTTCACCGCACGCGCCGGATCGCCTGCACGAAGGAGGCCAGATCCGCCACGCTCGGCTCGCCGGGCGTGTCCACGAAGCCGCGCACCAGCCGCACCACCGCGTCGTACGACTCGGTGTGGTCGTAGGAGGTGGCGTCGGCGACCTTCAGGGACCAGCGCCAGTACCCCTTCATGGTGTCGGCGAGCGGCATCCGGAAGGTGGCGATGACGTCCTTGAGCCCGGGGACGGCCGCGGCGCCGTCCCTGGCCACGTACGCGCCGACCAGGTTGCTGTAGAAGGCGAAGTGCCGCGCCTCGTCCCGGGCGAGCCGGCCGAGCAGGTCCTTCAGGAAGGGCTCGCTGACCGTCTCCCGGAACCGCTGGTAGAACAGCTGCGTCGCCTTCTCCTGCACCAGCGTGTACGTGAAGGACTGCACCGGATGCTCATAGGGCAGCGTGAACTTCTTGCGCCCCTCCTCCGCGAGGTCCGCGAGCACCTGTTCCCGGGTCGCCATGCCGGTCTCGACCTGGTAGCGGCTGAGCGCAGAGGCGTGCCGCTCCTCGTCGTTGGCCCAGGCGACCAGGAAGCGGAAGTACTCCCGGTTGAACCCGAACCGCTCCAGCTCCTGCTCGGCGCCGCCGACCGGGAACGCCTCCAGGAAGTGGGACAGATAGCCCGGGATGTGGTCCTCGACGAAGGTGATGAACCGCACCGCGGACCGGTCGGCCTCGGTGAGCCGCTCCGGCCGCAGCCCGTCCCAGTCCAGCTCGGCGAGGGTCCAGGTCCGCTCGCCGGCCCGGGTCACCGCCTGGTCGACGAGCTCGTGCATCTCCAGCGCGGGCAGCAGATCGTCCAGTACGGCCGTCTCGGTCATGTCGCCGTCCTGGGGCCGAGCCGGGACTTCGAGGCGGTGAGGGCGTAGTGCTTGGAGGTGTAGCCCCAGCCGGCGTTGGCCGTGCGCAGATAGCGCAGCAGCGGCTCGGTCATACCGGGGGCGACCGCCTCGATCCGGTCGCTGTTGGCCTCCGCGCGACGGTGCCAGTCCTCGATGGTGCGGTGGTAGTGGGCGGTGAGGTCGTCCAGCGCCTCCAGGCTGAAGCCCGCCGACTCCGCCGCCCCCACCAGGTGGGAGAAGGGCACCATGTCGGCGAAACCGAAGATGGTCTCGGTGACGTGCTTGGTGCCCGGCCGGTCGGCGAACTCCCGGTACACCTCCGCGCTGCGGAAGCAGCTCTCGGAGAGGTAGAGCCGGCCCTGGCGGCGCAGCGAGCCGTACACCTTGCGCAGGACGGCCACCCGGTCCGGCATGTGGATGATCGACCCGAGCATGGTCGCCGCGTCGTAGCGGCCGTCGATCTCCAGGTCGGTGTAGGAGCCGACCCGGATGTCGACCCGGCCGGCCAGCTTGAGCTTGGCGGCCTGCTCCCGGATGTACTCGGCCTGCGGTCCGCTGGGGGTCACACCGGTGACCTCGCAGCCGTACTCCTGCGCCATGAACAGGGTCAGGCTGCCCCAGCCGCAGCCGATGTCGAGGAGGCACTCGCCGCCGCGCAGCTGGAGGCGCTCGGCCACGAAGTGCAGCTTGGCGGTCTGCGCCTCCTCCAGGGTCGCGTCCGGCGTGCGGTACAGGCCCGAGCTGTACTTGACGCGCTCGTCCAGGAAGGCCCGGAAGACCTCGGGGGGCAGCTCGTAGTGCTCGTTGGTGGCCCGCTTCGCCTCCTCCGGGGGCAGCGCGAGGTCGCCGTCGCGGCCCGCGTGGAGGGTGGGGCCGGCGTCCGCGTGGGTGGTCATCGGCCCTCCGTGCCGGCCTGGGCGAGCACCAGGTCGGTGAGCTGGCGCGGGGTGCGGACGTCGAAGATGTCCTCGTCCTCGAACTCGACGTCGTAGACCCGCTCGATCTGCGCGACCACCCGGAGCAGGCGCACCGAGTCGGCGCCGGGCAGCTCCTTCAGAACGGTGTCCGCGGCGATCTCGCCGATGTCGATGCCGAGTTCCTTGGCGGTCTGGGAGCGCACCTCGTCCAGTACGGCGGACTCCTGGAGGGACACGGACCGCGGGTCGGTCTGCTGGGACATGGTCATCCAATCGCGTGGTCGAAGTAGTGTGCGAGCCGGTCGCGGTCGGCGCCGGCCAGGCCCATGTGGCCCTCGGCCTGCTCCGAGCTGATGGGCTGGTAGGCCGAACTGGCCATGACGTGCGGGGTGCCGTCCGCGTCGAGGACATCCGCCTCCGCGTGCACCACGCCGTTGGCCTCCCGGGTGATGCGGGCGACGGCCCGGTACGGGACACCGACCTGGAGCGGGCGCAGGAACTTGGTGCGCAGGGTGACCGAGAAGGCCAGCATGCCCAGGTCGAGGGCGATCAGGTCGCCCATCAGCTCGTCCACCAGCACGCTGACGATGCCGCCGTGCACCACCGAGGGGTAGGAGGCGTACTCGTCGGAGAAGGTGATGTCGGTGGCGAGTCGGCCGTCGTCCAGGCGGAACATCTTCAGCGCCAGGCCGATCCGGTTCCGCGGCGAGCAGCCGAAGCAGGCGAAGCGGGGTTCGTCCAGCCAGGGCAGCTCGACCGGGGTGCCCTCGGGGAGGGCGGTGGCCGTGGCCGTGGGGGTGCCCTGCTCGGCCATCACGCCTCGTTCCCGGCGGTGGCCAGCTCGGCGAGCAGCCGCCGGATGTCGCGGAGCTTCTCCACCGGGCGGCCGGTCAGCTCGGTCAGCGTGTTGAACAGCTGCCGGTGGATCCGGTCCCACTCGGTGCCGTCGTCGACCTCGCCGAAGTAGCGGAAGACCTCGTCGATGGTGACATGCCCGTCGAGTTCGGGGAGGTTGCCCTTGAACTTGCTGACCGGGTGGTTGTAACGCCCCTCGGGGTCGGCCATGTAGACGTAGAAGGTCTCCAGGACCGACGGCAGCTCCTCCGGGCGCTGGGCCAGCCGACGGGCGGTGTAGTGGATGAACTCCCGCGCGTGCCGCGCCTCGTCACCGCTCGCCCGCTTCATGATCTTGGCGATGACCGGCTCCTCGGCGAACCGGCTCACACACTTGTACATGTGGTTGGTGGCGATCTCGGAGATGATGTTGGTGGCGAGCGTCGCCGACGGGGTGATGCCCGGTGGGTACGGCGCACGCATGGCGTTGATCTGCTCGTAGCCGACATCGGTGCCGGCCAGCCGCAGCCACTTCTTGAACGCCAGGTGGTGCTGGAGCTCCTGGTAGCCCCACAGGCAGACGAACGCCGAGAAGTCGTAGTCGTCCACGAACTCGTTGAAGAAGCCGTGCTGCGCGGCGATCGAGTTGGACTCGCCCATGACGGCACCCATGGCGAAGGCGACGTACTCGGGCTTCACCAGGTCGGGCCGGAACTCGTCCCAGGGGATGTCGCTCATCTCCCAGGAGGCGGACTGGTACACGGGGAAGACGTCGTAGCTGTGCAGCGGCTCCGCGTCGGGGTCGCGGGCGGCCTCGATCTTGTACGGGGTGGTCACGGGTGTCCTCCGGTTCGGTTCCGGGTCGTGCCGGTTCGATCGGTCCTCGGTCCGGGGCCGGCGGCGGCCCGGACGACAGTCGCTAGGCGTTCTCGACGGCGGTGCCGGCGGTCTCGGCGGCCAGCTCGGCCAGCCGTTCCCGGGTGCGGGAGCGCTGCCACTTGCCGCTGGTGGTACGGGTGATCCAGCGCGGTTTGACCAGATGCACCCGGACGTCGGTGAAGTCCATCTCCCGTACGACCCGGGCGGCGATCTCGGCCTCCAGGCCGGGGCCGTCCTGCTTGGGGTCGGCCTCGACGACCACGCGGACCACCTCGCGGCCGTCCTCCGCCACATCGGAGAAGGCCACGCAGCGCTTGCGGTAGACGCCGGGCACCTCGCGGGCGACGGCCTCGATGTCGTCGGGGAAGTAGTTCTGGCCCCGGACGATGACCATGTCCTTGGTGCGTCCGGTGACGAACAGGTCGCCGTCGTGCTGGAAGCCGACGTCCCCGGTGCGGAACCAGCGCCCGTCGAAGGCGGCCGCGGTGGCCTCGGGCGCGTTGTAGTAGCCGGAGGTCACGGCCGGTCCCGCGATCTGCACCTCGCCCAGCTCGCCGGGCCCGCACACCCGGCCGTCCTCGGCGACCAGCCGCACCTCGAGCTGGTGCACCGGGCTGCCGAGCGCCACCGCGTCCTTCGCGCCCTCCGAACCCCGGGACACGGGGACAACCCGTCCGGTGGCGGCCAGTTCGGCCCGGTCCAGGGAGAGGATGCGGGGAGCGGTGCCGGGCCGGGGGAAGGTGATGCCGAGGGTCGCCTCGGCCATGCCGTACACCGGGTACATGACGGTGTCCCGCAGGCCCGCCGGCGCGAGATGGGTGGTGAAGCGCTCGACGGTGGCGGCGCTCACCGGCTCCGCCCCGTTGAAGGCGAGCCGCCAGGCGGACAGGTCCAGCTCCTTCACCAGTTCCGGTGGCGTGGAGTCCACGAACTGCTCGTACGAGAAGTTGGGGCCGGTCATCACCGTGCCGCGGTGCTCGGCGAAGTAGCTCAGCAGCTGCGCGGGGCGGCGCAGGAACGCGGTCGGGGTGAAGACGTGCACGTCGGCGCCGTTGAGCAGATGCGAGAAGAGACCGACCAGACCCATGTCGTGGAAGGTGGGCACCCACTGCATGAAGACGTCGTCCGGGCTGAACTCCCCGGAGACCGCGCAGGCCAGCACACCGGCCGCCATGGCGCTCTGGGTGAGCATCACGCCCTTGGGGGCGCTGGTGCTGCCCGAGGTGAACTGTACGACCGACAGGGCGGCCGGGTCGGCGGCGGGCAGCCGGTGCGCGTCACCGGGGACGGACACCTCGGGGTCGATCAGGACCAGGCCCGGTATCTGCTCCGCGAGGAGGGCGCCGAGGCTCTGGAAGGCGGTGCCGAGGACGAGGTGGCGGATGCCGGCGACGCCCAGGATGCGGGCCAGCCGGCGGGCGGTGCCCTGCTCGTCGCCGAAGCCGGCGGGCAGCGGCAGGACGCTGCACGCGGCCCCGGCCCGCTGCGCCCCGAAGAAGAGGCTGAGGAAGCGGGCGTCCGTGGGGACGAGGAGGCCGACGATGGTGCCGGGGCCGACCCCGTGCTCCATCAGGCCGAGCGCGCACCGCAGCGAGGACTCGGCGAGCTCGGCGGCCGAGATGCGCTCCTCGCTGCCGGGGAAGACGGCCACGGCGTCGGGCGAGGCCTTGGTGTGGTTCAGAAAGCATTCGGTGAGGGTGTCGCCGGACAACAGGGGGCTGCGCAAGGGGGGTTCCTTTCTTCCCTGAGCCGTGTGAAATCAGGGCACCAGATCGACACGCAACTCGGTCAGTCCGCGGAAATTGACGTGCGGGCGCCAGACGACGTCCTCGGTGCTGAGGGAGATCCGGCTGTAGCGCCGCAGCAGCTCGTTGAAGACGAGCCGTCCCTCCAGCTTCCCGAGCAGCGCGCCGATGCAGTAGTGCGGACCGCCGCCGAAAGCCAGCGGCTTGATGTCGGTACGGGTCATGTCGAGGGCGTCAGGGCGCTCGTACCGGCGCGGATCGCGATTGGCGGCACCGAGCAGGATCATCAATTTCGACCCGGCCGGAATGGTCTTGCCGCCGACCTCGACATCCGCGGTGGTGATCCGGGCGACGAGCTGCACCGGGGCGTCGTACCGGACGAATTCGTCGACGCCTTCCTCGATCAGATCGGGATTCTCCCGCAGCTTCTGCATCTGCTCCGGGTGCCGCAGCAGGGCCAGCGTGCCGTTGCCGATGAGATTGACCGTCGTCTCGTGACCGGCGTTGAACAGCAGCAGGACGTTGGCGATGATCTCGTCGTCGGAGAGCCGCTCGCCGTCCACCTCCGCCAGCATCAGCCGGGACAGGATGTCGTCCTGCGGTTCGCTGCGCCGCTTGGCGAGGTGCTCGGCGATATAGGCGCGGAACTCGACCACCGAGGTGTTCATGGCCTGCTGCGTCGCGTCGTCCAGGGCGGGGTCGACGACATGCCCGATGGCCTCGGTCCACCGCCGGCACTGGTCCCGGTCCTCCACCGGCAGCCCGACGAGCCCGCAGATCACGGTCACCGGCAGGGGCAGCGCGAGGGCGTCGATGAGATCGATACCCTCCCCGGCGCCCATATCGGCCAGGACCTTCTCCAGGATCTGTGAAATACGGGGACGCATGTCCAGTATGGAACGCGCATTGAACACCGGATTGACCAGACCCCGAATGCGCCGGTGGGATCCGCCGTCCAGCATGAGCATCCACATCCGGGTGTCCGTCACCACGGGACTCTCCCAGCCGCCCCGGTGCTCCGCCCACTTCTTGTCCCGGTGGAATTCACTGGTGAGTCGCGGATCGCGGAGGAGCTGCGCGGCCTCGTCATATCCGGAAACGACCCAGAACCCGAAGGGCGTCTGATGGACCGGTTCCGCCTCACGCAGTCGCGCATAGAAGGGATAGGGGTCGCTGCGCATCCTGGGATCACGCGGGTTATAGAGAATCTCCGCTTTCGCTGCGTCCATGACGGGACAGCGTGGCAGGGCTGCTCGCACCCCATCAATAGGACCAAGGTCCCACCGCCGACCCGCTGATAACCGGCGCGAGGTGCGGTCTAATGCGTAGGCGCGAGGGTCGTGGCCTGTGCGTGGGGGAGGGAGCTGTGGGAGCTGTGGTGGGCGACCCGGGGTCCCGCAGGGCGGTCGCGACGAACGATGCCGAGGGCTGATGTGACGTGCGCCACATTCTCCCCCTCGGTAGGCGCCGCCACCCACCGGCCCTCATCTCATTGTCTGTTCATGCTCAATCGCTGTGCGGCCGTCTGGCGGCCTCTTCGGTGACCGGAGGTCAAAAGTGACCCCTGAACCCGGAGAGCTTTCTGAGTAAGTACGCGCGTAAGTACTGCCGATAATTCAGCACGCTGTCCGCTGCGTCCAAGTCCCCGCCATCTGCGGCTACTTCGAGCGCTAGGCTGTGCCCGCTGCTCCTGTTCCCCCTGATGTCCCGGCTGACGGCCGGGGTGGTTGGAGCACTCCGAGAAGGAGTGCCCTGGAAGAGGGGAGCAGCCATGAGGGTTCGATCGTTCAGGAAGGCCGGAAAGCGCTGGCCGGGGCAGGACCGCTGTCAGGTGACCCTGTCGGCGCTCAGCCTTCTCGTGGCGGTCGCCGCTCTCGTGGAGCAAGTGATGCGGTGAGCCCGGCCGTGGGTTAGACGGCCGGGACCCACCGCCGCTCCACGGGCATGGTCCGGTCCGGGTTGCCTCCAGATCGGACCGTGCTCGGGAGCCGACCTCGCGGGATTGTGTGCCCCAGGCCGAAGTTGAGCAACAAGTCGGCCTACTTGTTGCTCAACTTGTTGGACAACACCAAGCTACACGCAAACGGTGAACGGCCCGTGTGGGGCTGGGGCATGTGCGACAGCCGGCATGCGCCCGGTGCCGGTGCCGGTGCCGGTGCCGGTGCCGTGCGGATGCGGCGCGGTCTACTCGTACACGGTCGCCGCTTGCAGAGCCCGGGCGAAGAACGCCCAGTCACCGCCGGACGGCTCCCACGAGCTTCCGCGCTACCCAGCCGGCCCCAACTTGCCTATGGTGCAGCTGATATGAGACTGGAGGTAAGTTTCTGATTGTCGGTTCGATAAACATCGCATTGGATATATCGAAAGCCCGAATTCCAGTCACTCTGGTCATTTATTCCGGCGAGTAGATCGTGATTCCCCGTCCTGTAGGTGCGGTAGCGTCGCTGACAGAGTGCTGTACTGCTATCCTCGGCCGTCTTGTACGGGGTTGTTGCGGGAACCTTTACGAAGCCTACCGTTTGCTCATCGTGAGGCGAGCTGCATTTAGCCAAATAAGAGGCGGTGATATTGCCTGATTTATCTGTTTGATCGACGTAGCAGTCGCCGATCTGCGAGTTCTGTAGGTAGATCTGTTCTCCTAGCTTACGGAATTTACCCACATCCCCGGTTACGGGTACCGTTTTGTCGAAGACGATGCAGGCGGTTTTGTGCACCCCGTTTCGCCATCCCTGCTCCGTTGGCGGCAGGGAGTAGGGCTGAGCATCGGCCATTGCGTTGACCGTGTCCTTCACGTCTGACATGCATCGGATATAGCCATTAGCTTGGGCATCCGAGACTGATGTGGCAACATCGGATGCTAGCACTTGCCCGTCAGGGATATCGTTCGTGCAGTCCACTAGAGTCAGTTGTGGTAGTTCTGTGAATTTTCCACTTCTCCAGTGAGCTGTAACACAGTCGCCGGGGCGCAACTCCGCTGGCAGCCCGACCGCGTCTCCGTATGGTTCAACGGGGCCAGTCGCCGAGGGGCTTAGTGGCGGCCTGGAATTCGGTGGCTGTGTTGTGGAGCTAAGCGTTACTGTCAACCATGAAACCAGGCCGACGGCAAGTGTTGCCGCTGTGAGGATAATTGCGCGGCGGGAAATTCGCTTCTTCGCCTGACCGGGTCTGTCTTCAGCTGATGTTGGCATATGGGGGTTGACTGGATGATGCTTTGAGTTTGAGCGCTTTGCCGCAGGGTGACTGGTCTGTGTGACGGTTGCCTGTAGTGTCCGCGGACCCTCGGTTGTGAGTTGGGTGAGCAGGTGTGTTGCTGCCTCGGGGCTAAGTCTCTGGGCCGGGTCTTTCGCTAGCAGCTCGAGAAGAATGGGCGCCAGGTTGCCCGCTCGGCGTGGTGGCGTGGGGTCTTCGGTGAGCAGTGCGGTGAGCGTCCCGACGGGGGTACCACGGTCAAAGGGGCCCCGCCCCTCGACCGCAAAGTAGAGAGTCGCTCCGAGTGAGAATATGTCCGATGCGGGCGTCGGGTCGCCACCGCGGGCGCGTTCCGGAGCCAGGTAATCGGGGGTTCCGATTATTCCCGAGACGGTGGTCAAGCGAGGCTCACCGGCGTCCTCCCGAAGTGAAATGCCATAATCGGTCAGGAGTGTCCGTCCATTCCCTGCATTGCTGAGTTCGTGGGGGTCGAGACTGGTCACCAAGACGTTCGATGGCTTGACATCCCGGTGCAAAATGTGCAACTGATGGCCCGTAGTCAAAGCATCAAGTAGCGCCAGGCCAATACGAGCCGTAACAGCTCGCGACACCGGACCGTCATCACGGACCACTGCCTCAAGATCTCGCGCACCAGGCACGTACTCCATGACAATCCACGGCAAATCCTCGTTGACGACGCAGTCATACACGGTAATCACGTGGGGATTACCCCGGAGTCGTGCTGCGTGCCGTGCCTCGCTGCGGGCTCTGGCGATGCGTGCATTCAGCTCGTGTTCAGAGAGGTCTGGTGGGACGGCTAGTTCCTTGAGGGCGACCTCGCAGTCCAGCTCCTGGTCATGGGCGAGCCAGACACGACCCATACCACCGGCGCCTAGGTTGCTCAGCAAACGGTAGCGCCTGGCGATTATGCGGCCTGCTGCGTCGCCTGTCGTCGCCATACCAGTTCCGTCTGGTCGTGCAAAAACAGATCTACTATTATTATGCCCCTACCGATGGCAGAGCGCATGTTGAGGGGCCTTGCCGCCGCTTAATCTTGTCAAAGATGGCGCGGTGGCGCGCTACGACTGCCTACATCGGTTGGATCCCCACGACGTGCCCCCCTCTCCGGGTAGGCGACTGATTGCTGTGCGGGCGGCCCGGTCGGCTGCCTGGCACGCGGTGAGCGGAGCGAGTTGCCTTGCTGGGAGGAGAGAAGGCCTTTATTCCGCTGGGATGAGGTGCTCGTCGTGGCTGTGGATATGCGGGCCAGGCCGTTCAAAGCGTCCAGGAGTCTCATCGCGAGGCCTCGATCATGCGCTCGCTGATCCTGAGAAGTGAGCCAGGAGACGGCAGTGGCCTCGCGATGCCGGTCTCGGAGGTCTCGTCGGGTTGCCGGCGCCGGGGCGGCCCTCAAAGGTGCCGTCTCGGCCTGGGAGGACCCGGAGAAAGTGGACCAGGTCCTGCACGCCATCGACACTCGCCTCGACGGCAAGCAGGCGGAGGCTTGGTCTCGGAAGCGCAACCGCCGGATCCTCAACGTCGCCGTCCTCGACTGGATGCGGCGCCGGCCGCGCGGTGGCAAACGGCTCCACGCCTTCTTCGCCACGCTGTACTATGCGACCCCCGGTCCGAGGAAGCCGTCGCCATGCGGGTGGAGGGCGTGGCCCTTCCCGAGCCCGACGCCGACCCCCAGTGGTGCGAGCTGCTGATCCCTCCGGGGGGACCTGCTCTTCCGGGGCGAGTTCGGGCCTGGCGCAGCGCGCGCAAGGCCGTACTGCCCCCGCACGTCTTCGAGTCGCCCACCGGGCGGCGCGTGTACGACAACCGGAACACGCGTCTGACGAAGTGGCTCAACGACGGTGTCCCGCCCGCCCAGGTGGCCGAGTGGGCCGGGAACAGCGTCGCCGTGCTGCTGGCGACCTACGCCCGGTGCGTCGACGGGCAGCTGCCGGACCTGAAGCGGCGACTGGAGGCCGCGGGTGATCTCCCGGAGACGGAGCTGCCGGGTGCTGGCTGATCTTGCACGGTCGGAAAACTTCGACACGTATTCGACACGGCCACCCGCAAAAACCCGGTGACAGCCGGACGGCCCCGGAGTCCGCCCTTGAGCGCAGGGTGGGCGCCCGGGGCCTCGTCGTGTCGGCCCGTACCCTCCCTGACCAGCAAAAAGCCCTCCCGGATGGGAGGGCTGTCGCGGCGCCCCCGGCAGGACTCGAACCTGCGGCCAAGCGCTTAGAAGGCGCCTGCTCTATCCGCTGAGCTACGGGGGCCTGGTGGACGGGACCAAGGATAAAGCTCCCTGTTCCTCGACCCTGTCGCTTCGCCTCCGTGGCTCGATGTGGAGGTTCGGTGAAGCGGTCCTGATAATCGCAGGCAGGTACGAATCGTGCAGTGCTTTTGGCGTCCGGCGCCACCGGGTGTTGTGCACTCGTTATGCCTGGGCCGCGCCCGTGTCCCACTAGTCCCTTCTGCCCCTTCTGCGCCGTCGGCGCGCAGACAACGCCATATGCTTCAGAATTCCCCTAAAATTGGGCATTCTTCGCATGTGGTGACCTTGGACGTTCGGCCTCAGCTGCTCGACACACTCTCCGCTCTGCGCGACCGTGTCGCCGCCGCACGCTTTCCGCTGCCCCTGGCCGGGGCCCCACGCGCGCGTGCCAACCGCGACGAACTCCTCGCGCAGCTCGACGATTACCTCGTACCCCGCCTACGGGAGCCCGAGGCGCCGCTGCTGGCCGTCGTCGGCGGCTCCACGGGCGCGGGCAAGTCCACCCTCGTCAACTCCCTCGTCGGACGCCGGGTGAGCGAGGCGGGCGTGCTGCGGCCCACCACGCGGACGCCCGTCCTCGTCTGCCATCCGGAGGATCATCACTGGTTCAGCGGCATGCGCGTGCTGCCCGATCTCGCGCGCGTGTGGGTGCCCCAGGAGGACGCCGGCGACGACTTCCTGCTCTCCGGCGACGAACCCACGCGCGTGCTGCGCGTCGAGACCGCCGACACCCTCCCGCGTGGCCTGGCCCTCCTCGACGCCCCTGACATCGACTCCCTCCTCGCCGACAACCGCGTCCTCGCCGCCGAGCTGATCTGCGCCGCCGACATCTGGATCATGGTCACCACGGCCGCCCGCTACGCCGACGCGGTGCCCTGGCATCTGCTGCGCACCGCCAAGGAGTACGACGCCGCCCTCGTCACCGTCCTGGACCGGGTGCCCCACCAGGTCGTCTCCGAGGTCTCCCGGCAGTACGGCGCCCTGCTCACCAAGGCCGGACTCGGCGACGTACCCCGCTTCACCGTGCCCGAGCTGCCCGAGTCCGCGTGGGGCGCCGGGCTGCTGCCCGCCAGTGCCGTCGCGCCCCTGCGGACCTGGCTCGTCCACCATGCCCAGGACCCCGCCGCCCGGCACCAGGTCATGGCCCGTACCGCCCACGGCATCCTCGACTCCCTCAATACGCGCCTGCCCGAGCTGGCCAGCGCCGCTGCCGCCCAGTACGCGGCCGCCCTCCGGCTCACCTCGGCCGTGGAGGCCGCCTACGACAGCGAGCACGCGCGGGTACGCGGCCGGCTCCAGTCCGGCGCCGTACTCGCCGGGGACGCCCTCAAGCGCTGGCGCGCCTTCCCGCTGGACTGCGCCGCCGGCGAGCTGCTCGACGCCCTCGTGGAGAGCCTCGCCGCGCTGCTGCTGTGCGCCGTCACGGCCGCCGATGAACGCGTGGACGAGGCCTGGCGCCGCGAGCCCGCCGCGGCCGCCCCCTCCCTCGCCGAGCGCGACGCCTCCCCGGAGAACGCCGAGCACCGCATCGGGCTTGCGGTACGGCGCTGGCGGCGCGAGCTGGAGGAGTACGCCGAGGACGAGGTGCGCGAACTGGAACGGACCGTCGCGCCCGACGCCGAGGCCGTCGCCGCGCTGGTCGCCACCGCGCTGCTGGGCGGCCGGCGGGCGCGCAGCGCGGGCGAGGGGCTCGCCGAGCGGCTCGGTGCGCACGGCGCGCTACGGCTGCGGGACCGGGCCGGACGGCTGCTCAACGAGCACGTCGACCGCGTCCTGCACGCCGAACGCGAACGGCGGCTCGCCCCGCTCGACGCCCTGGACGTCCATCCCGAGCCCCAGGCCGAACTGATCGCCGCGCTGTCGGTACTGCAAAAGGAGAGGTGACCGGTGACCGCCCTCACTGACCACGACCACACGGAGCACACCGATCACATGGGGCCCACCGAGCACCGCAGCAACCCTTGCAACCAGGGCAAGCATGGCCATCAGGGCAGTGCGTACGGCAGTGACACCATCGGTCATCCGGCCGGGGAGCCCGACGCCCTCCCGAAGTCCGGTGAGGCGCCGGCCACCGGCGGGGAGGGCGGCGCGGAGCACGCGCGCGCGGAGGAGGCAGGGGGCCGGGAGGGAACCCCCCAGCCCGACGGGCTCGTACCCGCTGACCGGCCTGTGGTGTCCGACCTGTCCGCGGCCGATGAGAAGCCCGGGGCCGAGAAGAAGCCCGTGCTGGAAAAGTCCCCCGACAGACCGCACGACAAGCACACCCACAAGCACACCGACCAGCACAGCGACGACCTCACCGGGGACCAGACCGACCCGGCTCCCCAGCCCCCCGCCACTCATCAGGCCATCCCTCAGCCCCCGCACCCCTCAGCGCCGGCCCCCCGCCCCACCTCGGACGCAGCGGATTCAGCGAAACCAGCGAGTTCGGCGGATTCAGCTGACGCGCCGGCCGACACCGACACCGGCCCCGACCGCCACTCCCTCGCCCGCCACTCTCTAGCCCGCCACTCTCTCGCCCGCCATTCCACCGACCGCGACTCCGCCGACCGCGACTCCAGCGACCGCGACTCCGCCGAGGCCTGGGACGACGGTCTGATCGCCCGGCGGGTCACCGAGGCCACCGCTGCCGCCCTCGCCGCCGAACGGGCCGCCCTGGAGGTCACGAGCCGCGGCCCGGGCGCCCAGAACCCGGTCCCGCTCGCCTACGACGGACCCCTCCGCTCCCGTTTGGACGCCCTGCGCGAGCTGGTCGGACTCTCCCGGGCCCGCCTGGACAGCCGTACCCTCGCCGAGGCGGGCCGCGTGCTGGACGAGGCGGCCGCGCGGCGCAAGCTGTCCGGCCGGCACACCGTCGTCGCCATCGCGGGCGCCACCGGCAGCGGCAAGTCGCAGCTGTTCAACTCCCTCGCCGGAGTGGCCATCTCGGAGACCGGCGTCCGGCGTCCCACCACGGCCGCGCCCATCGCGTGCAGCTGGAGCGACGGCGCGGCGGGCCTCATCGACCGGCTGGGCATCCCGGGCCGGCTGCGCCGCCGCCCCCTGCACAACCCGGAGTCCGAGGCGCAGCTGCGCGGTCTCGTCCTGGTCGACCTGCCCGACCACGACTCCGCCGCCGTGGAGCATCGCGAGCAGGTCGACCGGGTGCTGAAGCTGGTCGACGCGGTGATCTGGGTGGTGGACCCGGAGAAGTACGCCGACGCCGTCCTCCACGAGCGCTACCTGCGGCCCATGGCGGGCCATGCGGAGATCATGTTCATCGTCCTCAACCAGGTCGACCGGCTGCCCGGCGACGCCGCCGACCAGGTGCTGGACGATCTGCGGCGACTGCTGGACGAGGACGGCATCGCGCTCGGCGAGTACGACGAACCGGGCGCCACCGTGCTCGCGCTGTCCGCGCTCACCGGCGAAGGCGTCGGCGAACTCCGCGAGGCACTCGGCCAGTTCGTGGCCGAGCGCGGCGCCGCCGCCCGCCGTGTCGGGGCCGACGTGGACGCCGCGGCGGCCGAGCTGCGCCCCGTCTACACCACCGGGCGCCGGGTCGGGCTCAGCGAGGAGGCCCGGGAGGAGTTCGCCGCGCGGCTCGCGGACGCGGTCGGCGCGACGGCGGCGGGCGAGGCGGCCGAGCGCGCCTGGCTGCGCAACGCCAACCGGGCGTGCGGCACGCCGTGGCTGCGGCTGTGGCGCTGGTATCAGAGGCGGGGCGGCTCGGCGACCGGCCGGCACCTCGTACGCCAGCAGCCGGACGAGGAGGCCACCGCCCGGCAGCGCGTGGAACAGGCGGTCCGTACGGTGGCCGACCGGGCCTCCGCCGGACTGCCCGCGCCCTGGGCGCAGGCGGTGCGCGAGGCGGCGGTGCGCGGCGCGCACGGCCTGCCGGAGGCGCTGGACCAGCTCGCCGCACGCGCCGGACTGCCGCCGGGGCGGCCTCCGCGGCCGGGCTGGTGGCCGGTCGCGGTCCTGGTCCAGGCGGCGATGACGCTGTTGCAGATCGTGGGCGGGCTGTGGCTGGCCGGCCAGATCGTGGGTGTCATGGCGCCGAACCTGGGGGTTCCGGTGCTGCTGATGGTGTGCGGGATCGCCGGCGGCCCGCTGGTCGAGTGGGGCTGCCGGATCGCGGCCAGAGGCCCGGCACGGCGCTACGGCCAGGATGCGGAACGGCGGCTGCGGGAGGCCGCGGCGAGCTGCGGCCGGGCCAGGGTGCTGGATCCGCTGGCGGCCGAGCTGCTGCGTTACCGGGAGGTGCGGGAGCAGTACAGCCGGGTCGTGCGGAGCGGAGCGGCCGGGACCGGCGCCGGAGCCGGGGCTGGAATGAGGTGAGGTGAGGGCCGCGGCCGGCCGTGACGGAGGGTGAATCACCAACGCGGAGGAGGGCTTTCACCCGTCCGGGTGGCGGAGTTGTCCACAGGCGCGGGGGTGTCCACAGCGCTCAGCGGGCCCGGCCCGGCGGAGGCAGTCTGAGGTCACGGCGATCGCACGGCGGACCCGGCCGGCAGATACGGGATACGGCGGGCGCGGTGCGGTCGGCGGGACGTGCGGGCGTGTACGGATCACGTGCGGAAGCGCAGGGCGCAGAGCCGCGGCGACCGTAGGCGCCGGCACGGCAGACGCAGCCGTACGGGACGGGCCCGTACGCGTGTCCGCCCGGCCGGAGGATGCCGGACGGGGGAGGGGAGCGAATCATGAACGAGACGATCGTCTGCGTGGTGGGCAATGTGGCGACGCAGCCCGCCTATCGCGAGCTGGCGGCGGGACCGTCGGCCCGGTTCCGGCTGGCGGTGACCCAGCGCTACTGGGACCGGGAGAGGAGCGCCTGGACGGACGGCCACACCAACTTCTTCACGGTGTGGGCCAACCGCCAGCTCGCGGCCAATGTGGCCGCGTCGGTGGAGGTGGGCCAGCCCGTCGTCGTCCAGGGCCGGCTGAAGGTGCGTACGGAGGTGCGCGAGGGGCAGCAGCAATGGGCGTCCGCCGACATCGACGCCGTCGCGATCGGCCACGACCTGTCGCGTGGCACCGCCCTCTTCCGCCGCGCGGCCAAGCCGGAGGCACCCCCGACGGGGCCGCCCCGCCCGGAACCGAACTGGGAGACACCGCGCCCGGAGGAGGCGGAGAAGGAGCAACCAGCCGCGGAACCAGAGCCGGTGACGTGACGTCAGTCGGCGGGCGCGGGCTCCCGGCAGGGGCCGGCCGCTGACCCGCCACCGCTCCCGGCTCGCGGACGGTTCCACCGCCAACTGCTGGTACGAACCGGTGGATTTGTCGATAAGCCCAGATCACCGGCCGTCCCGGCGATAACGATTACGGATCGGATCCGCCATCGGATGATCGGACCGGCGGGAGAGGTCCCGCCCGGTCCATAGGATGCCGGGCATGCCCCTAGGGGTTGCCGATTCTGCAGGTGGGACCGTCCCCCACAGCCAACTGGTCCTGCTCGAAGGGGAATTCTGTGCTTGCTGCGCTGTCTGGGTTCTGCCGGTCCGGCGTGCTGTCCCGCCTGGCCGGGACCACCGCGGTGACCGGTCTGGTGGCGGCCGGACTGCTGTCCGGTGCCGGTACGGCCGCGGCCGACACCACACCGCAGACCGAGGGCGGAGCGACGGCCACGATCGACGGCCTGAAGACCTTCGGCGAGGCCGTGATCCACGCGGACGGCGGCGACCAGCGGGTGGCCGCGGGGCTGTTCGAGATGTCCGTGGACGGCGGCGGCACCCTTCAGACGTACTGCGTCGACCTGCACAACCCCACCCAGCGCGGTGCCCACTACCAGGAGACCTCCTGGAGCGGCACCTCGCTGGGGACGAACCGGAACGCGGGCCGGGTCCGCTGGATCCTCCAGAACTCCTACCCGCAGGTCAACGACCTCGCCGCGCTGGCCCGGAAGGCCGGTGCGGGCACCCTCACCGAGCAGGACGCGGCGGCCGGCACCCAGGTGGCCATCTGGCGCTACACGGACGGCGCGAAGGTGGACGCCGTCGATCCGCAGGCCGAGAAGCTCGCCGACTACCTGGAGAAGGGCGCCCGGAACACCGGTGAGCCGCAGCCCTCGCTCAGCCTGGACCCGCCCGCGGTCTCCGGCCGGCCGGGCGATGTGCTCGGACCGGTGACCGTGCACACCAACGCGAGCGGGGTCACGGTGGTCCCGCCGGCCGACGCCGCCACCAGCGGGGTGCGGATCATCGACAAGACCGGCAAGGTGCTCACCTCCGCACAGGACGGCAGCCGCCTCTACTTCGACATCCCCCAGGACGCGGCGGGCGGCACGGCGCAGCTGACCGTGCAGGCCTCCACCACCGTGCCGGTGGGCCGCGCCTTCACCTCCGACAGCCGCAGCCAGACCCAGATCCTGGCCGGCTCCAGCGAGTCCACGGTCTCCGCGACCGTGACCGCCGCCTGGGCCGCCAAGGGCGCCATACCGGCCGTCTCCGCCCACAAGAACTGCGCCAAGGGCGCCCTGGACATCCTCGTCAGCGACAAGGGCGACCAGCCCTTCACCTTCCAGCTCATGGGGGTCGAGCACACGATCCCCGCGGGCGCGACCCGCACGGTGACGGTGCCGCTCCAGGAGGACCAGGCCTACGACTTCACGGTCACCGGCCCGGACGGCTTCAGCCGCCGCTTCACCGGCGTCCTCGACTGCAAGACCCAGGGCGCGATCACCACGCAGACCACCGAGATCCAGAACAACCCCAGCCCCGCCTCCGTGGGCGGCACCATGGCCCCCGACACCAACCTCGCCTCGACCGGCGGCTCCGCCGTCACCCCGGTGATCGCGGGCGTGGCCATCGGCTTCGTGGTGATCGGCGGCGCGGTCCTGGTGGTCCTCCGCAAGCGGGAGCAGCACGACGCCTGACACACGGGCCGCCCGCGTCAGCCCTCGAAGGGCTCCGAGTCGAGGCTCCGGAAGTAGTGACCGGACAGGCGGCAGGTGGGAAACCCGTACTGCACGTCCGCGAGCATCCGGACGAGGAACTCGCCCATCCCGCAGTCGTACCGCTCCCATGTGCCGAACTCGCCCACCAGGACGGGCCAGTCGTCGGGCCCGTCGCCCACCCCGGTCTGCCAGACGAAGTCCAGCTCCTGCTCCGACGAGCCCCACCGCAGCAGCCCCTGCGGCGCCGGGTAGCAGTCGTACGGTTCGAAGAGGCCGCTGTACCGGACGGCGGTCCTGGCCCAGACCACGAGGTCCATACCCAGGACCCCGGGGATCAGGAGATCGACATAGTCGTCGAAGCCGCCCGGGCCGAAGAGGCCGACGATCTCCTTGTAGTCGGCCGGCAGCGCGGTGCCCAGCTCGGCCTCCACGGCGGCCCAGTCGACCGCCGGACGCGGCACCGGCTCCCAGCCGGTGAGGGCGCACAGCCTCTCGCCCCAGGAGCCCCCCTCGGGCAACCCGGTGAACGCGGGATCGGCTCGCCGCGCGACCACCACGACCACCCGCTCCCCACCCGCGCCGCCGACCCGGCCGCAGCCGATCCAGTGCGCCTGGCGCCCCCAGCCCCGCAGGTCGAGCAGCTCATCCCCGAACGGCTCGACGAGCGGCAGCCCGGTGCGCTCCGTCAGCGTCGGGTCGACGTAGCCGCCCATGGCGAGATTGCGGGGCTGCCCCGCCCACCGCGCCACCTCGGCGACCAGCTCCTGGAACCCCATACCCTCCGGCGCCTCGAAAACCGCCGGCAGCCCGCCCGCAGCGGACGAACGGATGATCTCCGAGACGGCGCGGACCGCTCCCCAGTCCTCCATGCCGCTCAGTGAACATCAGCCCACTGACATCCGGCCCGCCGCCCACTGCGGCCCATGACCGAACCCCTCGGCGGCGAGCCAGTCGGCCAGCGCCGAGAAGTCGGCGTCCCCGAGGCCCGCGGTCGGGTCGACGCGATGAAGCAGGGACGGCGCAGGGTGCTGGGCGGTGACCCAGAGGCGGTCCAGGGCGCCGATCTCGTCGTCGACCCAGATGAACGGCCGGCGGCCGGCCCACTCGAGGAGAGGGCGGGTCTTCCAGTGCACGCCGCGGGGGCCGCCGCCGGCGCAGTCCTCCGGCCACCGCACCACGGGAAGCTCCGGCAACCCGAGGCGCGGAGCGACGGCTTCGTTAGCGTCCTCCATCCACGTGGTGGCCCACACGAGAGGGCAGCCCAGGGCGAGGAGGCGCGGTCCGATCCCGGGATCGAGCCGGTCGAGCAGCGGGTTGCCCTGACCGGCAGACGCCGGGGAGCCGTACGACCCCCCGAACGGGATGAGCGGACCGTCGACGTCGAGGAAGAGGACGGGGCGCTCCGCTGCGCTGGTCACAGCGGCACGATAGCCCGGCGCGGTGCCGGCGGGGACCCCGCTTCCCGGGCCGTCCCTGGGCCGTGCGAGGGTGCCCGAGGCCACCCGACGGCGGCCGACAGTGACAGACGAGCCACCTCCGCCCGGTCACGAAGCACCAGGTCACAGCCCCCGCACCAAACGGGTTAACACCCAAGCCTGGCGTTCAGGCAAGATGGGGTGTATCTGCCCACTGCCAGATTTCAAGCTGCCGGACGGTTTCTCTTGGCTGAGTTCATTTACACCATGCGCAAGGCGCGCAAAGCGCACGGCGACAAGGTGATCCTCGACGACGTCACCCTGAACTTCCTGCCGGGGGCGAAGATCGGTGTCGTCGGTCCGAACGGTGCCGGTAAGTCGACCGTGCTGAAGATCATGGCGGGCCTGGAGCAGCCGTCGAACGGCGACGCGTTCCTGTCCCCGGGCTACAGCGTGGGCATCCTGCTCCAGGAGCCCCCGTTGAACGAGGAGAAGACCGTCCTGGAGAACGTCCAGGAGGGTGTCGCCGAGATCAAGGGCAAGCTCGACCGGTTCAACGAGATCGCCGAGCTGATGGCGACCGACTACTCCGACGCGCTGCTCGACGAGATGGGCAAGCTCCAGGAGGAGCTGGACCACGCCAACGCCTGGGACCTCGACGCCCAGCTGGAGCAGGCCATGGACGCGCTGGGCTGCCCGCCCGGCGACTGGCCGGTCACCAACCTCTCCGGTGGTGAGAAGCGCCGCGTCGCGCTCTGCAAGCTGCTGCTCGAGGCCCCCGACCTGCTGCTGCTCGACGAGCCCACCAACCACCTCGACGCCGAGTCGGTGAACTGGCTGGAGCAGCACCTGGCCAAGTACCCGGGCACCGTCGTGGCGATCACCCACGACCGGTACTTCCTCGACAACGTCGCCGAGTGGATCCTCGAACTCGACCGCGGCCGCGCCTACCCGTACGAGGGCAACTACTCCACGTACCTGGAGACCAAGGCCACCCGTCTGAAGGTCGAGGGCCAGAAGGACGCCAAGCGGCAGAAGCGCCTCAAGGAAGAGCTGGAGTGGGTGCGCTCCAACGCCAAGGGGCGCCAGGCCAAGTCCAAGGCCCGTCTCGCGCGGTACGAGGAGATGGCCGCCGAGGCCGACAAGATGCGGAAGCTGGACTTCGAGGAGATCCAGATTCCGCCGGGCCCGCGGCTCGGCAACATCGTCGTCGAGGTCGACAAGCTCACCAAGGCCTTCGGTGAGAAGGTCCTCGTCGACGGGCTCAGCTTCACGCTGCCGCGCAACGGCATCGTGGGCGTCATCGGCCCGAACGGCGCCGGCAAGACCACCCTGTTCAAGATGATCCAGGGCCTGGAGACGCCGGACTCGGGTGACATCAAGGTCGGCGAGACCGTCAAGATCTCCTACGTCGACCAGAGCCGCGAGAACCTCGACCCGAAGAAGACGCTGTGGGAGGTCGTCTCCGACGGGCTCGACTACATCAACGTCGGCCAGGTCGAGATGCCGAGCCGGGCGTACGTGTCCGCGTTCGGCTTCAAGGGCCCGGACCAGCAGAAGCCGACCGGCGTCCTGTCCGGTGGTGAGCGCAACCGGCTCAACCTGGCGCTGACCCTGAAGCAGGGCGGCAACCTGCTGCTCCTCGACGAGCCGACCAACGACCTCGACGTCGAGACGCTGTCCAGCCTGGAGAACGCGCTGCTGGACTTCCCCGGCTGCGCCGTGGTCGTCTCCCACGACCGCTGGTTCCTGGACCGGGTCGCGACGCACATCCTCGCCTACGAGGGTGAGTCGAAGTGGTTCTGGTTCGAGGGCAACTTCGAGTCGTACGAGAAGAACAAGATCGAGCGCCTGGGCCCGGACGCCGCGCGTCCGCACCGCGCCACCTACAAGAAGCTGACCCGGGGCTGATCGGTCTTGCGCCATATCTATCCCTGCCCGCTGCGCTGGTCGGACATGGACGCGTACGGCCATGTCAACAACGCGGTCTTCCTGCGCTACCTGGAAGAGGCCCGGATCGACTTCCTGTCCGGTCCGGACAAGGACTTCCGGCAGGGGTCGGTGGTGGCCCGCCATGAGATCGACTACAAGCAGCAGCTCGTCCACCGGCCCCGGCCGGTGGACGTGGAGCTGTGGATCACCCAGATCCGGGCCGCCTCCTTCACCGTCTCGTACGAGGTGAAGGACGGGGACGTCGTGTACGTGCGGGCCTCCACCGTCGTCGTCCCCTTCGACTTCGAGACCCAGCGGCCGCGCCGGATCACCGGCGAGGAGCGGGAGTTCCTGGAGCGGTACATGGACGAGGCCGACGAGTCGGAGGCCGTCGCCGCATGACGGTGCTCCACCTCGCGGACGAGACGGAGGCGGCGGACCTCGCCGCCTTCCTCTCCCGGCTGCTCCACTACGACCGTGGAGCAGCGGTGCGCCTCCAGGCGGCCGGCACCGCGCTGGCCGTCTTCGGCCGCCCCCCGTCCTTCGAAGTGCTGGCGGTCCGCGCGGTCCGGCTCGCGAAGCCGTACGAGGACGGTCTCGACGTCACCCTCGACGTGACCGTCTCGGCCGGCGAGTTCCTGGAGTCCGTGTCCGAACGGGCGGCCACCGCGGCCGTGCCGGGCGCGGTCACCGGGCCGCCGTGGGCCGGTGTGCTGCCGCCGCGCGGCGGCTGGCGGCCCGTGCCGGGGCTGCCCGCGCCGGACGTGCTGCGGGCGACCGTCTCCGCCGCGGTGAGCGAGTTCCGCTCGCGCACCGCCGGGCTGGCGCCCGAGGCGCGGACCCGGGCCGAGCTGGACGCCATCGGGCGGGACATATGGTCCCGGGAGATCGCGGCCACCGGACTTCCGGTACGTGCCGTGCACGCGGCCCAGTCCCTGGGCTTCCTGCGGCCCGGTACGGCCGAGGCCGGCACCGGGCTGTTCACCTCGGGCGCGTGGCTGCGGCTGCGTACCCCCTACGGGTCGGTCGCCGTACGCCGGGCCGGGCTCGGCACGCTGGGCGTCACCGTCCGCTGAGCCCGGGCACCACCGTCTGCTGAGCCCGGCGCACCGGCTCGGTCCTCAGTCCGGGGTGTTGACCATCGACGCGGCAGCGTACGTCAGGTAGTTCCACAGCGTCCGCTCGTGCTCCTCGGACAGCCCCAGCTCCTCCACGGCCACCCGCATGTGCCGCAGCCAGGCGTCGTGCGCCGCCCGGTCCACCGTGAACGGGGCGTGCCGCATCCGCAGCCGGGGATGGCCGCGGTTGTCGCTGTAGGTGGTGGGACCGCCCCAGTACTGCATCAGGAACAGGGCCAGCCGCTCCTCGGCCGGGCCCAGGTCCTCCTCCGGGTACATCGGCCGGAGCAGGGGATCCCCGGCGACTCCCTCGTAGAAACGGTGGACCAGCCGACGGAAGGTCTCCTCTCCGCCGACCTGCTCGTAGAAGGTCTGCTCCTGAAGCGTGCCGCGCCGAATCTCATTCACCCGTCCATGGTCTCAGACGCGGTGGCGGAGGACTCCGGGCTGAGGACCCCTGCCCGCCTGGGACCCCTACTGTGGAGCCATGGGTGCCTACGACGCCGAGACCGAGGGTCCGGCCGCCGCGGCGCGGGCCGCGCTGGTGCGGGAGATCGACGCCGACGGGGCATGGGCCGGGGACCCGGTGTGGCGGGAGGCGTTCGCGGCCGTCCCCCGGCACCTGTTCGTGCCGTACTACTACGTGGCCGGGGCGCGCGGCTACGAGCGCCGCTGGGGCGAGAGCCCCGAGCCCGAGGCCCGCGAACGCTGGCTGAAGGGCGCCTACGAGGACGTACCGCTGGCCACCCGGCTGCGCGACGGCGAACTGCTCTCCTCCAGCAGCCAGCCCTCCCTGATGGCGCGGATGCTGGTCGAGCTGCGCGTCGACGACGGCAACCGGGTCCTGGAGGTGGGCGCCGGCACCGGCTACAACGCGGCCCTGCTCGCGCACCGGCTCGGCGACGACGACCTCGTCACCTCCGTCGAACTCGAACCGGAGATCACCGAGTCGGCCCGGCAGCACCTGGCCGCCGCGGGCTGCCACCCGGTCGTGGTCACCGGCGACGGAGCGCGCGGGGTACCCGAGCGCGCCCCCTTCGACCGGATCATCGCCACCTGCGAACTGCCCACGGTGCCGCGCCCCTGGCTCGCCCAGTGCCGTCCCGACGCGCGGGTGCTGACCCCGCTGGCGACCGGGCTGCTGGCGCTGACGGTGCGGCACCGGGAGCACGCCGAGGGCAGGTTCCTGCCCACGCCCGCCTATTTCGTACCGCTGCGCGGCGGGGTCCGGCCAGAGCCGGACCCGGTGCCGGTGCGCGGCCTGCCGGCCCCGGCCCGCGAGCAGGAGCCGTTCCGCTTCCTGCTCGCGCTGACCCGGGGCACCCTCGATCCGCGGGAGGCCTACGCGCTGTGGGAGCGCGAGGGCCGCCCGGACCGGGAGAGGTACGGCGTCACGGTCGCCGGCGCGCACGCCTGGGCGTGGCTGGACGACCCGGAGGGGCCGTATCGCTGGCCCCTCCCGTGAGACGTGGCCGGCGCGGCCGTCAGCCGCGGCGGACGGTGATCGTCGTCCAGGCGCCCACGTGCACCCGGTCGCCGTCCTGCAACGGCACCGGCACGAACGGCTGGATCGGTTCTTCGGACATGTTGACCGTGGTGCCGTTCGTCGAGTTCTGGTCGACGACCGCCCAGCTGCCGTCCGGCTGCTGCACGAGCACCGCGTGCTGGTGCGAGACGCCCGGGTCCTCCGGCGGCACCGACAGGTCGATGTCGGGGGTGTCGCCGGTGGAGTGCCGGCGGCGGCCGATGGTGATCTGGTCGCCGGTGAGCGTGCGCTGCTGCTCGGGCGAGTACGCGGGCAGGTTCAGGCCCGCGGCCTCGGGGCCGGAGCGCTGCATCATCGCCATGAAGTACTCGCGGTCCGGGCCGATGGTCGCGGTCCACGGGCCCCGCTGCTGCGGAGCCTGCGGTGCCTGCGGGAAGCCGGGGGCGGCCGGTGCCTGGTTGCCGCCGGGCGGCGGGTAGCCGTAACCGCCGCCGGGACCGCGCTGCGGACCGCCGGCCGGGCCGGTGGAGGACGGCGGGGGGATCACCCAGTCGTCGTCACCGCCCCCGAAGGAGGGGCCACCGGAGGGACCGCCGGGACCCGACGGACCCCCGGCCGGCGGACGGCCGGCCTCCGGGAACGCGGGCGGGGCCGGCGGGCCGGCCGGCCGGAACGCCTGCGGGCCACCGCCGGGACCGGCGCCGGGGCCCCCGGCGGGCGGGGCCGGAGCGGGCGGCGGCGGAACCGGACGCGAGGGGTCGGCGCCGAAGCCGGACGGCCCGGACTCACGGCCGAAGGGCGGCGGGCCGGAAGGCGCCGGACCGGAAGGTCCGGGGCCGGAAGGCTGCGGGCCCGAGGACTGCGGGCCGCCGGACGGAGGCGCGGAAGGACCGCCGAAGCCACCGGGACCACCGGGGCCACCGGGACGACCGGGACCGCCGAAGCCACCGGGACCGCCAGGCCCACCAGGACCACCTGGACCACCAGGCCCACCCGGGCCGGCAGGTCCCTGGCCGGGCCGCTGGTTCGGCTGCCCGGGTCCGCCACCGAAGCCGCCGGGACCGCCGGGACCACCGGGACCACCCGGAGCAGCAGGCGCTCCGGGCGCACCCGGACCACCCTGAGGGCCGCCCCCGAAGCCACCCGGACCACCCTGGCCACCGGGACCACCCTGGCCGCCGCCTGCTCCGAAGCCGGAGGCGGGCGGGCCGCCGAAGGGCGGGGCGCTGCCCGGGCCCGGTGAGGTCTGCGGGCCGCGGAACGGCGTCGGGCCCGAGGGCTCGCTGCCGAAGGACGGGATCGGCTCGGCCGGCCGGTTCACCTGCGAGGGCCGCGAGCCCTGGTACTCGTACCCGTCACCGCCGCCGTACGTCGCGCTCGGCGGCTGGAAGCGGGGCTGCGGCGGGCGCGGGGCGGCCGGGGTGTAGGAAGTGGCCGTGTTGGTCAGGAAGTTCCACCGGCACTCCTCGCAGAAGGGCGCGCCGCCCTCGCGGGGCGTACGGCACTGCGGGCACAGCTCCGGCTCCGGGTCGGGTACGGCGGACACCGGCGGCCGTCCGCCGCCCGGCGCAGCGGCGCCGCCCGCGGGCGGCGGGAAGCCGTACCCGCCGGCGGGCGGGGGCGGCGGCGGGGGCGGAGGTACGGCACCGGCCATGCGGTGACCGCAGACCTCGCACCAGTCGTCGGAACCCGACTGGTGTCCGTTCGGGCAGGTCGGCATGTCGGCGCTTCCCCTTCTCCTACGCTTCCAGGGTCGGTACAGGTCGGTACAGGGTCACTTCTTTACACGAACAGTCTTGGTGGACCGGGTCTCCAGCGTCATCTCGTCGGCCTCGGCGACCCTCGTCTTCAACCGCACAGTACCTGTCGCGGCATCGACCACGTCCACCACCTTCGCAAGCAGTTTCGCAGTATCCGCGTTCCCCGAGACGTTGGCCAGCTGAACCGCCCGCCCCAGTTTGGCCGTTGCTCCATCGAAATCGCCCGCTTTGCGGAGATCGAGCCCTTGCTGGATGACCTGTGCCAGTTCGGCCTGGCCGGTGTAGTGGGCGACTTGGGGGTTGAGGGCGGTGGAGGCCGCCATGTCGTCGGTCCACACCGCCCGTACCAGGCCCTGGGCACCGAGGTTCTGTACCGTTCCGTCCGCTTGTGGGACGACCAGTGAGACCCGCGCGGCCAGCATCTCCTGGCCGAGGCCGGCCGCGGGGACCTGTACGCACAGGTGGTAGTCGCGGGACTCATCGCCCCAGGACCCGGTGGGGTAGTCCCCGGCGCGCGGACCCGCCTCGGTGCGCCGGCCGGTCAAGTCCTCGACCGCGGGGGCGACTTGCTTGACGAATCTGATGGTCGTGCCGACCGGTGTCCACACCCGCAGGACGACGTCGGCGACCTCCTTGCCCATCGCCGTCTCCATCATCCGCGTGAAGTCGGCGGCCAGGCCCGCGGGATCGGCGACGATGTCGGCGGTGCCGAGCAGCGCGGAGGCGATCCCTGTGACTTCTTTCACTTCCCAGTCGGTGCCCACGCCCCGCGCGTCACAGGTGAACCGCCCGGCGCAGGCGTCGAGCGCGGCCCGCAGGTCCTCCGGCGACTCGTGCTCGTTGCGGCCGTCGGTGAGCAGGATGCCGTGCCGGATGGTGACGTCCACCGAGGACAGCAGCCGGTCGGCGAGCCGCAGCCACGTGCCGATGGCCGTACCGCCGCCCGCACCGAGCCGGCGCAGCGCGTCCTTGGCCTGGGCGCGGGTGACGGCGTCGGCGACCGCGAGCCGGCCGCCGCCCGGATACACCTCCTTGGCCACATGGGTGCCGCCGATCACCGCGAAGTGGGTGCCGTCGCGCAGGGTGTCGACGGCGGCGGCCGTGGCGTCCCGGGCGTTGCGCATCTTGTCCGGCGGGTAGTCCATCGAGCCCGAGCAGTCCACCATGATCGCCACGGCGGCGGAGGGCCGCTGTCCGGCCGGGTGGACGGGCGTGCCGACGGCGCTGCCGATGGTCCCGCCGCCGGTCGCGGTCACCGTGACGATGGCGTTGACCTCGCGCCCGCCCTCCGGCAGGTACTCGTTCTGGTAGACGTCCATCGAGAACTGCGGCACATGTGACTTCACGAGATTGGCCATGCCTGTCCTGCTCCCCCTCTGAACCCATGGCTGTCGAGTGGACCGGTCCCCTCCGGTCCGGTGAGGCCTCCCCGTCGCCCGATGGCAGCCTCAGGCCGATCCTGCCCCCTGCGGCGGCGCGGGGAACGGCAGGACCGCCACTGTTACGTTGTCGTGGCCCCCGCCGTCCAGGGCGTGCCCGACCAGCACCCGGGCGCTGTGCAGCGGGCGCGCGGCCGCGTCCGCCGGGACGGCCTCGCACATCTCCTCGGCCGTCTCGGCGTAGTTCCACAGGCCGTCGGTGCACACCACCACGACTCCGGGCCGGTCCGGCTTGAAGGCGGCGGTGTGCGGGTCGAGTTCGTAGGCGTCCGCGCCGAGCCAGCCGGTGATCGCGTGGGCGCGCTCGTCGGCGTACGCCTCGGCCTCGCTCATCAGGCCGGCGGCGACCATCTGCGCGGCCCAGGAGTCGTCCTCGGTGAGCCGGGCGGACGGCGCCGAGCGGTCGGCGGGCACCCAGTAGGCGCGGCTGTCGCCGACCCAGCCGACGACCAGCAGCCCGGCGGCGACGATCGCGCCGACGATGGTGCAGGCCGGGGCGTTCTGGTGCGGGGCGTGCTCGTGCTCGCCGGCGGGCTCGTCGGCCAGGGCGTTGACGGCCTGCGCGGCGGCCACGATCGCCTCGTGCATCGCCTGTTGGGGGTGGCTGCCGTGCGGCAGCGCGGCCAGCAGGGCGTCGCCCGCCGCCTGGGCGGCCGCCGCCGACGCCTCGTCGGGGCGGGTCGCGGAGGAGACGCCGTCGCAGACGATCGCGAAGGAGGCCGGGGTGGCGTCGGGCAGCGTGGTGTGGCCGACGGTGAAGGCGTCCTCGTTGCGGTGATGGCGCAGCCCCCGGTCGCTGACCGCGGCGACCGGGCCGGACTCCCGCTCCATGTGGTCGCGTTCGCGGGGCTGGGCGTGCCCGCAGTTCTCGCAGTAGCCGTCGTCGTCCACCCGGCCCGCCCGGCAGGCCACGCACACCTGCGCGGGCTCCGTGGCCGGTACGGCGGCCTCCGCGGTCCCCGTGATCTCCGCGGCCTCCGCCGCGCGGGGATCGGGGGCCTGGAGTGGGTACTCCTCGGGCTCCTCGGGCCGGTCGAACCGCACCCCGGAGCCGCCCGCGGCCTCGGCCGGCCCGGTCTGCCCGGCCGGTCCCGCCGGTGGGGCCGGTTCGGGCGCCGGGGGGCTGCCGATGGCCAGGGTCGGATGGTCCTGCTGCGGGGCGGGCACGACCGAAAGGTCGTACCCGCACACTCCGCAGAAGAGATCACCCGACTCCACGGGCTCGGCGCAGCTCGGGCACTTCGGCAGTGCGGCCTGCGGGGGAATCTGCGACATCAACTACACCCACGTCCGGGGGCGGTAACGGTTGGCCCGTTCCACCAGTTCGATCCTCTCCTCGCCGCCGGGCGCCAGCCGGGCCAGCGTGCGGTAGGCGCGCTCCAGGCCGAAGCGCAGACCCCGCTCGTCCAGGCCGCTGCCCAGCAGCACCCGGCCGCCGGCGGCGGGCCGGCCGGCCTGACCACCGGAGAGTATCCAGTCCAGCGCACAGCCGAGGACTTCCGCCGCCAACTGCTCGCGCCGAGCCGGGTCCAGGCCGTACGCCTGGAGCGCCTCCACCTGTCCGGCCGCGGCCGTCAGGTCGTCCAGGAACGGCAGGTCGTCCGCGCTCGCCGTACGGCCTCTGAGCCGGGCCCGGACGGCGGCCACCCGGGCGGCCGTGTAGTGGATGGAGGACTCCGGCACCGACTCCAGCGTCCGTACGGCGCCCGGCCGGTCACCGGCGGCGAGCTGCACCCGGGCCAGGCCGAACGCCGCGCTCACCTGGCTCGGGTCGGTCGCCCACACCAGGCGGTAGTACTCCGCCGCGTTGTCCAGCTGGCCCAGCACCTCCGCGCACAGGCCGAGCGCCAGCTTGGGCGCCGTCTCGCCCGGGAAGGCGTCGTAGACCGCGTCGAAGGACAGCGCGGCACCCTCGAAGTCGCCGGTGACCAGCGCGGCCACGCCCCGGTACCAGACGACCCGCCAGTCCTCGGGCCGCTCCTCCTCCAGCTCGGCCAGTCCGGTCAGCGCGGTGTGCCGGTCGCCGCTCTCCAGCCGGGCGCGGAACTGCCGCAGCCGGGTCTCCACGGTCCGGGCGGGCGCCGCCTCCAGCGCGGCGGCCAGCTCGGCCGGGGCGGAGGTCATCAGACCGGCCAGGAAACCCGCGTTGGGGTCGCTGGGGTCCACCAGCGGCACCGGCAGGGCCAGCGCGGCGGCCGCGGTGTCCACCGGCCGGACCAGGGCGGCCGGCGGGAGCGGCGCGGCGGCCGGACCGGCCTTCCGCACCGGCCGGGCGCCCAGCCGGGACACCTCGCCGTCGAACCGCGGGAACAGCTCGGTGTCGACGACCCGCACCTCGGGCCCGAACAGCGTGGACAGCGCGGGCCGCGGCTGCCCGGTCTGCACCGCGACCACCTCGCGCAGCACGCCCGTCAGCTGCTCGGCCATCTCCTGCGCGGAGCCGAACCGGCGGCCCGGGTCGGGGTCCGTGGCCCGCACCAGCAGCCGGTAGAAGGACTCGTACCGGCGGAACACCTCGATGGTGTCGGGGTCGGGCAGCGAGTCGGCGTACACGTTGGTGTAGCCCTGGAAGTCGAAGCTGAGCACGGCGAGGGTACGGCCCACCGTGTACAGGTCGGACGCCACCGACGGGCCGGTCTCGGCGACCTCCGGGGCCTGGTAACCGACCGTGCCGTAGATCGCGGACTCGTCGTCGTCCACGCGGCGCACCGCGCCCATGTCGATCAGCTTGAGCTGGTCCTCGGTCTGGATGGCGTTGTCGACCTTGAAGTCGCAGTACAGCAGGTTGCGGCTGTGCAGATGGCCGAGCGCCTCCAGGGCCTCGATGCCGTAGGCGCAGGCCTGTTCCACCGGCAGCGGGTCCCGGCGGCCGTCGGGGCCGCGGCGGGCGTTGGCGATCTCCTTCAGGGACTTGCCGCCGACGTACTCCATGACGATGTAGCCGTCCAGGGAGCCGGTGCGCTGGTCCAGGTGCTCCACGAAGTTGTAGATCCGCACGATGTTGGCGTGCTCGATCTCCGCGAGGAAGCGCCGCTCGGAGATCGCGGCGGCCATCGCGTCCTGGTCGCCGGTGTCCAGCAGCCCCTTGAGCACCACCCACCGGTCGGAGACGGCCCGGTCCACCGCCAGGTATATCCAGCCGAGCCCGCCGTGCGCGAGGCAGCCGGCCACCTCGTACTGGCCGTGCACGATGTCCCCGGCCCGCAGCTTGGGCACGAAGGAGTACGGGTGCCCGCACTTGGTGCAGAAGCCCTCCGTGCGCCCCGGCCGGTCGCCCCGGGAGCGGCCCACCGGTGCCCCGCAGTCCGAGCGGGAGCAGAACCGCTTGCGCTCCGGCACCTCCGGGTTGTCCAGCACCATCGCGCGCGGGTCGGGCCGCGGCACCTGCGGCACATGCACCAGGCCGGCGCCCAGCCGCCCGCGGGTCGACGTCCCCGACGACGAACCCGAACTGCGCACCGACACCGAACGGCTGGTGGACCGGCCCGACAGCGAGCGCGACAGCCGCCCGGACACCGAGCGGCGCGATCGCGACGACTGCGACGAGGTCCGCGCGGAACCCCGCGAACCGGCGCTCTGCGCCGAGCCCCGGGTGAGCCCCGTGGGCGCCGAGCCGACCATCCCGGACGCGGAGACCACCGGGGCGAGGCCGCAGGTGTCGCAGTACAGCTCGCCGCCGCCGACGTCCTCGTACGATCCCTCGCACCCCGGCCGCTGACAGGACTGCCCCGCCTGGCTCATGACTGGTCCTCCCCGCGGTCCTCCGGTGCGCCCGCGCCGATCAGTTCGGCCGCGGTCCGCTGGTAGCGCAGCACGGCCTGTTCCGCCACGCGCAGATCGCAGGGCGCGCTCCACAGCATGCGGCGGGCGGTGTCGTACCGCTCCATCAGCAGCGGGTCCTCGGCGAGGCCGTGCCGGGCGGTCTTCGCCCGGTAGGCGTCGAGCCGGCCGCGCAGCTCGGCGCGGACCGCGAGCGGCGCGGTGACCGCCGTCAACTGCTCGCGGGCCCGCAGCAGTTCCTCCTCCGCCTTGCGCTCCAGCGACTCCAGCAGCGGGGACAGCCGGTGCCACTGGCCCTGCCGCCGGTACTCGGCCGCCGCCGCCAGCTGCTCCTGGAGCACCGTCGGCGGGCCGCTGACCACCGGCACCTCGGTCGCGGCGATCTTCGCCAGCACCTCGCCGCGCGCGGTCCGCGCCTCGGCGAGGGTGCGGTCCGCGCGCGAGAGGACGTCCCGCAGCCGGATCAGCCGCTGCTCCGCGTCCTGGCGCACGGTCAGCACGGCGTCGATCTCCCGGCGCACCTCCTCCAGGGCGCGCGCCTCACGGTCGTACACCGTGGTGTCCGGGCGGCCGCCGCCGGGCGCCGAACTGCCCTCGGCCGGCACCCAGTAGGCGAGCGGGTCGGAGACGACCTCCTCGCGCAGCCGGGTCAGCGTGCGGGTGATCCGCTCCAGGTCGTCGCCGGCCGGGTGCTCGCCGGGGCGCACCCCGACCGAGTGCGCGAGCCCGCGGGTGCGCTGGAGTTCCGCGGCGAGTAAATCGATCCGCGCGGGCAGCGCCGACCAGACCGCGTCGGCGGCGACGACCAGGTCCAGGCTGGTCGCGTACAGCTCGTTCATCCGGTCGACCAGCGCGGCCAGCGAGAAGCTCTCGGTCAGCCGGCCCGCACCGCCGCCGGGCACCGTGACGGCCGCGCCGCGCAGCAGCTCGGTCAGTTCCGCCAGGTCCTCGCGGCTGGACCAGCGGCGCCGGGCCCGGATCTCCCGGGCGGCGCGCAGCGCGTCCGCGTAGGCGTCGAAGTACGCCCACAGCCGGGTGATCCGCTCCTCCGTGGCCTGCCAGCGTTCCTTGGTGACACCGGTCAGCGCGGCGCCTTCGAGCAGTCTGCGGCCCGCGTGGTCCTGGAGTGCCAGCAGCGAGGTCTCGATCGCCTCGTGCTCCTGGCCGAGCCGCGCCAGCGCACGGTCCACCTCGTCCCGGTCCATCACCGGCCCGGCGGGGTCCGTGACGCCCATCGATCACCTCTCGCTGCTCATGTGCTCTGGCTTGTGTTCCGGTCGGTGCGGGTCAGCCGCCGCGCAGATACCGCGGCGCGGGCGGTCTGGACGCCGAGGAGTCCTTACCCAGGGTCGCCGACAGCCATTTGTCGTACGACGCCTGCCAGCCACCGGCGCGGTAGTCCACCAGGATGCGATTGACCCGGCGTACCAGATCGTCGGCGTCCTTCTTCATCGCCACGCCGTAGTACTCGGTGGTGAACGCCGAGCCCTTCAGCTCGACGGTCGGGTCCTGGGCGGCCTGGCTCGCCGCGAGCGCGCCGTCGGTCACCACCGCGTCCACCTCGCCGAGTTGCAGCCGGACCAGGCAGTCCAGCTGGTTCGGCACGGTGGTGGAGATGTCCGTGGAGGCGGGCAGCACTCCGGTCTTCCGGTCCTCGGACAGCTTGGTGTACGCCGTCGAACCGGCCGCCGTGCACACCTTCTTGTGCGCCAGCGTGCCGTTGTACCCGGTGATCGACGAGGACTTGGGCGCCAGCACCTGCTGCCCGGTCTTGAAGTAGGGCGCGGAGAAGGCGACCTGGCCCAGCCGCAGGCAGGTGATGGTCATGGTCCGTACGACCATGTCCACGCGCCCGTCCTGGATCGCCGGGATCCGCTGGCTGGTCGGGATCGCCTTGAACTGCACGGCGTCCGGATCGCCGAGGATGTCCTGCGCGATCCGGTGCACCAGGTCGATGTCGAAGCCCTCCAGCGCCGCGCCCTCGGTGTTCGGGTTGCGGTAGCCCCAGCGGTAGCTGTTCTGGTCCACACCGACGACCAGCTTGCGCTTGGCGCCCGTCCGCGCCTTGATCGCCTCGATGGTCGGGCCGTCGGCGCCCGACGGCGCCAGGGTCTGGTTCTGCTCCTGGCCGGGCGTGCAGTCGCCCGCGCGGGCCTGGACGCCGTGCGCCATCCCCTGCCCGGCCCGCTGCGGCTGCTCCGGCGCCCGCTGGGTGCGCGGCAGCAGCAGCACGAACCCCAGCGCCAGCGCGCACAGCACCGCCATCGCGCCGACCCCGCCCCACCCTCTCAGGGAGGCCCGCGCCCGGGTCGCGTCCATCGTCCTGCCCCCTGTCACCGGTACTCCGAAAGCCTGCGCCCGATACCGGCCACGGCCCCGGCCGCGGCCAGCACCGCGAGGACGGCCACCCCGACCGGCAGCCCGGTCATGGCGTCCCGCCCGTCACCGGCGGCCCGCTGGAACTCGCCCTGCTCGTAGGCGATGGCCCGGGCGATGCTGCTGTCGACGCCGTCGAAGCACTCGCCGGTCGCGCCCTTGGCGCCGATCACCTTGTCCAGCGCCTGCTCGTAGTTGCCGTTCTCGTCCTCGGTGCGGGCCGCGGTGTGCCGCTGCTTCCACACCGCCATGTCGCCCCGGGCCGCCTTGACCGGCGTACGGCCGCCCTGGTCGTCGGCGAGCCGTTCCGCCTGGGTCAGGCCCTTGCCGAGCACCGCCAGGTCCTTGTCGAAGGCGTAGTAGTAGGCGTCGTACGTCTCGCCGTCGACCGTGACCGTCTCGGCGCCGCGCGCCACCAGGCTCAGGTTCTCGTTCCCGCGCGCCTTCAGGGAGGCGATCCGGGCGTCGTGCAGGACGTTCAGCGAGCGGACGCCGTGGTCGTAGGAGCCGTCCAGCTCCGAGCGGGCCACCGCGTGCCCCACCACCAGCCACAGCAACGCCACGGTGGTGGCGGTGGCGGCGGCCACCAGGCCCTCGTTCAGCACCCGGTTGGTACGGCGGTACATACGGCGCTGGGCCCAGCCGAGCGCGGCGAGCGCGAGCACGCCCAGCGCGATCGCCGGCCACGGGAAGGGGGTGGCGTCCGCGTAGTCGGCGGCCAGCCGCTGGTTCTCCTTGGTGTAGAGGTCCTCCGCGGCCGGCAGCATCTCGTTCTGCATCTTGCCGTTGGCGTACCGCAGATAGGCGCCGCCGACCGGATAGCCCTGCCGATTGTAGGTCCGGGCCCGCTCGATCAGACCCTTGTACTCGGGCAGCAGCCGGTTCAGCCGGGCGATGGTCGCCTCGGAGGCGGAGCCCGGCTCCGCGTTCGCCGCGGCGGTCACCAGCCCGGAGGCGGCCGAGCTGATGTCCTTCTCGTACCGCTCCCGGGAGGCCGCGGTCTCCTGGCCGCCCGAGAGGAACCCGCTGGAGGCGGCCGTGTTGGCGTCCGCCAGCGACCGGTAGATGTCGGCCGCGCCCGAGGAGAGCGGCTGGCTGCGGTGCAGCACGTCGTCGGCGGCGGCCGCCCGCTCACTGGTCTGCCAGGCGGTGACGGCGCCGAACGCGACGACGAGCAGGGCGAGCAGCGCCCCGATGATCCGCAGCCGCCCCGGTTCGGTGGTCGCGGCGGCCCGCAGCCGCTCCACCCCCTCGGCGAACGCGGTCCGCCGGCCCGGCGGCACGGCCGCGGGCGGCACGGACAGGGAGCCGGGAGGCCCCGGCTGCGGGGGAACACCGACCGGCCCGGCCTGCACCGGCGCCGTGCTGCTCTGCGGCGGGTGTGTCACTCGACCTCCCCCATGGTCATCCGTTCGCCGCCAAGTATCGCCGCCGGCACCGACATCCGCACCGGCCTTCCCCCGATCTTGATCGGATCGCGGCGCGCACGGCCCTGGTGACAGCGCACGCTGCTCATGAATACGCCGCGTGCGCATGTTCGGTTCCCCCGAACCAGGCCCACCCGGCTCGCCCAGGAGCCTGACGCGCGGCCCGGCTGTCTGCCGGGCCGGGCGGGGGGCGACGGGGGTTCGCCCCGGGTCTCGCTCGGCGACCCGTGCTCCGGCTGTCGGCCCGGCGCGCGGCGGGCACCCTCTGCCCGGGCGCCGAGGCCGCCCCGTCGCCGTCGGCCCGCGCGACGCACACCGTGCCGTGACCGTCAGCCGGCACGACCGCCGCTGGCGGGGCGGTGCTTATGGCCGGGTGGAGCCGGTCCGCGTCGACGACCGTGGTCGGTTGTGGTCGGCGTCCCGGGTGTCCGGCCCGGGGGGCATTCTCGGTCCGGGTGCCGAGGGCGAGCCGTACGTCGCCGTCGACCGGCGCGACGCACAGGTGACCGCCAGCCGGCCCGTCCGCCGCTGGCGGGGCGGTGCTCAGGTGGAACTGGTCGGCTGCGACGGCCACGGCCGGAGTCGGTCGCCGTCACGGCGGATCGGCCCGGCCGGGGTGGCCGCCTGCACCCCGGCGACGGTCACACGGCACGGCACGCTCGCCCTCGCCCACAGCGGCCCGCGGCCGCACCGCACATCGCTCCAGGTACCGGACCAGCCCGCGCTCCGACGGGCTCCCGGTGCCCTCGGTGATCACCACGGCCGCCGGCCCGCCCGGCCGGCATGTTCAGGAGCCGTCCTCCCACCACGCCCGGGCCCGGCGGCGTGCCGGTGCGTCGGCGCCGAGGTGGTCGAGACCGAGCAGGGCCGCGCCCAGGACCGGGGGTGCCGTGACGACCTGGACGGCGGCTTTGGGGGCGCGGGTCGCGAGGCGGTCGCGGATGCCGTCGTCCAGGCGGGGGTGGCCGGCCGTCAGGACGCTGCCGCCGAGCAGGACCGGGGTCTCCTCGCCGAGCAGGTCCAGCCGGGTCAGGGCCACCGTCGCCAGCACGGTCACCTCCTCCGCGAGCCGGTCCACCAGCGCGCACGCCACCGGGTCGCCGTCCGCGGCCGTCGCGAAGAGCACCGGGGTCAGCTCGTGCCGGCGGCGGTGCTCGATGCGCTCCAGGTGCAGGGCCTCGATGAGGGCGTACATGGACGGCAGCCCGAAGTGCGCGGGCAGGGTGCGGGCCAGCGCCGTCGGCCCGCCCCTGCCGTCCTCCGCGCGGGCCGCGTGCCACAGCGCCTCCTCGGCCAGGCCCCAGCCCCCGCCCCAGTCGCCGGAGATCCGGCCGAGCGCCGGGAACCGGGCGGTCCGGCCGTCCGGGCGCATGCCCACGCAGTTGATCCCGGCACCGCACACCACCGCCACGCCCCTCGGCTCGGCGATCCCCGCCCGCAGGATCGCGAAGGTGTCGTTGCGCACCTCCACCGACCCGCCCCAGCCCCGTTCCCGCAGCGCGCTCGCCAGCCGCTCCTCCTCCACCGGGAGATCGGCGTTGGCGAGACAGGCCGAGACATGGGAGACCGGGCCCGTGCCCGCCGCGGCGCAGGCCCGCGCGACCGGTCCGGCGAGCGCGTCCAGTGCCTGCGCCAGACCCACCGCGGGCGGCCGGAAGCCGCCGCCGCGGGCCGTGGCCAGCACCTCGCCGGCGGTGTCGAGCACGGCCACGTCCGTCTTGCTGTTGCCCGCGTCGATGGCGAGGACGGTCTCGGTCAGGCCCACGCCAGGTACTCCCGGTTGTGCGCGATCAGCCGGTCGGTGAGGGTGTCGGCGTAGTCGTACTGGCCGACCAGCGGGTGGGCGAGCAGGGCGCGGAAGACCCGGTCCCGGCCGCCGCGCAGCGCCGCCTCCAGGGCCAGCTCCTCGTAGGCCGTCACGTTCGCGATCAGGCCCGAGTAGAGCGGGTCCAGGGGCGGCACCGGGAGCGGCGCGGGGCCGGCCGGGGAGACGGCCGCCTGCACCTCGATCACCGCGTCGTCGGGCAGGAAGGGCAGCGTGCCCCGGTTGAGGGTGTTGACCACCTGGTACGGGCTGCCCGCGCCGCCCAGCAGGGCCGCGGCCAGGTCCACCGCCGCCTCCGAGTAGTAGGCGCCGCCCCGCCGGGCGAGCAGCGCCGGCTTCTCGTCCAGGGCGGGGTCGCCGTACAGGGCGAGCAACTCCCGTTCCATGGCGGCGACTTCCGCGGCCCGCGAGGGCTTGGTGCGCAGGTCCTGCACGACCTCGTCGTGGGCGTAGTAGTAGCGCAGGTAGTAGGAGGGCACGGTGCCGAGGCGGTCGAGGAGGGGGCGGGGGAGGCGGAGGTCGTCGGCGATGGCGTCGCCGTGGCCGGCGAGCAGGGCGGGCAGGAGGTTCTCGCCCTCGGGGCCGCCCAGGCGTACGGCGGTCTCCCAGGTGAGGTGGTTGAGGCCGACGTGGTCGAGGTGGACGTCCGCCGGGGCGACGCCGAGCAGGGCCGCGAACTTCCGCTGGAGGCCGATCGCCACGTTGCACAGCCCGACCGCCCGGTGCCCGGCCCACAGCAGGGCGCGGGTGACGATGCCGACCGGGTTGGTGAAGTCGATGATCCAGGCGTCGGGGTTGGCGCGGCGGACGCGTTCGGCGATGTCGAGGACGACCGGGACCGTGCGCAGGGCCTTGGCCAGGCCGCCCGCGCCCGTCGTCTCCTGGCCGACGCAGCCGCACTCCAGCGGCCAGGTCTCGTCCCGCTCGCGGGCCGCCTGCCCGCCGACCCGCAGCTGGAGCAGGACCGCGTCGGCGCCGTCGACGGCCGCGTCCAGGTCGGCGGTGGTGACGACCCGCCCGGGGTGTCCCTGTCGGCTGAGGATGCGGCGGGCCAGGCCGCCGACCAGCTCCAGCCGGTCGGCCGCCGGGTCCACGAGGACCAGTTCCTCCACGGGCAGGGTGTCCCTGAGCCGGGCGAAGCCGTCGACGAGTTCGGGGGTGTAGGTCGAGCCTCCGCCGACCACGGTGAGTTTCATATACGCGTTAACCCTTCACTCCGGTCAGCGTGACGCCCTCCACGAACGCCTTCTGCGCGAAGAAGAACACGAGGATCACGGGCGCCATGACCAGCACGGTGGCGGCCATGGTGAGGTTCCAGTCGGTGTGGTGGGCGCCCTTGAAGGACTCCAGGCCGTAGGAGAGGGTCCAGGCGCCGGGGTTCTCGGACGCGTAGATCTGCGGGCCGAAGTAGTCGTTCCAGGCGTAGAAGAACTGGAAGAGGGCGACGGCGGAGATGCCCGGCTTCGCCATCGGCAGGACGATCCGCAGCAGGGTGCGCAGCTCGCCGCAGCCGTCGACCTTCGCCGCGTCGACGTACTCGTCCGGGATCGTCGTCAGGAACTGGCGCAGCAGGAAGACGGAGAACGCGTCGCCGCACGCCATGGGGATGATCAGCGGCCACAGGGTGCCGGACAGGTCCAGCTGCTTCGCCCAGAACAGGTACATCGGGATGACCACCACCTGCGGCGGCAGCATCATCATCGAGATCACCAGCATCAGCACCGGACCGCGGCCCCGGAAGCGGAACTTCGCGAGGGCGTACGCCACGGGGACGGACGACACCACGGTCAGGGCGGTGCCGAGCCCGGCGTACAGGAGCGTGTTGCGCCACCAGGTCGCGAAGCCGGGGGTGTGCAGCACGCGCGTGTAGTTGCCCCACTCCCAGGTGTGCGGGACCAGGTCCCGGCTCAGTGCCTGGCTGTCGCTCATCAGCGAGGTGAGCAGGACGAACACGAAGGGCAGGGTGAAGAAGAGCGCGGCGGCGACACCGAGGGCGTGGACCGCGACCCATTCGAGGGCCGCCTTGCGGCGAGGTGCGGGCATACGTCAGTCACCTGCCTGGATCAGACCGCCCCGGCGCCGCATCAGCAGCGCGGTGAACGCCATGGACAGGGCGAAGAGGACCAGGGCGACGACACAGGCGGAGCCGTAGTCGAAGCGCTGGAAGCCGAGGTTGTAGACGAGCTGGGGGAGGGTGAGCGTCGACCGGTCCGGGTAGCCGGGCTCGAACTGGGTGCCGGCGCCCTGGATCACCCCGGAGGCGACCTTCCCGGCGACCAGCGGCTGGGTGTAGTACTGCATGGCCTGGATCACCCCGGTGACGACGGCGAACAGCACGATCGGGGAGATGTTCGGCAGGGTGACGTACCGGAACCGCTGCCAGGCCGAGGCCCCGTCCAGCTGGGCCGCCTCGTACTGCTCGGCCGGCACGTCGAGCAGCGCGGCCATGAAGACGACCATCAGATCGCCGATGCCCCACAGGGCCAGCAGGGTCAGGGCGGGCTTGGACCAGGCGGGGTCGTCGAACCAGCCCGGCGCCGGCACCCCGGCCTTTTCCAGGACGGAGTTCACCGGGCCGGTACCGGGGTTGAGCAGGAAAGCGAACGCCATGGTCGCCGCCACGGGCGGGGCCAGGTACGGCAGGTAGAACAGGGTGCGGAAGACGCCCGTGCCGGTCTTGATCCGGGTGATGAGCAGGCCGACGCCGAGCCCGAAGAGGACCCGGAGCGTCACCATCACCACCACCAGCCACAGCGTGTTGCGCAGCGCGGGCCAGAAGAGCGGGTAGTGCGCGAAGACGTACGTCCAGTTGCGGGTGCCGCTCCACACCGGCGGCCGGAAGCCGTCGTAGTGCATGAAGGAGAAGTAGACGGTGGAGGCGAGCGGGTAGGCGAAGAAGACCGCGAAGCCGGTCAGCCAGGGCGACAGGAAGGCGAGGGTGCGCAAGGCGGCGCGGCGGCGCTTGGCGGCGAGGGTGGCCGGGGCCATCGGCTACTTCGCCTGGGCGATGTCGGTGTCGATCTGCGCGGCCGTGGAGCGCAGACCGGCCTGGAGGTCGGTGACCTTGCCGCTTTCGTAGGCGTAGCCGAACTGCTGGATCGTCACCAGGTACTGGCCGCCGTTGACGGAGGCGGGGGTGGTGGTCGAGTCCGGGTCCGCGGCGATGTCCAGGAAGGTCTTGAAGCGGGGGTCGTACCGCAGCTTGGGGGACTTCAGCGCGGCCAGGGTGGAGGGCACGTTGTGGATGGCGTTGGCGAAGCCGACCACGGCGTCGGTGTCCGTGGTGATGTACCGGACGAACTCCCAGGCCGCGTTCTGCTTGTGGCTGGTGGCGGCGATGCCCGTGACGGTGCCGGTGAGATAGCCCTTGCCGTACCGGCTCGCCTGGTCGTCGGGCACGGGCAGCGGGGCTACGCCGATCTCGAACCGGGGCCTGGCGGCGAGGGCCATGCCGAGCCGCCACTCGCCGTCCATCTGCATGGCGACCTGGCCGGTGTGGAAGGGGTGCCGGGGGCCCCACTCGTCGCCGAGCGTGGCACGGTACCGCTCCAGCCGGCGGAATCCGCCGAGTTCGTCCACCAGCCGCTTCTGGAGCGTGAAGCCTCGCGCGAACGCCGGATCCCGGGCGAGGTTCGACCTGCCGTTCCGGTCGAAGTACACCGGGGAGAACTGGGCGAGGTAGTGCTCGGTGGTGGACTCCCAGCCGTGGTAGTCCGGCATGAAGCCGAGCTGCCGGTAGGAGTCCCCGTCGGGGACGGTCAGCTTCTTCGCGTCGGCCGCGAACTCCGACCAGGTCCGCGGCGGGCGGGCGATGCCGGCCTTCCGGAACGCCGTCTTGTTGTAGTACAGCCCGTACGCGTCGCCCAGCAGCGGCGCCGTGCAGCGGACGCCGTCGTACTGGGTGTACTCGTTCATCGCCTTGGGGAAGGTGGCGGCCGGGTCGATGCCGGACTTGTGGAAGAAGGGGTTCAGGTCGACCAGGGCGCCCGAGGAGCAGAACTTGCCGACGTTGTTGGTGGTGAAGGAGGAGATGACGTCGGGCGCCCGGTCGCCGCCGGAGCGCAGCGCCTGGTTGATCTTGTCGTCGGTCATGTCGCCGACGACGTGGACATGGATGTTGGGGTGCGCCTTCTCGAAGCCGGCGACCAGCGAGCGGACCGCGGCGACCTCGCCGGGGGCGCTCCATGCGTGCCAGAAGGTGATCGTGGTGTCCTTCGTGGGGTCGTCCGTGGCGCCGGAGGCGGACTGTCCCGTGCAGGCGGTGGCGGTGAGCAGCGCGGCGGCCGCGGTGAGGGCGAGGGCCGCTTTCCGGACGGGTCTCGGTATGGCTGTGCGCATGACAATCTCTCCCACGGGTGGCGGGCGGGGGACGGGGCAGGGGATGCCTCAGCCGGTGCGGCGCGAGGTGTCGAAGACCTCGTCGCGGGTGGCCGCGAGCGCGGACTCCAGGGCGCCGCGCAGTACGGGGTGTTCGCGGACGTCGCCGAGGACGAGCCGGGGGCGGGTCGCCGCCAGCTCCGCCAGCTCGGCCTGGACGAGACCGCGCAGCACCTCGCCGCCGGCGGTCAGGCAGGCGCCGCTGAGGACGACGAGTTCGGGGTCGAGCACGGAGACGAGCGAGGCGAGACCGGTGGCCAGCCGGGTCGCGTAGGCCTGGAGCAGCTCCCGGTGCGGGCCGTCGGCGCGGTCGGCGGCGCGGGCGAGGAGCGTGGCGGCCGCCTCGGGGTGCGGCCCCGACGGGATGTCCCCGACGCCGAGTTCGCGGGCCAGTTCCGGTACGGCCTGGGAGCCGGCCAGCTCCTGGTAGCCGCCGCTGTTGGCGCGGGTCACCCGGCGGACCAGGGGGGCGCCCGGCACCGGCAGGAAGCCGACCTCGCCGGCGCCGCCGGTCCAGCCCCGGTGCAGCCGGCCGCCGAGGACCAGGGCGGCGCCGAGGCCCTCCTCGTTCCACAGCAGCACGAAGTCCGTGTGATCGCGGGCGGCGCCGAGCCGCTGTTCGGCGAGGGCGACGAGGTTGACGTCGTTCTCGTACTCCACCGGCATGGGCAGGGCGGCGGCGAGGTCGTCGAGCAACGCGGGGGAGTGCCAGCCGGGCAGGTGGGAGGCGTAGCGCAGCCGGCCGGTGGTGGGGTCGAAGGCGCCGGGCGTGCCGATCACCAGCCGGTGCACATCGCCGCGCGCGAGCCCCGCCGCCTTCACCGCGCCGTCGAGGGCGTCGGTGACCTGCCGGACGACGGGGTGCGCCGGGCGCCGGCCGGGGGTGCGCAGTTCGTACGACCCGACGGTGCGGCCGGTGATGTCGGCGACGGCGGCGCGGATGCGGTGCGGGGTGACGTCCAGCCCGGCGGCGTACGCGGCCGTCGGGTTCACCGCGTACAGCTGCGCGCCCGGGCCCGGCCGGCCCTCGCTGGTGCCGGTGACCCGGACCAGGCCGGCCGCCTCCAGGCGGGCCAGCAGCTGGGAGGCGGTGGGCTTGGACAGGCCGGTGAGCTTGCCGATCCGGGTGCGGGAGAGCGGTCCCTGCGCCAGCAGCAGGTCCAGGGCGGCGCGGTCGTTCATGGCGCGCAGGACGCGCGGGGTGCCCGGCGTACCGGCGGTTCCTGCCATGGGAACCACACCTGCCCTTCCACTGTTAGGAAAGTTTCCTGTCCCGACGGGAGGAACGTAAGCGCAGCGGTAAAGGGGCGTCAAGGGATACGCCCCGGATCCCGGTCCCTATAGTCACCGCGACGGCCTACGGCGAACGGTGGACGGGTCATGGACAGGGCGCTGCTGGTCAGGCTGTGGCTGTCGGCGTTGGGCAGCTTCCTGCCGCTGCTGGTGGCGCTGCTCCTGAGGGACGCCGTGCAGGCCGGGTTCGGCTGGGCGCTGGTCGAGGACGTGACCCTGGTCCCGCTCGTCTGGGCGGTGCTGGGGCTGCTCGGCGCGCTGTACGTGTGCGCGGCGCTGGCGCGCGGCGCGCGGGGCACCGGCCTCCCGGTCACCGCGGCCGCGCTCGACGCCGTACAGCAGCACACCGTCCCCGCGGAGCGGGCCGAGCGGCTGCGGACGGCGCTGGCGAAGGCCGGACAGGCCGTCGAGGTGCGGGACGGGGAGCGGGTCGAGTTCGGCTGGCGGCCGTTCCGGGGGCGACGCACGGTCACCGGCTCGCTGGCCTTCGACCCGGAGTCCGGGGAGGCGCTGCTGCGGGTCTGGGCGGACGACGCGGTGATGCGGGGCCCGGGGCGAAGCCGGGCGAGCGCGTTCGTCGCGCTGTGCCAGCTGGCGCGGCTGGTCAGTCCGTGAGGAAGGGGACGGTGTCGAGGGCGGGGTAGGGGGCGGGCAGGGGGAGGGGGTCGCCGAGGGCGACCTTGGTGTCGGTCTTGTAGTACGCCTCGGTGGGGTCGTCGCCGGGGAGGACGGGGTCGGTGTAGCAGTGGGCCGTCTTGGAGTGGCGGTCGATGAGGACGTAGACGGGGATACCGACTGCGGCGTAGGTGCGGAGCTTGGGGCCGGTGTCGGTCTCGTGGTTGGTGGAGGTGACTTCACCGACGAGGGCGATCATGTCGATGGGGTACCAGCCCTTGTTGGCCTTGCGGTACGACTCGTCGAGTTCGGTCGCTCGGCGACGGCGGACGTAGAAGTCCGGGATGATCAGGGCCATGGTCCTGCCGTCCTCGTGGGCGGCGCGATAGCCGTTGCCGAACCCCACAAGGTCGAATCCGGCTACCCGGAACTGGTAGAACAGCTCTCCGGCGCCGTGATTGTGATGGTCGTTCGGCTGCGGCGGCGCGATGACCGTCCCCTCGACATACTCCGGCCGAATCGGCATCGGCGATGCCTCTTCGAACGCGATCAACAGGTCGATGGGGTCCAGCTGCGTCATCACCGGCTCCATGATCGGTTCGGCGCTCATCGCTTCTCCTCGTCACGCTGATGCCAGGCTAAGCCCGCTTCGGGCCCCCCGCGCAACGATGGGGCACCCCGTGCGCACCACGCGCCGGAATGCCCCACCTGTTCACTCGAACGAGCGTGCTGAACCGTTCCGCTGTCCCTGCCGCCCATGTCGGCCGTCTACTTGGCCGGTGGAGCCCCCCGCTGGGCCGTGATCGGGGTGGTCGCCGCCACCTGCGGGGAGTCCGCGTTGGCGAAGACCGAGGGGGCCGCCACCGCGGCCGCCGGGTCGGGGGCGTCCTCCGGGTTCTCCACCGATGTCGCGCCGCCCACGATGCGGATGTGCGCCGCGTCGAACGCCCGCTTGATCCGCCAGCGCAGCTCGCGCTCGACCGTCACCGCCTTGCCCGGCATCGTCTTCGCCGAGACCCGCACCACCATCGAGTCGATCAGCACCGAGTCCAGGCCCAGGACCTCCACCGGGCCCCACAGCAGCTCGTTCCAGGGCTCTTCCTTGCTCATCCGCTCCGCGACGTCGTCCAGCGTGGACTTGACCCGGTCCAGGTCCTCGGACGACTTCACGGTGACGTCCACGCCCGCCGTCGCCCAGCCCTGGGAGAGGTTGCCGATCCGCTTGACCTCGCCGTTGCGGACGTACCAGATCTCGCCGTCCGAGCCGCGCAGCTTGGTCACCCGCAGCCCGACCTCGATCACCTCGCCGGTGGCCACACCCGCGTCGATCACGTCACCGACGCCGTACTGGTCCTCCAGGATCATGAACACACCGGAGAGGAAGTCGGTGACCAGGTTCCGGGCGCCGAAACCGATCGCCACACCCGCGACACCCGCCGACGCCAGCAGCGGCGCCAGGTTGATCTTGAAGGTGGACAGCACCATCAGCGCGGCCGTGCCGAGGATCAGGAAGCTCGCCACCGACCGCAGGACCGAGCCGATCGCCGCCGACCGCTGCCGGCGCCGCTCCGCGTTGACCAGCAGCCCGCCCAGCGCGGTGCCGTCCACGGCCTGCGCGGTGCGGCCCATCCGGTCTATCAGCTTGGTGATCGCCCGCCGCACCGCCGAGCGCAGCGCCACCGCGACAACCACGATCAGCAGGATCTGCAAGCCCATCGCGAGCCAGGTCGACCAGTTCTGCTCGACCCAGCTGGCCGCGTTCGTCGCGCTGTCCTGCGCGTCCCGGAACGAGGGCACGGCCGGTGCGGTCTCGGACGGGGAGGGGGACGGGGTCGGCGACGCTCCGGCGGCCAGCAGGACGGCGGGCAAGGACGACACGGCAGGTACCTCCAAGGTGCTGCGCGGTCCGGCCGGTGGGGCGGTCAAGGTCACGAAAAGGTCACCGGCCGGACAGGACCACCACACTAACGGGGCATTGTGTGTGCACCGCGCGGATCCGCAAAGGGGAGGCCCAGGAGAGACGCGGCTCACCCCGGCTTGAACAGGCCATGATCCGGGGGATGAATCCCCTGTGGTCGAAAACACTCCCAGCCCGTTACCGGGACATGGTGGCGCGTTCACCAGCCATGAGGGGAGACTGACCTCAGATCGTCCCGGCGCGAGCCACGCGCCGCCGACGCCCAAGGAGGCACCCGTGCCGCATGTCCTGGTCCTCAACGCGTCGTACGAGCCACTCGGCGTCGTACCGCTCCGCCGCGCGCTCGTCCTCGTCCTGGAGAACAAGGCAGTAGCCCTCGAGGAATCCGGCGCCTATATGCACAGCGCAACCGTCACCCTCCCCGCACCCAGCGTGGTCCGGCTCAAGCGATTCGTCCGGGTTCCCTACCGGGGGCCCGTCCCGCTCACCCGCCGAGCGCTCTTCGCGCGCGACGGGGGCCGGTGCATGTACTGCGGTGGCGTCGCAACCAGCGTCGACCACGTCATCCCGCGCAGTCGCGGGGGCAAGCACGTCTGGGACAACGTGGTGGCCTCCTGCCGCCGCTGCAACCACGTCAAGGCCGACCGCCACCTCGTGGAGCTGGGCTGGCGGCTGCGCCACAAACCCGCCCCGCCCACCGGACTGGCCTGGCGCATCATCGGCACCGGCCATAGGGACCCGCGCTGGCTGCCCTACTTGCAGCCGTACGGCGCGGACGACGCCATGGCCCGGATCGACGGCATCTCCGCCTGACGGTCCGGGCCTTCGCGCACCCCGGCCCACCGGCGGCCGGCGTCGTCGCGGTCATCGGGTGTCCAGCCCCGGGAGCCCCCCGCGCCCCCGGGGCCGGACCGTCATGCAGTGACACGCGGTCACGTGTAGCGCAGCTCGGCCGGATGCAGCGCGCGGCGCAGCAGGGGGAGTGCGGTGGCGGCGGCCAGCAGGCAGCCGGCGTACACGGCGACCGGTACCAGCAGCGCCGCGTACGGCACCGGCAGGGTGCCGTGGCCGGTCAGGACGCCGTACCAGAGGCCGATCGCCATGCCGCCCGTGCCCGCCAGGAGCACCGCGGGCGCCAGCGGCAGCGCGGTCTCCAGCAGCAGCGCCCGGCGCAGCACCGACTGCGGCACCCCGGCGGCGGTCTGCGCGGCCAGGCCCCGGCGCCGGGTGGCGACGGACTCGGCCGTGCCGACGGCGAGCCCGGACAGCACCAGCCCGAGGGCGACCAGGATCGCCGCGCCGCTCAGGTCCAGCCCCGTCGTGTAGTACGACGGGTCGGCGGCGAGACTGTCGGGCCCGGCCCGGTGCAGCGCGGCGAGCAGCGCCTGCCGTACCCCCACGAACCCGGTGCCGACGACCGTCACCAGCAGCACCGCCGCGTGGCTGCGGGCGGCCGCCCACGGGTCGTCGCGCAGCCGCTCCGCCGCGATCAGCAGCGCCGGGCGCTCGGCGCGTGCGGCGCACACCCGCCCCAGCAGCCGGGAGGTGCCGCCGGTCAGCCACACCGCCCCGGCCCCCACCAGCAGCGTCAGGAAGAGCACCGTCAGCTGGGCGAGCGGGAACCCGGCCGGGCGGACCGCGAACGGCGCGGCCAGCGTGCCCGCCACCAGCAGCACGAGCAGCACGGTCGCCACCCGGAAGGCCCGCCCCGGACCCGGCGTGGACCGCACCCGCCGGAGCCGTCCCAGCGGCGAGGCCACCACCCGGCGCAGCGCCAGCGCGCTCACCGCCGCGCCCAGCACCGGCACGGCGACGGCCACCAGGGCCACCCCTGCCCAGGTCACCGGCTGCGGAGCGGACCACACCCGCAGCAGTACGACGACCGCGGCGACCGTCGCCGGGACCGCACCGGCTAGACAGGCCAGCCCCGCCTCCAGCGCCGCGATCCGCCGCACCTGCCCGGCACCGGCACCCGCGAGCCGCAGCGCGGCCAGCCGCCGGTCGCGGTGCACCGCGCCGACGCGGGCGCACTGGCCGAGGAAGCCGAGCACCGGGACCAGCAGCAGAAGCAGCGCGAAGACCACGCCCGCGCGGTCGCTGGACGAGTTCAGCAGACCGGCGCCGACGGGGACGGAGTAGTACCCGTCCAGGGTCGCCAGCGTGACGCTCACCAGCCCGATCCCGGTGACCAGCGCGGCACCCGCGGCGGTGAGCCCCACCCGCCACCACTCGCGCCGGTCCGACCCCCGGGTCAGCAGCCAGGCGAGCCGCAGATCGGCCCCCAGACCCCCCTGCGTGCTGCTCATGCCGCCACCCCCGCCGGCAGCACCGCGCCGTCGCTCAGCCGCACCTCGCGGTCCGCGTACGCCGCCGTCTGCGCGTCGTGCGTGATCAGCAGGACGGCCGTCCCCGCCTCGCGGGCGGTGTGCACCAGGGCCGCCATCACCTGCTCGCTCGCCAGCGAGTCCAGCGCCCCCGTCGGCTCGTCCGCGAAGACCACCTTCGGGCCGGTGACGAGGGCGCGCGCCAGCGCGGCCCGCTGCGCCTGCCCGCCGCTCAGCTCGCCCGGCCGCAGCTCGCCCTGCCCGCGCAGCCCGAACCGCTCCAGCCACTCGGCGGCCCGCGCCCGGGCGTCCGCCCGCGACGCACCGGCGAGCAGCATCGGCAGCGCCACGTTGTCCAGCGCGGTCAGCTCCGGGATCAGCTGCCCGAACTGGAACACCACCCCGAACTCGGTCCGCCGCAGCTCGGCCAGCCGCTTCTCCGGCAGCCGGTCCAGCCGCCGACCCGCGTACGTCACCGCACCCGAGTCCGGCCGCACGATCCCGGCGAGGCAGTGCAGCAGGGTGGACTTCCCGCTGCCGCTGGCGCCGGTCACGGCGAGGATCTCGCCGGCGCCCAGCTCGACCGAGGCACCCCGCAGGGCCTCCGTCCTGCCGTGCGCCTTGGTCAGCTCGCGGGCCGCCAGAAGTGGCGCGCCGCTGTCCCCGTTGCTCATGCTGAGTCGACCTCCGCGGTCAGAGTGGTCAGCCGGGCCGCCGTGGTCGTCATCCAGCGGAGGTCGGCGTCGAGATGGGTGAGGGCGTAGTCGGCCGACAGCACGGTCGCCAGGTCGGCGCCCGGGCCGGTCTTCACCGCCGTGAGCTGCCGCATCCGCTCCATGTGCGCGGCACGCTGGGCGCCGAGGTAGGCGGCCGGGTCGCCGCCGGACAGGATCGCCACGACGACCTTGGCGAAGATCTCGTTCGCCACGAACGGCGCCGGCGGGGTGATCTCGGCCGCCCAGCGGCCCAGTTCCCGGGACCCCGCCTCGGTCGAGCGGTACAGCGTCCGCTCCGGACCGCCGTCCGCGTCGGTGCCCGCCACCTCCGCGAGGCCGTCCCGGACCAGCCGTTGCAGGGTCGTGTAGACCTGCCCGTAGGCCAGCGGGCGCGCTTGCGGAAAGCGTTCGTCGTGGCGTCGCTTGAGGTCGTAGCCATGGCTCGGCCCCGCCGCGAGCAGCCCCAGAAGGATGTGACGGGTGCTCATGCCGATCATTATGCACTCGCTACATGTACTGAGTGAATAGTGATCGGCGTGCGTTCCGTCCGCGACCCGCCGCCTTTCCCGTTCGGGCGTCCGAGGGAGTGCCCTCGCCGACACGGGGTAGGCCTGCCGTAACCCGTTCAAAGCCGCCCCATCCGGCCGGCGACCCCGGCCCACCGACGAAGGAGACCCCGTGCCCGCATCGGTCCGACTCTCGATCCCGGCCCAGTGGAAACAGGAGCAGAAACCCGGGGGCGCGCAGACGTGCGCGTTCAGCGCGGAGCGCGCCTGCGCGCAGGCCCCGCTCACCAGCGAACCGCCCCTGCCCGCCGCCGAACCCCTGACCAGCGAGCCCCCGCTCGCCGACGCCACCCCGCTGACCAGCGAGCCCCCGCTCGTCGACACCACCCCCCTGAGCAGCGAGTCCGACGCCTTCGGCATGGGGGCGTAGATGGCCGCGGCGTCCGAGGACTTCACGGACTCCGGCGACTCCGGCGACATCAGGGACTCCGGCCACTCCGGCGACTTCGGGGACTTCGCGGACGGGGACCTCGCCCGGCTCGCCGCACTGCACGGGGTCGCCACCGCCTACAGCCCCGCCCCGGGCCGTACCGTCCAGGTCCCCGCCTCCGCCGTGGTCGCCGCGCTGGCCGCCCTCGGCGTCGACGCCGCCGGCCCGGACGCCGTACGCACCGCGCTCGCCGCACGGGAACGCGAGCTGAGCGCACGCCTGCTGCCCCCGACCCTGGTCCGGTGGGCCGGCGCCGAAGAGCCCGCCGCCCTCACCGCGCTGCCCGCCGGCACCCGGCTGACCGTCGAGACGGAGACCGGGCAGCAGCAGACCGGGACCGCGGACCTCCCGCCGGGCGTGCACCGGGTCACCGCCCACGCCCCCGACGGACGCACCGACCAGGCCTACCTCATCGTCGCCCCGGACCGGCTGCCCGCCCCGCCCGGCCGCTCCTACGGCCTCCTCGTCCAGCTGTACTCCCTGCTGTCCCACCGCTCCTGGGGCATGGGCGACCTCGGCGACCTCGCCGAGCTGGCCGGCTGGGCCGGACGCACCGCGGGCGCCGGGTTCGTCCAGGTCAACCCGCTGCACTCGGCCGTACCGGGCGCCCCCACCGACCCCTCCCCGTACCGGCCCTCCTCGCGCCGCTTCCCCGACCCCGTCCATCTGCGCATCGAGGACATCCCCGAGTACGCCTACGCCGAGGACCCCGAGACCCTGCGCACCCTGCTGGACCGGGCCGCCCGGCTCCGCGCCGCCGTCCTCGACAAGGGCGCCCTCATCGACCGCGACGCCGTGTGGGAACTGAAGCGGGAGGCGCTGGAGACGGTCCTGCGCGTCCCCCTGCCCCCCGGCCGCCAGGCCGCCTACGACGACTTCCGCGCCGCCCACGGCCAGGCCCTCGACGACCACGCCACCTGGTACGCCCTCGCCGAGATCCACGGCTCCGACTGGCACGCCTGGCCCGCCGCCCTGCGCGACCCCCGCTCGCCCGAGACCGCCCGCGCCCGCGCCGACCTCGCCGACCGGGTCGCCTTCCACAGCCGTCTCGCCTGGCTCACCGACGGCCAGCTGCGCGCCGCCCAGCGCGCCGCCCGCGAGGCCGGCATGCCCGTCGGGATCGTGCACGACCTCGCCGTCGGCGTGCACCCCGGCGGCGCCGACGCCTGGGCCCAGCAGGACGTCTTCGCCGCCGGCATGTCGATCGGCGCCCCGCCGGACGCCTTCAACGCCCGCGGCCAGGACTGGGGCCTGCCGCCCTGGCGCCCCGACCGGCTCGCCGCCACCGGCCACGCCCCCTACCGCGAGCTGCTGCGTGCCCTCTTCCGCTACGCCGGCGCGCTGCGCATCGACCACGTCATGGGCCTGTTCCGGCTGTGGTGGGTCCCCCAGGGCAGCCCGCCCACCGAGGGCACGTACGTCCGCTACGACGCCGAGGCCATGCTCGCCCTGCTCGCCCTGGAGGCCACCCGGGCCGGCGCGGTCGTCATCGGCGAGGACCTGGGCACCGTCGAGCCCGGGGTGCGCGAGACCCTCCAGCGGCGCGGGGTGCTCGGCACCTCCGTGCTGTGGTTCGAACGGGACTGGGAGGGCGACGGCCGCCCGCTGCCCCCGGACCGCTGGCGCGCCGACTGCCTCGCCACCGCCACCACCCACGATCTGCCGCCCACCGCGGCCCGGCTCACCGGCGAACACGTGGAGCTGCGCGACCGGCTCGGGCTGCTCACCCGCCCCGCGACCGAGGAGCGCACCGAGGCTGTCGCCGACACCGCCGAGTGGCTCGCTCTGCTGGGCAGCCTCGGGCTCCTCGACAGCCCGGCCGCCGGGCCGCCCGGCTCCGACGAGGAGGAGGAGATCCGCGCCCTGCACCGCTTCCTGCTGCGCACCCCGGCCCGGCTGATCGGCGTCTGGCTCCCCGACGGCGTGGGCGACCGCCGCCCGCAGAACCTGCCGGGAACCTGGGACCAGTACCCCAACTGGCGGCTCCCGATCGCCGACGGCGAGGGCCGCCCGGTGCCTCTGGAAGAGCTGGTGGCCGCACCCCGGCTGCGGGCGCTGCTGCGGGTACTCCACCAGTCCGGGCGGCCCGGTGACCGGGACGCGGGGGGATCTTCCTAAGGCACCCCGGACGCGCGGGCCCGAGACCGGTTCGCTAATTTGATTCCGTGGACAAGAAGAACGCCCTGCGCGCCGGCGCCCTGGCCGCCGGTACGACGCTGATGATGCTGCTCATGTCGTCCCCCGCCCTCGCGCTGACCCGCGACGACGGTGACGACCCCGGCCCGGGCCTCAGCGTCGCCCAGACGCTGGGCCTGTACGTGCTCCTGCCGATCGCGCTGTTCGCGGTCATCGCCGGCCTGGTCATGGTGCTCGACAAGTCCCGGAAGAAGAGCGACACCACGTCGTCCAACATCAACGTGAAGCCCGGCGCCGGCGCGAAGGCCTGACCGGAGCCACGGTTCTTCCGCCGGGGGTGCCCGTCCTCCCGGGGTGCGCGCGTATGCCGTACCCGGGGTGAGACCGGCGCCCCCGGCGTTTTTGCTGCCCCTCCTTTTACGGGCTTTACGGGCTATATGAGCTTTACGGGCTTTTACGCCGGGGTTCAGGGGTGCGGCGCGATGAGATACCGCTGCACGGTCGGGCCCAGCCACGCCACCAGCTCCTCGCGGGACAGCGCCGTCGCCGGCGGCAGCCGCAGCACATAGCGGGTCAGCGCCACCCCGAGCACCTGCGACGCGCACAGCGCCGCCCGCGCCGGCGCCTGCTCCGGGTCGGGGCACACCTGGCGGGCCACCGGCAGCAGCTGCTCCCGGAAGATGCCCTGCATCCGCTCGGCCCCGGCCGGGTTGGTGACGCCGACCCGCAGGACGGCCCGCAGCTCCTCGTTCTCCTCCCAGAGGTCCAGGAAGTGGCCGACGAGCGCCCGCCCGACCTCCTCCCGCGGCACCTGCCGCAGATCCGGCAGCCGCAGATCGAGCGCGACGGCCGCCGCGAACAGCCCCTCCTTGGTGCCGAAGTAGCGCATCACCATCGACGGGTCGATGTGCGCGTCCTTGGCGATGGCCCGGATGGTGGCCCGCTCGTAGCCGTCGGCGGCGAAGCGCTCGCGGGCGGCGCTGAGGATGGCGGCGCGGGTGGCGTCGGAGCGGCGGGCGGGGCTGGAGGGGGCGGCGGTCATACCTACGAGCGTAGGCCAACTGGTGTTGGCCAACAAGTGTTGACCCCTGCCGCGCTTCCGTTCTACGGTGGCCAACAAGCGTTGACCAACAGGTGTTGACCAACAGGTGTTCGCCCTCAGGAGGCTGCTCATGACCGGCACAGGCACTGACAACGGCACAGGCACTGACACCGGCACAGACACGGGGAACGTCCTCGTCGTGGGCTCCGGCCCCACCGGTCTTCTGCTCGCCGGTGACCTCGCCGCCGCCGACATCCCCGTCACCGTCCTCGAGAAGCGCCCCCACAAGATCAGCAACCTCTCCCGCGCCTTCGTGCTGCACGCCCGTACGCTCGAGCAGCTCGACGCCCGCGGCCTCGTCGACGCGGTGGAATCCGCCGGGCAGCCCCTGGACAGCCTCGGCCTGTTCGGCCGGCTCTCCATCGACCTCTCCCACCTCCCCTCCCGCTTCAACCACCTCCTCGTCCTGCCGCAGTACGAGGTCGAGAAGGTGCTGGAGCGGCGCGCCGTCGAGGCCGGCGCCGACTTCCGGTACGAGACCGAGCTGACCGGTCTGACCCAGGACGCGGACGGTGTGACGGTCGAGGCGCGCGGCCCCGAAGGGGGGAAGCAGACCCTGAGGGCGGCGTACGTCGTCGGCACCGACGGCATGCGCAGTGCCGTGCGCGAGGCCGTCGGGCTGCCCTTCCCCGGCAAGTCGGTGATCCGGTCCGTCGTCCTCGCCGACGTCCGGCTCGCCGAGCCGCCGCCGACCGTGCTCACCGTCAACGCCGTGGGCGACGCCTTCGCCTTCCTCGCGCCGTTCGGCGACGGGTACCACCGGGTGATCGGCTGGCACCGGGGCCGGAACGTCCCCGACGCCGAGCCGGTCGACCTGGCCGAGATCAAGGAGATCACCCGGCTGGCTCTCGGCAGGGACTACGGCATGCACGACGCCCGCTGGATGTCCCGCTTCCACAGCGACGAGCGGCAGGCGCCGACGTACCGGGTCGGCCGGGTCTTCCTCGCCGGGGACGCCGCCCATGTGCACACCCCGGCCGGCGGCCAGGGCATGAACACCGGGCTCCAGGACGCGGCCAATCTGAGCTGGAAGCTGGCCGCGGTGCTCGGCGGACACGCGGACGCGGAGCTGCTGGACAGCTACCAGGACGAGCGGCACCCGGTCGGCAGGGCGGTACTGCGCAGCAGCGGCGGGATCATCCGGCTCGCCATGGCCAAGCGCCCGTGGACCCTCGCGGCGCGCGCCGCGCTCACCACGCTCCTGGGCGCGGCCGCGCCCCTGCGCCGCAAGGCCACCGGACAGATCACCGGCATCGGCTACCGCTACCCCGCCCCCCGGGGTGCCCACCGTCTCACCGGCGCCCGCGTCCCGGACGTCCGCCTGGCGGGCGGCGGCCGCCTGTACGAGGCGCTACGCGGCGGCCGGTTCGTGCTGATCACCCCGGAGCCGTACGCGGCGGACCCCGGCTACGGGAAGCGCCTGACGGTGACCCGCTGGGCGAGCGACCGCCGTACGGCCGTACTGGTACGCCCCGACGGCTACGCGGCCTGGGCCGCCGACGCCCCCACCCCCGAGGCGCTCACGGCAGCCCTCACCCACCACCTGGGAAGCACAACCTTTAAGCGATCCTGAAAAGAACGCTCAAAAACTTTCGATGGACCTGACGGATCCTGCGCTGCGACGGTAGAGGCACACCCCGCCATCCACCCGAAGGGACCTCAGTGGCCGCCACAGCCACCACCACTCCAGCGACTACCCCCGCCACCCTCCCCGCCCCCGCCGTCCGCCCGCTCCTCGGCCTCGCCTGCGCCGCACTCGCCACCGTCGTCTGGTCCGGCAGCTTCGTCACCGCCCGGGGACTGCACGACAGCGTCCCGCCCGTCCAGCACGCCTTCTGGCGCTGGGTGATCGCCCTGCTCGCCGTCGCCCCCTTCGGCGCCCGGCGGGCCTGGCGGCAGCGGCACCTCCTCCGGCGCCACGTCCGGTACGTCCTGCTCGCCTCCCTCCTCGGCGTGGCCGTCTACAACACCCTCGTGAACCAGGCCGGGCTCACCACCCCGGCCACCACCATGGGCCTGATCATGGCCGCCTCACCGGTGCTGATGGCGGTGTTCGAGCGGCTGGGCGGCGTACGGCTCGGAGCGCGCCGGATCAGCGGGCTGCTCATCGCCTGCGCGGGCGTGGCGCTGCTGGTCGGCGGCGGGGCGGACTTCGCACCCGGCGACCTGTGGATGATCGCCGCGGCCTGCTGCTTCGCCGGGTACAGCGCGCTGCTGCGCCGCAGGCCCGCCGAACTCGACGGCACCGGCTTCCTGTTCACCACCTTCGCCGTCGGCACGGTCCTGCTGCTGCCCGCGCAGGCCGCCAGCGTCGCCGTGCAGGGCGGCTTCACCCCGACCCCGGCCACGGTCGTACCGCTCCTCTATGTCGGTGTGGCCTCCTCGGCGGTGGCCTTCTTCGCCTGGGGCAAGGCGATCGCCCTGATCGGCGCGGTCCGCGCGGGTGTCGTCTATTACCTCCAGCCGGTGTGCGTGGCCCTGCTGTCCTGGGCGGTTCTCGGCGAGCCGACCGGGGGAGCGCAGCTGCTGTCCATGGCCCTCGTCCTGGGCGGGGTCGTCCTGGGCGCCGGCGCCCGCCGCTGACCTGTAGCTTTCCCGGCATGGCCGAGTGGGACATCCGGAAACTGCACATCCTGCGCACCCTGCGCGAGCGCGGCACCGTCACCGCGACCGCCGAGGCACTGCACATGACACCGTCCGCGGTCTCCCAGCAGCTGACCAACCTGGCCGGCCAGCTCGGCGTGACCCTGCTGGAGGCCCACGGCCGCCGGGTCCGGCTCACCGACGCGGCCCGGCTGGTGCTGCGGCACACGGAGACGGTCTTCGAGCAACTGGAGCGCGCCGACGCGGAGTTGGCGGCCTACACCCGGGGCGAGGCGGGCGAGGTGCGGGTCGGGGCCTTCTCCACCGCCGTACCCGCCCTGGTGGTCCCGGCGGTACGGGCCCTGCGCGCGGCCCACCCCCGGGTGACCGTCCGGGTCCGCGAGGCGGAGGCCGCCGAGGCCTACGACCTGCTGGCCGCCGGCGAGGTCGACCTCGCCCTCTCCCTCGCGGCCGAGGCGCCGCCCACCGCCGACCCCCGCTTCACCCGCGTCCCGCTCCTCACCGACCCCCTGGACGTCGCCCTGCCCCCGGGCCACCCCCTCGCGGACACCACGGACCTGCGCCTGACCGACCTGGCCGGCGACCCCTGGATCTTCGGCGGCAGCGGCCCCTGGTCCGACATCACCCGCCGCGCCTGCGAGGCGGCCGGCTTCACCCCGCACCAGGCCCACTCGGCCTCCGGCTGGACGACGATCCTCGCCATGGTGGAGGCGGACATGGGCGTGGCCCTGATCCCCCGCATGGCGGCGGTGAGCCGCGACGGCGTGCGCATGCGCGAACTCACCACGGACCGCCCGCTCCGCCACGTCCTGGCAGCCCTCCGCAAAGGCACGGAAACAACCCCCACCCTGACCCACACCCTGAACGCCCTCAGCCAAGCGGCGACGGACCGGGCCACTCGGGGGTGAACGCGTACGAGCAGGCCGGGATACGGCAAGGGGCGCCCGGTATCTCCACCGGGCGCCCCTCAGCGGCGTGGAAGGACTACTGGGCGTCCGCCGCCTGGGCCTTCAGGGCGCGTTCGACGCCCGAGCGGGACTCCGAGACCAGGCGGCGCAGGGCCGCGTTGGGCTCGGCCGAGGCGAGCCAGGCGTCCGTCTTGGCGAGGATCTCCTCGGAGACCTGGATCGTCGGGTAGAGGCCGACCGCGATCTGCTGGGCGATCTCGTGCGACCGGGCGTCCCAGATGTCCTTGACCACCGCGAAGTACCGGTCGGTGTACGGCGCCAGCAGCTCCCGCTGGTCGGTCTGGACGAAGCCGCTGATCACGGCCTCCTGCACGGCGTTCGGCAGCTTGTCGGACTCGACCACCGACGCCCAGGCCTCCGCCTTGGCCTCCGGCGTCGGGCGGGCGGCGCGCGCCGTCGCCGCGTGGCGCTCGCCGGCGGCCGTCTTGTCCCGCTCGTACTCGGCGGCGATCTCCGCCTCGTCGAAGCGGCCGACCGCCGCGAGACGCTCCACGAACGCCCAGCGCAGTTCGGTGTCCACGGCCAGGCCGTCGATGGTCTGGGTGCCCTCAAGGAGGGCCTCCAGCAGGTCCAGCTGCTCCGGCGTGCGGGCCGTCGCCGCGAAGGCGCGGGCCCAGGCCAGCTGGTGGTCCCCGCCCGGCTCGGCCGCGCGCAGATGGGCCAGCGTGGCATCGGTCCAGCGGGTCAGCAGGGACTCGCGGGCGGCCGGGTCGGCGTACAGGTCGATGGCGAGCTTCACCTGGCGGTGCAGCGACTGCACCACGCCGATGTCCGACTCCTTGCCGATGCCGGACAGGACGAGGGAGAGGTAGTCGCGGGTGGGCAGCTCCGCGTCCCGGGTCATGTCCCAGGCCGACGCCCAGCACAGGGCGCGCGGCAGGGACTCGGTGAAGTCGCCGAGGTGCTCGGTGACCACCGCGAGGGACTGCTCGTCCAGCCGGACCTTGGCGTACGACAGGTCGTCGTCGTTGAGCAGGACGACCGCCGGGCGGCGCTTGCCGGTCAGCTGCGGTACGGCGGTCAGTTCGCCGTCGACGTCCAGCTCGATCCGGTCGGTGCGCACCAGCTTGCCGTCGGCGTCGAGGTCGTACAGGCCGATCGCGATGCGGTGCGGGCGCAGCACCGGCTCGCCCTTGGCGCCGGCGGGTAGCGCCGGGGCCTCCTGGCGGACGGCGAAGGAGGTGACGACCCCGTCGGCGTCCGTGGCGATCTCCGGGCGGAGGATGTTGATGCCGGCCGTCTGCAGCCACTTCTTCGACCAGGTCTTCAGGTCGCGTCCGGAGGTCTCCTCCAGCGCGCCCAGCAGGTCGGACAGGCGCGTGTTGCCGAACGCGTGCGCCTTGAAGTAGGCCTGGACGCCCTTGAAGAACTCGTCCTCGCCGACGTACGCGACGAGCTGCTTGAGGACGGAGGCTCCCTTGGCGTACGTGATGCCGTCGAAGTTGACGAGCACGTCGTCCAGGTCGCGGATGTCCGCCATGATCGGGTGCGTGGACGGCAGCTGGTCCTGCCGGTAGGCCCACGTCTTCATCGAGTTGGCGAACGTGGTCCAGGAGTGCGGCCAGCGCGAGCCGGGCGCGGCGGCCTGGCAGGCGATGGAGGTGAAGGTGGCGAACGACTCGTTCAGCCACAGGTCGTTCCACCACTCCATGGTGACCAGGTCGCCGAACCACATGTGGGCCAGCTCGTGCAGGATGGTCTCGGCCCGCACCTCGTACGCGGCGTCGGTCACCTTGGACCGGAAGACGTACTGGTCGCGGATGGTGACGGCGCCCGCGTTCTCCATCGCGCCCGCGTTGAACTCGGGCACGAAGAGCTGGTCGTACTTCTTGAACGGGTACGGGTAGTCGAACTTCTCCTGGAACCAGTCGAAGCCCTGCCGGGTCACCTCGAAGATGGCGTCCGAGTCGAGGAACTCGGCGAGGGACGGCCGGCAGTAGATGCCGAGCGGCACGGACTGCCCGTCCTTCTCGTACACGCTGTGCACGGAGTGGTACGGCCCGACGATCAGCGCCGTGATGTACGACGAGATGCGCGGGGTCGGCTCGAACGCCCAGACGTTGTCCTTGGGCTCCGGCGTCGGGGAGTTCGAGATGACGGTCCAGCCCTCGGGCGCCTTGACGGTGAAGGCGAAGGTGGCCTTCAGGTCCGGCTGCTCGAAGGACGCGAAGACCCGACGGGCGTCGGGGACCTCGAACTGCGTGTAGAGGTAGGCCTGTTCGTCGACGGGGTCGACGAACCGGTGGAGGCCCTCGCCGGTGTTGGTGTAGGCGCAGTCGGCGACGACCCGCAGGACGTTACGGCCCTCCAGCAGCCCGGGCAGGGCGATGCGGGAGTCCTTGAAGACCTCGGCGGCATCCAGCTGGTCGCCGTTGAGGACGACCTCGTGGACGGTCGGCGCGACCAGGTCGATGAAGGACTCGGCGCCGCCCCGGGCGACGTCGAAGCGCACCGTGGTCACGGACCGGTAGGTGCCGCCCTCCTGCGCGCCGGAGAGGTCGAGATCGATCTCGTACGAGTCAACGGTGAGCAGCTCGGCCCGCGCTTGCGCCTCTTCGCGAGTCAGGTTTGTGCCAGGCACGCGGTCATCTCCTCGTGAATATGTGGGTTGCGCCATCCTTCCATGGACCCATTGGGAACGCGATGTCCGCTTCCCGCCGGTGGGCGCGGCGTCCGCGCGGCACGGTGGTCCCATGACGACCTACGTGCCCCGCCCCATCCCCGCCCCGGTCGTCGGCGAGCTGCTCGCCGCCGACGACGCCGGGCGTCCCGCCGCGCCCTTCACCGAGACGGAGGGCGGCGACCCGCTCCGCTGCTGTCTGCGCCGCAGTGCACCGGGCGACCGGATCGCCCTGGTCAGCTATGCCCCGCTGCGCCGCTGGGCGGCCGGGACGGGGGCCGACCCCGGCGCCTACGACGAGCAGGGTCCGGTCTTCGTCCACGCCGAGGGCTGCCCGGGCCCGGTCCGGGAGGACCCGCTGTCCCTCCCCTTCACCGACGCCCACCGCACCCTGCGCCGCTACTCCTTCGCCGGCCGCATCCTCGGCGGCCGTCTGGTGGAGCCCCCGGCCGACTTCCACCAGGCCCTCACGGAGGCGTTCGCCGACCCGGAGGTGGCGCTGGTGCACGTACGGGCGGTGGAGTACGGGTGCTTCCTCTATGAGGTGCGGCGGGCGTAGACCGGCCGACCGGAGGGCTGTGACCGGGGCGACTATGCATGACCATGCGTTGTGCTGCATACTCTTTCCATGTCCAAGGTCCTCACTTCCCTTCCGGTCGGCGAGCGCGTCGGCATCGCTTTCTCCGGCGGCCTCGACACCTCGGTCGCCGTCGCCTGGATGCGCGACAAGGGCGCCGTCCCGTGCACCTACACCGCCGACATCGGTCAGTACGACGAACCCGACATCGCCTCGGTGCCCGGCCGTGCGCACACCTACGGTGCCGAGATCGCACGCCTGGTCGACTGCCGGGCGGCACTGGTGGAGGAGGGCCTGGCCGCGCTGACCTGCGGCGCGTTCCACATCCGCTCCGGCGGGCGCGCCTACTTCAACACCACCCCGCTCGGCCGCGCGGTCACCGGCACCCTGCTGGTCCGGGCGATGCTGGAGGACGACGTCCAGATCTGGGGCGACGGCTCCACCTACAAGGGCAACGACATCGAGCGGTTCTACCGCTACGGCCTGCTCGCCAACCCCAACCTGCGGATCTACAAGCCCTGGCTGGACGCGGACTTCGTGACCGAGCTGGGCGGCCGCAAGGAGATGTCGGAGTGGCTGCTGGCGCACAACCTGCCCTACCGGGCCAGCACCGAGAAGGCGTACTCCACCGACGCCAACATCTGGGGCGCCACCCACGAGGCCAAGACCCTGGAGCACCTGGACACCGGCGTGGAGACCGTCGAGCCGATCATGGGCGTCCGGTTCTGGGACCCGTCGGTCGAGATCGCCCCCGAGGACGTGGCCATCGGCTTCGACCAGGGCCGGCCGGTGACCATCAACGGCAAGGAGTTCGCCTCCGCCGTCGACCTGGTGATGGAGGCCAACGCCATCGGCGGCCGGCACGGCCTGGGCATGTCCGACCAGATCGAGAACCGCATCATCGAGGCCAAGAGCCGCGGCATCTACGAGGCGCCCGGCATGGCCCTGCTGCACGCGGCCTACGAGCGCCTCGTCAACGCCATCCACAACGAGGACACCCTCGCCCAGTACCACAACGAGGGCCGGCGCCTGGGCCGTCTGATGTACGAGGGCCGCTGGCTGGACCCGCAGGCCCTGATGATCCGCGAGTCGCTCCAGCGCTGGGTCGGCTCGGCGGTCACCGGCGAGGTCACCCTGCGGCTGCGGCGCGGCGAGGACTACTCGATCCTCGACACCACGGGCCCGGCGTTCAGCTACCACCCCGACAAGCTGTCCATGGAGCGCACCGAGGACTCCGCGTTCGGCCCGGTGGACCGGATCGGCCAGCTGACCATGCGCAACCTGGACATCGCCGACTCGCGCGCCAAGCTGGAGCAGTACGTCGGCCTCGGCCTGATCGGCACCGGCAGCCCCACCATCGGCGCCTCGCAGGCGGCCGCGACCGGGCTGATCGGCACCATGCCGGAGCTGCCGGAGGGCGGCGCCGAGGCCATCGCCTCCCGCGGCGCGGTCTCGGAGGAGGACGCGCTGCTGGACCGCGCGGCGATGGAGTCCGGCACGGACTGACCCGCTCGCGAGCGACAACGGCACGGCCCCGGCGGTGAACAACCGCCGGGGCCGTAGCGCGTCTGGGCGCGGGGAGGGTTACTTCTCGGACAGCTCCGCCGCCACCAGCTCCGCGATCTGCACCGCGTTCAGCGCGGCACCCTTGCGGAGGTTGTCGTTGGAGATGAACAGCGCGAGGCCGTTCTCGACCGTCTCGTCGCGGCGGATCCGGCCGACGTACGACGGGTCCTGGCCGGCCGCCTGGAGCGGGGTCGGGATGTCGGAGAGGGCCACACCCGGCGCCTTCGCCAGCAGCTCGGTGGCGCGCTCCGGCGAGATCGGGCGGGCGAACCGGGCGTTGACCTGGAGGGAGTGGCCGGAGAACACCGGGACGCGCACGCAGGTGCCGGAGACCTTCAGCTCGGGGATCTCCAGGATCTTGCGGGACTCGTTGCGCAGCTTCTGCTCCTCGTCGGTCTCGTTCAGACCGTCGTCGACGAGGTTGCCCGCGAAGGGCAGCACGTTGAAGGCGATGGGGCGCTTGTAGACCTGCGGCTCGGGGAAGTCCACCGCCGCGCCGTCGTGGGTCAGCTTGTCGGCGTCGGCGACCACCTTCTGCACCTGGCCGTGCAGCTCGGCCACGCCCGCGAGGCCCGAGCCGGACACCGCCTGGTAGGTGGCGACGACCAGCGCCTCGAGGCCCGCCTCCTCGTGCAGCGGCTTGAGCGCCGGCATCGCGGCCATCGTGGTGCAGTTCGGGTTGGCGATGATGCCCTTGGGGCGGTCGGCGATCGCGTGCGGGTTCACCTCGGAGACCACCAGCGGCACCTCGGGGTCGCGCCGCCACGCCGAGGAGTTGTCGATGACGACCGCGCCCTGCGAGGCCACCTTCTCCGCCAGCGCCTTGGAGGTCGCGCCGCCCGCCGAGAAGATCACGATGTCGAGGCCGGTGTAGTCGGCGGTCGCCGCGTCCTCCACCGTCACGCCGTCCAGCACGGAGCCGGCCGAGCGGGCCGAGGCGAACAGCCGCAGCTCCGTCACCGGGAAGTCGCGCTCCACGAGGATCCTGCGCATGACCGTGCCGACCTGACCGGTGGCTCCGACGATTCCGACCCTCACGGCGACTCCCTCTGTGTATCTCTTGCATGACCGGGGCTTTTCCATCATGCGGCCGACCCCGGTCCACCTGTCCAATTCTTTGCACAGCGTGCCCGAAGGATGGGACACGGGGGCTCCACGGACGGTTCCGCACCTTCGCCGACGACCCCGCTGAGCTGGAGAAATTCCCTCCGCCGGGGGACCGGGCCGCAAGCTGTGCTGTCCCGCCCCTGCCCGTGCCGCCCACCCGCACACGGCGGTGTGACGTACGCCTCCCGCGCACGCCTCCCGCGCACGCCCCCGCATACGTCCCCCTGCCGTCCCGGGTCAGCTCTCCTTCGAGCGCGCGTAGTGCCGGGAGGCCTTCGCCCGGTTGCCGCACGCGGCCATCGAGCACCAGCGCCGGGTGCCGTTCCGGGAGGTGTCGTAGAAGTGCAGGATGCAGCTGCCCCCGGCGCAGCTGCGGATCCGCTCCGGGCCGCGGGCCAGCAGGTCCAGGTAGTCGCGGGCGGCGAGCCAGGCGGGGGCCCAGGAGGGGTCGGCGAACTCGGGCTCCTCGGCGGGGCCGGTGGCGGTCAGCCGGGCGCGGATCCGCCCGTGCGCCAGGACCGCGTCCACCAGCGGCGCCGCCTCGGCCGGTGAGCCGTCCACCGCGGCGCGGATCGCGTCGCGCGCCTGCCGCAGATGCTCCAGCGCCTCCGGGCTCGCGGGGTGCGCCCCGGCCAGTCCGTTGCTCGCCAGCCAGACCGCGAGCCCGTCGGTGCCGGCGAGCAGGTCCTGGACGGCGCCCTCCCGGTTCCAGCGGGTGTTGAGCAGGTCCAGCGCGAGCGGCTCACCGGTGAGCGGGCGGGGGTCACGGGCGGCGGCGGTCATCGGTCACTCCCTCTCCTCTAACCCCTCAAGGGTACGTGACCGGTTGACGCGCGCGCCTCTAACTGTCTAATGTTATTTACGACGGTTAGATGCCGTCGCCTGTGACGCCCTCCGCCCCTTCCGAAGGGAAGAACCATGACCCTGCGCCCCGCGCACACCGGCCTGAACGTCACCGACCTCGACCGCTCGCTCGCCTTCTACCGGGACCTCCTCGGCTTCACCCTCCTCGCCGAGGGCAAGGACGAGGACCGGCGGTACGCGATGCTGGGCGAGCCCGGCGGACAGCCCCTCGTCACCCTCTGGCAGCAGGCCGAGGGGTCGTACGACCGCGGCCGCGCCGGACTGCACCACCTCGCCTTCTCGACGGACTCGGTCGAACGGGTCCGGCAGTACGAGACGGCGCTGCGCGCCCACGGCGTGGAGTTCGCCCACGAGGGCGTGGTGGCCCACCGCGAGGGCGGCACCTCGGGCGGCATCTTCTTCCACGACCCCGACGGCATTCGCCTGGAGATCGCCGCCCCGCTCGGCGCCGAGGCCGCGCCTGCCCCGCACGCGTCCGCACCGACCTGCGGCTTCTTCTAGAGATGGCCGGCTATCACGCGGGTTCGCGGACCCTCCAGGACCGGCTCGGCGTCCGCGACCGCGCCGACCACGTGGGCCGCTCCCTCGGCCAGGACATCAAGCCCGTCGCGGCGGCCTTCCTGGAACTCCAGCCGCTGCTGGTCGTGGCCGCCGCGGCCCCGGAGACGGGCCGGGTGTGGGCGTCGGCGCTCACCGGCACCCCCGGCTTCGTCCGGGCGACCGGCCCCCGCCGGATGTCCGTGCACACCCCCGGCCCGTCCGCACATGCCCCCGGCCTGTCCGCACCCGCCTCCGGCCCGTCCGCGCGCCCACCCGGCCGGCTCGAAGACCCCCTCGCGACGGCCCTCGGAACGCCCGGCACCCCGGTCGGCACCATCGCCCTCGACCCCCGCACCCGCCGCCGGATGCGGCTCAACGGCCGGCTGCGGCCGACCCCGCGCGGCTTCACGGTGGAGGCGGACCAGGTCTTCTCCAACTGCCCGAAGTACATCCAGCGCCGCGAGGGATACCGGACGGTCCCCGGCCGCACCCCCGGACCGCCCCGCCGGCTGACCCGGCTCGGCACCGCGGAGGCGGACTTCGTCCGGGCCGCCGACACCTTCTTCCTCGCCACCGTGCACAGCGCCGGCGCCGACGCCAGCCACCGCGGCGGCAACCCCGGCTTCGTCCAGGTCACCTCGCCCACCGAGCTGACCTGGCCGGACTACCCGGGCAACGCCATGTTCCTCACCCTCGGCAATCTGCACACCGACCCGCGGGCGGGGCTGCTCCTCCTCGACTGGGAGACCGGCACCACCCTCCAGCTCACCGGCCGGGCCCGCACCGAGTTCTCCGCCGACGGCGCGCGCACGGTCCGCTTCACCCTCGCCGAGGCCCGGCTCACCCCCGCCGCACTGCCGCTGCGCTGGGCGCCGCCCGAATACTCACCGGCGAATCCGGACATCACGCGCTAACGTCCCGCTATGCGACGGAACTTGAGGGTGGCGGCCTACGCCGTGTGCGTCCGCGACGGACAGCTCCTGCTCGCCCGCTCACCGGGGCCCGGCGGCGTCCCCGAGTGGGTGCTGCCGGGCGGCGGCATGGAGCACGGCGAGGACCCCTACGACACCGTCCGCCGCGAGGTCGCCGAGGAGACCGGTTACCACGTCGAGGTGACCGGGCTGCTCGGCGTGGACTCCTTCCGGACCACCCTGGGCAGGACCGCCCTGGACCGGACCGACCACCACGCCCTGCGGCTCGTCTACGAGGTGGCGGTGACCGGCGGCGAACTCCGCTACGAGATCGGCGGCTCCACGGACTTCGCCGCCTGGCAGGACCTGGCCGCCGTACCCGCGCTGAACCGTGTCCCCGTGGTCGACACCGCACTCCGGCTGTGGCGCGAACGCCCGCCGCACGGACGGCTGGAGAACCACCCCCTACCCCGGTAGATGAACGACGAATGACCGTCCCCCGGCCGGCCGCGATCCGCTCCCCGTCCACTCCATGACCAGGCCCCCGACCCCGTGATCCACGTACGGAGTTCGGCGCTGCGCGTTGCGGCCGCGTTCACGCACAGGTCATCCCCGCTGCCAACGATCCACAGTGAGCGGGGCGTTCGCGTCCGCGACGTCCCGCGGCCACTGCCGACGCGTTCGCACTCGGGGAGACCGCGCCATGTCGCGCACACGTACCGACACCACCTCCGCCGTGGGGGTCCACCGCCGTACCGTCCTCGCCGCCGCCGGAGCCGTCTCGCTCTCCGCGGGCGTCGGCTACGCCCTCCGCCCCACCGACAGCCAGGCCGCCACCACCGCCGGCACCGACGCGGAGACCCCCGTCGCCCACTCCCGGCAGGCCGCCCCGGCGACCCCCCTCGCCCCCTACACCAAGGGCACCACCCTCACCGCGACCGCCGCGGCCGGCAGCGGCTCCGGCTACCGGCGCCTCGGTGACGGCCCCGGCTGGCGGCGGGTGGTGCGCGGCGAGCTGGCCGCCGCCAAGGCCGGACGCGCCGAGCGCCGTACCGCCCTCGCCGCGTTCGTGCAGTTCACCGACCTGCACCTGATGGACGTCCAGCACCCGCTGCGCTGGGAGTTCCTGCGCTCCTACGACCGGCACGCCTGGCGCCCCCAGGAGGCGCTGACCGTGCCCGGCGCCATCGCGCTCGTCGAACGGGTCAACGCGCTGCGCGGCGCCCCCGTCACCGGCGCCCCGCTGCACTTCGTCATGACCACCGGCGACAACACCGACAACAACGCCCACTCCGAACTGGAGTGGTTCATGAAGGTGATGAGCGGCGGCCGCATCACCCCGAACACCGGCGACCCCCGGCACTACGAAGGGGTCCAGAACAGCGGCCTGAAGCTGTTCTGGCAGCCCGGCGCCGCCGTCCGCGACCACGACAAGGCGCTCGGCTTCCCGCAGCTGCCCGGCTTCCTGGACGCCGCGATCCGGGAGGTGCGCAGCCCCGGCCTCAACCTGCCCTGGTACTCCACCGTCGGCAACCACGACGCCCTGCCGCTCGGCGCCTACGGCTCCCACGGCGACCCCTACCTCGCCGAGGCGGCCGTCGGCGGCAGGAAGCTGATGGAGGTGCCCGCCGCCGACGCGAAGAAGCTGGAAGCCGCCATCAACAACGGCACCGACCCCAAGGGCAGCATCTACCGCGACTTCCTCAAGGCCCACGCCCGCTCCATGCGCTCGGTCACCCCGGACGAGCGGCGGGCGCCGTACACCCCCGCCGACTACCTGAAGGCCCATCTCGACCCCGCCTACCGGGGCCACGGCCCGGTAGGCCACGGCTACTCCTCGGCCAACCTCGCCGCGGGCACCCAGTACTACGCCTTCCGGATCTCCGAGGACGTCATCGGCATCAGCCTCGACACCACCGACCCCGGCGGCCACTACGAGGGCTCCGTGGGCACCGCCCAGCTGAACTGGCTCGACCGGACGCTGAAGGAGAACAAGGACGCGTACGCCGTCGTCTTCAGCCACCACACCAGCACCTCGATGGAGAACACCCGCCCCGACCCGGCCCGCCCCCGCGAGAAGCGGCACGGCGGCGCCGAGGTGGTGTCCCTGCTCTCCTCCCACCGCAACGTGCTGGCCTGGATCAACGGCCACGTCCACAAGAACGTCGTCACCCCGCACCGGAGCTCCGGCGGGCACGCCTTCTGGGAGATCTCCACCGCCTCCCACATCGACTTCCCGCACCTCGCGCGGGTCATCGAGCTGACCGACAACAAGGACGGCACGATCTCCGTGTTCACCACCCTCATCGAGTCGGCCGCCCCGCACCGCACCGACTTCACCGACCTCTCCCAGACCGGCCTCGCCGCCCTCTACCGGGAACTCGCCTACAACGCCCGCGGGGGCAGCACCAGCCTCGCGGGCACCGCGGCCGACCGGAACACCGAACTGGTGCTGAAGAAGGGCTGAATCCCGTTCGACCGGACCAACGGCCGGCAACCTTCGCGCACCGGACTCGTTTTCCTCCCCTGACACCACACGGTTCACAGGCTGGGGGAAGACATGCGCGTACGCACGACTGTGGTGGCCGCCACCGCCGTCCTCATGACCACGGCCGCCCTGGCGGGCCCCGCGGTGGCCTCCGGGACCGGCAGGGCGGACACCGACGGCCGCCACACCGGCACCCGGCGGGCCGTCGAGGCGGCGGTGGCGGCCGGCGTGCCCGGCGCCACCGCCACCGCGCAGGACACCCACGGCACCTGGTCCGCCACCGCCGGCGTGGGCGACCTGGACACCGGCGCGCCGCGCTCCCCGGCCGACCGGTACCGCGTCGGCAGCATCACCAAGACCTTCGTCGCCACCGTCCTGCTCCAGCTGGAGGCGGAGGGCCGGCTCTCCCTGGACGACACCGTGGAGCACTGGCTGCCCGGAGTCGTGCGCGGCCACGGCCACGACGGCGGCAGGATCACCCTGCGCCGCCTCCTCGACCACACCAGCGGCATCCACGACTACACGGCCGACCAGGACTTCGACCACGACGTGTTCACCGCGGACGGCTTCCGCCGGCACCGCTACGACACCTACACCCCGGCCCGGCTGGTGGCCGTCGCCCTGCGGCACGCGCCGGACTCCGCCCCCGGCGCGGCCTGGCACTACTCCAACACCAACTACGTCCTCGCCGGCATGGTCATCGAGAGGGTGACCGGGCACTCCTACGCCGAGGAGATCACCCGGCGCCTCATCCGGCCCCTGCACCTGACGGCCACCTCGCTGCCCGGCACCCGGGTGACCGTCCCGCACCCGAGCAGCCGCGCCTACTCCAGGTTCACCGACCCGACGGGACCGGCCTACGACGTGACCCTCCTCAACCCCTCCCTGGCCTCCTCCGCGGGCGAGATGATCTCCAGCTCCGCCGACCTGGACCGCTTCTACGGCGCCCTGCTGGGCGGCAGGCTGCTCCCGGCCGCCCAGCTGAAGGAGATGAAGACCACCGTCCCGACCGGCGCCCGGAACACCGGCTACGGCCTCGGCCTCATGGACGAGGAGCTGAGCTGCGGCGTCCACGTCTGGGGCCACAGCGGCGGCATCCACGGCTCCGTCTCCCGGGCGGCGACGACGGCCGACGGCCGCCACTCCCTCGCGCTGAACCTCAACGGCGACTGGGCCGGCCCGGACGCGGTCCTGGAGGCCGAGTACTGCGGCGGCTAAGTGGCGGGATGCGTGTGCTGGGTGCCCTGTTGTACGGCGTACACGGTCGCGGAATCCCGGGCCGTGTTCGTCTGCCGCAGGGCCCCGCCGCGCGTCCCGCCCCCGGGCCCGCCGTCGGCGGCGGCCGCCGTGAGCCGGGCCAGCGCGGCCCGGGCCGCCGGGTCGTCGCGCAGGCGCGCGGCCAGCTCCAGGGCCCAGTAGGCGAGCAGCGTCCGCCGTACCCCCTCGGGGTCCGCGGCCGCCCGGACGAGGTCCGCGTTGCCGTCGAGCTGCGCCTCCAGCGCGGCCCGGCGGCGCCGGTCCGCCGGACGGAACAGCGCGACGACCGCGCTCCTCGTCTCCTGCCACAGATCGGTGGCCATCGCCGCGACCACGGCGGCGGCCCCCGCCTCGGCCAGCACGGTCAGTTCGTCGCTCACCACGGCCTCCTCACGGCCTCTTGCTGATCCGGATGTGCTGGTCGCCGTACTGGGTGGCGTAGACGGCGCCGTGCCCCGACGCCTTGTTGACCATCTTCCCGCCGGCCGGGGCCTGCCGGACCGGCTCCGCCCGTTCCGCCTGCTCCGCCTGCTCCGGCGGCAGCGGCCCGCCCGGCAGGTGCAGCCAGGCGTCGGAGGTGTGCTCCTTCACCGCGCAGGTCACCCTGCGGAAGTCCTCGGGATAGAGGCCGAGATGGCCGTGCCGCACCGTCTCGTCGTAGAAGTGCCGGGACAGCAGCAGCGACGCGGGCACCGTGTCCGGCGCCCCGGCCAGCGCCGCCCGCGCGGGCGGCGCGTCCAGCAGCCGGGCCAGGACCTCCAGCGCGCCCCCGGCGACCTCCCCGGCCGGGCCGACGTGGACGTCACCCGCGTGCAGGGCGATCCGGACCCGGATCCGGGTCAGCGGTGACGCCCCGCGGTTGTGGGTGCGCAGCCGGACCACCAGTTCGGGGACGAGCGGATGCACCAGGGTCGCCTTGCGGGTGCCCGCCGGCGTCGTCACCCGCAGGCCGTCACCGAGGTCGTGCCGCAGGCACGCGTCCCAGTCGATGCCGCTCGCGGTGAACGCCTCCCGGAGCATCTCCGACAGCCGCGCCCGGATCTCCAGCAGCGCCCGGTCCCCGCGCCCCGCGGACCGCTCGACATCCACGGCCAGTACGGCCCGGTACTCCAACTCGGTTTCCATGCACCCTACTTCGGCTCGGCGACGGCTGGGGTACAACCCAGTCTGCCCGCCCCGGGCCGCGCACAACTCGTCGTAATACGGGGTTGCACGGGGATACTGGGGGGCATGGTGGACGGCACGCGTTCCGTGCCGCGCGGGCCGGCCGTGCGCCGCCCGCGCGAGGAGTGGGACTGGCCTGCGCCGAGCCTGCTCGGCAGCCTCGGCGAAGACGCCCGCGCGCGGCTCCTGACCCTCGGCGTACGGGCCCGGTACGACCCGGACCGCATCCTCATGCGGGAGGCGGACCACACCGACTTCGTGCTGATCCTGCTCGACGGGGTGGTCAAGGCCACCGGACGCACCCAGGACGGCCGGGACGCGCTCCTCGCCGTACGGATGGGCGGCGACCTGGTCGGCGAACTCGCCGCGCTGGACGGCGATCCCCGCTCGGCCACGGTCACCACCTGCGGGCCCGTCGTCGCCCGCATGGCGACCCGGGCCGCCTTCCTCGACTGCCTGCGCCGCGAACCGCGGATCGCGGACGCCGTCAACCGCTCCGTCGTGGCCAAGCTGCGCTCCGCCAACGCCCACCGCATCAACTTCACCGGCTGCGACGTCGGCACCCGGCTGGCCCGGGTGCTGCACCACCTGGCGATGACCTACGGCGAGCGGGCCGGCGCCGGAGCGGTGATCCACTGGCCGATCACCCAGCCCGAACTCGCCACCCTGGCCGGCGCGGCGGAGCCCAGCGTGCACAAGGCGCTGCGCCGGCTGCGCCGGGCCGGCGCCGTCTCCACCGGCTACCGCACCGTCCGCGTCGACGACCTCGCCCGGCTGCACGCCATCGCCTACCCGGAACCCTGAAGTCCGCAACTCGCTTGTGCAGAAGTCGTGTTGGTCGCCCCTTGGGTTGCCGAAAACCGTACTTTGACGAGAGTCGGGGACGGCGGCGTGGCTAGCGTGGCGCCACGGCACCGGCGCGGTCCGGTGCGATCAGCGCGTATCGGGGGTTCCCATGGCGAACAGGGATGCGGACGATGCCCGGAGGGCGACCGGAGCGGACGCGGAGGACGGGGCGCGGGGCGGACCGCGGTCCGAGCGCCGGATCGACATCGCGGGCGACGCCGGCGGCCCGGTGGTCGCGGGCGACCACAACGTCGTCATCGACGCCCAGCACGGCTCCACGGTCACCCTGCTCATGGAGGGCGAGCGGCCCCGGCCGGTGCGCCGCGACCGGGTGGCCCTGCTGCCCCGGCGGCAGGCGGCACCGCTCGGCCGGGACAGCGAACTGACCCGGCTCGCCGCCGCCGTCCGCGACGGCGGCCCGGTCCAGCTGTGGGGCGCGCCCGGCGTCGGCAAGAGCACCCTGCTGCGCCACGCCGCGCGCACCCTCACCCCGGAACGGGACGGCGTGCTGTTCCTCGACGCCGCCCGGCGGGAACCCGAGGACCTCGCCCAGGACATGTTCGAGGCCTGTTACGAGGCCCGCGGCTACGCCCCCTCCAGCCCCGAGCTGCGCCGCCTCATGACCGGCCTGCGCATCACGGTCTACGTCGACAACGCCGAGTTCTCCGCGGAGGGCCTGCGCACCCTGATGGACGCGGCCCCGGACGCGACCTTCGTCGTCGCCGGCCGGGACCGGACGCTGCTCGGCGACGGCACCGCCCTGCGCCTGGACGGCCTCGGCCGGCCCGCCGCGCTGGACCTGCTCGCGCGCGAACTGGGCCGGCCGGTGACGGCCGGACCCGAACAGCACACCGCCGCCGACCTGTGGGAGACCGCGTCCGGCCGGCCCCTGCTGCTGCTCCGCGCGGCGGCCCTGACCCGTCTCGACCCGTCCGGCACGACCGCCCTGCCCCGCCCCGGCGAGGTGGGCGACCTGCTGCCCCTGCTGCTCGGCCGGCTGGACGCGCCGCCGCTGCGGGTGCTGCGGCTGCTGGCGACCCTCGACGACGCCACGCTCGACGCCGGTCACATCGGCGCCCTCGGCGACATCACCGACACCCCGGAGCTGTGCGGCCGGCTGGTCGCCCTGGGCCTCGCCGAGCAGACGGAACGCGGCTACCGCGCCGTACCGGACGTCGTACCGGCGCTGCGCGAGCGCCACCCCGAGCCGTTCTCCTTCGAGCTGCTCTGCGAGCACTTCGCCACCTGGATCGCGCGCCCGTCCACCACCGCCGCCCAGGTCGAACAGCACGCCCGGGCCTTGGAGGTGGTGGCCGAGCTGGCCGAGGAGGCCGGCCGGGCGGACCTCGCGGTGCGGATCGTACGCGCCGCCTCCCCCGCACTGGCCCGCTCGCTGCGCTTCGGCGTCTGGGGTCGCCTGCTCGACCGCGGACTGCCCGCCGCCCGGCAGGCCGGCGACCAGCAGGCGGTCGCGTACTTCACGCACGAGCAGGGCATCCGTTCCCTGCTGACCGGCCGGCGGGTCATGGCGGCGGTGCTGCTGGCGGAAGCCGCCGTCCTCTGGCGCCAGCTCGGCGACCTGCACGGCGCCCACGCCGCGGCGGGCGCCCAGCAGTACGTGCCGGCACACGCCGGCGGGACACCGGGCCCGGTGCCGCACACGGACGGCGGCGCGCAGGCCCTGGGCTCCTCGGGTCCGGGCCCCGACCCCGCCTCCGCCCACGCGGCGGGCGCACACGGGGCCGGTGCCCATGGCGCGGCGGCGCCGGGGGCCGGGCCGTCGGCTCCCTCGGCTCCGTCGGCACCTTCCGGCCCGTCCGCGGGCCCGGGAGCGGGGACGCACCAGGCCGGCGCGCACCATGCGGCGGCCCAGCAGACCGGGCTGCACCAGGCGGGCGCGGGCAAGGCGGCCGCGGCGAAGGCGGGGGCCGCCAAGGCAGGGGCCGCCAAGGCCGGCGGTGCCGCGGCGCACTCCGCCGCGGCGGCCCACGCGAGCGCCTCGGCGGCGACCGGTGCGGCCGGGACCGCTGCCGCCGGGACCGGTGCGGCGGGAGCGGGGGCCTCCGCCGCGGCGGGCGCGGCCGGGGTGTCCGCCGGGGCCGGGGCCTCCGCCGCCGGGCTCGCCGCGCTGATGAAGGTGATCGCGGTGATCGTCGCCGTGGTCATCGCCGGAACCGCGATCCACCAGGCGCGGGCCTCGCACGACGGCGGCTCCGAACAGACCCCGACGGGCCTGGCCGGGTTCTGGCGGGGCAGCGACGGCGCCACGTACGAGTTCAAGGAGGCGGGCAGCGGGTCGTACACGTCCAGTGGGCAGGACGCCTGCGGCACCCAGTCCACCACCACGTTCACCGGCAGCGGCGGGACCTACTCCGCCCAGCGGCCCATCTACGACACTTCCGGCGGCTCCTGCGGATCGCTCCTCGGCGAGGCCACCACGACGATCACCCTCATGGGTGAGGACAGCGCCAAGGTCACCACCACGATGACATCCAGCTACCAGGAGGGCGTGCAGTGCTTCAGCTGCGGAACGCTCTTCCTGACCCGCGAGCAGTGAGCGACCACGAGGAGGCCCCATGGCCCGCAACACCGTCCGGATCGGCGGCGATGCCCACGGCCCGGTCGTCGCAGGGAACGACAACAAGGTCGAGATGCGCCAGGACACCCCGCCCGAGGCCGCCGAAGGAGCCGGCGCGCCGACCCAGAACAACACGGCGAAGGACCACGGCACGGTCTTCTCGGTCATGAACGGGGAACTTCACATCCACCACGACCACGACCGCAGAGACCACGGCCGCGCCCCGGAGTCATCCAGCTGACTTCGATATGAGATGCGCCGTTCATCCGTACGAAATATCCGTACCGCCTCATATCGGCTAACCCGCTTTTCACGGGGATGGCTCGATTTGTGTGCAAGGCGGGTGGTCGTGTGCGGACGAGGCACGGACTGCGGGTGCTGTCGGTCTACGAGGGTTTCTTCTCCGGAGGAGCCAGGATCGTCCACACCGATGTCGTACGGGGACTGGCCGAGGGCGGCCAGTCCCACCGGGTGCTCAGCATCCATGGAGAGGTCCACCGCGAGGCCACCCGGCAGCGCATGGAGGACGACCACTGCTACCGGGCGCTGACCGCCGACGGGATCGGCGTGACCTCGCTGGGCCGCAGCGCGGGCCTGGTGGACGGCGACCTGGCGGCGCATGCTTTCAGCGGGCCGGAGCTGGCCGAAACGGCACGGGTGACGGCCGGTGCGGACGTGATCCTCTCCCTCAAGGAGCAGCCGCTGGCCCTCCTCAACCAGGCCGGGCTGCCGCGCCGCCCGGTCGTGGTGTGCCTGCACCGCTCCGACCCGCAGAACCAGGGCCCCGCCCTGGACGAGCTGAAGGCCGCCATCGCCGACGGCACCGTGGTGGCGGGTGTCTGCTGCGCCGAGTCGACCCGGGCGGCGTACGAGGCCGCGGGCATCCCGGCCGAGCTGCTGCACGTCATCCCGAACGGCGTCGACCTGCTCCGGTTCCGCCCGGACCCGGCGGCCCGGCTCGCTTTCCGGACCTCCCTGGGGATCGCCCCGGCCGCCCCGGTGGTCGTGTTCGCGGCCCGGTACGCCGCGATGAAGAACGTCCCGCTGTTCCTCGCCGCCGCCCGGACCTGGCTGGCCCGGGAGGGCGGCGGGCACGTGGTGATGTGCGGGGCCGGGATGACGGACGCCAACCCGCAGCTGCGGGCCGACGTCGAGGCCGCCTTCGCCGGGGACCCCGCCCTGGCGGGCCGGGTGCACCTGCTCGGCGTACGGCACGACATGGAGGCCGTCTACGCCGGTGCCGACGTCGTCGCCCTGACCTCGGTCTCGGGCGAGGCGGCCCCGCTGTGCCTGATCGAGGGCATGATGTGCGGCGCGGTCCCGGTGACCACGGACGTCGGCGACAGCGCCTCGATCGTCACCGGGCACGGCCTGGTCACCCCGCCCGACCCGGGCGCGATCGCGCTCGCCTGGGAGGCGGCGGTCGCGGGCCGGGTGGAACTCGGCGCGGCGCTGGAGCGGAGCCGGGAGCGGTTCAGCCGTACGAGGATGATCGCGGCGTACGCGGCCCTGCTCGACGGGGTGTACGCCGCGCACGTCGGCGGCTCCGGCTCGGTGCTCCCGGTCCAGTAGTCCCGGCTCGGCCGTCCCGGTTCAGTAGATCCGGTTCAGTAGGTCCGGTTCAGGACCGGGAGGTAGCCGAGCGACTGGCCCGGTGCCGTCGGGTGGTACGACTCGGTCAGGGCCATCAGGTCGACGCTGCGCAGCCAGGGGTGCGGGGAGCAGATCTCGTGCCCGGCGAAGGCGGCCCGGACGTCGGCGAAGGCGAAGCCGTGGTCGGCGGCGCGCTTGGCGATTATCTCGTCGAGATGGTCGACGGCGTCGTTGACCGCGGCGCGCACGCTGTCCGGCAGACCGATCCGGCAGGTGCCGTGCAGCCGGTACAGGTGCGGATAGCCGAGCACCACGACCCGGGCGGCGGGGGCCCGGTACCGGATCGCTGTGTAGAGCCGGTCGAGGTCGGCCGCGAGCGGCCCGTCGACCGTGCTGCGGGCGCCGGCCAGCGCGAACATGCAGGGGGTGGTGCCGCCCAGCGCGCAGGCCGCCATCGCGGCGGCGAACCCGGCGTCACTGCCGCCGACGGTGAGGGTGACCAGCCGGGTGCGCGGGCCGAGCGCGCCGATCTGGCCGCTCAGCACGTCCTTGGTCCGGGCGCCGTTGCAGGCGAGGAAGGCGAACGACGCCGTCCGGTGGGTCTGCGCCCACAGGGCCGGGTAGGCCCGGCTGCTGCGCTTGCAGCCGGCGCCTTCGGCCAGGTAGTCGCCGGCGCCGACACCGGAGGAGTAGGAGTCGCCGAGGGCCACATAGCCGGTGATCGCCGGGGGAGCCGCCGCACGGGCGGTCGCGGGGCCGGCGAGAACGTAGGCGGCGGCGAGCAGGAGGGAGGAGGCGCACGCCACTGTCCGGGACTGTCGCATGAGTCGGGTGTATCGCGGCCCGGGGGCGGCCGCCCGCCCCGCTCCTCCGTTCAGCGCTCCCGGCTTGCCGGACCGCGGCGGCCGTGCCGCGACCGGAGCGGTGCGCCCCCGGCGGTGTGCGGCGGGGCGGCGCGGGGCGGTGGCCGCCGCCCCGACTTCACCCGGGCGGCCGTCACCCGCCCGGCGGAGCCGCGGTTGCCCCCGGACGGGCTCCCGGGGGCGTGGCGGGCATACGAGGAGGGGCCACCGGTGCAGCCCGGTGGCCCCTCCTCTCCCCTCCTGGTGCGCGGCCTCGTCGTCACTACCGGGGCAGCACCACGACATACGCGGCCGGGTCGCGGTCCGCGGCGGCCATCAGGGCGGTGCGCACGACCGCCGCCTGCTGTTCCATCCCGTCCCTGAGCTTCTTCGGGGTGATGTACACGACCGTGATGCCCAGGCGTTCCAGGTGCTCACGCTTGCGGGCGTACTCCGACCACAGGGCGTCCTCGTCCTGGCGCGGTGCCCGGGTGTCGAGTTCGACGGCGACCGCCTGGTCCGGCCAGTAGGCGTCCAGGCCGCCCAGGTGCGGTCCGCCGGGCAGGCGCAGGTCGACGTTCCAGACCGGGTCGGGCAGGCCGTACTCGCGGACCATCCGGTACAGCCGGTCCTCGGCGATCGAACGGCCCTCCGCCAGCAGGGAGTCCACCGCGTCCACCACATGGGGGCGGCTCAGCAGCTTCGCCTGGGTCAACTCGCGGACGACGGCGGCCGGTTCGCAGTGGCCGCCGCGCACCGCCTCGGTGAGCAGCCGGCGTACCGCGTCCGCGTCCGTCAGCTCCATGACCGCGTCCGCCAGCGCGCGCGGCACCGGCGCCACCGGCAGCCCGCCCGCGGCGCGGGGCGCGGGCAGGGCCGGGGTGCGGATGACCCGGACGTAGCCGGTGGAGCGCAGCCGGCGCAGCCGGGGCACCAGGACGTCGACATGGTCCAGGGAGGACACGGGCGGGGTGGCGGAGAAGCCGTGCAGGGTGAGCGCCGCCAGGCCGGTGAGCATCGCCTCCGGATAGAGCGCGCGGTGCGGGTCCTCGGCCGTGGGCTGGGCCGGGACGCCCGGCACGGACTCGCGGGCCGCGTACAGCAGGGCCCCGTGCAGCCGCTCCTCGCTCGTCGGCGGGCCGGGGTGGAGGAGGACCACGTTGGGGAGCAGCAGCTGCCAGGGGCCGTCGGCGCGGCACTGCTCGTTCAGCTCGGCCGTGGTGACGCCGTGGGAGCGGAGCTGGGCCGTCGTCAGGACGCGGCGGTGGACCTCGGAGAGGTGGCGGAGCGGGCGGGGGGAGAGCGGGGTGTTGTGCGTCATGGCCTCGGGATTCCCGCACCCGGTCCCCTCTTTAACCGCTGTTACACGGTCGTCGATGAATGCGCACAAGACGGGACTAAAGGTCAGGTGTTCGGATGCCGATCAGCCGCCGAAAACCCCTGGTCCACATGGGGTGGACCAGGGGTTACGGGTGCGATGGAACGAATTCCGTAACGGTGACCGGCCGCCAAAGCTCAGGCCAAAGCTCAGGCCTCAGGTCGAAGCCGGCGGCTTCCGGTCGCCGTGGAGGACTGGAGGACTGGAGGAGTGGAGGATCAGTCCCCGACGGCCGCCGTCGCGTCGCACGCCTGGGCGCGCAGCGCACGGGCCAGGTCGTCGCGGGCCTCCAGGACCAGCCGGCGCAGCGCCGGGGCCGCGTCCTGGTGGGCGTCCAGCCAGGCGTCCGTCGCGTCGAGGGTCTCCGGGCGGTCCTGGTACGCCGGGAACAGCCCGCGGACCACGTCCATGCCGATCTGGATGGACCGCTCCCGCCAGATCCGGTCGATCGCCGCGAAGTACTTCTCCGCGTACGGCGCCGTCAGTTCCCGCTGCGAGGGCTGGTCGAAGCCCGCGATCGTCGCCTCCACCAGCGCGTTGGAGAGGGTGTCCGACTCCACCACCTGGGCCCAGGCCTGCGCCTTGACCGCCGCCGAGGGGCGGGCGGCCAGGCAGCGGACCTGGTGGCGCTTGCCGGACGCCGTGTCGTCCCGGGCCAGTTCGGCCGCCAGCACCGACTCGTCGGCCGCGCCGTGCGCCGCCAGCGGCTGGAGGAAGGCCCAGCGCAGCTCCTGGTCCACCACCAGGCCGTCGATCGTGGTGGTGCCGTCCAGCAGGTCCTTCAGCAGCGCCAGGTCCGGCTCCGCGAAAGCCACCGAGGCGAAGAACCGCGCCCACGCCAGCTGGTGCTCGCTGCCCGGTTCGGCCGCCCGCAGCTCCCGCAGCGCACCCTCGGCCAGCTGCGCCTCACCGGTCGGCCGCCAGCCCGGCGTCGCGTAGTGCGTCAGCGCGGTGGTCGCCCAGGCGTGCAGCATCTGGAGCACGCCGATGTCCGACTCGCGGCCCGCGAACCGCAGCACCAGCCCGATGAACTCCCGGGCCGGGAACAGCGCGTCCCGGGTCAGGTTCCACAGCGCCGACCAGCACAGCGCGCGGGCCAGCGGGTCGGTCAGCGCGCCCAGGCCGGAGCGGAGCGTGTCCAGGGAGGTCTCGTCGAAGCGGATCTTGCAGTACGTCAGGTCGTCGTCGTTGACCAGCACCAGGTCCGGCGCCGCCGCACCCGCCAGCTCCGCGACCACCGAACGCGGCCCCTCCACGTCCGTCTCCGCGCGCGCGTACCGCTCCAGCGCCCCCTCGGGCGTACGGCGGTACAGGCCCACCGCCACCCGGTGCGGGCGCTCCTCCGGGTACGCCTCCGGGGCCTCCTGCACCACCGCCAGCTCGGCCACCCTGCCCTCGGGGTCCAGCAGCACCTGCGGGGTCAGCGCGTTCACCCCGGCCGTCTGGAGCCAGGAGCGGGCCCATGCCGACATGTCCCGGCCGCTGGTCTCGCCGAGCACCGACAGCAGGTCGCCGAGGCGCGTGTTGCCGTACGCGTTGCGCTTGAAGTAGCGACGGGCGCCCTCCAGGAACGCGTCCTGCCCGACGTACGCCACCAGCTGCTTGAGCACCGAGGCGCCCTTGGCGTAGGTGATGCCGTCGAAGTTCAGCTTGGCGTCCTGGAGGTCGCGGATGTCCGCCGTGATCGGGTGGGTGGAGGGCAGCTGGTCCGCGCGGTAGGCCCAGGCCTTGCGCCGGTTGGCGAAGGTGGTCCAGGCGTCCTTGAAGCGGGTCGCGCCGACGCATCCGAAGGTGCCCATGAAGTCCGCGAAGGACTCCTTCAGCCACAGGTCGTCCCACCACACCATGGTGACCAGGTCGCCGAACCACATGTGCGCCATCTCGTGCAGGATGACGTTGGCCCGGCCCTCGTACGACGCCTGCGTCACCTTCCCGCGGAAGATGTACTCCTCGCGGAAGGTCACCAGACCCGGGTTCTCCATCGCGCCCAGGTTGTACTCCGGCACGAAGGCCTGGTCGTACTTGCCGAACGGGTACGGGTAGTCGAAGTGCTCGTGGAAGAAGTCCAGGCCCTGCTTGGTGATCAGGAAGACGTCGTCCGCGTCGAAGTAGGGCGCCAGCCCCTTGCGGCACATCGCGCCGAGCGGGATCTCCAGCTTCGTGCCGTCCTCGAGGGTGCGGGTGTAGGAGTCCGTCACATAGTGGTACGGCCCCGCCACCACGCAGGTGATGTACGTCGAGATCGGCTTGGTCTCCGCGAACCGCCAGACCCCGTCCGTCAGTTCGCCGGCGCCGTTGCTCCACACCGTCCAGCCCTCCGGCGCCCGCACCTCGAACCGGTAGGGCGCCTTCAGGTCGGGCTGCTCGAAGGTGGCGAAGACCCGGCGGGCGTCGGCCGGCTCGTACTGCGTGTAGAGGTAGACCTCGCCGTCCTCCGGGTCGACGAAGCGGTGCATGCCCTCGCCGGTGCGGGAGTAGGCGCACCGGGCGTCCACCACCAGCTCGTTCTCCGCGGCCAGGTCCTCCAGCGCGATCCGCGCGCCGTCGAAGACCTCGCTCGGGTCCAGGTCCCGGCCGTTGAGCGAGACGGCGGTCACGCTCGGCGCGATGAGATCGGCGAAGCTGGTCGCCCCCGGCTCGTTGCAGCGGAACCGGATGGTGGTCACCGAGCGGAAGGTGCGCGGCTCCCCGTTCCCCTCGCCGACGGCGGACCTGAGGTCCAGGGAAACGTCGTACCCGTCGACGGACAGCAGGGCGGCCCGCTCCCGGGCCTCGTCGCGGGACAGGTTCTCACCGGGCACGGGCGGTACTCCCTCGGGGCGTCTCGAATGGTGAACAGCACCGATCCTGCCATGAGCCCCTGACGCCGCACAGCAGGGAATGTCCGGGGCGAGCGGGGACGTTGCCCAGGTTGTTCACCGGTGAACCGCCGCCTCGCGAGGAGAGACATGTCGGAGAAGACCCCCGTCGACTTCTGGTTCGACCCGCTGTGCCCGTGGGCCTGGATGACCTCCCGCTGGGTGCTGGAGGTGGAGAAGGTCCGCGACATCGAGGTCCGCTGGCACATCATGAGCCTCGCCGTCCTCAACGAGGACAAGCTCGACGAGCTGCCCGAGCAGTACCGGGAGATGCTCGCCACCAAGGCCTGGCAGCCGGTGCGGGTGGTCACCGCCGCCTGGCAGCGGCACGGCGAGGATGTGCTCGGCCCGCTGTACACGGCGCTCGGCACCCGCATCCACAACAACGGCGAGGGCCCCACCCTGGAGGCCATCGCCGGCGCCCTCGCGGACGTCGGCCTGCCCGCCGAGCTGATCGACTACGCCGAGCAGCAGGACTTCGAGTACGAGGCCGAGCTGCGCGCCTCCCACAAGGAGGGCATCGAGAAGGTCGGCCAGGACGTCGGCACCCCGGTCATCGCGGTGCCCGGCGCGGACGGCGAGCAGCTCGCCTTCTTCGGCCCGGTCGTCACCCCCGCGCCCAAGGGCGAGGAGGCGGCCCGGCTGTGGGACGGCACCCTGGCGGTGGCCTCGGTGCCGGGGTTCTACGAGCTGAAGCGGACCCGGACCAAGGGCCCGGACTTCAGCAACCTGTAAGACGGCGCGCACACAGAGGGGAACCCCCGCGAGTCACGTCCTCGCGGGGGTTCCCCCTTTTTCTCCGCCGTGCCGACGTGAAGGGTGAGAAGACGATCACGAGGCAGGGCGGCGTTCTCAGGGCGCGAGCAGCAGGGCGTTGCCGCGCTCCTTGGCGGCGGCGTAGCGCTTCGCCACGTCCTGCCAGTTGACCACCTGCCACATCGCCTCGATGAAGTCGACCTTCTGGTTGCGGTACTGGAGATAGAAGGCGTGCTCCCAGGCGTCGAAGACCAGGATCGGGGTGGCGCCCTGGCCCACGTTGCCCTGGTGGTCGTAGACCTGCTCCACGATCAGCCGGCCGCTCAGCGGCTCGTACGCGAGGACGCCCCAGCCGGAGCCCTGGGTGGTGGCCGCCGCCTTGGACAGCTGGGCCTTGAACGCGGCGAAGGAGCCGAAGGACTCCTTGATGGCCTCCGCCAGCTCGCCCACCCCGTCGGCGGCCAGCGGCTCGCCGCCGCCCTCCTTCGGACCGGTCATGTTCTGCCAGTAGATGCTGTGCAGGATGTGGCCGGACAGATGGAAGGCCAGGTTCTTCTCCAGGCCGTTGATCGCCCCCCAGGACTCCTTGTCCCGCGCCTCGGCGAGCTGCTCCAGGGTGTCGTTGGCGCCCTTGACGTAGGCCGCGTGGTGCTTGTCGTGGTGCAGCTCGATGATCTCGGGGCTGATCACGGGGGCGAGCGCGGAGTGGTCGTACGGCAGGTCGGGCAGCGTGTAGACGGGCATGGGTGACCCCCTCGGGAAGCTTATTGCAAATAACTTGCAAGAGCACGCTACCAACAACAAGCTTCGGCCAACAGAAAGGCCCCCGCGTGTCCTTCGACGCGGGGGCCTGTTCGGTGCGGCGGGGGCTCAGCCCTTGGCGCGCGCCCGCTGCCGGAGGTAGCCGACGGCGGCCAGGGCCAGGGTCATCCCGCCCGTCGAGTACAGCTGGATCCGGGTGTCCGGCTCCCGGGCCATCAGCACGAAGATCGCGACCATGCCGGCCAGCGCCACCCAGGTCAGCCACGGGAACGCCCACATGCGGACCACCAGCTTCTCCGGGCTCTCCCGCTCGATCCGGCGGCGCAGCAGCAGCTGGGAGACGGCGATGAACATCCAGACGACCAGGATGACCGCGCCGATCATGTTCAGCAGCCACTTGAAGGCGCCGTTGGGGCTCCAGTAGCTGAGCAGCACGCAGACGAAGCCGAGGACGCAGGAGGTGAGGACCGCGATCCGCGGCACCCCGCCGGACAGCTTCGCCAGCGCCTTCGGGCCCTGGCCGCGCTCGACCAGCGAGAAGGCGATGCGCGAGGAGCCGTAGATGTTGGCGTTCATCGCGGACAGCAGGGCGGCGAAGACGACCACCTTCATCAGCTGGCCCGCGCCGGGGATGCCGAGGTGGTCGAGCGTGGCGACGTACGGGCCCTTGGTCACCACGTCCGCGGAGTTCCACGGGACCAGGGTGACGACGACCGCCATCGAGCCGATGTAGAACAGGGCGATGCGCCACATGGCCGTGCGGACGGCGGACGCCACGCCCTTGACCGGGTTCTCCGACTCCGCCGCGGCGATGGTGACCGTCTCCATGCCGCCGTAGGAGAAGACGGACGCGAGCAGGCCGATGATCAGGCCGTCGCTGCCGTGCGGGAGGAAGTCGGTGAGATGCGAGGTGCCGGGGGAGTCCGTGCCGGGCAGGACGCCCGCGATGGCCAGCGCGCCCAGGATCAGGAAGAGACTGATCGCGCCGACCTTCAGCGCGGCGAACCAGAACTCGAACTCGCCGAAGTTCTTCACGGCGGCCAGGTTCGACCCGCAGAACACCGCCATGAACAGGGCCACCCACATCCACTGCGGGGTGCCCGGCACCCAGCCCTGGACGATCTTCGCGGCGCCGATGCCCTCCAGGCCGACGGCCGTGCACAGCAGCACCCAGAACGACCAGCCGGCGGCGAAGCCGGCCCAGGGGCCGATGGCCCGCTCGGCGTGCGCGGAGAAGGAGCCCGACGACGGATACGCGGCGGACATCTCGCCGAGCATCCGCATCACCAGCATCACCAGGAGGCCGGAGAGGGCGTAGGCGATCACGATCGACGGACCGGCGGCGGCGATGCCCGCACCGGAACCGACGAACAGTCCCGCGCCGATGACCCCGCCGAGGGCGATCATCGACAGATGGCGCTGCTTGAGGCCATGCGAGAGGGAGGCGCCCTGTTCCTGGGGCGGTGTCTCCGTGGTCGTGCTGCTGGGCATGGGCGCGGCTCTCCCGATGCAGAGGGGCAATAGGCTGGTAAAGGAGCCCACAGTCTCGGCCCCCTGTCCGTATAGACGAAGAGCTTGCCCACTATCCGGACGGCCCCCGCACCCAGGGTGAGGGCCCGGTCACGCGATCGCCGGGCGGGCTCGCGATGCGGCACTTTGGCGGAATCCCACAGTCCGACTCCCTGGCCGAGAAGTGAGCGGAACGGCACTGCCTCCGTGACCGTTGTCACGCCGATGCAGGTGTAAGCACCACGTTTTGTGTGAAGCGTACGAACGCGCTGATCGCCCCTTTGTCGAGCGCCGACGGTGATCGCCGCGTGGACGCTGGGATAGCGTCACGGTGTCCCGACATGTCCACACCACCCCGCGGAGTCCCCATGAGCACCGCCACCGCCCTCGCGCGCCCCGGCGCAGTCCTCGCCGACCTGCTTCCCGCGTCCCGGGTCCGCGACGCGGCCCTTGTCCTCGGCGGCGCCGTGCTCACCGGCCTCGCCGCACAGCTGGCCGTCCCGGTCCCGGGTTCCCCGGTGCCGGTGACCGGGCAGACCTTCGCCGCGCTGCTCGTCGGCACCGCGCTCGGCGCTCGCCGCGGCTTCCTCTCCCTCGCCGTGTACACGCTCGCGGGGGTCGCCGGGCTGCCGTGGTTCGCGGGCGGCTCCGCCGGCGCGTCCTCGGTCACCTTCGGCTACATCGTCGGCATGCTGCTCGCCTCGGCGCTCGTCGGCGCCCTGGCCCGGCGCGGCGCCGACCGCTCCCCGTGGCGCATGGCGGGCGCGATGATCCTCGGCGAGGCCGTCATCTACGCCGTCGGCGTGCCCTACCTGGCCGTCGCCGCCGGTCTGCCGCTGTCCCGCGCCGTCGCGCTCGGCCTCACCCCGTACCTGCTCGGCGACGCCCTGAAGGCGGCCCTGGCGATGGGCGCGCTGCCCGCCGCCTGGAAGCTGGCCGGCAAGCGGGGCTGACGCCCCGGTACGCGGCGACGGCCGCACGCTCCGACGGAATCCGTCGAAGCGTGCGGCCGTCGCCGTATGTGCGGGGTGGATCAGCCCACGGACACCTTGTCCGTCCGGGCCTCGACCGCCTCGGCCCGCCGGCCCTTGGCGATCTGCTCCTTGACCAGGGCGATCACCAGCACGACCGCGGCCACGCCCAGGGACAGCAGCACGGTGGTACGGCCGCTGCTCTCTCCCTTGGTGTCGGTCAGCATGTAACCGAGCACGAACACGATCAGACCGGCCGTCGCCCAGGTCAGGTACGGGTACAGCCACATCTTCACGACGAGCTTCTCCGGCGCCTCACGCTGGATGATCTTGCGCATCCGCAGCTGCGAGAAGCAGATCACCAGCCACACGAACAGGGCGACCGCACCGGAGGAGTTGACCAGGAAGAGGAAGATCGTCTTCGGGTAGGCGTAGTTGAAGAAGACCGCGACGAAGCCGAAGACGACCGAGGCCAGGATCGCCGCCATCGGCACACCGCGGGAGGTGGTCCGGGCGAACGCCTTCGGCGCGTCACCGCGCTGGCCAAGCGAGAAGGCCATACGGGAGGCCGTGTACAGGCCCGAGTTGAGGCAGGACAGCACCGAGGTCAGCACGATGAAGTTCATGATCTGACCGGCGTGCGCGATCCCGAGGGAGTCCAGCGCGGCGACGTACGAGCCGTTCTTCGCGATGGAGGCGTCGTTCCACGGCAGCAGCGAGACCACGACCAGGATCGAACCCAGGTAGAAGACGCCGATACGCCAGATGATGCTGTTGGTCGACTTGGTGACCGCCGCCTGCGGGTCCTCCGACTCGCCGGCCGCCAGGGTCGCGATCTCGCTGCCCATGAAGGAGAAGACGACCAGCAGGACACCGGTGAGGATCGCGCCCGGACCGTGCGGCAGGAAGCCGCCGTGCGAGGTCAGGTTGGAGAAGCTTGCCTTGTCGGCGTGCACACCCGGCAGCACGCCGAACACGGCGAGCAGACCGATGACGATGAACGCGCCGATCGCGACGACCTTGATACCGGCGAACCAGAACTCGAACTCGCCGTAGGAGCCGACGGAGACCAGGTTCGTGGCCGTCAGGACGGTCATCACGATGAGCGCCCATCCCCACTGCGGTACAGCGGGTATCCAGCCCTCCAGGATCTTGGCGCCGGCAGTCGCCTCGACGGCGAGCACGACGACCCAGAAGAACCAGTACAGCCAGCCGATGGAGAAGCCGGCCCAGCGGCCGAGCGCCCGGTCGGCGTGCGCGGAGAAGGAGCCGGAGGTCGGGTTGGCCGCGGACATCTCGCCGAGCATCCGCATCACGAGGACGACCAGGGTGCCGACGAGGGCGTAGGACAGCAGAATTCCGGGGCCGGCCGTGGCGATGCCCGAACTGGAGCCGACGAAGAGTCCGGCACCGATCACACCACCGATGGCGATCATCGACAGATGGCGGTTCTTGAGGCCTGCTTGAAGTCCGGAACCAGGGGTCATGGACGGAGTTCCTTTGCGCCGGTGGAGCGGATCCCGTACGAGCGGGGGTGCCTTGGTGGGGCGGGAGTACGGGGTTCTCGCATGAGCGGTGTACGAGTCGGTCCAGTGAATCCGAGGCGAACGAATTCGGGAACCTCTGAATCCGTATCGTTACTTGAGGTTCCCTTGAGGTTCTATGGTTCGGCTCACATTTTTCCGGCGTATTTCGGCAGGCTTCCCCGGCGGGTGACAGCGAGTGCCGGCACCGCCACCCGAGGCTGCTGCCCCGAAACGCTCGTGTCACACTCAAGGGCATGCGCGTGTATCTCGGCTCCGACCATGCGGGCTACGAACTCAAGAACCACCTCGTCGACTGGCTCAAGGCGGCGGGTCATGAGCCCGTCGACTGCGGGCCGCACATCTACGACGCCCAGGACGACTACCCGCCCTTCTGCCTCCGGGCGGCGGAGCGTACGGCCGCGGACCCCGACTCCCTCGGCATCGTGATCGGCGGCTCGGGCAACGGCGAGCAGATCGCCGCCAACAAGGTCAAGGGCGTCCGCGCGGCGCTCGCCTGGAGCGAGGAGACGGCCGCGCTCGGCCGCCAGCACAACAACGCCAACGTCGTGGCGGTGGGTGCGCGCATGCACAGCGAGGAGGAGGCGACGAAGTTCGTCGAGGTGTTCCTCAACACCCCCTTCTCCGGTGACGAGCGCCACATCCGCCGTATCGACATGCTGTCGGACTACGAGACGACCGGCGACCTCCCCCCGATCCCGGCCCACCACCCCCAGCAGTAACCGGCACCCGCCCGCGCATCCGGCCCGGGTGCGCGGGCGGGCAGCAGGCAGGAAAGGACACCCCCGCCGTGCCGGAAGGGCACACCATCCACCGGCTGGCCCAGGACTACGCCGAGCGCTTCTCGGGACGGCCCGCCCGCGTCAGCAGCCCGCAGGGCAAGTTCTCCGACGCCGCCGCCCTGCTCGACGGCGCGGTCCTCACCGCCGCCGAAGCCCACGGCAAGCACCTCTTCCTGCGCTTCCGCGACACCGACTGGGTCCATATCCACCTCGGCCTCTTCGGCAAGGTCGGCTTCGGCGACGCCCCGGCGCCCCCGCCCACCGACACGGTCCGGCTCCGGCTGGCCAACGACACCGGGTACGTCGACCTCCGCGGCCCCACCACCTGCGCCCTGATCACCGACGCCGAGAAGCGTGCCGTGCACGACCGCCTCGGCCCGGACCCGCTCCGCGCGGACGCCGACCCGGGCGCGGCCCACCGCAGGATCTCCCGCAGCCGTACGGCCGTCGCCGCGCTGCTCATGGACCAGAAGATCGTCGCCGGGGTGGGCAACGTCTACCGTGCCGAGGTGCTCTTCCGGCACGGCATCGACCCCTACCGGGCGGGCCGGGACATCACCCCGGCCGAGTGGGACGCCCTCTGGGCCGACCTCGTCGCGCTGATGCGCGAGGGCGTCCGGAACAACCGCATCGACACCGTCCGGCCCGAGCACACCCCCGAGGCCATGGGCCGCCCGCCCCGCGTGGACGACCACGGCGGCGAGGTGTACGTCTACCGCCGCGCCGGCCTGCCCTGCCACATCTGCGCCACCCCCGTCCGCACCGCCGACCTCGCCGCCCGCAACCTCTTCTGGTGCCCCACCTGCCAGCAGAGGTGAGCGCCCACTAGAAGCCGTGCGGCAGCCACGGCGCGACCGGGGAGCCGAACGCCACCGACGCCCGGGCCAGTGCCCCGGCCCGCAGCTCCCGCACCCGCCCCGCCGCGGCCAGCGACAGCAGGCTCACCCCACCGAGATAGGCGGACGCCAACTCCCTTACCGTGAGGGCGAGATCGGGCGCGTCGGCGGTCCGCTCGCAGGTCGCCCCCTTCTCGTCGGCGGACAGCCGCCAGCGCCCCGCGTTCCAGGGACAGAACTCGTCCTCGACCGCCAGGACCACATCCAGCGGCGCCTGGTAACCGCGCGCCGCGAGCGCCGTACCGACCTCGACCAGCCGGAGGTACCCGTCGTCCCGCACCCGCGGCCGGCAGCGGCGGATGTCGGACACCAGGTACTGCCAGGCGTCGTCGACCGGCCGCGAGTGCACGACCAGCGTCGTCATCAGGTCGATGCCGAACAGGAACCGCCACAGCGCCGCGCCGGTCGCCGGGTCCGGCGCGGCCAGATCGGCCAGCTCTACCGTGCCGTCGTGCCCGCTCGCCCCCCAGCCGAGCCGGGTGCGGAACCGGGCGTACCCGGTGACCCGGCCACCCTGCTCGGCGACCACGCACTGGAGCGCCGACGCCCCGTCCCGCCCGCTCTCCGGGTCGTTCACCCGGGCCCGCGCCCAGCCGGGCTGCCGCGCCAGCATGCCGGGGCGGCCCGGCACCAGCGCCGCGTACACCTCCTCGCAGGCGTCGAGGGCGTCGGCGGGCCCGGCGTACCGCAGCCGCACCTCGTCGGTGCCCTCCGGCACGGACAGCGAGACCCGGCCCGTGTCGATCTCGGCGGCCATCTTGAAGGTCGCCGCGCCGTACCCGAAGCGGCCGTAGATCGCGGGCTCGGAGGCGGTCAGCACCGCCAGCGGCTCGCCCCGCTCCCGCACCTCCGCCAGCTGCCGGCGCATCATCGAGGTCAGCACCCCGCGCCGCCGGTGGGTGGCCGCCACGCTCACCATGGTCACGCCGGCCGCCGGCACCGAGCCCCCGCCCGGCACGGTCAGCCGGAAACTGAACGCCCCGGCCGAGCCGACGATCGTGTCCCCGTCCCAGGCGGCCAGCGAACGGCCGAACTCGGTGAGCGAGCGGTCCAGTTCGCGCTCCTCGGGCGAGGAGACCCCGCCGAAGGCCCGCACCAGGCCGTCGTACCACGTGTCCCAGTCCTCGGGCCGCAACACCTTCAACTCGGTTGTCCCGTCAGTCCCCATGAACCATGCCTATCAGGGCGTTTCCGGGCGAGCCAGTGAATTTCCGCGGGGTGGGCGCGCGATGGGCGGGCGTGCCGTTCACTGTGAGGGCGAACCGCGCGGCAGGCCTCGCACGGGGGACAAGTGGGACCTCCCGTGCCAAGCGACCGGTCCGATGGATAGGGTCCCGAACTAATGGCAGCAGGACGAGAGCGGCGAGGAAAGGCCGAGACGTTCACGGCCCGGTGGAAGATGCAGTGGCACCGGGCCCGCATCGCCCTGCGCAGAAGCGCCGTCGACTACTTCCGCGGCGACGGCTCGGACTGGATCGCCTTCGCCGGACTGCTGCTCACCGTGCCCGTCCTCGCCGCGCTGACGCTGGCCGACTCGGTGTGGTGCTCCCCGGCCACCCTGGTGCTGCCGATCGTCGCCGGCGGGCTGCTGCTGCGCCCGGCGAGCCTGCTCGGCCTGTACGCGGCGGCGGCCACCGCGCTGATCGTGGAGTCGGTGCGGCTCGGCCCCTACACGGAAGGGCCGAGCCGGGTCACCCCCGGCGTGGTCCTGGTGGTGGCCGCCTGCGGTTTCTTCGGGCTGCTCACGGCCCAGTTCCGCAGCCGGGTCGGGGTGCCCTGGCGGCGCGGCGGCACCATGCTGTTCGACCTGCGCGAGCGGATCCGGGTGCAGAGCGAGCTGCCGAAGCTGCCGCAGGGCTGGCACTGCGAGATGGCGCTGCGGCCGGCCGGCGGGCAGTCCTTCTCCGGCGACTTCGTGGTCGCGGCCCGCACGAACGGCGGCCGCACCCTGGAGGTCGTCCTCACGGACGTCTCCGGCAAGGGCATGGACGCGGGCTCCCGCGCCCTACTGCTGTCCGGCGCCTTCGGCGGCCTCCTCGGCTCCCTGCCGCCGCACGCCTTCCTCCCTGCCGCCAACGGCTATCTGCTCCGCCAGGACTGGGAGGAGGGCTTCGCCACCTCCATCCACCTGGTGCTGGACCTCGACTCCGGCGACTACGAGCTGTACTCGGCCGGCCATCCGCCGGGGCTGCACCTGAGCGCCGGCAGCGGACGCTGGGAGGAGAAGGACACCGAAGGGCCGCTCCTCGGTGTGTACGACGGCGCCCAGTTCGACCCCGTGAAGGGCTCGCTGCGCCCCGGTGACGTGCTGATGCTGTTCACGGACGGCCTGGTCGAGACGTCCGACCGGGACATCGTGGAGGGCATCGACCGGCTCACCGGCGAGGCCGACCGCTATGTCGCCGGCGGCTTCCACGGCGCGGCCTGGCATCTCATCGAGGCCGTCGCGAAGGACGTCAACGACGACCGGGCCCTGCTGCTCATCTGCCGGGACACCACGGCGGCGGCCCACTGAGCCCCTGGGACACTGGGGCCATGACAGCCGGAGACACGAGCGCGCGGCCGCCGCTCACCCTGGACGAGGTGGCGGCCCTCGCGCGCAGCGCCCACGCGGGCCAGACCGACAAGGCGGGACGGCCGTACGCCGAGCATCTCGAGGCCGTCGCCGAGGGCGTGCGCGCCCGGGGCGGGGACGCCGAGCAGATCGCCGCGGCCTGGCTGCACGACGCCGTGGAGGACGACGCCCTCAGCCGCGCGTGGCTGGCGGCGGCCGCCCTCACCCCGCGCACCAAGGCCATCGTGGACGCCCTCACCAAACGGCCGGGGGAGGAGCCGGAGGCGTACGCGCGCCGCATCCTCGCGACCCCGGGCGCGCTGCTGGTGAAGCAGGCCGACCTCGCGCACAACGCCGACCCCGGCCGGCTGGCGGCGCTGCCCGCACCGACCCGCGACCGGCTGACCGGCAAGTACGCCCGCATGCACCGCCTCCTCGGCCTGCCACAGCCCCACTGACACGGCCGGGGTCAGGCCGCGGCGGCCGTCTCCGGTGCGCGGTCCGCGCTCTGCCGCTCCCGGGCCAGCCGGGCGGCGTCCTGCCGGAACGCCCACTCCATCCTCGGCTCCACCACGCACCGGAAGACCCGCCGCACGGGCCGGGTGCACAGCAGGGTGATGACCGTGGCCGCGAGCACCGTCACCAGGATCTGGCCGAGCGGCCGGTGCAGCCAGGCGTGGTCGTACCAGCCGCGGTAGTCCGCGAACTTCACCACGAAGCCGTGCAGCAGATAGCCGTACAGCGTGCCCGCGCCGAGCGTGGTGAACCACATCGTCCGGCCCGGCACCCAGGCGAAGAAGCAGGCCGTCAGCACCAGCGCGCAGCCCATCATCGCGAGCGTCATCACCGGGCCGCACCACCAGGGGGCACCCAGCTCCTGCGCGGACTCGCGGTGGTAGAGCCAGGCGTGGTTCATGCGCGGCACCGCCCACCAGCCGAACAGCAGCGCGCCCGCGACCACCGGCACCGCGGCGATCCGCACCGAGCGGCGCCGCACCAGCCGGAGGTGCTCCGGCTTCAGGCACAGCCCGAGCACGAAGTACGGCAGGAACTGGAAGACCCGCTGGAGGTCGAGGTCGTCGCCGATGCTCGGCGTGAGGCTCGCCAGCATCGCGATGCCGAGGGCCAGCGGCAGCGGATGGCGGACCAGCTTCCACAGCGGGGTGGTCAGCCGCCAGATGAACAGCGCGCACAGGAACCAGGTGGCCCACCAGGGGTCCTGGAGGCTGATGTCCTCGTGGCCGCCGGCGACCGCGTTCTTGAACAGCGGGTACGCCGTCTCGAACACGACGTACGGCACGACGACCCCGGTGACCAGCCGCTTCAGCCGGTCCGGGCGCATGTCGAAACTGCGCGAGAAGTAGCCGGAGATGAGGACGAACGCCGGCATGTGGAAGCTGTACACGACCGCGTAGACGCCTTGCAGGATGCGGCTGTCGGCCTTCAGCGGTTCCCAGGAGTGCCCGATGGCGACGAGCAGGATCGCCAGGTACTTGGCGTTGTCGAAGAAGGCGTCACGCTGTCTGCCGGGTCTGTCCGTTGTCGTCTGGCGGGCAGGCGTGCGGGACTGGCCGGGGGACGAGTCGGCGTCGAACATCTAAAGCACCCTAGCCCCGTCCCTGGATTTCGTAAAACGCCCCCGGTCATTACCGGTTATCGCCTTGAGATAGCCGCAGCTCGCCCATGATGTACCGATTCATCCATACTAAAGGGGGCATACCGCCTCCCTGTGACGGTCGTTCGAATTACCTGTGTGGATACTGCAACGAACTCGCCTGATTTCCCCGGGAGTTATCCGGGAACACGTTGCAGAATTGCTGTGCCGGACGATCAACGCCCCCGAGCGCCCGCCGACGTTCTGTCACGGGCCGCATACGGCGGCCGGGTTGGTGGCACGATGGTTCTGGCGGGGGTGCGGGCCGTACCCCTGGGCCGGCAGAGCGGACCGACCGAGGGTGTGATCAGTTGTGGCCATTTCACTGTCTGTGGTGCTGCTGTTGGCGATCATCCTGGTGGTGCTGATCAGAGGGGGGAACATCAAGCCCGGCCCGGCCATCGTCGCGATCCTCTTCGGGTTCTTCCTCGCCTCGACCGGCATGGCACCATCCATCAACCGGTTCCTGAACTCGATAGCCGCGTCCATCGACTCGATCAGGTTCTGACCCGGCCACGAGCCGCGGAAGCGGGGCAGTACGAGCACACAGGGGACGTACGGGGATGGCACTGCGCGACTCGGACCCGGCGGAGGTCGGCGGCTACCGGATCGAGGACCGCCTCGGCAGCGGCGGCATGGGCGTGGTCTACCTCGCCCGGTCCGCCTCCGGCCGCCGGCTCGCCCTGAAGCTCGTCCACGGCCAGTACGCCGACGACGACGAGTTCCGCACCCGGTTCCGGCGCGAGGTCGCCGCGGCCCGCCAGGTCAGCGGCGCCTTCACGGCCCCCGTGGTGGACGCCGACGCCGACGCGCCCCGCCCCTGGATGGCCACCCTCTACATCCCGGGCGAGGACCTCGGCACCCATGTCCGCCGGCACGGCCCGCTGCCCCCGGACCGGCTGCGCGAGCTGGCCGCCGGGCTCGCCGAGGCGCTGCGCGACATCCACCGCGCCGGAGTCGTCCACCGGGACCTGAAACCGGCCAACGTGATGCTCGCCGAGGACGGCCCCCGGGTCATCGACTTCGGCATCTCCCGCGCCGCCGAGTCCGCCGCCGCGGACGCCCTCACCCAGACCGGACGCGTGATGGGCACCCCGCCCTTCATGTCTCCCGAGCAGTTCACCTCGCCGCACGAGGTCGGCCCGGCCACCGACATCTTCTCGCTGGGCGCGGTCCTGGTGCACGCCGCGACCCGCCGCGGCCCCTTCGACAGCCCGAGCCCCTGGGAGACGGCCACGAAGGTCGTCGAGGGCACCCCCGACCTGACCGGCGTCCCCGCCGACCTGCTCCCCTTCGTCCGCCTCTGCCTGGCCAAACACCCCAAGGACCGGCCGACCCCCGGCGAACTCCTGCACCTGCTCCGCGAGGGCAGCCTGCCCGACCCCGGACCGGACGCCGGCACCCGGCACGCCGAGCCGCCCCGCCCCCGCAGGCGGCGCCGCACCGTCTGGCTGGTCTCCGCCGCGGCCGCGCTGGTGCTCGCCGCGGCCGGCTCCTTGGTCGCGCTGCGGCTGGCCGGGGACGCGACCGCGGGCGCGCGGGCCGACCTGCCCCCGGGGTGGCGGCCCTGGCAGGCCCACGAGACCGACAAGCAGACCAGCGCCGGTGCGGCCTTCCCGTCCTGTGCGGCGCTCGACGGCGGCCTGATCTGCGCCGGCGACGGACTGAAGGCCGTCCGCTTCTCCCTCGCCACCGGCAAGGTCGAGTGGACCCGCGTCGCCGCCGACCACCCCGACCCGAACAGCGGCGGCGGCACGCTCCCTGCCGCCGGACTGCTGGGCACCCGCGGCCACGACGTCTACACGACGGCCGACAGCTCGCCCAAGGGCGCCCAGGACCCCTCCTACGCCCTCCAGGCCGTCGACGCCCGCACCGGCAAGGTCCACTGGAGCAGGCCCGTCGGCGACATCGAGCCCTCCCTGGGGGACGGCACGGTCGCGATGACGGCCGACGGACCGCTCGTCGTGGGCGCCGACGGCAAGAGCTACTCCCTGCTCGACCCCGCCACCGGCAAGCCCCGCTGGAAACACTCCATGCCCGCGCAGCACAGCATGTCCGCCGACAGCAACTGCGAGATCCAGGCCGCGCGGGGCCGCGGATACCTGCTCTGCGTCGGCTCCAAGGGCCGGCGCACCACCGTCTCCCAGCTCGACCCGGCCAACGGCGACCCCCGCTGGGCCACCTCCCTGGAGGGCGCCCTGACCCTGGCCGGCCAGGCGGGCGCCGGCCGTCTGGTCCTCCTCCAGGCCCCGGGCGTCCCCGACGACCCGGAGGCCGACACGGCCTCCCCCTACCGCCGCCTCACCCTGCTCGACCTCACCCACCACGCCCCGCACATCGTCCCGCTGACCAGCACCGTGCCCGCCGACGCCACCGCCACCCTGGCCGGCGGCACCGTGTACTTCACCCTCAACAGCGGCGAGGTCCGCGCCGTCGACCCCACCACCGGCATCACCCGCTGGCGAATCCACTCCTCCGTGGAACGCCCCGGCCCCCCGGCCGTGACCGCCACCCGCGTCTTCGTCGTCTCCCCGGGCGGCCGCCTCGCCGCCCTCGACCGCCGCACCGGCAGGGAACTCCACAACATCCCCGGCCGCGACGACCGCACCGACCCGATCTTCGTCTACTCCGGCTCCACCCCCCTGCCCCACGGCGACGCCCTGTACGTCCCCTACGGCGTCCGCTCGGTCTACACCGTGGACACACGCAAGCTCTGAAGGGACTCTTACCCGGCGCACTCTGTGGCGCCGGCCTTTACTCCCCTATGGTCTTGGCATGGGCATTCTGATACCTGGGCTCGCGCCGACGGTGGTCGGCGTCGTGTGCTTCGCCGTGATCTTCGCCTGCATGGCCAAGGTCCTCCTGCCACGCGTCAACAAGGTCCTCGGCGAACGGAAGGACGCCATCGACGGCCAGAAGGAACGGGCCGAACAGCTGACGGCGGAAGCCGGTGAAGTCCTCGCCGGGTATCGCGAGGAACTGGCCGAGGCCCGGCACCAGGCGGCCCGCCTGCGCCAGGAGGCTCTGGAAGAGGGCACGCGTCTGATCGCCGAGATGCGCGCCGAGGGCCTGCGGGAACGCGCGGCGATGATCGAGGAGGCCCAGGCACGGCTTGCGGCCGACCGTGTCATCGCGGAGACGGAGCTGCGGGGAGACGTCGTGTCGTTGGCCACGGAGCTGGCCGGCCGGGTGGTCGGCGAGGCTCTCGAAGGTGCTGCCGACAGCGAGATCGTGGACCGCTTCTTCTCGGACCTGGACGCTCGAAGCGCCACAGGCCTGTAGCGAGCGAACAGGGCCAGGCCGAGGAACACTCCTCCGCCTGGCCCTGAGCCGTACAGAGCGGGCGACGGGAATCGAACCCGCGTAGCTAGTTTGGAAGACTAGGGCTCTACCATTGAGCTACGCCCGCAAGCGCGCGCCGCAGGTCGGTGACCGCGGCACTGCACGCATCGTAGCGGGTCGTCCGCCGTCGAGGCCAACGTGTTCGGTACGCGGCGCACCGGGCCCGCCGCTCCCTGCAATTACGGCCGACGGATCCGGCCGGGCCATGTACCCTACGTGTCGCACCAGACGGGGTGTGGCGCAGCTTGGTAGCGCGTCCGCTTTGGGAGCGGAAGGCCGTGGGTTCAAATCCCGCCACCCCGACCACCGGAAGGCGTTGTGAAAACGCCCTGTGAAGATCGCCTTTTGGGGCGCTGACCGGCTGCGGTTACTATGCAAGCTGCGCGCCCGTGTGACCCGGCCCCCAACGGCCTACGTACTCCTCCGGGCGGCGAATCCGCCGGACCTGTCTGGCTCCGGCAGAACCCAAGCAGTCAGCCACAAGGAGACCGAACCGTGAAGAGCGCCGTGGAGACCCTGAACCCGACCCGGGTTCGGCTCACTGTCGAGGTGCCCTTCGAGGAGCTCAAGGACAGCCTCGACGCGGCGTACAAGAAGATCAACCAGCAGGTCACGGTGAAGGGCTTCCGTAAGGGCAAGATCCCGGCCCGCGTCATCGACCAGCGGTTCGGCCGCGGTGCGGTGCTGGAGGAGGCCGTCAACGACGCGCTGCCCAAGTTCTACACCGAGGCGGTCAACGAGGCCGAGCTGAGCCCGCTGGGCCAGCCCGACGTCGACATCACCGAGCTGAAGGACGGCGAGACGCTGAACTTCACCGCCGAGGTCGACGTCCGCCCGGCCCTCGAGATCCCGGACTACTCCGGCATCGAGGTCGAGGTCGACGCCATCGAGGTCACCGACGAGGACGTCGAGAAGTCGGTCGAGCAGCTGCGCGAGCGCTTCGCCTCCACCTCCCCGGTCGAGCGCGCCGCCGAGGACGGCGACGTCGTCACCATCGACCTGGAGGCCAAGGTCGACGGCGAGGTGCTGGAGGACGGCATCGCCAACGGCGTCTCCTACACCATCGGCTCCGGTGAGCTGCTGGACGGCATCGACGACGCCGTCAAGGGCCTGTCCGCCGGTGAGGAGGCCACCTTCACCTCCGAGCTGAAGGGCGGCTCCGCCGCGGGCAAGGAGGCCGAGGTCACCGTCAAGGTCACCCAGGTCGCCAAGCGTGAACTGCCCGAGCTGGACGACGAGTTCGCGCAGCTCGCCTCCGAGTTCGACACCCTGGACGAGCTCAAGGCCGACAGCCGCAAGCGCCTGACGAACATGAAGCAGTTCGACCAGGCCACCCAGGCCCAGGAGCGCGTCCTGGAGAAGCTCCTCGAGCTGGTCGAGGTCCCGGTCCCCGAGAAGCTGCTCGAGGACGAGGTCAACACCCGCAAGCACAACCTGGAGCACCACCAGCTCGGCCAGATGGGCCTCACCCTCGACAAGTACCTGGAGATCCAGGGCAAGACCGCCGAGGAGTTCGAGACCGAGACCCGCGAGGCCGCGGTCAAGGGCATCAAGACCCAGTTCGTCCTGGACGAGCTGGTCAAGAAGGAGCAGCTGAACGTCAACCAGGAGGAGCTCACCGAGCACCTCATGCGGCGTGCGGCCTCCTCCGGCATGTCCCCCGACCAGTTCGCCCAGGCCGTCGTCGAGGGTGGCCAGGTGCCGCTCCTCGTCGGTGAGGTCGCCCGCGGCAAGGCCCTGGCCGTCGTGGTCGAGGCCGCCACGGTGAAGGACACCAACGGCGAGATCGTCAACCTGGACGACGAGGAGGAGACCGAGGCCGCCGAGGCGTCGGAGACCTCCGAGGAGAACACCGAGGGCTGAGCAGCCCTACGGCGCCGCTGAGGCATGGACGACGGGCCCTGGGGACCATCCCCGGGGCCCGTTTGTCGTATGCGGGGTGGCAGCCGACCTGAAGGGGCGCGGGGAACTGCGCGAGCGACCACGGACTCCCCGCAGCCGCCCACGCGCCGCACGCCCCACCGCGAGCAGGGTCCCGGCCCCCGGCGGAGCCGCTACGCCCCCGGCGAACACTGTCATCTCCGGGATTCCCCGAAGGGACCCTCGCGTTAGGGTCCATGAAAGGCAGAACAATGAGACGGCCCGGCGCCGTCGTAAGACGAGCAGGTGGATACGTGACGAATCTGATGCCCTCCGCCGCCGGCGAGCCTTCCATCGGTGGTGGCCTCGGCGACCAGGTCTACAACCGGCTGCTCAACGAGCGGATCATCTTCCTCGGCCAGCAGGTTGACGACGACATCGCCAACAAGATCACCGCGCAGCTGCTGCTCCTCGCGGCCGAGCCCGACAAGGACATCTACCTCTACATCAACAGCCCCGGCGGCTCGGTGACGGCCGGCATGGCGATCTACGACACCATGCAGTACATCCCGAACGACGTGGTCACGATCGGCATGGGCATGGCGGCCTCGATGGGCCAGTTCCTGCTCACCGGCGGCACCGCCGGCAAGCGCTTCGCCCTGCCGCACACGGACATCATGATGCACCAGGGCTCCGCGGGCCTCGGAGGTACGGTCTCGGACATCAAGATCCAGGCCCAGTACCTGCTGCGGACCAAGAAGACCATGACGGAGCTGACCGCGCTCCACTCCGGGCAGTCGGTCGAGACGATCCTCCGCGACGCCGACCGCGACCGCTGGTTCACGCCGGAAGAGGCCAAGGAGTACGGTCTCATTGACGAGATCATGATGCACGCCTCGGGTGTTCCGGGAGGCGGCGGCACCGGCGCCTGACCGGCCCGGCCACGCCACGCACCGCCGAGACACCAGCCCCCGAACGCCCACCAGGACGGTGAACCCCATGAACAACTTCTCCGGCGCCGCCAGCGGCATGTACGAAGGGCCCCGCCCCGACAGCCGCTACGTCATTCCGCGCTTCGTCGAGCGCACCTCCCAGGGCATCCGCGAGTACGACCCGTACGCGAAGCTCTTCGAGGAGCGCGTGATCTTCCTGGGCGTCCAGATCGACGACGCCTCCGCCAACGACGTCATGGCGCAGCTGCTGTGCCTGGAGTCGATGGACCCGGACCGGGACATCTCGATCTACATCAACAGCCCCGGTGGCGACATGACCGCCCTGACGGCGATCTACGACACGATGCAGTTCGTGAAGCCCGACATCCAGACGGTCTGCATGGGCCAGGCGGCCTCCGCCGCGGCCATCCTGCTCGCCGCCGGCACCCCGGGCAAGCGCATGGCGCTGCCGAACTCCCGGGTGCTGATCCACCAGCCCGCCGGCTCCACCGGCCGCGGTCAGCTCTCCGACCTGGAGATCATCGCCAACGAGTTCACCCGGATGCGTGAGCAGCTGGAGAACATGCTGGCCAAGCACTCCAACCGGCCGATCGAGCAGATCCGCGAGGACATCGAGCGCGACAAGATCCTCACGGCCGAGGAGGCGCTGGAGTACGGCCTCGTCGACCAGATCATCTCCACCCGCAAGCTGAACAACGCCTCGGTCCGCTGACGCGGAACGGCGCACTCTGAGCCCCCTTTGGCGCGGTTCACGTCAAAGTGAACCCTGCCAAGGGGGGCCCGAACACGGGGCCCGGCAAGGTACCGTCGACATAAGGCAGCACCAGGAGCCGCTGGACTCGAAAGTGTCCCGGCGTCTCCCAGGCGAAGGGGAAGCACACCGTGGCACGCATCGGTGACGGCGGCGATCTGCTCAAGTGCTCGTTCTGCGGCAAGAGCCAGAAGCAGGTCAAGAAGCTCATCGCAGGGCCCGGTGTGTACATCTGCGACGAGTGCATCGATCTCTGCAACGAGATCATCGAGGAGGAGCTCGCAGAGACGAGCGAGGTGCGCTGGGAGGAGCTCCCGAAGCCCCGCGAGATCTACGAGTTCCTCGAGGGCTACGTGGTCGGCCAGGAAGCCGCCAAGAAGGCTCTCTCGGTCGCGGTGTACAACCACTACAAGCGCGTCCAGGCGGGGGAGAACGGCGGCCCGGGCGGCCGTGAGGACGCCATCGAGCTGGCGAAGTCCAACATCCTCCTGCTGGGCCCCACGGGCTCCGGCAAGACGCTCCTCGCCCAGACCCTGGCCCGCATGCTGAACGTCCCGTTCGCGATCGCCGACGCGACCGCGCTCACGGAGGCGGGCTATGTGGGTGAGGACGTCGAGAACATCCTCCTGAAGCTGATCCAGGCGGCCGACTACGACGTCAAGAAGGCCGAGACCGGGATCATCTACATCGACGAGATCGACAAGGTGGCCCGCAAGAGCGAGAACCCGTCGATCACCCGGGACGTCTCGGGCGAGGGCGTCCAGCAGGCCCTGCTGAAGATCCTCGAGGGCACCACGGCCTCCGTCCCGCCCCAGGGCGGCCGTAAGCACCCCCACCAGGAGTTCATCCAGATCGACACGACGAACGTCCTGTTCATCGTGGGCGGTGCCTTCGCGGGCCTGGAGAAGATCATCGAGGCGCGGGCCGGCGCGAAGGGCATCGGCTTCGGGGCCACGATCCTCTCCAAGCGCGAGCTGGAGGCCAAGGACGTCTTCGAGGACGTCATGCCGGAGGACCTGGTCAAGTTCGGCATGATCCCCGAGTTCATCGGCCGCCTGCCGGTGATCACCTCGGTGCACAACCTGGACCGCGAGGCGCTCCTCCAGATCCTGGTCGAGCCCCGCAACGCGCTCGTCAAGCAGTACCAGCGTCTCTTCGAACTCGATGGAGTGGAGCTGGACTTCGAGCGCGAGGCCCTGGAGGCCATCGCCGACCAGGCCATCCTCCGCCAGACCGGCGCCCGCGGCCTGCGCGCCATCATGGAGGAGGTCCTCCAGGGCGTGATGTACGAGGTCCCGTCCCGCAAGGACGTCGCCCGAGTCGTCATCACCGCCGACGTGGTCCTCTCCAACGTCAACCCCACCCTGATCCCCCGCGACTCCCGCGGCCGGGGCTCGGGCGAGCAGAAGTCGGCCTGACCCTCCACACGAACGACGGGCAGTCACCCCGCGAGGGGTGCCTGCCCGTCGGCGTTCAAGCGCTCCGCGTGCTCAGGCCTTGACGCGGACCTCGTTGCGGAACTTCGCCGCCAGTTCGGCGTCCTGCGCCTGGTCGGGGGCCCGGCCTGCCATCAGGGTGGCGATGTCCATCGGCATGACCATGCCGAGGGTGCTGTGGTCGCCCCAGATGCAGATGTCGAAGGTCATCTCCTTGGGCCCGCCCCCGGACGAGCTGTCCGTGTTCTTGCCCTTCACCTGCTGGCACTTGAGGACCGCGTCCTTGAGCGAGGCGGGGTTGTACTGCTTCGGCTCGCCCACCAGGCTGTACTGGCCGTCGCTGCTGTCGTCCTTCAGGCTCTGGGTCTTCATGTAGGCGAACATCGCGTCGACGGTCTTCTCGGGGTCGTCGATCGTGCCGTACACACCGCCGAACTTGATCATCTTCATGCTCAGCGGATTGCTGTCATCGCCCGACTGGTAGCCCGCGTCGACGTCCTTGGGGTCGTGGACCCCCCACTTCTCCGCGTCCTTGAGGTCCTTGGACGTCATCGTGTCCGACTGGCCGTCCTTCTTCTTGTACTCGGACAGCACCGTCGCCGGCGTGATCAGCTTGTGCGCCCCGTCGTCCGCGACGGAACTCCCGCCACCCCCGCCGCCGAGCACGAAGTACGCCCCCACCGCCACGGCCGCCACCACGGCCACCGCGCCGATGATCAGGCCCGTCTTCTTCTTGCCGCCCTCCGGCTGCGGAGCCTGCGGCATGCCGCCGTAGGGCTGCTGCGGGTATCCGCCCGGCTGCTGGCCGTACGGGTTCGGCTGCGGCGGCACACCCTGCTGCGGGTAGCCGTAACCGGGCTGGGGAGCGGCCGGCGGAGCCTGCTGGGGGTAGCCGTAGCCGGGCTGCGGAGCCTGCGGCTGCTGGCCGTACGGGCCCGGCTGGCCGTACGGACCAGGCTGCCCCTGCTGGCCGTACGGACCCGGCTGCTGGGGCGGCCCGCCGTACGGGCCCGGCTGGTTGTTGCTCATTCCTGGGTTCCCCTCCAGATGCTTATGTGTTCCCGACATCCTGGCTCAGACGCGTCGGACGCACGGCACCGGGGGCCGCATCGTTACCAAAGATGCAAACGATGCGGCCGGGCACGGCTCGGCGGAATGCCGGAGCCGGGGGGATCAGCAGACAGACGACGAGCAGTGGGCGAGGGCTACCACTGAGGGTTGGCTTCACCCGGAGTGGCACACGCGGAGAGCATCGATGTCCCCTTGAACACGCCGACCTCGCGGAACACCTTGCGTATCCCGGCCGTGTCGGATGCCTTGGTGTTCCAGGTCTGGCTTGTGCCTCCGCCTGAGTAGAGGTGGTGCCAGCTCCAGTAGTGGTCGCTGCCGTCCGACCTCCTGGTCACCAGCCTGATCGCTACGTGGAGCCCGTCCGCCGCCGTGTCCTTGACGTAGAGGCTGACGTCGTCCAGGGAGTTCTTCCCGGTGTACGTCTGGTCGCCGCCTCCCGTGGCGGCGAGGTACGGGACGTTGATCCCCTTCCGCCAGGGCACTGAACAGCCCTGCCATGCAGCTGCGGCGGGATGAGCGGTGAGCGTCGCGACCATGAGACCGGCCGCCGCCAGCCCTCCTGCCATTGCCATCCGCTGGCTCTTCATGAATCTCCCCTAGACGACGCCTTTGTGACGTGAGTACGACAATCAAACACGTGTGCGCAGCTCGGGAGTCTGTTTCTGGTCAGCCGCGAGTCTGGACAAGGGGCTCTGCGTGCCGGGAATCGGGTTTCAGTACAGCGCAGCGGGGCCTCTAAACTGACCCCCGTGACCGAGAACGCTCAGCAGCAGCCACCCGCGCCCGACTCCGAACTGCCGACCCAGTACGCGCCGGCCGATGTAGAGGGGCCGCTGTACGAGCGCTGGGTAGAGCGGGGTTACTTCGAGGCGGACGCCAAGAGCGACAAGCCGCCGTACACGATCGTCATCCCGCCGCCGAACGTCACGGGCAGCCTGCACCTGGGCCACGCCTTCCAGCACACGCTGATGGACGCCCTCACCCGCCGCAAGCGCATGCAGGGCTTCGAGGCGCTCTGGCTGCCGGGCATGGACCACGCCGGCATCGCCACCCAGAACAAGGTCGAGCAGCAGCTCGCCGAGGAGGGCAAGTCCCGCCACGACCTGGGCCGCGAGGAGTTCGTCGAGCGCGTCTGGCAGTGGAAGGAAGAGTACGGCGGCAAGATCCTCGGCCAGATGCGCCGCCTCGGCGACGGCGTCGACTGGTCGCGTGAGCGCTTCACCATGGACGAGGGCCTCTCCAAGGCCGTCCAGACCATCTTCAAGAAGCTCTACGACGACGACCTGATCTACCGCGCCGAGCGCATCATCAACTGGTGCCCCCGCTGCCTCACCGCCATCTCCGACATCGAGGTGGAGTACCAGGAGGACGACGGCGAGCTGGTCTCCATCACGTACGGCGAGGGCGAGGAGACGCTGGTCGTCGCCACCACCCGCGCCGAGACGATGCTGGGCGACACCGCCGTCGCCGTCCACCCGGACGACGAGCGCTACCGGCACCTGGTCGGCAAGCGCATCAAGCTGCCGCTGACCGACCGCACCATCCCGGTCGTCGCCGACACCCACGTCGACCCCGAGTTCGGCACCGGTGCCGTCAAGGTCACCCCGGCCCACGACCCGAACGACTTCGCGATCGGCCAGCGCCACGGCCTGGAGTCCATCACGGTCATGGACGAGCGCGCGGTCATCACCGTGCCCGGCCCGTTCGAGGGCCTGGACCGCTTCGAGGCCCGCTCGGCGATCGTCGGCGCACTGCGCTCGCAGGGCCGGATCGTCGCCGAGAAGCGGCCCTACCTCCACTCCGTCGGCCACTGCTCGCGCTGCAAGACCACCATCGAGCCGCGCCTGTCGATGCAGTGGTGGGTCAAGGTCGGCCCGCTGGCCAAGGCCGCCGGTGACGCCGTCCGCGACGGCCGGGTGAAGATCCACCCCGAGGACATGTCGAAGCGCTACTTCGACTGGGTCGACAACATGCACGACTGGTGCATCTCGCGCCAGCTGTGGTGGGGCCACCGCATCCCGGTCTGGTACGGCCCGGAGGGCGAGGTCGTCTGCGTCGGCCCCGACGAGGAGCCGCCGTCCGGCGAGGGCTGGCGTCAGGACACCGACGTCCTCGACACCTGGTTCTCCTCCGGCCTGTGGCCGTTCTCCACCCTCGGCTGGCCCGAGCAGACCGCGGACCTGCGCAAGTTCTACCCGACCGACGTCCTGCTCACCGGCCACGACATCATCTTCTTCTGGGTCGCCCGGATGATGATGTTCGGCCTGTACGCCATGGACGGCGAGGCCCCCTTCAAGACCATCGCGCTCACCGGCCTGGTCCGCGACGAGCGCGGCAAGAAGATGTCGAAGTCCTTCGGCAACGTCGTCGACCCGCTGGACTGGATGGACAAGTACGGCTCCGACGCCGTCCGCTTCACCCTGGCCCGCGGCGCCAACCCCGGCACCGACGTGCCGATCGGCGAGGACTGGGTCCAGGCGTCCCGGAACTTCGCCAACAAGATCTGGAACGCGACCCGCTTCGCGCTGATGAACGGCGCGACGGTCGAGGGCCCGCTGCCCGACCCCGAGCAGCTGTCCGCCACCGACCGCTGGATCCTGTCCCGCCTCAACAAGACCGTCGCCGAGGTCGACGCGTTCTACGAGGACTTCCAGTTCGCCAAGTTGTCGGACGCCCTCTACCACTTCGCGTGGGACGAGGTCTTCGACTGGTACGTCGAGCTGTCCAAGACGGTCTTCCAGGCGGGCGGCGCGCCGGCCGAGGCCAGCAAGCGCGTCCTCGGCGAGGTCCTGGACGTCACCCTCAAGCTGCTCCACCCGGTCGTCCCGTTCGTCACGGACACCCTGTGGACCACGCTGACGGGCGGCGAGTCGGTCGTCCTCGCCGACTGGCCGAAGGACAGCGGCTTCCGCGACGAGGCCGCCGAGCGCGAGATCGAGACGCTCCAGTCGGTCATCACCGAGGTCCGCCGCTTCCGCGCCGACCAGGGTCTCCAGCCCGGCCAGCGGGTCCCGGCCCGGCTGACCCTCGACGGCACGGCGCTCGCCCCGCACGAGGCGGCCATCCGCAGCCTGCTCCGCCTCCAGCCGGAGGGCGACTCCTTCACCGCTACCGCCACCCTGCCGGTCGCCGGCGCCGAGGTCGCGCTGGACCTCTCCGGCACGATCGACGTGGCGGCGGAGCGCAAGCGGCTGGCGAAGGACCTGGCCGCCGCGGAGAAGGAGAAGGCCCAGGCCACGGCCAAGCTCGGCAACGAGGCCTTCCTGGCGAAGGCGCCGGAGAACGTGGTGGACAAGATCCGCACGCGGCTGGCCAAGGCCGACGAGGACATCGCCCGCATCCAGTCCCAGCTGGACCGGCTGCCGCAGGCGTAGCCGTCCGTACGGCGACGAAGGCCCCCGGTGCCGCGCAGGCGCCGGGGGCCTTCGTCCCTCTCTGTCACTCCCCGCTCGTAGACTGGCCCCGTGAGCGAAAACCCCGGCACCGACGACCAGCCCGACCCCCTCGACCGCTTCGACGACCTCATCGACGCCGAGACCACCCGCGACCCCGATCTCGCGGTGATCGAGGCCGGCAGCCGCACCCTGCGCACCCAGGGCGGCCTGCCGCAGGCCGATGTACCCACGCGACCCGAGGACCCGGAGGTCGACAAGGCCCTGCGCGAGGTCGAGACGGAGCTGGCCACCCGCTGGGGCGAGACCAAGCTGGAGCCCTCGGTCGGCCGTATCGCCGCGCTGATGGACGTGCTGGGCGAGCCGCAGCGGTCGTACCCGTCCATCCACATCACGGGGACCAACGGCAAGACCTCCACCGCCCGCATGATCGAGGCCCTGCTCGGCGCCTTCGAGCTGCGCACCGGCCGCTACACCAGCCCGCACGTGCAGTCGATCACCGAGCGGATCAGCCTGGACGGCGCCCCGGTCTCCGCCGAGCGCTTCATCGAGACGTACCAGGACATCAAGCCGTACGTGGAGATGGTGGACGGCCGGCAGGAGTTCCGGCTGTCCTTCTTCGAGGTGCTCACCGGCATGGCGTACGCCGCCTTCGCCGACGCCCCGGTGGACGTCGCGGTCGTCGAGGTCGGCATGGGCGGCTCCTGGGACGCCACGAACGTGATCGACGCGGACGTCGCGGTGATCACCCCCATCGACCTGGACCACACCGACCGCCTCGGCGGGACCACCGGTGAGATCGCCGCCGAGAAGGGCGGCATCATCAAGCAGGACGCGACCGTCATCCTGGCCCAGCAGCCGGTGGACGCGGCGCAGGTGCTGCTGAAGAAGGCCGTCGAGGTCAACGCCACCGTGGCCCGCGAGGGCCTGGAGTTCGGCGTGGTGGCCCGGCAGGTCGCCGTCGGCGGCCAGCTGGTGACGCTGCGCGGCCTCGGCGGCGAGTACCCCGAGGTGTACCTCCCGCTGCACGGCGCCCACCAGGCGCACAACGCGGCCGTCGCGCTCGCCGCCGTCGAGGCGTTCTTCGGCGTCGGCGCACAGCGCCCGGAGCCGCTCGACAACGACACCGTGCGCAAGGCCTTCGCGGCCGTGTCCTCCCCGGGCCGGCTGGAGGTCGTACGGCGCTCACCCACCGTCGTCCTGGACGCGGCGCACAACCCTGCGGGCGCGCGGGTGACCGCGGAGGCGGTGCAGGAGGCCTTCGACTTCACCCGGCTGATCGGCGTGGTCGGCGCCAGCGGTGACAAGAACGTGCGCGGGCTGCTGGAGGCCTTCGAGCCGATCTTCGCGGAGATCGTCGTCACCCAGAACTCCAGCCACCGCGCCATGGACGCGGACGAGCTGGCCGCGATCGCCGTCGAGGTGTTCGGCGAGGAGCGGGTACAGGTCGAGCCGCGGCTGCCGGACGCCCTGGAGGCCGCGATCACGCTGGCCGAGGAAGAGGGCGAGTTCGCGGGCGGCGGTGTGCTGGTCACCGGTTCCGTCATCACGGTCGGCGAGGCCCGACTGCTGCTCGGGAAGGGCTGAGGGGTCCGACGTGCGTACGCTGTGCTCATCCACTCTCATCGGCGAGTTCTTCATCATCGGTTTCGCCGGGCTCGTCGCCATGAAGGACGGCAGCCTGTCCGTCACCACGGTGTGGCTGGTCAGCGGGATCGCCATGCTGCTGTGTCTGCTGCTGTGCGGCATGGTCACCCGGCGCGGCGGGGTGGCCCTCGGCTGGGCCCTCCAGATCGCCCTGGTCGCCTCCGGTGTCTACGTGCCGACCATGTACTTCATGGGCGTGGTGTTCGGGGCGCTGTGGTGGGCCTCGGTGCACTACGGCAGAAAGGTGGACGAAGCGAAGGCCCGCTTCGCGGCGCAGGCGGAGGCCGCCTCCTCTACACCTGACGCTGCGTGACCGGAGCCCCGACACGCCCTGTAACCTCGTGCCACCGCACACGTCAGTCAGAAGGAGTCCCCCCGTGAGCCAGCGCACCCTCGTCCTGCTCAAGCCCGACGCCGTCCGTCGCGGCCTGACCGGCGAGATCATCAGCCGTATCGAGCGCAAGGCCGGCTGGCAGATCACCGCGCTGGAGCTGCGCACCCTTGACCAGGACACGCTGGAGCAGCACTACGGCGAGCACAAGGGCAAGCCCTTCTACGAGCCGCTGGTCGCGTTCATGTCCTCCGGTCCGGTCGTCGCCCTGATCGTCGAGGGCGAGCGGGTCATCGAGGGCGTCCGCCAGCTGGCCGGCCCGACCGACCCGATCGCCGCCGCGCCCGGTTCGATCCGCGGGGACTTCGGGGTGATCGTCCGCGAGAACCTGATCCACGCCTCCGACTCCGAGGAGTCCGCCGAGCGCGAGGTGAAGATCTTCTTCCCCGGCCGCGCCTGAGCCGGTCGACGGCAGTGCAGGGAAAGGTCCGGGCGCGGTCCCGGACCTTTCTGCCACCCGAGCCCGGACCTTTCTGGCATAGTCCGGGCATTTGAGGGAACGAGCGCCCCCGAACGCCCGTCTCCAGAAGCGAGGTGAGCCGCCATCTGGTGACAATGGCCAGGACCCTCGCGCAGTGTTCGTGGAGGCGCGTTTACGATGGAAGCCTTCACGTCACAGCACCCGCCTCGCCGTCCTGACATGCCCTCAAAGCTCGGGAAGGCCAGATGAATCCGGATGGGGAACTCAATGTCGTTCATCGGCCGTGACATGGCTGTCGACCTCGGGACCGCCAACACGCTGGTGTACGTCAGGGGTCGCGGGATCGTGCTGAACGAGCCGTCCGTGGTCGCGATCAACACGAACACCGGTGGCATCCTCGCGGTCGGTGCCGAAGCCAAGAAGATGATCGGCCGGACGCCCGGCAACATCGTGGCCGTCCGCCCGCTGAAGGACGGCGTGATCGCCGACTTCGAGATCACCGAGCGGATGCTCCGCTACTTCATCCTGAAGATCCACAAGCGGCGGTATCTCGCCCGGCCGCGGGTCGTCGTCTGTGTGCCCTCGGGCATCACGGGCGTCGAGCGCCGCGCCGTGATCGAGGCGTCCACCCAGGCCGGTGCGCGCCAGGTGCACATCATCGAGGAGCCCATGGCCGCTGCCATCGGCTCCGGTCTGCCGGTCCACGAGGCCACCGGCAACATGGTGGTGGACATCGGCGGCGGCACCACGGAGGTCGCGGTCATCTCACTCGGCGGCATCGTCACCGCCCAGTCCATCCGGGTCGCCGGTGACGAACTGGACAACGCGATCATCCAGTACATCAAGAAGGAGTACAGCCTTCTGCTGGGTGAGCGGACGGCCGAGCAGATCAAGATCACGATCGGTTCGGCGTACGAACTCGACGCCGACGAGCACACCGAGGTCCGCGGCCGCGACCTGGTCTCCGGGCTGCCGAAGACCGTGGTGATCTCGGCCGCCGAGGTCCGCAAGGCGATCGAGGAGCCGGTCAACGCGATCGTGGACGCGGTCAAGACGACCCTCGACAAGTGCCCGCCGGAGCTGTCCGGCGACATCATGGACCGAGGAATCGTTCTGACCGGCGGCGGAGCCCTGCTGCGCGGACTCGACGAGCGGCTGCGCCGGGAGACCGGGATGCCGATCCACATCGCCGAGGACCCGCTGGACAGCGTCGCGCTCGGCTCCGGCAAGTGCGTCGAGGAGTTCGAGGCGCTCCAGCAGGTGCTGGACGCCGCCCCGCGCAGATGACGCAACTCTTCGATTCCGCCGTACGAGACGTTCTCCTCTCGTGCGGCGGATCGTTGATATAGAGGCATAAGCTCCCGAATGGGCCCCTCGGGTTTGCGTTTTTTCGCAAGCGTCCGGGAGGGCTCCCGAATTCCTATCGAGGAAGGGCACGGCCGCCGCACGTGAGGGACACGAAAGAGAGCCGGCTGCTCCTGGTCCTGTTGGTCGCCATCGCGTTCGCGCTGATCACGGTGGACATCCGGGGAGGCCGGAACTCACCGGTCGAGGGTGCCCGGCAGGCCGCGGCCGCGGTGTTCGGCCCGGTGGAGAACGGAATGTCCTCGGCGGTCGACCCGGTGGGCAATGCCGTATCCGCCATCCGTGACTCCGGCCGCCGGCACACCCGGCTGGCCGCGCTGGAGAAGGAGAACGCGGCTCTCAAGGCGAAACTCGGCAGCGACGACCGCAACCGCAGCCGGCTGAACCAGCTGGACAAGATGCTCAAGATCGCCGGCGAGGGCCAGTACGGCATCAAGGGCGCCCAGGTCATCGCCATAGGGTCGGCGCAGGGCTTCTCCTGGACCATCACCATCGACGCCGGCGCCAACGACGGCATCCAGCGGGACATGACGGTCCTCAACGGCGACGGCCTGGTCGGCCGGGTCACCACCGTCGGCCCGGACACCGCCACCGTGCTGCTCGCCAACGACCCCGACTTCACCGTGGGCACCCGGATGGAGAACAGCGACGAACTCGGCTTCGCCTCCGGCCAGGGCGACCGCCCGCTGCGGGTGCAGCTGCTCGATGCCAAGGCTGAGGTCAAGAAGGGGGACCGGCTGGTCACCTTCGGCTCCCAGGGCGACAAGCCGTTCGTGCCGGGCGTGCCGGTCGGCGTGGTCTCCCGGGTCGACCCCTCCAACGGCGGCCTCACCCGCACCGTCTACGTCACCCCGTACGTCGGCTTCACCAAGCTCGACATCGTCGGTGTGGTCGTGCAGGCGCCCAAGAAGGACCCGCGGGACGAGGTGCTGCCGGCCAAGCCCAAGCCGGTCCCGACGCCGACCGTCACCGTCACCGTCACTCCATCGGCCGACGCCAACCAGCAGCAGTAGGAGCTGAATCCCCATGCGTGTCAACCGGATCCTGCTCTCCTCCGCGCTGGTCGTCGTGGCGCTGGTGATCCAGGTGAGCGTGCTGGCCCGGCTGCATCTGCCCGGCGCAGTGCCCGACCTGCTGCTCCTCACCGTCCTCGGCCTGGCGATGGTGTACGGCCATGTCGGCGGCGCCCTCGTCGGCTTCGGCGCCGGTCTGCTGGCCGACCTGGCCCCGCCCGCCGACCACGCGGCCGGCCGCTACGCCCTGGTGCTCTGCGTGACCGGCTACTTCGCCGGGCTCATCAAGCCGGAGAACGGCCGGCTGAAGTCGGCGACCGGCCCGATGGCCGTGGTGGTCGCCGCCGCGATCGGCTCCACCCTGCTGTACGCCGGGGTGGGCGCGCTGGTCGGCGACACCGCCGCCCGCCATGTCGGGCTGCCCGGCCTGCTGTTCTCGGCCGCCCTGTACGACCTGCTGCTGGCGCCGTTCGTGGTGCCCGGGGTGATGTGGCTGGCCCGCCGCAGCGACAACGACCCGCTGGCCGAGTCCGCGTCCACCGCCAAGGCGAGCGACATCTCCTCCGGCTTCCTGTCCTCCGGCACCGGCCTGCGCATCGGCAGCCAGCGCGGCGGCCTCGGCGCGCTGAAGGCCAAGGCGCGCACCCGCTCGGCCAGGGTCGGCCGGATCAAGGGGGTCAAGCGGCTGTGAACACGGGCGAGTTCACCCGAACGGGTCAGATTTCGCGGAACGCGGGCTCATCGCCCGGTCGTTCATCATTCGTACACGCAGTCGCCCGGGCGCACTGAGAGGGGGAGACAGCCGCAGTGACCAACATTCCCGAGACCGGTCGGACCCCACGGGTCCAGACCCGGCTCGTCGTGATCCAGATCCTCGTCCTGTCCCTCCTCGGCACGCTCGGCGGCCGCCTGTGGTACCTCCAGATCCGGGAGGGCGCGGAGTACCAGAAGGAGGCCTCCGGCAACCACGTCCAGCAGGTCGTCCAGCCCGCCGTGCGCGGTGACATCCTGGACGCCCGCGGCGTGCCCCTCGCGGACAACGAGACCCGGCTGGTCGTCTCCGCCTCCCGCACCGACCTGCTCAAGCAGCGGGACGGCGGCAAGGCGGTGCTGGCCAAGCTGGCCGGCGTGCTCGGCATGAAGCCCGAGGAGGTCAGGCAGAAGGTCCGGCTGTGCGACGCCAAGACCCCCCAGCCCTGCTGGAACGGCTCGCCGTACCAGCCGATCCCGATCACCGACAAGGCCACCCCCAAGCAGGCCTTGCAGATCCGTGAGCGCTCCGAGGACTTCCCCGGCATCACCGCCGAGCCCGAGGCCGTGCGCCGCTACCCGGCCCCCGGCAAGGCCAACAGCGCCCAGGTCCTCGGCTACCTCTCGCCGGTCACCGACGACGAGATCCAGAAGGCGAAGAACACCGACTCGCCGTATCTGCGCTCCGACATGGTGGGCCGCTCCGGCCTGGAGCGGGAGTACGACAAGGAGCTGCGCGGCAAGGCCGGCGTCACCCGCTACGAGGTGGACAACCTCGGCCGGGTCATCGGCAAGGCCAAGTCGGACGCCGCCGAGGCCGGTTCCAACCTCGTCACCAGCATCGACTCCCGGGTGCAGCGCGTCGCGGAGTACGAGCTGGACAAGGCGATGAAGGCCGCCCGCGAACAGTTCGACAAGATCACCGGCGAGAACTACAAGGCCGACTCGGGCGCCGTGGTGGTGATGGAGGCCAAGACCGGCCGGATCGTCGCGATGGCCTCCGCGCCCACCTACGACCCGAACGTGTGGGTGGGCGGCATCTCCGCCAAGGACTACAAGGCCCTCACCGGCAAGGACTCCGACTACCCGCTGCTGAACCGGGCCATACAGGGTCAGGCCGCACCCGGCTCGACCTTCAAGGTGGTCTCCACGGCCGCCGCGGTCAACGCCGGTTACCCCTTCGACGGCGGCTACCCGTGCACCAGCTCCTACTCCGTCGGCGGCCAGGTCTTCAAGAACTTCGAGGGCGAGAACTTCGGCGACATCTCCCTCGGCCGCGCCCTGGAGGTCTCCTGCGACACCGTCTTCTACGGCCTGGCCGACAAGGAGTGGAAGCGGGACGGCGGGATCAACCCCAAGAAGGGCCAGCCGAAGGACTACTTCTTCAAGACGGCCCACCAGTTCGGCCTCGGCAAGGAGACCGGCATCGACCTGCCCAACGAGGTCACCGGCCGGGTCCCCGACCGCCAGTGGAAGCTGAACTACTGGAAGGCCAACAAGGACGCCTGGTGCAAGTCCGGCAAGAAGGACGGCAGCTACGTCGAGAAGATCGCCTACGAGAACTGCCTCGAGGGCAACAAGATGCGCGAGGGTGACGAGATCAACTACTCCATCGGCCAGGGCGACACCCTCGTCACGCCGATCCAGGAGGCCGTGATCTACGGCGCCGTCGCCAACGGCGGCACCATGTACCGGCCGACCATCGGCAAGGCCGTCATCAGCGCCGACGGCAAGACCGTCACCCCGATCAAGCCGAAGGTCAACGGCAGGCTGCCGGTCAGCCAGGCCACCCTCAAGGGCATGGACGACGCCTTCGCGGGCGTCATCACCCGCGGTACCGCCGCCTGGAAGTTCAACGGCTGGCCGCAGGACAAGATCCCGCTGCACGGCAAGACGGGTACCGCGGAGGTCTACGGCAAGCAGACCACGGGCTGGCTGGCCACGTACTCCAAGGACTACTCGGTGATCATGACGATCTCGCAGGCCGGTACCGGTTCCGGTTCCGCCGGTGAGGCCGTGCGCAACATCTACAGCGCGCTCTACGGCGTCCAGGGCGACGGCTCCATCGACCAGAAGAAGGCGCTGCTGCCCCAGCCGCAGAAGGGCCTGCCGAAGGTCCGCCCCGACGGCACCATCGCCGCCCCGAAGGTCACCGGCGACCCGGGCAAGGACGCCGAGGCCTCCCAGCAGGACAACCCCAGCAACAACAGCGACCAGCAGCCCGCCACCAGCCCCTCGCCCACCACGGGCAACCGCAACACCCGCAGAAGGCCCCGCGGGAACCGCGGGCGGGGCAGCCGAAGGATGCCCTCATGACCGGCGCGAACACCTTCTCCGTCTCCGGGTACGGCCCCGACCGGGCCGGCTGGACCAGGATCTTCGCCCGTGACTCCCTGGCCCGGCGGCTCGACTGGCCGATCATGCTGGCCGCCCTCGGGCTGTCCCTGCTGGGCTCGCTGCTGGTCTACTCGGCCACCCGCAACCGCACCGAGATCAACCAGGGCGACCCCTACTTCTTCCTGGTCCGCCATCTGATGAACCTCGGCATCGGACTGGCCCTGATGATCGTCACGATCTGGCTGGGCCACCGCGCCCTGCGCAACGCCGTGCCGGTCCTCTACGGCCTGTCCGTGCTGCTGGCCCTGGTGGTCCTCACCCCGCTGGGCGCCACGATCAACGGCCAGCGCAACTGGATCGTGATCGGCGGCTTCTCCATCCAGCCGGCCGAGTTCCTCAAGATCGCGATCATCCTGGGCATGGCGATGCTGCTGGCCACCCGGGTGGACGCGGGAGACAAGCCGTACCCGGACCACCGGACCGTGGCGCAGGCCCTGGGGCTGGCGGCCGTCCCGTGTCTGATCCTGCTGCTCATGCCCGACCTCGGCTCGGTGCTCGCGATGGTGGCGATCATCCTGGGCGTGCTGCTCGCCTCGGGCTCCTCCAACCGCTGGGTCTTCGGACTGCTCCTGACGGGCGTGATCGGCTGCATCGCCATCTGGCAGCTGCACATCCTGGACGAGTACCAGATCAACCGCTTCGCGGCCTTCGCCAACCCGGACCTGGACCCCTCGGGCGTCGGCTACAACACCAACCAGGCCCGGATCGCGATCGGCTCGGGCGGTCTGACCGGGGCCGGGCTCTTCCACGGCTCGCAGACCACCGGCCAGTTCGTGCCCGAGCAGCAGACGGACTTCGTCTTCACCGTCGCGGGGGAGGAGCTGGGCTTCCTCGGCGCCGGCTTCATCATCTTCCTGATCGGCGTGATCCTGTGGCGCGCCTGCCGGATCGCCCGCGACTCCACCGAGCTGTACGGCACCACGGTGGCGGCCGGGATCGTCGCCTGGTTCGCCTTCCAGTCCTTCGAGAACATCGGCATGACCCTCGGCATCATGCCGGTCACCGGTCTGCCGCTGCCGTTCGTGTCGTACGGCGGATCATCGATGTTCGCCGTGTGGATAGCGATCGGCCTGCTCCAGTCGATCAAGGTGCAGCGGCCGCTGTCGGCCTGAGCGGCTGCACCGGGTGAAGGGCGGCAGGTTTCCGCCCTTCACCCGGAACGACCTCTGCCGCACCCGTGCGGGGGCCACTAGATTCGATCCATGGCGGATACGAAACGCGAGATCGAGCGCAAGTACGAATCCGACGACAGCGGGCTGCCCGATCTGACCGGGGCGGGCGGGGTGGCGGCCGTCCTCGACAAGGGCCTGGTCGAGCTGGACGCCGTCTACTACGACACGATCGACGAGCGCCTGGCCGCCGACTCCCTCACCCTGCGCCGCCGTACCGGTGGCGGGGACGCCGGCTGGCATCTGAAGTTCCCGGTGGCTCCCGGCGTCCGTGACGAGCTGCGGGCGCCGCTGTCCGACACCGTCCCCGAGGAGCTGGCCGCCCTGGTCCGCTCCCGGGTCCGGGACGCCGAGCTGGTCCCGCTGGTCCGGTTGCGCTCCGCCCGCGATGTGCGCCACCTGGTCGACGCCGACGGCGGCCTGCTGGCCGAGGCGAGCGTGGACACGGTGACCGCCGAGCGGCTCACCGGGGCGCGGGGCGCCGCCCAGTGGACCGAGATCGAGGTCGAGCTGGCCGACGGCGGTGATCCCGCCTTTCTGGACACGGTGGAGAAGCGGCTGCGCAAGGCGGGCGTACGGCCGTCGAGGTCGGCTTCGAAGCTGGCGAGGGCGCTGGAGCAGACCGCCACCACCGCCGGGCCGGGCCCCCGCCCGGAGCCGGTGACCGCCGGCGACCATGTCCTCGCCTACCTCCGCGCCCAGCGGGACGCACTGGTGGCGCTCGACCCGGCGGTGCGTCGGGACATCCCGGACGCCGTGCACCGGATGCGGGTCGCCACCCGCCGGGCCCGCAGCACCCTGCGCAGCTTCCGCACGGTCCTCGACCGCACGGTCACCGAGCCGCTCGGCGCCGAGCTGAAGTGGCTCGCGGGCGAGCTGGGCGTCGACCGCGACCAGGAGGTGCTGGCCGAGCGGCTGACCACCGCCCTGGACGCGCTCCCGCCCGCCCTGGTCCTCGGCCCCGTCCGGGCACGCCTCACGGGCTGGGCGGAGGCCCGGCGACGCGGCGCCCACGCGCATCTGACCGGTGTCCTCGACTCCCGCCGCTACCTCACCCTGCTGGACACCCTGGACGCGCTCCTCGCGGAACCGCCGCTGCGCAAGGACGCGGGCCGGAAGCCGGAGAAGGTGCTCGGCAAGGCCGTACACAAGGATCTGAGGAAGCTGACCGCGCTGGTCGGAGAGGCCCTGGAGCTGCCGCCCGGCCAGGACCGCGACCTCGCCCTGCACGAGGCCCGCAAGAAGGCCAAGCGCACCCGGTACGCGGCCGAGGCGGCCACCGCGGCACTCGGCGCCCCCGCCCGCGCCCTCACCCGGTCCATGAAGTCGCTCACCACCCTCCTCGGCGACCACCAGGACAGCGTCATGGCCCGCAGGACCCTGCTGGAGCTGGCCGCGGTGGCGCACGCGGCGGGGGAGAACCCGTTCACCTACGGGGTGCTGTACGGCAGGGAGGAGGCCCGGGCGGCGGCCACGGAGGCCGAGCTGCCCCGGCTGTGGGAGGAGATCGGTGCGGGGGCGGCGGACCGAGCGTACGGGGAGAGCCGCCGGGCGGGTTAGGCTTGATGGTCCCCCCTGTCAGCTCACGAAGGTTCGCGAGATGCCTGCCGAAGCCGCCGAGTCGGTGTTCCCGCAGCTCGAAGCTCTGCTCCCGCACGTGCAGAAGCCGATCCAGTACGTCGGCGGAGAGCTCAACTCCACGGTCAAGCCGTGGGAGTCCTGCGATGTCCGCTGGGCACTCATGTACCCGGACGCATACGAGGTCGGTCTGCCCAACCAGGGCGTCATGATTCTCTACGAGGTCCTCAACGAGCAGCAGGGGGTCCTGGCCGAGCGCACCTACAGCGTCTGGCCGGACCTGGAGGCGCTGATGCGGGAACACGGCGTCCCGCAGTTCACCGTCGACAGCCACCGCCCGGTGAAGGCCTTCGACGTGTTCGGCCTCAGCTTCTCCACGGAGCTGGGCTACACCAACATGCTCACCGCCCTGGACCTGGCCGGCATCCCCCTGGAGTCCAAGGACCGCACGATCGACGACCCGATCGTGCTGGCCGGCGGACATGCCGCGTTCAACCCGGAGCCGATCGCCGACTTCATCGACGCGGCGGTCATCGGCGACGGCGAGCAGGCCGTGCTGGACATGACCCGGATCATCCGGGAGTGGAAGGCGGAGGGCCGCCCCGGCGGCCGCGAGGAGGTCCTGCTGCGGCTGGCGAAGACCGGTGGGGTGTACATCCCGGCGTTCTACGACGTCGAGTACCTCCCTGACGGCCGTATCGCCCGCGTGGTCCCCAACCGCTCCGGTGTCCCGTGGCGCGTCTCCAAGCACACGGTCATGGACCTGGACGAGTGGCCGTACCCCAAGCAGCCGCTGGTGCCGCTGGCCGAGACGGTGCACGAGCGCATGTCGGTGGAGATCTTCCGCGGCTGCACCCGCGGCTGCCGTTTCTGCCAGGCCGGCATGATCACCCGCCCGGTGCGCGAGCGCTCGATCACCGGTATCGGCGAGATGGTCGAGAAGGGTCTGAAGGCGACCGGCTTCGAGGAGGTCGGCCTGCTCTCCCTCTCCTCCGCGGACCACTCGGAGATCGGTGACATCGCCAAGGGGCTGGCGGACCGCTACGAGGAAGACAAGATCGGCCTCTCGCTGCCCTCCACCCGCGTCGACGCCTTCAACATCGACCTGGCCAACGAGCTGACCCGCAACGGCCGCCGCTCCGGCCTGACCTTCGCCCCCGAGGGCGGCTCGGAGCGCATCCGCAAGGTCATCAACAAGATGGTCTCGGAAGAGGACCTGATCCGGACCGTGGCCACCGCCTACGGCAACGGCTGGCGCCAGGTGAAGCTGTACTTCATGTGCGGCCTGCCCACGGAGACCGACGAGGACGTCCTCCAGATCGCCGACATGGCGACCCGCGTGATCCAGAAGGGCCGCGAGGTGTCGCGGTCCAACGACATCCGCTGCACGGTCTCGATCGGCGGTTTCGTCCCGAAGCCGCACACCCCCTTCCAGTGGGCGCCGCAGCTCTCCGCCGAGGAGACGGACGCGCGCCTGGAGAAGCTCCGCGACAAGATCCGCGGCGACAAGAAGTACGGCCGCTCGATCGGCTTCCGCTACCACGACGGCAAGCCGGGCATCGTGGAGGGGCTGCTGTCCCGAGGCGACCGCCGCATCGGTGCGGTCATCCGCGCGGTCTACGACGACGGCGGCCGCTTCGACGGCTGGCGCGAGCACTTCTCCTACGACCGCTGGATGAGCTGCGCCGACAAGGCGCTCGCCCCCTTCGGCGTGGACGTCGACTGGTACACCACCCGCGAGCGCAGCTACGAGGAGGTCCTGCCCTGGGACCACCTCGACTCCGGCCTGGACAAGGACTGGCTCTGGGAGGACTGGCAGGACGCCCTCGACGAGACCGAGGTCGAGGACTGCCGCTGGACGCCCTGCTTCGACTGCGGCGTCTGCCCCCAGATGGACACCCACATCCAGATCGGCCCGACCGGCAAGAAGCTGCTTCCTCTGACGGTCAAGAACGCAGGCCCGGCGCCCGCTTCGAGCGGTCACACGCACTGACGCGCGTGAGCTGAACCGCCCCGCCACGCCAACGTGCCGGGGCGGTCGTTGCTTTCCGGAGGGACGGCGGCCACCGTGAACGGGTGATTCTCGTTCCCGGCTGGCTGTGGCAGCGGGGGCCGGTGGCCCGGGGTGTGGGCGCCGGCCTCGCCGTCGGCGCCTTCTCCGCGGCCTTCGTGCTCCTGGAAGCGCAGGCGTGGCTGGGCGCCGCGGCGGCCTTCGTGGTGCTGAGCCTGTTCTACGGCGTCCGCGTGGCACGCCGCATGGCCAGGATCTGGCCCGAGGCCAAGGGCATGAGCCGCGCCGACCGCGCGGCCGTGGTGAGCGCCACCCGGAGCGGCGAGGCCGTCGCGGACCCCCGGCTGGCGCCCGCGGTCGTCGCGTACGCCGGTGCCCTGCGCCGGAGCGCCGAGAACGACCGGCTGGGCCACCGGATCGTTCTCCTCGTCACCGTGTTCGCGGTCGTCCTCGCCGTGTACGACACCGTGCGGAGCACGCCCGGCGAGATGATCGCCTCCTGGCTGGTGGTCGCGCTCCTCCTGGCCGACCTGGCGTGGTGGCCCCGGCGCCGGGCCGCCCTGCTGGCCCGGGCCGACCGCGCGGCGGCATCGGCCAGGGCCATGCCGGACGCGGGCTGAGCGCACGGCCCTGGCCCGGGCATGGCCACGGGCGGCCGCGTCGCGGATAAAGTCGGATTTCATGGCTGGTCGTGGGGGTGCGACCGGAAGGTGCCGGCGGTGTTCGGGGGAGGGCCTGAAGCGGATGAGCCGACAGGCGGGGGCGTATCAGCGGCAGGTGGCGCAGGGATACCGGGAGTACCGGCAGAGCCAGGCGCGACGGCGTACCGAGGAGCTGGAACAGCAGGTCGCCGGCCTGCGGGAGCTGCTCGTGGCGGGGTGCCGGGCACCCGCCTTCCGGGCCTCCTCCCTGCTGCGTGCCGAGGAGGTCCCGCCCTTCGATCCGGGGCCGCTCGCCTGGCCGGTGCGGATGCCGGACCCGGAGCAGTACCGGGCGCAGGGCGGCTGGACCGCCGGCCGGCGGTCCCAGGCGGAGGCCGAGGCGCGGGCCCGCTTCGAACGCGACTGGCAGGCGGCCCAGGCCACCGAGGCACAGCGGCAACGGCAGCTCGCGGCCGTACAGCAAGAGCACGAGCGGCGGGTGGCGGAGCAGCTGGCGGAGACCCGGCGGCACAACGCCTCCGTCCGCGAGCTGACCGAAGGGGCGGCCCGGGGCGACGCCCGTGCGGTGGCCGGGTATTTCACGGCCGCCCTGCACGCCGCGCCGCCCTGGCCCGAGGGCTTTCCCCGGCAGGCCGCGCTGGCCTTCGACCCGGGGGCAGGACAGCTGGTCGTGGACTGGGAGCTGCCCGGATATGCCGTGGTCCCGGCGGCCAAGTCCGTGCGGTACATAGCCGGCCAGGACCTGGAGAAGGAGACGGCCCGGCCCGTCACCCAGCGCCGTGCGCTCTACCGCGAGGTGCTGGCCCAGTCCCTGCTGCTGGTGCTGCACCAGCTGTATGCGGCGGACGAGCACGGCGTCCTTCGGTCGATCGCGCTGAACGGCTTCGTGGACGCACCCGATCCGGCCACCGGCCGCCCGGCCCGTATCGTCCTGGCGACCGTCCTGGCTCCCCGGGACGGCTTCACGGGACTGCACCTCGCCCAGGTCGACCCGCTCAGCTGCTTCACCGACGCCCTGCACGGGCAGCTCGCGGCCCGGCCCGACCAGCTCACCCCGGTCCGCCCGCACCGCAGGCCCGAGGAGGTCGGCGAGCCCGGCCCCGGCAGCGCCGGTCCCGCGCCCGACGGCGAGCCGGACCTGTACGCCATGGACCCGATCGAGTTCGAGGAGCTGGTCGCCGAGCTGTTCCGTGCCATGGGCATGCGGGCGGTCACCACCCAGCGCTCGAACGATGGCGGAGTGGACGTCGATGCCACGGACCCCACGCCGATCCGGGGCGGCAAGATCGTGGTCCAGGTGAAGCGGTACCGCAACACGGTGCCGCCGACGGCGGTGCGCGATCTGTACGGCACGGTCCAGGACGTCGGCGCCAACAAGGGGGTGCTGGTCACCACCTCGGGGTTCGGCCCGGGCTCGTACACCTTCGCCCGGGGCAAGCCGCTGGAGCTGGTCTCCGGCGGCGAACTCGTCGACCTGCTGCACCGGCACGGGCTGCGCGGCCGGCTGGGGGAGCGGGGACACCGGCGGCCGGCTGCGCGCGAGGAGCGCCCGGCGGCCGCCGCGGACTACAACGTGCTCGGTATGACCTGGTCCGGCGCCGTCGCCCTGGACGTCTGCGCGCTCGTCTGCCGTGGCAACCGGGTTCTCGGCGACGACCACTTCGTCTTCTACAACAACCCGCAGACTCCGGACGGTTCGGTCCGTGCGGTGCCGGCGACGGCGCCGGACCGGGCGGCGCTGCACGTGGCGTTCGACGCGCTGCCCGCGGCGGCCGACCGGCTGGTGCTGGTGGCCGCCGTGGACCCGGAGACCAACCCGTCGGCCGATCTGTCCGGCTTCACCGACGCCTGCATCCGGCTGCTGGACCCGGCCCTGACCGAGCTGGGCCGTCTGGAGGTGTCCGACGGCCGCGCCGGGGAGACGGCGCTGGTGCTCGGCTCCTTCCGGCGCCGGGCGGGCGGCGACTGGGACTTCGTGCTCGGCGGCAAGGGCTACCGGGCGGGGCTGGCGGAGCTGCTGGGCGACCACGGCGTCGAGGTGGAGTGACCCCAGGGCACGGAACAAGGCACGCAAGCCGTGAGCAGCGCCCGGGCGCGTGGCGGACCTCGTTCGGCGAGCCCCGCCCGGCGGCCGCAGTGGACCGGCGGGAACTCTGCGGCGGCGGAGCGCGTACTCTAGAGCAAAGGGCCGGGAGCGACATGTCCCCGCCGACGCGGGACTGACCCGGGCGACACCGGGCAGGCGCCGGCCCCGACGTGCTCCCCGCGCACGCGGGGGTGGCGCACGGACCGCGGACACAAGGAGAAGTTCCCCTGGGCAAGCGACAGCCCGAAGGCCCGCCGCCCGCACCCGCGGTGCAGCGCATCCGACTGCGCTACACCAAGCGCGGCCGCCTGAGGTTCACCAGCCACCGAGACTTCCAGCGCGCCTTCGAGCGGGCGCTGCGTCGCGCCGAGGTGCCCATGGCGTACTCGGCCGGGTTCACGCCGCACCCGAAGGTGTCCTACGCCAATGCCGCACCCACCGGCACGGGCAGTGAGGCGGAGTACCTGGAGATCGCGCTCACCGAGAAGCGTGACCCGGAGACGCTGCGCGTCCTCCTCGACGAGTCGCTGCCCGCCGGGCTCGACGTGATCGAGGCGGTCGAGGCGCACACCTCGGGCCTCGCCGACCGGCTGACCGCCTCCGTCTGGGAGCTGCGGCTGGACGGCGTCGACCCGGCCGGCGCCCGGCACGCGGTCGAGGCCTTCACCAAGGCCGAGACCGTCGAGGTGCAGCGCCTCACCAAGAACGGTCTGCGCACCTTCGACGCCCGCCCGGCCGTGGTGAGCCTGGAAGCAACAGAAACGCACGGTTCACCGGCTGATAGGCCGACCGACCAGCCCTGTGCGATACTGCGGCTGGTTGTTCGGCACGTGACGCCTGCCGTACGACCCGACGACGTCCTGTCCGGTCTCCGCGCCGTGGCCGACCTGGCGCCGCCGGTCCCCGCAGCGGTGACCAGGCTGGCGCAGGGGCTGCTCGATGAAGAGACCGGCACGGTGACCGACCCGCTCGCGCCCGACCGCGAGGCAGCCGGGGCCCTGACGGCCCAGCCCGCCGCCGCGACGGCGCCGATGCCGGAAGGTTCCGCGTAGGGACGGATGTCGTAGCGCCGCCCTGGTACTCGGGAGCCACCTGGGTCGGGCAGCGCACCGACCAGAAGACTTTCGCCAGGCCGTACCGACAAGGCGTACGGAACCGGCGAGACAGGACACAGAGTGCTCCCGTGCGGCGCCCGCGCCCCGGACGGCGGCCATCGCGCATTGCGCGGGCCGCGGACGTCAACGGCGGACGGCCTTCACCGGCCGACGCCGGACCAGGCGCGGCGCCCGGGAGCCTGACGGGAGAAACGCCCGCATGCTCGAGCCGACCGAACCCGCTGAGGGTTCCGAACTGAACACTCCGAGCGACACCCTGCCGCCGCGCAGGCGTCGCCGTGCCGCCTCTCGCCCGGCGGGCCCGCCCGTCGGCGCGGCCGAGGCGCCCGCCCCGGAGGTCACCCTCCCGGCCATACCGGCCGCGGACACCGAGGAGATCGCCGAGGCCGACGAGGCCGCCGCGGCGGTTCCTGCCGCCGAGGCCGCGCCCGCCGCCCCGCCGCGTCGCCGGGCCACGCGTCGTGCGTCGGCGCCCGCCGGTGCGCCGGTGGCCGCCGAGGCCGCCGCCGAGACGGTCGTACCGGCCGCGTCCGCCGAGGCGACGCAGCCCGCCGCCGTCGCCGAGGGCGGCGAGGTCGTCGTGGGCGAGGACGCCGCACCGCGCCGCACCCGGCGCCGCGCCACCCGCACCGTCACGGCCCCGACCGCTGCTGCCGAGCCCGAGGTGGCTGAGCAGGAGGCTGCGGCTGTCGAGGAGGAGGCCGCGCCTGCCGCCCGGCCGCGTCGCCGGGCCACGCGTCGTGCGTCGGCGCCCGCCGGTGCGCCGGTGGCTGCCGAGGCCGCCGCCGAGACGGTCGTACCGGCCGCTGCCGCTGCCGAGCCCGTGGTGGCCGAGCAGGAGGCTGCCGCTGTCGAGGAGGAGGCCGCGCCTGCCGCCCGGCCGCGTCGCCGCGCCACCCGCCGCGCCTCCGCCCCCGCCGGTGCGCCGAAGGCCGCCGAGCCCGCCGCCGAGGAGGCCCCGGCCGCCGCTGCCGCCGTGGAGGAGCCGGTCGAGGAGCCCACCGCTCCCGCCGTCGCCGCCGCTGCCGAGGAGGCCGCTCCGCGTCGTACCCGGCGCCGGGCCACCCGACGCGTGTCCGCGCCCGAGGGCGCTCCCGCCGCCGAGGCCGAGGCCGAGGAGGAGAAGCCCGTCGCCGAGGCCGGTGCCGGCACGCAGACCCCGGAGGTCCCCGTCACCACGCACACCACCGAGCCCGCCACGGCCACCAAGCCGGCCCCGGCCGCCGAGCCCGCGCAGCCCGCCGCCGAGGCCGCCGCCCCGCGCCGCGCCCGCCGCCGGGCCGTACGCCCCGCGTTCGGCTTCTCCGAGCCCGCCAAGTCCGGGTCCGCGGCCGACGAGGGCGAGGGGCCGCGCCGGCCCGCCCGCCCGGCCGTCGCCGTGTTCCAGGCGCCGGTGTTCGCCGAGCCCCGCTTCCAGACCCCGGAGCGGGCCGCCGCCGAGGCCGCCGCGGAGGCCGCCGAGGCGGAGGAGCCCGAGGAGACCGAGGAGTACGCGCAGCAGCGCGCGGAGGAGCGCCTGGAGGCCGGCTCGCGCCGTCGCCGTCGCCGCCGGGGCGCCGCCCAGGCCGAGGAGACGCAGGCCGCCCCGGCCGAGGAGCCGGTGCAGGCGGAGGAGTCCGCCGGGGAGCCGGCCGAGGCCGAGGACCTGGCCGACGGCGAGGAGTCCGAGGAGGCCGAGGGCTTCGAGGAGTCCGGGTCCCGCCGCCGGCGCCGCCGGGGCGGCCGTCGCCGCCGCCGCGGTGACCTCGCCGAGGGCGAGGGCCCGGAGGCCGAGGAACTCGCCGCCGAGCAGGCCGAGCAGGACGCCGAGGACACCGCCGAGCAGGAGGAAGAGGACGCCGAGGAGGCCCTCGGCGAGGCCGGGTCCGGCAGCGCCAGCAGCCGTCGCCGCCGCCGTCGCCGGCGCCGGGCCGGTGACACCTCCGTCGACACCGAGCCCGATGAGGGCGACCCGGAGCGTACGGTCGTCAAGGTCCGCGAGCCGCGCAAGCCCGCCGAGCCGTCCGACGAGGTCCAGTCCATCAAGGGCTCGACCCGTCTGGAGGCCAAGAAGCAGCGCCGCCGCGAAGGCCGTGAGCAGGGCCGCCGACGCGTTCCGATCATCACCGAGGCCGAGTTCCTGGCCCGCCGCGAGGCCGTCGAGCGGGTGATGGTCGTACGTCAGTACGGCGACCGCACCCAGATCGGCGTCCTGGAGGACGGGGTGCTCGTCGAGCACTACGTCAACAAGGAGCAGTCGACCTCGTACGTCGGCAACGTGTACCTGGGCAAGGTCCAGAACGTGCTGCCGTCGATGGAGGCCGCCTTCATCGACATCGGCAAGGGCCGCAACGCCGTCCTGTACGCCGGCGAGGTCAACTTCGAGGCGCTCGGCATGGCCAACGGCCCGCGCCGCATCGAGGCCGCCCTGAAGTCCGGCCAGTCGGTCCTCGTCCAGGTGACCAAGGACCCGATCGGCCACAAGGGCGCCCGTCTGACCAGCCAGGTCTCCCTGCCGGGCCGCTACCTCGTGTACGTGCCCGAGGGCTCCATGACCGGCATCAGCCGCAAGCTGCCCGACACCGAGCGGGCCCGGCTGAAGTCCATCCTCAAGAAGATCGTCCCCGAGGACGCGGGCGTCATCGTGCGCACCGCCGCCGAGGGCGCGAGCGAGGACGAGCTGCGCCGCGACGTCGAGCGGCTCCAGGCGCAGTGGGAGGAGATCCAGAAGAAGGCCAAGAGCGGCAACGCTCCGACCCTGCTGTACGGCGAGCCGGACATGACCGTCCGGGTCGTGCGCGACATCTTCAACGAGGACTTCTCCAAGGTCATCGTCAGCGGTGACGAGGCCTGGCAGACCATCCACGGCTATGTCTCGCACGTCGCCCCCGACCTGGCCGGCCGGCTGTCGAAGTGGACCTCCGAGGTCGACGTCTTCGCCACCTACCGGATCGACGAGCAGCTGGCCAAGGCGCTGGACCGCAAGGTCTGGCTGCCCAGCGGCGGTTCGCTGGTGATCGACAAGACCGAGGCGATGGTCGTCATCGACGTCAACACCGGCAAGTTCACCGGTCAGGGCGGCAACCTCGAAGAGACCGTGACCAGGAACAACCTGGAGGCGGCCGAGGAGATCGTGCGCCAGCTGCGGCTGCGCGACCTCGGCGGCATCGTCGTCATCGACTTCATCGACATGGTCCTGGAGTCCAACCGCGACCTGGTGCTGCGCCGCCTGCTGGAGTGCCTGGGCCGCGACCGTACGAAGCACCAGGTGGCCGAGGTGACCTCGCTGGGCCTGGTGCAGATGACGCGCAAGCGGGTCGGCCAGGGTCTGCTGGAGTCCTTCTCCGAGACCTGCGTCCACTGCAACGGCCGCGGTGTCATCGTGCACATGGAGCAGCCGAGCGCCAACGGCGGCGGCAAGCGCAAGAAGCGCGGTGGCCGTGGCGAGGCGCCGGAGCCGGAGCACGTGCATGTGCACGAGACCGCTGCGGTGGCCGTGGAGACCGGTGAGGCCGTCGAGCCGGAGGCCGAGTCCGCCGCCGAGGTGGCCGCCGAGATCGCCGAGCCGGTCTCGCTGCCCGCCCCCGACTTCGCGCCGGACGAGGAGCTGTACAGCAGCGTCGCCGAGGCGGAGGCGGCGGCCGGCCGTGGCCGTACGCGTCGCCGGGCGAGCCGCCGGGCGTCCGCTCCGGCGGGTGCGCCGAGGGCGGAGAAGGCCCCGCGGGCCGACCGCGCCGAGCGGGCCGCCCGGGCCGCCGAGGCCGAGGCGGAGGAGGCCGCCGCCGCGGTGCCGACCGCGCAGGACGTCACCGCAGAGGAGGCGGCCGCGCGTCCGGTACAGCCGGAGACCGCCGCCGAGGCCCTGGCCGAGCCGGTGGCCGCCGAGGACCAGGTGGTTCCGGCGGAGCCGCAGGCCGAGGCTGCCGTCGCCGAGGCTCCTGTTGCCGAGGAGGCCGCGCCGAAGGGCCGTACGCGCCGTCGGGCGACCCGGAAGGTGTCCGCGCCGGCCGGTTCCCCCGCGGGTGCCGAGGCCGCCGTGGTGACCATCGCCGAGGCTCCCGCGGCCGAGGCTGCCGCACCCAAGGCTCCGGCGGAAGAAGCTCCGGCCGCTGCCGAGGAGGCGCCCGCGCAGTCCGCCGAGGCCGCCGCGCCGGCCCGTCCGCGCCGCCGTGCGGTGCGCAAGGCCACCGCGCCGACCGCGCCCGAGGAGGCGGCCGTCGTGGTCGTCCCGTCGGCCGCGACGGAGGCCACCCCTGCGGAGACCGCCCCGGCGGAGGCCGAGGCTGCTCCGGCGGAGGCCGAGGCTGCTCCGGCGGAGGCCGAGGCGCCCGGCGTCGAGGAGGTCGCGCCGGCCAAGAAGACCGCCCGCAAGGCGGCCAAGAAGGCACCGGCGAAGAAGGCCGCGGCGAAGAAGACGGCCGCCAAGAAGACCGCGGCCAAGAAGACGGCCGCGAAGAAGACGACGGTGAAGAAGGCGACCAAGTCGGCCACCACCGCCGCCGCGAAGACGACGGCGAAGAAGACCGCCACCGTCTCCACCACCGACGAGGGCTGACGCCCGACTCGTCCCATCCCGTGTGGCCCCGTCGTCAGGGCGGGGCCACACGGTTTTTTCCGGGGGCCCGATCCACCGTCGGACACCGGCGGAAGCGCGAAACGAAGGAGAAAGACCGCGATGATAGGCCTCGTGCTGGCAGCCGGCGCCGGACGGCGACTGCGCCCCTACACCGACACCCTGCCCAAGGCGTTGGTGCCGGTGGGGCCCGCGGGCATCGAGGGCGAGCCCACGGTCCTCGACCTGACGCTGGCGAACTTCGCGGAGGTCGGTCTGACCGAGGTCGCGATCATCGTCGGCTACCGCAAGGAGGCCGTGTACGAGCGCCAGGCGGCCCTGGAGGC
>NZ_JBSFHC010000008.1:0-291120 GCF_053596835.1 Streptomyces sp. NPDC001606
CAGAAGACCTTCGACCTGTCCTCGCTGGCGGGCCAGACGGTCACCCTGAAGTTCAACGGCGTGGAGGACTCCTCCCTCCAGACCAGCTTCGTCGTCGACGACACCTCCCTGACGACCAGCTGACCGGCGCGGACTGAACACCCGGTCCCGCACACGGAATCCGTCCGTGTGCGGGACACGCGTGCCTCGCGCTACGACCGGTAGCGGTACCGGATCCGGCCGCGGCTCAGGTCGTAGGGGCTGAGTTCCACGAGCACGCGGTCGTACGGCAGGATCTTGATGTAGTTCTTCCGGATCTTCCCGCTGATGTGGGCGAGCACCGTGTGCCCGTTCTCCAGTTCCACCCTGAAGGTGGCGTTGCGCAGGCACTCGGTGACGGTGCCCTCGACTTCCACGCCCCCTGATGTCTTCGTCATGGTCTCTCGCTTCTCCCGTACGGCGACGGGGTCTCGGTGTGGTGTGCTGTGGTGCGGCTGGGAGCGTCAGCGCAGGACCAGCTCCAGGGTGCCGGGCGCGCGCCGGGCACCGATGCTCTTGAACAGGGCGATGGCCGCCGCGTTGGACTCGTCCACCTCGGCCCATGCCGAGGCGGTACCGGAGCGGTGCAGCGCATCCAGCGCGTGGGCCAGCAGCGCCCGGGCGATGCCGCGGCGCCGGCTGTCCGACCGGACTGCGACCAGCCCGATCCGCGGCTGCCGGGTCAGCGGCCCCATGCGGAGCAGCCCCACGTACGCGTCGCCCTGCCGCGCCACGAAGTATTTCGACGGGTCGAGCACGGTGGTCCCCGCCGGGCGGGGCAGCACCTCGGCCGGCATCGTCCGCCAGCCGACGGTCGCCTCGACCTCGTCACGGACGAGGCGGTCCAGGGCGCGCAGCGGCCCCTCCTCCGCCTCGCCGGCGGGCACGACCGTCACCCCCGACGGGGGCCGCACCGAGCCGAGCCCGGTGATCCGCGGGTCGGTGGGCACGACACAGCCCCGCTCGTGGCGGGCGACGGCGAAGCCGGCCCGCTCCCAGGCGGACCTGGTGTCGTGGTCGGTCTCGTCGACGACGGTGTACAGGGGCGCCGGAAGGTCCGTCGACATCGCGTCGGCGAGACGGTCGAAGACCGCGCCGTGCCATGCGTCGACACTGATGAAGAGCCGTCCGTCGGGGCGGCGCGAGGCGTGGCCGCGGCCGACGGTCCGGTCGTCCTCCAGGGCGTGCCACTGCGTGTCCGCGACCCGCGTGACCACGACGGGATGGCTGTCCGCGCCGGGAATGGAACGCACAGGGTTCATAGGTGGTACCTCTCACAGGAGTGCCTTGACAGGGGCGCTCCCGGCGACACCTACGTCAACCGCCCACCGTGACGACAAGGGGGAGCACCCACACGAAAACAGCCTTCACGGGTCTCACCTCCTCGCTCTTTCTCACGGCTGCTCAGACGCTAGCAGCGAAGCCCTGCCGCACCAACTCATTTAGCGGAGCCCGGCGCCTCGCGCTGCGGGCCGGGGAGGCGCGGGTTAGCTTGACCCTGTTCCGATCCCTCGCGCTCACCCCCTGTCCTCCGGGCCGCAGGGGCGGAGGTCGTGCATGACCAGAACCGTGAACACGGAGCGTGGGCACCCGGCCCGCAGCCGACCGCGACCCCTCGCGGACACCTGGCGGGACCGGCGCCGGGACGGCTGGCCGGCCGCGGTCGCGGTGGCCTTCAGCCTCGCCCAACTCGCCCTCGTCCGGCCCGGCATGGGGCTGGGCTGGGACGAGACGGTGTACGTCAGCCAGGTCAGCGCGCATGTCCCCGCGGCGTTCTTCAGCGCGCCGCGCGCCCGGGGCGTCTCGCTGTTGGTGGCACCGATCGCCTCCTGGTCGTCGTCCACCGCGCTGCTGCGCATCTATCTGGCCCTGCTGTCGGGACTGGCACTGTTCCTCGCGCTGCGCGCCTGGCGCGGCCTGTTCCCCGCCCGGGTCCTCGCTCTCGGCGGCGCGCTCTTCGCGTCGCTGTGGGTGACGCTGTACTACGGCCCCCAGGCCATGCCCAACCTCTGGGTGGCGATCGGCGCCCTCGCCGGTACCGGCTGCTTCCTCCGTGCCCAGCAGGACCGCGCGCGGCGCGCTCCTGTGTGGGGCCTGGCGGCGAGCGCCGCGCTGATGGCGCTGATGCGCCCGACGGACGCGGTCTGGGCGTGCCTGCCGCTGCTCGCCGCGCCGGTCGTCGTACGGCGGTGGCGGCACTGGAAGCCGCCGGCCGCGCTCGTGGGAGGACTGGTGGCCGGGGCGGCCGAATGGGTCGTCGAGGCGTACACCGGGTACGGCGGTCTCGCCCGGCGGCTGGCCGACGGCTCCCGCATCCAGGGCGGGCTCGGCTGGAACCTCGCCGTGGACGACCAGGTGCGGAGCCTGGTCGGCCGCACGCTGTGCCGTCCGTGCGGCGGCGCGCTGCCGGATCCGGCGGTGTCCGCCTGGTGGTTCGCGCTCCCGGTCCTCGCGGCGCTCGCGCTGGTCGTCGCGGTCCGCGGCGGGCGTACGGCCGCCACGCTGACGCCGCTGGCCTGCGCCGCCACGGCCGCCTTCCCGTACCTGTTCCTGATCGGCTACGCCGCTCCCCGTTTCCTGCTCCCGGCCTACGCGCTGTTGGCGATTCCGGTTGCCGACGCCCTGGCGCACCTGGTCACCGCGGCGCCGCGCACCTGGCGTCCGGTGGCCGTGACGGTGGTGGCGCTCGGGCTCGCCGGGCATCTGGCGGTCCAGTTGGTGGTGCTGGAGCGCACGGTCGACGGGGCCACCGCCGGGCACCGCGGCTGGGCGCGGACGGCCCGGGCGCTGCACCGTCTGGGGGTGCGGGCGCCGTGCCTGGTGACCGGCGGCGACAACGTCCCGATCGCCTTCTACGCCGGCTGTTCCTCCGTCGACATCAGCGGTCACAACGCGAACACCACGGCGGCCGCCCTCACCCGGACGGCCCGGCGGATACCGGTCGCGGTCCTGACCGACGGCAGCAGCGCGCCGCCCTCCTACGCCCGCGCCTGGCCGTCCTTCCGGCGCGAAGGCCTGCGGATCTATGTGTCGCCCGCCGCACACGCACGAGAGAGCAGCAGTCCCCTCCCAGGCCCCGGCTGATCGGCCGTGCATCCCCACCGGTGCCTCAAGGCTGGAGGGGACAGGTGAGCGGGAGGACGCGTTCGGTCAGCCGGCCGGTGAGGTGGGTGTCGGTGAGCGCGGCGTCGGTGAGCCAGTCCGCCGCGGTCAGCTGGTCGACCAGGTGCCGCAACTCGCCGGTGCCGACCGGGACCCAGGAGGTGAGAGCGCCGTGGGGGAGGCCCTCACCGCCGGGACCGAGGCGTCCCGCGGCATCGCTCCGGGTGGCCAGCGTCAGGGCGAGCAGCCGGGTGCCGGCGCCGGCCTTGGCCTTGCGGAGCTTCTTGTCCGAGACCACCTTCTGGGCCCATCCGGAGAGTCTGGGCCGCATCTTCCTGCCGAACGTGAACGGGCTCCTGCCGTCCTCCCGGGGGACCAGGGAGGGGACGGTGACCGGGACGGGGTTCTCCGGCCGGGAGGCGAGCAGGTCGCCGGCGGTGCCCGGCAGGGTGAGCCAGCCGCAGCCGGTCAGCTGCTCGACCAGGTCCTCCGGATCGGTCAGGCCCAGCCCCGTGAGGTCCCGTCCGACGAGGTTGCCGGTGCCGGTGTGCGCGGTGCGCAACGTCACCATCAGCACCAGCAGCCGTGCGTCCGGTCCGGGCAGCGGGCTGTGGCCGGCCACGTACGCGAGGACGGAGCGCACGTGCTCCCACTGCGTCGGTACGGTCAGCAGCCGCGGCACGGCCGGACCGTCGACTCCGGCGATGCCGCCGGTGCGGTACTGGTGCTGGAGCCGGATGGTGGCCGCGGCCCGCTCGGCACGCTGCGCCTCCCACCGCAGAGCGCCGTCGCCGGTGGCATCGGCCCAGGCGGTGAAGGCGCGGGCCTTGCGTTCCTGGAGGCCGGCGAGCAGCTCCAGGTCGGGTTCGGCGCGCTGCTGGTAGGCGCGGAAGAGGCCACCCAGTTCTACGAGTTCGTCCCGCAGGGCGGCGGGCCGCAGGTCGTGCGGGATGACCCTTTGGGAGATCTTCGCCTGCGCGGGGCGGCGCCGGGCGGGTGCCGAGCGGGGAGCGGGAGCCCTCGCCCCGGCGGCGGCCTGACGGTCGGAGAACTGCGGCACGCCCATGCCCGCACCCGTGGTCGGACCCGCGCCGGGACCCGTGGCCGGGGCGGCCGGGCGGTCACCGGTCCGCGGGCCGGGCGCCCCGGAGACGGCCGCGGTCCGTGCTCCGGGGGTGGCGGCCGCGCACCGCGAGCAGCACTCCAAGGCCTGCCACCAGCGTCCTTCCTTGTCGGTGAGCACGGCCAGCACGACCGGTCCGCCGCACCGCCAGGGTTCGGCACGCGGATGCCGGGCGGCGTCGGACAGATGGGCGTGGCAGCCCTCGGCCCTGCACGCGCAGTACGCCCCGGCCCTGGGGGCGGGGGCTGCGCGCAGGTGGGCTTTGAGGTGGGCTGCCGCGGCCGCACGGCCGGCCGCCGCGGACGGCAGACGCTGCTCGGCGCACGCGGGACGGCTGCACGAGACGCGCACCGTCGCACTGCCCCGCCCCACGGGATCCATCCGCACCGTCCACCGGCGTCCCGGTACCCGCTCCTCCAGCTCGCTCACCGCGGCCTGCGTCATCCCGCTCTTCCTCCCGGTGTGTGCCCGCCCCCCGGGGGTCAACGAGCACCCCGCGGAGGCGGACACGACCAGGCGTCCATCGCGGCCGCGCGCGGCCACCGGTTCCAGCGATCTCCGCCCCGGTGGCCGCCGTAGCGGTCAGATGTCCCGGAAGATCTCGATCTGCGCTCCCACCGAGTTCAGACGCTCGGCGAGGTCCTCGTAACCGCGGTTGATGACGTAGACGTTGCGCAGCACCGAGGTGCCCTCGGCGGCCATCATCGCCAGCAGGACGACCACGGCCGGGCGCAGCGCGGGCGGGCACATCATCTCCGCGGCGCGCCAGCGGGTCGGGCCCTCGACCAGGACCCGGTGCGGGTCCAGCAGCTGGAGGCGGCCGCCGAGGCGGTTGAGGTCGGTGAGGTAGATCGCGCGGTTGTCGTAGACCCAGTCGTGGATGAGGGTCTTGCCCTGCGCGGTGGCCGCGATCGCCGCGAAGAACGGGACGTTGTCGATGTTCAGGCCCGGGAAGGGCATGGGGTGGATCTTGTCGATCGGCGCCTCGAGCTTGGAGGGGCGGACCGTCAGGTCGACCAGGCGGGTGCGGCCGTTGTCCGCGAAGTACTCGGGCGAGCGGTCGTGGTCGAGGCCCATCTCCTCCAGAACCGCCAGCTCGATCTCCAGGAACTCGATGGGGACGCGGCGCACGGTCAGTTCGGACTCGGTCACCACGGCGGCGGCCAGCAGGCTCATCGCCTCGACCGGGTCCTCGGAGGGGGAGTAGTCGACGTCGACGTCGATGTTCGGCACGCCGTGCACGGTCAGCGTGGTGGTGCCGATGCCCTCGACCGTGACGCCGAGGGCCTCCAGGAAGAAGCACAGGTCCTGGACCATGTAGTTGGAGGAGGCGTTGCGGATGACCGTCACGCCGTCGTGCCGGGCGGCGGCCAGCAGCGCGTTCTCGGTCACCGTGTCGCCGCGCTCGGTCAGGACGATCGGGCGGTCGGGCCGGACCGTGTGGTCGACCTGCGCGTGGTACTGGCCCTCGGTGGCGGCGATGTCCAGACCGAACCGGCGCAGCGCGATCATGTGCGGCTCGATGGTCCGGGTGCCGAGGTCGCAGCCGCCCGCGTAGGGCAGCTTGAAGTGGTCCATGCGGTGCAGCAGCGGGCCGAGGAACATGATGATGGAGCGGGTGCGGACGGCGGCCTCCGCGTCGATCGCCGCCATCTCCAGCTCGGCCGGCGGTACCAGCTCCAGGTCGACGCCGTCGTTGATCCAGCGGGTGCGCACGCCGATGGAGTTGAGCACCTCCAGCAGGCGGTAGACCTCCTCGATCCGCGCGACCCGGCGCAGCACCGTACGGCCCTTGTTGAGCAGGGAGGCGCACAGCAGCGCCACGCAGGCGTTCTTGCTCGTCTTCACGTCGATGGCGCCGGACAGCCGGCGGCCGCCCACGACCCGCAGGTGCATCGGGCCCGCGTAGCCGAGCGACACGATCTCGCTGTCCAGGGCCTCACCGATGCGGGCGATCATCTCAAGGCTGATGTTCTGGTTGCCCCGCTCGATGCGGTTGACCGCGCTCTGGCTGGTGCCGAGGGCCTCCGCGAGCTGCGTCTGTGTCCAGCCCCGGTGTTGCCGGGCGTCACGGATGAGCTTGCCGATGCGTACGAGGTAGTCGTCTGCCATGAGGTTGAGGCTATCTCAGATATGAGATGGCGCCCGATCGGGGGGTCCATTCGGGTGACGACACGTCAGTGGCCTGCGGTGTCGCGGAATGTACCGGACGCTTCGGCCGATGTCCGGTACATCCGGATCATATTGCTTCCGGGGGGTATCAGGCGGAAGATGGGTGCACGCGCGCGTACTGCTGAGTGAAGAGCAGATGCGGCTCGAAGGTGACGGCCGGTACGGGGGCGGGCCCGTAGGGCGGTGTGGCGGCGCCGACCGTGTACTGGAACCGCTCGGTTCCGCCGGAGTCCTCGCGTATCTCCACCACGCCCGGTTCCGGGCAGTGCCACGAAAACTCCTCGGTGTCCTCGCTCAGCGCGTTGACCACCGTCCCGCTGCCCCGGCCGTCCTCGCGGAACTCCAGCTCCGAGGCCTCCATGACGCCGACGTCGAAAGGGGAGCTGTCCCAGCGGCCGATCAGTGCGGTGTCGAGATGCATGGCTCCATGATCCCCGACCGGGGTGTGGGGGTGTCCGGGCATGACCATCGGGCGCCCATGTACTAGAGTTATCTCGACATCGAGATATCTGCCGAGGCGCACCGCAGCCGCCACCCCAGTAAGGGTCGCCTAACTTAGCCTTACCTTAGCGGATCGGCCCAGCCGGCGTGGCGGCAGGATTGACGGTGGTACGCGCACATCAATGAAGGAGACTGTCGTGTCGGCGAACAGCTTCGACGCCCGCAGCACGCTGCACGTGGGCGACGAGTCGTACGAGATCTTCCGGCTGGACAAGGTGGAGGGCTCGGCCCGCCTGCCGTACAGCCTCAAGGTCCTGCTGGAGAACCTGCTCCGCACGGAGGACGGCGCGAACATCACCGCCGACCACATCCGCGCCCTCGGCGGCTGGGACTCCCAGGCCCAGCCCAGCCAGGAGATCCAGTTCACGCCGGCCCGCGTGATCATGCAGGACTTCACCGGCGTGCCGTGCGTCGTGGACCTCGCGACCATGCGTGAGGCCGTGAAGGAACTGGGCGGCGACCCCGCCAAGATCAACCCGCTGGCCCCCGCCGAGCTGGTCATCGACCACTCGGTCATCGCCGACAAGTTCGGCACCAACGACGCCTTCAAGCAGAACGTCGAGCTGGAGTACGGCCGCAACAAGGAGCGCTACCAGTTCCTGCGCTGGGGCCAGACCGCCTTCGACGAGTTCAAGGTCGTCCCGCCGGGCACCGGCATCGTCCACCAGGTGAACATCGAGCACCTGGCCCGTGTCGTGATGGTCCGCGACGGCAAGGCCTACCCGGACACCCTGGTCGGCACCGACTCGCACACCACCATGGTCAACGGCCTCGGCGTCCTCGGCTGGGGCGTCGGCGGCATCGAGGCCGAGGCCGCCATGCTCGGCCAGCCGGTCTCCATGCTGATCCCGCGCGTCGTCGGCTTCAAGCTGACCGGCGAGCTCCAGCCCGGCACCACCGCCACCGACCTCGTCCTCACCATCACCGAGATGCTGCGCAAGCACGGTGTGGTCGGCAAGTTCGTCGAGTTCTACGGCGAGGGTGTGGCCGCCACCTCCCTGGCCAACCGCGCCACCATCGGCAACATGTCGCCGGAGTTCGGCTCCACCGCCGCGATCTTCCCGATCGACGACGAGACCCTGAACTACCTGCGCCTGACCGGCCGCTCCGAGCAGCAGGTCGCGCTGGTCGAGGCCTACGCCAAGGAGCAGGGCCTCTGGCTGGACCCGAAGGCCGAGCCGGACTTCTCCGAGAAGCTCGAGCTGGACCTGTCCACGGTCGTCCCGTCCATCGCCGGCCCGAAGCGCCCGCAGGACCGCATCGTCCTCGCCAACGCCGCCGAGCAGTTCAAGCTGGACGTCCGCAACTACGTCGACGACGTCGACGAGGCGGGCAAGGAGTCCTTCCCGGCCTCCGACGCCCCGGCCGCCCACCCCAACGGCTTCCCGTCCAACCCCTGCCAGGTCACCGCCCCCGACGGCACGACCTACGAGCTGGACCACGGTGCGGTGACGGTCGCGGCCATCACCTCCTGCACCAACACCTCCAACCCGTACGTCATGATCGGCGCCGCCCTGGTCGCCAAGAAGGCGGTCGAGAAGGGCCTGACCCGCAAGCCGTGGGTCAAGTCCACCCTCGCCCCGGGTTCGAAGGTCGTCACCGACTACTTCGAGAAGGCCGGCCTCACCCCGTACCTGGACAAGCTGGGCTTCAACCTCGTCGGCTACGGCTGCACCACCTGCATCGGCAACTCCGGCCCGCTGCCGGAGGAGGTCTCCAAGGCCGTCAACGACCACGACCTCGCCGTCACCTCGGTGCTGTCCGGCAACCGCAACTTCGAGGGCCGGATCAACCCGGACGTCAAGATGAACTACCTGGCGTCCCCGCCGCTGGTCGTCGCGTACGCCATCGCGGGCTCCATGAAGGTGGACATCACCCGTGACGCCCTGGGCACCGACCAGGACGGCAACCCGGTCTACCTGAAGGACATCTGGCCGACCGAGGCCGAGGTCAACGAGGTCGTGGCCGCCGCCATCGGCGAGGACATGTTCTCCAAGTCCTACCAGGACGTCTTCGCGGGCGACGCGCAGTGGCAGTCCCTGCCGGTCCCGACCGGCAACACCTTCGAGTGGGACCCGGAGTCCACCTACGTCCGCAAGCCCCCGTACTTCGAGGGCATGGGCATGGAGCCGGCCCCGGTCGAGGACATCGCCGGCGCCCGCGTCCTGGCCAAGCTCGGCGACTCGGTGACGACGGACCACATCTCGCCCGCCGGCGCCATCAAGGCCGACACCCCGGCCGGCAAGTACCTCACCGAGCACGGTGTGGAGCGTCGTGACTTCAACTCCTACGGCTCCCGCCGTGGCAACCACGAGGTCATGATCCGCGGTACGTTCGCCAACATCCGCCTGCGCAACCAGATCGCGCCGGGCACCGAGGGCGGCTACACCCGCGACTTCACCCAGCCCGACGCCCCGGTGTCCTTCATCTACGACGCCTCGCAGAACTACCAGGCCGCCGGCATCCCGCTGGTCGTCCTGGCCGGCAAGGAGTACGGCTCCGGCTCGTCCCGCGACTGGGCGGCCAAGGGCACCGCGCTCCTCGGCGTCAAGGCCGTCATCGCCGAGTCGTACGAGCGCATCCACCGCTCGAACCTCATCGGCATGGGCGTGCTCCCGCTCCAGTTCCCGGAGGGCGCCTCGGCCGAGTCCCTCGGCCTGACCGGCGAGGAGACCTTCTCCATCTCCGGCGTCACCGAGCTGAACAACGGCACCACGCCGCGCACGGTCAAGGTCACCACCGACACCGGTGTCGAGTTCGACGCGGTCGTCCGCATCGACACCCCCGGTGAGGCCGACTACTACCGCAACGGCGGCATCATGCAGTACGTGCTGCGCAGCCTGATCCGCAAGTAAGCGGTACGGCACAGCGGTCCAGGGCCGCATCCCCACCACCGGGGATGCGGCCCTTCGCCGTACCCCTCCCATAACTAACGCCGCCGCGTCCGGTGCCGCCGCACGGCCCGCACCGTCTCCTCCGCCTCGGCCTGCGGCACGGTCACGGCGATGCGGGTGAAGGGGGCGCCGGGCCGGAGGCCGACCAGGACGGCCGGGCCGCCGCTGCGCACCGCCACGAAGTCCCGTCCGGCGGGATGACGGCGCTCGCCCAGGCAGTGTGCCGGGCGGTGCGTGCCGTTCACCGGCGATCCGCGCAGCGTCCGCCACCAGTCGGGCTCGATCCGCGCGGCCTCCACCACCGTCCAGGGCAGCCGGATCGTGCCGCGCCGCGCCCGGAGCCGTTCGCTCAAGGACAGCCGCAGCACCAGTCCGCCGTCCTCGACGAGCAGCCGTGCCATGGCAGAACCTCCCTCCTCTCCAGTTTCCGCCGTCCGACCGGTGCACGGCCGTTTACACCGGAGGCCGTCGGCGCTAGCTTCCCAAGCAGTGGGGTGGGAGCGCTCCCATCGCTCGGTGGACCGGAACCCGCCGCGCCTGGGGGCGGCCCACCCCACGGCTTCCCTCTTCCGTACGCGACCTCGACACCAAAGGCTGTTATGTCATGCTCGCGACAACCATGATCCCGGGTGCGCGATTACCGCGCCGCACCCGTCGCACCCGCCGCACAGCCCTGCTCCTCGTTCTGCTGGCCCTCCTCACCGCCCTGCCCGCCCTCGGCCTCGTCCTCGCCGCCGGCACCCCCGCCTCGGCCCACGGCACGCCGTTGAAGCCCGGCAGCCGGACCTTCCTGTGCTGGCAGGACGCGCTCACCGGCACCGGCGAGATCAAGCCCGTGAACCCGGCCTGCCGGGCGGCCCAGCAGGCCGGCGGCACCACGCCGTTCTACAACTGGTTCTCGGTGCTGCGCTCCGACGGCGCCGGCCGCACCCGCGGCTTCGTGCCGGACGGCCGGCTGTGCAGCGGCGGAAACCCCGCCTTCGCCGGCTTCGACCTCGCCCGCGACGACTGGCCGGTGACCCATCTGACCGCCGGCGCCACCATCGACTTCTCCTACAACGCCTGGGCGGCACACCCCGGTTGGTTCCGCGTCTACATCACCAAGGACACCTACGACCCGACCAAGCCGCTCACCTGGGACGACATGGAGGACCAGCCCTTCCTCACCATCGACCACCCGCCACTCCAAGGCACCCCCGGCACGGTCGACGGCCACTACTCCTGGACCGGCACGCTGCCCCGGAACAAGTCCGGACGGCACATCATCTACATGGTCTGGCAGCGCTCGGACAGCACCGAGACCTTCTACTCCTGCTCCGACGTGGTCTTCGACGGCGGCAACGGCGAGGTCACCGGCGTCCACGACCCCGGCCACCCCACCGGACCGCCGCCCGGCACCTGCACCGCCACCCGCACCACCACCGGCAGCTGGCCCGGCGGCTACCAGTCCCAGGTGACCGTCACCAACACCGGTGACGTCCCCATGCTCGGCTGGATGGTCGGCTGGACCCTGCCCTCCGGCCAGTCCGTGGCCAGTGTCTGGAACGGCAACGCCACCTACTCCGGACAGGACGTGATGGTCCACAACGCGGACTACGACGGCGCCCTGAGTCCGGGGCAGAGCACGACCTTCGGCTATGTCGTCCAGGGCGACGGCGGGGACGGCACCACGACCCTGCCCTGCCAGGTCGGCTGACCGGCGGCGGAGGTGCGGGAAGGATCGGCGGGCCCGCACCTCCGTGCCCGACCGCGCCCCGGGAGGGCCCGCCCGAGTGACGCCACCGGCGTGCCTGCACGCCCGGACGCCCCGCCGCCGGTACCGGTGGCGCACGTGCGTTTCAGACCCGTGTCCCTGCTGCTGGCCGCGCTCCTCACGGCCGGTGCCACCACCCCCGCCCCGGCGGCGACCGCGGCTCGGCCCGCGCTCGTCGCCGACCCCACGGCGTACGTCGATCCACTGATCGGCACCCGCAACGGCGGCAACGTCTTCCCCGGCGCCGTCGTGCCCTTCGGCATGCTCTCCTGGAGCCCGGAGAACACCCGGGGCGACGCCACCCGGACCGCCGCCCCCGGTGGCTACCAGTACGACGCCCCCCGCATCCGCGGCTTCAGCCTCACCCACATGTCCGGCACCGGCTGCGCCGGCGGCAGCGGCGACATCCCCTTCTACCCCCACGCCGGCGAGGTCACCTCCTCCCCGGCGAGCGACACCGGCAACGCCGTCTACGCCTCCGACTTCAGCCACAGTGACGAGCGGGCCGAGCCCGGCCACTACGCGGTCCGCCTCGCCTCCGGAGCCGGCGCCGACCTCACCGCCACCGCACGCACCGGCTCGGGCCGCTTCACCTTCCCGGCCGGCAGGCCCGCCGCACTGCTCGTCCGCACCGCCGACTCCGAAGTGGGCTCGGCGGACTCGACCGTCCGTATCGACCCCGCCGGACGCACCGTCTCCGGCTCCGTCACCTCCGGCAACTTCTGCGGCTACCTCGACCCGGAGGGCCGGCGCGCCTACTACACCCTGTACTTCACCGCGCACTTCGACCGCCCCTTCACCACCACCGGCACCTGGAAGGACGGCACGCTTGCCCCCGGCACCCGCCAGACCTCCGGCGGCACCGGCGGCTTCGCCCACGACGGACGGCCGGTCGCGGGCAAGGGCGCCGGCGGATACGTGACGTTCGCGCCCGGCACCACGGCGGTGCACGTCAAGGTCGGCATCTCCTACGTCGGTCCGGCCGGGGCCGAGGCCAACCTCGCCGCGGAGAACCCGCCCGGCCGCTCCTTCGACGCCGTCCGGGAGGCGGCCCGCCGCGCCTGGCGGGACCGCCTCGCCGCCATCCGCGTCGGCGGCGGCACGGACGCCGAGCGGACCACCTTCTACACCGCGCTGTACCACGCGCTGCTGCATCCCGGCGTCATCAGCGACGCCGACCGCAGATACCGCGGCAGCGACGGCGAGGTGCACCCGGTGGGCCCCGGCCACCGCGCCCAGTACGGCACCTTCTCCGGCTGGGACGTCTACCGCGACCAGCTCCAGCTGCTCACCCTCCTCGACCCCCGCACCGGCTCCGACATCGCCCAGTCGCTGTACACCCTGGCCCGGCAGAACGGCGGCACCTGGGACCGCTGGCTGCACGGCGCGAGCGGCACCCATGTCATGAACGGCGACCCCGCGCCGACCGCGCTGGCCGGGATCCACGCCTTCGGCGGCACCGACTTCGATCTGAAGGGCGCGCTGGACTCTCTGGTGCGGGCGGCGACTGTACCCACACCGCAGGACCTGTCCGCCGCCGGGCGGCCGGTGCTCTCCGTCGGCCAGCGGCCCTCGCTCGACCGGTACCTCGCCCTGCACTACATGCCCAGCACCTCCAACGCCTGGGGCGGTGCCGCCGAGACCCTGGAGATGTCCACGGCCGACTTCTCCCTCTCCCGGCTCGCCGCGGCCGCGGGCCGGCCGGACATGGCAGCCGCCTTCGCCCGGCGCGCCCAGTGGTGGCAGAACACCTTCGACATCGCCGCCGACCCCGGCGGCGGCTACATCGCCGACCGCAGGGCCGACGGCGGCTGGGTCACCGACTTCACCCCCGGCACCGGCGCCGGCTTCGTCGAGGGCACGGCGGCCCAGTACACCTGGATGGTCCCGCACAACCCGGCCGGGCTGTTCGCCGCGATGGGCGGCCGCGGGAAGGCCCTCGCCCGGCTCGACGCCTTCTTCCACGACCCCGGCGGCGGCTGGGCCTTCACCGGCAGCGGCGGCACCCGGGCCGAGCTGGACAACGAGCCGTCGATCAACGTGCCCTATCTGTACGACTACGCCGGGGCCCCGTACCGCACGCAGCAGACCGTGCGCGCGGCGATGCGGCTGCTGTGGTCGGCCGCACCCGGCGGCATCCCGGGCAACGACGACCTCGGCGCCATGTCCTCCTGGTACGTCTTCGCCGCCCTCGGCATGTACCCCCAGGTGCCCTCGCGGGCCGAACTGGTCCTCGCCTCACCGCTGTTCCCGCGGATCGAGATCCACCGCCCGTACGGCAACGACATCTCCGTCCGCGCCCCGCGGGCGGCGGCCGACGCGCCCTACGTACGGTCCCTGAGGGTCGACGGTCTCGTCTCCCGGCGCCCGTGGCTGCCTGCGTCCTTCGTCCGGGACGGCGGCCGGCTCGACTACACGCTGTCCGCCACCCCCGACCGCACCTGGGGAGCGGACGCCCCGCCGCCGTCCTTCCGGGCGGGCGAGCAGCCGTACCAGTTCGCGGTGGGCCCCACCACCGCCACCCTGGCACCCGGCGGCAGGACCAGGATCGCCGTGCGCGCGCTGGCGCTGCGCGGCGGCGCCGGGCCCGGGGTGCGCTTCCGGGTGACGGCCCCGGCCGGTGTCACGGCCGCCCCCACCGAGGGCACGGTGACCGGCGGCAGCCGGGAGATCACGCTCACCGCGGCCGAGGGTGCCGCCCAGGGCTTCGCCGACGTGCGGGTCACCCTCACCGCGGGGGGCACGTCGTACACGCAGCCCGTCGCACTGACCGTGGCCGCGCCGGGCACTCTGCTCGCCGCCTACGACTCGACGGGGGTGTCCGACGACACCGGCGACCACACCGAGGCCGACTTCGACGGCGGTGGCTTCAGCTACTCCCGGCAGGCCCTCGCCGCGGCCGGACTGCGGGCCGGTGCGCACGGCACGGCCGGCGGGCTCGGGTTCGTCTGGCCGGACTCGCCCGCCGGCCGTCCCGACAACGCCTCGGCCCACGGCCAGACCATCGAACTCCCACCCGGGACACGGGCGTTGTCTTTCGTCGGCGGTGCGGTCGACGGCGACCGGCGGGCCGCCGCGACCGTCACCTACAGCGACGGCACCACCGGCACCGCCGATCTGTCCTTCACCGACTGGACGGCCGACGGCGGCAGCGGCACCGTCCGGTACGGCAACGAGGTGGTCGCCACGATGCCGTACCGCAATGCCGCGGGCTCCGGGCGGGACCCGGTGACCACGTACGTCCTCGCCACGACGCCGCACCGGGCGCCGCCCGGCAGGACGCTCAGGAGCGTACGGCTGCCGGACGACGCGGGCCTGCACGTGTTCGCCCTGGCCACCGGCTGAGCGCCCGCGGGAGGCGGCTCAGGCCAGCAGCTCCACCTCCGCCAGCGTCGACGCGCCGTCCAGGACCAGCCGGTACTTCGTCCAGAGGCCCGGCTCGGCGATGGTGAAGGCCCTGGTCTGCCGGTCCCAGGTGAACGTTTCGCCGGAGCGGTGGTCCAGGGTCTGCCAGGTGCTGCCGTCCGTCGAGCCCTGGAGGGTCCAGCCGGTCGGCGCCGTGCCGCGGTCCGTCGAGGAGGTCAGGGTGTACTGGACGGCCCGGGTGGCCTCCCCGACCGGCAGGTCCACCGAGGTGACCGTCGCGTCGGTCGCCGAGGTGTTGTCGAACAGGGCGCCGTCCCCCTTCAGCACGTCGGCGCGCGGCGCCGGCACCTTGTCGTCCTGGGTGACCGAGACGGGCGCCGCGTCCTCCCCGGTGCCCCAGGTGGACGGCTCGGCGCCCATGCGGAACTCCAGCACACCGCCCCGGGCCAGCAGCGAGTGGGGCAGCGATGTGGAGGTCCACGGGCGGCCGTTGAAGGTGACGCCCTGGACGTAGACGTTCCGCGCGCTGTTGGCCGGGGCCTTGACGACCAGGTCGTGGCCGTTCTCCAGGTGCACGGTGGCCTTCTTGAACAGCGGGGAGCCGATGGTGTAGTCGCCGCTGCCCATGACCAGGGGGTAGAAGCCGAGCGCGGAGAAGAGGTACCAGCCGGACTGCTCGCCGTTGTCCTCGTCGCCGTGGTAGCCCTGCCCGATCTCGCTGCCGAGGTAGAGCCGGGAGAGGATCTCGCGGACCGTCGCCTGGGTCTTCCAGGGCTCGTCGGCCGCGTCGTACATGTAGGCGATGTGGTGCGCGGGCTGGTTGGACTGGCCGAGCATGCCCATCCGGACGTCCCGCGCCTCGGTCATCTCGTGGATGACGCCGCCGTAGGAGCCGACGAAGTCCGGCGAGGCCGTCTCCGGGGTGGCGAAGAACGCGTCGAGCTTGTCCGCGAGGCCCTGCCGGCCGCCGTACAGGTTGGCCAGGCCCCGGCTGTCCTGCGGGACGCTGAAGGCGTAGCCCCAGCCGTTGGTCTCCGTGTAGTCGTAGCCCCACACGCGCGGGTCGTACGACGCGGAGTCGACCCGCCGGCCGCCGTCTGGGTCGCGGCCCTGGAAGAAGCCCGCCCTGGGGTCGAACAGCCGCACATAGTCCCGGGCGCGGTTGAGGAAGTACGCGGACTCCTCCCGGTAGCGGCGCTCGCCCGTCCTGCGGTACAGCTCCTGGCCCATCCGGGCGATGCCGTAGTCGTTGACGTACCCCTCCATCGCCCAGGACAGGCCCTCGCCGGTGGCGGTGCTGGTGTAGCCGAGGAAGGGCGAGGTGGCCATGCCCTTGCGGCCCACCCCGGACATCGGCGGGACGACGGTGGCGTTCTTCAGAGCCGCCTCGTACGCGGCCCGCGCGTCGAACTTCACGCCCTTGACATAGGCGTCGGCGAAGGCCACGTCCGAGGAGGTGCCGGTCATCAGGTCGGCGTAGCCGGGGGAGGACCAGCGGGAGGTCCAGCCGCCGTCCTTGTACTGCTGTATGAACCCGTCCACCATCTCGCCCGCCTGGCCGGGGGTGAGCAGCGAGTAGGCCGGCCAGGTGGTCCGGTAGGTGTCCCAGAAGCCGTTGTTGACGTACACCTTCCCCTCGACGATCTTCGCGCCGGTGTGCGTCGGGGTGTCCTGGGCCGGCATGGGGGAGAAGGGCGAGGCGTACGCGTAGGTCCCGCCCACCTTCTCGAAGCCGGAGTTCGGATAGAGGTACAGCCGGTACATGCTGGAGTACAGCGTGGTCAGCTGGTCCGGGCTCGCGCCCTCCACCTCGACCCTGCCCAGCAGCCGGTCCCAGGTGCGCTGCGCGCGGTCCCGGACCGTGTCGAAGGAGGTGCCGTCCGGGATCTCCTGGCGCAGGTTGTCCTCCGCCTGGTCGACGCTGATGAGCGAGGTCGCCAGGCGCAGCGTGACGGTGCGGTCGGCGCCCGCGGCGAACCGCAGATAGCCCTTCACCCCGCTGGAGCCGCCGTCCGTCACCGGCTTGTCGAAGACGCCGTACACGAACAGCCGGGTCGCGCCCGTGGACAGGCCCGACTTCACGTCCGAGTAGCCGGTCACGACCCCGTGCTCCTGGTCCAGGGTCAGGCCCGCCTGCTCGGTGACATTGTCGAAGAGCACGCTCGCGTCGTCACCGGGATAGGTGAAGCGCAGGACGGCCGCGTGGTCGGTCGGGGCCAGCTCGGCCTTGAGGCCGTTCTCGAAGCGGACGCCGTAGTAGTACGGCCGCGCGGTCTCGTTCTCGTGCCGGAACGGCAGCTCGCGCGCCGTCCGGCCGGTGGCGGGGGTGCCGTGCACGGCCGAGGGCATCACCTGGAAGGTCTGCCGGTCGCCCATCCACGGGCTCGGCTCATGGCTCGCGCTGAACGCCTGGATGGTCGGCAGGTTGTCGGCGTTGTTCGCACGTGCGTATTCGTACAGCCAGCTCAGCGAGGACGCGTTGGTCACCGGCGTCCAGAAGTTGAAGCCGTGCGGCAGGGCCGTGGCCGGGAAGTCGTTGCCGCGCGAGAAGCTGCCGCTGGAGTTGGTGCCCCGGGTGGTCAGCGCATAGTCCGAGAGATGCGCCTTCGGCGGCTGGGGCGGTACGGGACGCAGCGCGAGGTCGTCGATCCAGCCGCGGAACTTCGCCGGGCCGTCGGGGGAGTCGTACGCCACCAGGATCCGGTCGACCGTCCGGCCGGCCGCCACCGAGCCGATCCGGGAGACCACGTTGTTCCACTGGTTGACGTACAGCGACTTGGAGGCGCCCTGCCCGCGCGGCGACAGCGGGAACCCGTGCTGGTCGAGCGCGCCCAGGTCGCTCAGATAGCTGCCGTCGGTGAAGGCCAGGTCCACGGAGACGTTCGTGGCGTCGTAGTCGCGGTCGCCGTCGGCCATCGACGGGAAGATCCGGTACGCCAGCTCGGTGTCGCCGCCGACCTTCACGTTCACGTCGAACACCTTGTTGTACGAGTAGGCGCGGCCGCCCGCGGTGTGCCGACCGGCGTAACGCAGGGCCCGCTTTCCGGTGAACCCGGCGCGGGCCTTGGCCGTGGGGGAGCCGGTCGGGCCCTTGTCGACCAGGGTCAGCATGTCCTGCGGCACCGGGCCGCCCCCGCCGCCGGTGGAGAACTGCACGTCGGCGAGTTGGAGGATCCCGGTGGCGCCGTTGTTGCGGGTCACCTCCAGACGGAAGTGCTGGTACTCGGCCGGCTGGTCGAGGTCGTACGACTTCGTCTGGTACCGCTCGTCGAAGGTCTCGCCGGAGCGGGTGTCGACGGTCTTCCAGTCCTTGCCGTCGGTGGAGCCGAGCAGCGTCCAGTCGCGCGGGTCGCGTTCGGCGTTGTCGTTGGCCGAGGTGAGCGCGTAGGTCACCAGTTTGACCGGTTTGTCGAGGTCGAACTCCACCCATCCGGTGGATTCGAAGGTCAGCCACTTGGTGCCGGGCTCGCCGTCGGCGAGGTTCTCCTTGACCTCGCCCGCGCCCTTGTTCTCGCCGCTCGCCCGGATGTCGGTGACATGGTCGGTGACATTGCCCGGGATGCCGGTGCTGTAGCCGCCGTCCACGCCCGAGGCGCGTTTGCCGCCGTCGGGGCCGGTGTCGACGGTGTTGAGCCAGTCGGGTGCCGGATCGCCCGTCTCGAACGAGGATGCGAACTCGCGGTCGGGGACCGGGTCCTTGGCGGGCAGCGCGACCGCGGCGCCGTGGGCGCCGGCCGCCATGACAAAGGCGGCCGTGAGGACGACCGCCGGACCGTGTCTGTGCCGAGTTCTCCGCTGCATCTACGGATTCCCCTCCTGCGCCCCCTTGAGACAACGTTGTCAGCTTCGGGGCACGGACACCAGTAGGTGGTCAAGTGGCCGTTGATGTCAAGGGCGTTGGGTGTGGCATTCAGGGACTTGTGTCGCGGGTTTTTCCACCCGGCCGGCCCCGGGGGCGCCAGATTTCCGCGAGGTCTCAACTCGGAAAAGACCCGGCGCCCGTACTGCATTCGATCTTGCTCAGCCGACCGGAAATGGACTATACCTGTCGGCGTTTCCAGCACGACCCTGCACGATCCTGCATGACCCTGCACTACCCAGCACGACCAGCCCGCGGTGCCGGGGAGGATCCGGTTCACCGCCTGAGTCCTGGAGAAGGCGAGGACTTGAGCATGGGATCCACTTCCGAGCACGGCGTCGAGGGTGTCGGCCGGCGCGAACTGATCAAGCGGTCTGCGGCGCTCGGCCTGGTCGCGGCACCGGGCATGGGCCTGCTGTCCGCGTGCGCCAGCAGCGGGGGCGGCGGCCAGAGCAAGGCCAAGGCCGGCGAGAAGACCGCCAGGAACCCGCTCGGCGTCAACGACAGCGCCAAGATGGAGTTCGTCCTCTTCGACGGCGGCTTCGGCAAGGAGTACGCCGAGGACGCGGTGAAGGTCTACGAGAAGGACTTCCCCAAGGCCACGGTGAAGTTCGCCGCCACCCAGAAGATCCAGTCCACCCTCCAGCCCCGCTTCAACCAGGGCAACCCGCCGGACCTCATCGACAACTCCGGCGCCGAGCAGATGGACATGGGGGTGCTCGTCGGCAAGAACCAGCTGGCGGACCTCACCCCGCTGCTGGACGCGCCGTCGTACGACGACCCGAACAAGAAGGTCCGGGACACGCTGCGCCCCGGCATCGTGGAGATGGGCCAGTTCGACGGCAAGCCGGTGTGGGTCCTCTACTACGCCTACACGGTCTACGGCGTCTGGTACTCGCAGAAGGCCCTCGACTCGCTCGACGAGAAGTACCCGCAGACCTGGGACGAGATGCTGAAGGTCTGCGAGAAGGCCAAGAAGAAGGGCATGGCGGGCTGGACCTACGCGGGCAAGTACCCGTACTACCTCCCCTTCTCCCTCTACCCGATGATCGGCAAGGTCGGCGGGCGCGAGGTGCTCGACGCCATCGACAACCTGGAGCCGGGGGCCTGGAAGCACCCGGCGGTCAAGGCCTGCTTCGAGGCGTACTACGAGCTGTTCAAGAAGGGCTACATCCTCCGGGGGACCCCGGGCCTGGACCACATCCAGTCGCAGACCGCCTGGGCCGAGGGCAAGGCGCTGTTCATCCCGAACGGCTCCTGGGTGGAGAACGAGTCGGCCAACGTCATCCCGAAGGACTTCGACCTCGCGGTCTCGGCGCCCTCCGGCATCGACAGCTCCGACAAGCTGCCGTTCGGCACCATCTGGGCGTCCGGCGGCGAGCCGTTCATCGTGCCGGCCAAGGCCGCGAACCCCGAGGGCGGCATGGAGCAGCTGCGCATCATGCTGTCGGAGGCCTCCTCGAAGAACTTCACCGCCAAGGTGAAGTCGCTGACCGCCTACAACGGCGGCACCAGCGGCATCACCCTCACCCCGGGCCTGAAGTCGGGCGTGGCGGCCCTCCGGCTGGCCGGATCCAACGTGGTGAATCCGCGGCTCCAGGACTGGTACGTGCAGTTGCAGAAGGAGAAGATCGGGGTGGCCGGTCTCGGCGAGATGATGGCGGGCCGGCTCACCCCGGCCGAGGCGATCCAGAAGATCCAGGGTTTCGCCGACGAAGCGGCCAAGGACAGCTCGATCAAGCACTACAAGCACCAGTAAGCGCCCAGCAACCGCACCTGACCGCACCGGAGTGGCGATGCAGCACGGCAAGTACCGGTTCATCGTGGGGTTTCTGGCAGTGCCCCTGGGACTGTACGCGCTCTTCGTGGTGTGGCCGTTCATCCAGTCCATCTACTACTCGTTCACGGACTGGACCGGCCTGAGCCCCGAATTCAAGATGGTCGGCTTCCAGAACTACTCGAGAATGCTCGACGACGACATCTTCTGGAAGTCGCTGGAGCACAGTCTGCTGTTCGCCCTGGTGCTGCCCCTGGTGACGATCGGTCTGGCCCTGTTCTTCGCCTTCATGATCAATGTGGGCGGACGGCGGAGACGGGGCGGCCCGGTGATCTCGGGCGTGCGGGGTTCCGCCTTCTACAAGATCGTGTATTTCTTCCCGCAGGTGCTGTCCATCGCGATCGTGGCGCTGCTGTTCCAGTTCGCGTACAACCCGGACAGCGGCGCGGTCAACTCCGTGCTGCGGGGGATCGGCCTCGGCTCCGTCCAGCCGCTCTGGCTGGGCGACCCCGATCTCGCGCTGTGGTGTGTGATGGCGGTGCTCGTCTGGTCCACGGTCGGGTTCTTCGTGGTGCTGTTCTCCGCGGGCATGGCCTCGATCCCGGCCGAGCTGTACGAGGCGGCGCTGCTGGACGGGGCGAGCCGGGCCACCACGTTCTTCCGGGTCACCCTGCCGCTGCTGTGGGACACCGTGCAGTCCGGCTGGGTGTACATGGGCATCCTCGCGCTCGGCGCCGAGTCCTTCGCGGTCGTGCAGATCATGACGACCGGACCGGGCGGGCCCGACTACTCGACCACCGTGCTGGTCCTGTACGTGTACCAGAAGGCGTTCCGGGACGGTCAGGCCGCCTACGCCACCACCATCGGCGTCGCCCTGCTCGTGGTCACGCTCGCCTTCGCGGCGATCGTGATGAAGCTGGGCCGTCGCGAGCGGCTGGAGTTCTGAAGCGATGAAGACGACCGAGACCCCCGCCCCGCTGCCGGCCGAGTCCGGCGCGACCGTCTCCAAGACCGACGTCCCGCCGCCGCGGCCCGCCCGTCCGCAGCGGGAGGGCGGTGTCCTCAACGCCTTCTCCCACGGGGTGCTGGTCATCTGGGCGATCATGGTGGTGATGCCGCTGCTGTGGGCGGTGATGACCTCCTTCAAGGACGACCGCTCGATCTTCAGCTCGCCCTGGGCCCTGCCGCACACGCTGCACTTCGACAACTGGGCGCGGGCCTGGACCGACGCCAACATGAGCGACTACTTCCTCAACACCGTCCTGGTGGTGGGCGGCTCGCTCGTCGGCACGCTGGTGCTCGGCTCGATGGCGGCCTATGTCCTGGCCCGCTTCGACTTCCCGGGCAACCGGTTCATCTACTTCCTGTTCGTCGGCGGCATGAGCTTCCCGATCATGCTGGCGCTGGTCCCGCTGTTCTTCGTCGTGAACAACATGGGCCTGCTGAACACGCTCCACGGCCTGATCCTGGTCTACATCGCGTATTCGCTGCCGTTCACGGTGTTCTTCCTGACGGCCTTCTTCCGTACGCTGCCCACCTCGGTGGCGGAGGCCGCCTTCGTGGACGGAGCTTCCCATACGCGAACGTTCTTCCAGATCATGCTCCCGATGGCCAAGCCCGGCCTGATCAGCGTGGGGATCTTCAACTTCCTCGGCCAGTGGAACCAGTACATGCTCCCCACGGTCCTCAACACGGACCCCGACAAGCACGTCCTCACCCAGGGACTGGTCCAGCTGGCGGTCAGCCAGGGCTACAAGGGTGACTGGTCCGGCCTGTTCGCGGGCCTGGTGATGGCCATGCTGCCGGTGCTCGGGGCGTACATCGTCTTCCAGCGCCAGGTGGTCCAGGGGCTGACCGCGGGGGCGCTGAAGTAGCCCCGGGACCCGCTGCGCGGTGACGCCGCGCGACCGCTCGTACGCACGCCGCTTCCCTTCGGGGGCGGCGTGCACGCGTATGTCCGGGTCCCCGGAAACGGTTCAACCTCTTGACGGAAGGCGACCCGAACAGCTCAGCTTAGAGTTCACTAGTTGGACATACGCGGGGCCTCGCCGAAGCGGCCCCGCGCTCAGGAGGTCGTCGTGGAGACTCCAGGGTCGCAGTCGTCGCTGCACCGAGCCAACCTGGAGCGGGTGGTCCGGGCCGTACGCCTGGCCGGGTCCCTCACGCAGGCGGAGATCGCGCGGACGACCGGTCTGTCCGCCGCGACCGTCTCCAATATCGTGCGGGAGCTGAAGGACGGCGGAACCGTCGAGGTCACGCCCACCTCGGCGGGCGGGCGGCGCGCCCGCAGCGTCAGTCTGAGCGGGGACGCCGGCATCGTCATCGGAGTCGATTTCGGGCATACCCATCTGCGCGTCGCGATCGGCAACCTCGCCCACCAGGTGCTGGCCGAGGAGTCCGAGCCGCTGGACGTCGACGCCTCCGCCGCGCAGGGCTTCGACCGGGCCGAGGAGCTGGTCAGTCGCCTGATCGCAGCAACGGGCGTGGACCGGTCCAAGGTGGCCGGGGTGGGGCTCGGCGTGCCGGGTCCGATCGACGTGGAGTCGGGGACGCTGGGCTCGACCGCGATCCTGCCGGGCTGGGGCGGCACCAAGCCCGCCGAGGAGCTGCGCGAGCGGCTCGGCGTGCCGGTGCACGTGGACAACGACGCCAACCTCGGCGCCCTCGGGGAGCTGGTCTGGGGCGCCGGCCGGGGGGTGCGCGACCTCGCGTACATCAAGGTCGCGAGCGGTGTGGGCGCCGGTCTGGTCATCGACGGGAAGATCTACCGCGGCCCGGGTGGCACTGCGGGCGAAATAGGACATATTACACTCGATGAATCCGGCCCGGTCTGCCGTTGCGGAAACCGCGGCTGCCTGGAGACCTTCGCGGCCGCGCGCTATGTGCTGCCGTTGCTCCAGCCCAGTCACGGCCCCGACCTCACCATGGAGGGCGTCGTACGGCTGGCCAGGGACGGAGACCCGGGCTGCCGTCGGGTGATCGCCGACGTCGGCCGCCATATCGGCAGTGGAGTGGCCAATCTCTGCAATCTGCTGAACCCGAGCCGGGTGGTGCTCGGCGGTGATCTCGCCGAGGCCGGTGAGCTGGTGCTCGGGCCGATCAGGGAGTCCGTCGGCCGCTACGCCATCCCCAGCGCGGCGCGCCAACTGTCCGTTCTCCCCGGGGCACTTGGTGGTCGCGCGGAGGTGCTGGGGGCGCTCGCCCTCGCCCTCAGCGAGATGGGTGATTCAACCCTTTTGGACGGCACTCCGCCGGTCGCCACCCCTGCCTTCACTTAGAGAACGGATGGCACCGTTGCCATCTCGTTAAGGATTTACTTCTTGACGTCGCACGTGTGGCCGAGTTGACTTCCAGCCACCTCGGCCGCAACGACGCGGCCTCGTCAGGGAGGTTTCTGAAGTGAACGCACGTATGCGTCGTGCCGCCGTTGCCGTTGCCGCGGGTGCCATGGCCGTCTCGCTGGCCGCCTGTGGCAGTGCCAAGGAGTCGAAGGGCGGCACCTCTTCCTCGTCGGCCCCGAAGGGCGACAACATCAAGGTCGGTCTCCTGCTTCCGGAGAACAAGACCGCGCGTTACGAGAAGTTCGACCGCCCGCTGATCGAGAAGAAGATCAGCGAGCTGACGCACGGCAAGGCGACCATTCAGTACAACAACGCCCGCCAGGACGCGAACCTTCAGGCCCAGCAGGTCGACACCATGGTCACCAACAAGGTGGACGTCCTGATCGTGGACGCCGTCGACGCCAAGGCCATCCAGAACTCCGTGCAGAAGGCCGTGGACGCCGGCATCAAGGTCGTCGCCTACGACCGCCTCGCCGAGGGCCCGATCAGCGCCTACACCTCGTTCGACAACGAGGAGGTCGGCAAGACCCAGGGCCAGGCCCTGCTGAAGGCCATGGGCAGCAAGGCCACCAAGTCCTCCAAGATCGTCATGATCAACGGCTCGATCACCGACCCGAACGCCGCCCAGTTCAAGAAGGGCGCGCACTCCGTCCTCGACGGCAAGGTGACCATCGCCAAGGAGTACGACACCAAGGAGTGGTCGCCGGACAACGCCAACTCCGAGATGGAGGCGGCGATCTCCGCGGTCGGCAAGGACAAGATCGCGGGCGTCTACTCCGCCAACGACGGCATGGCCGGCGGTATCATCACCGCCCTGGACGCCGCGGGCATCAAGGTCCCGGTCACCGGCCAGGACGCCGAGCTGGCCGGTGTGCAGCGCATCGTCGCCGGTACCCAGTACATGAGCGTCTACAAGCCGTACGCCCCCGAGGCCGACGCCGCCGCCGAGATGGCCGTCGCGCTCGCCCAGGGCAAGTCGCTGGACTCCGTCGCCAAGGACAAGGTCTCCAGCAACTCCCAGAAGGACGTCCCCTCGGTGCTCGTCCCGGTCACCTCGCTGACCCAGGCGAACATCAAGGACACCGTCGTCAAGGACGGCGTGTACACGGTCAACGAGATCTGCACCGCCGACTACAAGGCCGCCTGCAAGAAGATCGGCCTCCAGTAGGCGGACCGACCTTCGGTCACCCGGCCCGGTCCCTTCCCCTGAAACGGGCATCCGCTCTTGAATGCCCCTGGGGAACACGGCCGGCCGCCCCAGGCTCCTCCGGTGCCCCGCGCACTCATACAGCCCCGCAAGCTCGGCGCGGGGCGCCGGACGGAACTACCCCCCCAAACTTTCTGCACAACCTCCCGCCGGGTCAGGCGGCGAAGGAGATGGTTCACGTGTCCGCTACGCCCGTGCTGGCGTTGCGCGGGGTCTCCAAGCGATTCGGTGCCGTTCAGGCGCTCACCGACGTAGAGCTTGAGGTCCACGCCGGTGAGGTGGTCGCCCTGGTCGGCGACAACGGCGCCGGAAAGTCCACGCTGGTCAAGACGATCGCCGGCGTGCACCCGATCGACGAGGGTGCCATCGAGTGGGACGGCAAGCCCGTCACCATCACCCGTCCGCACGACGCCCAGGCCCTGGGCATCGCGACGGTCTACCAGGACCTCGCGCTGTGCGACAACATCGATGTCGTCGGCAACCTCTTCCTCGGCCGAGAGCTGAAGAAGTGGGGCGTCCTGGACGAGGTCGAGATGGAGCGCCGCTCCCGCGAGCTGCTCACCACGCTCTCGATCCGCATCCCCAGCGTCCGTATCCCGATCGCCTCGCTCTCCGGCGGTCAGCGCCAGACCGTGGCCATCGCCCGCTCCATGCTCGGCGACCCCAAGCTGGTGATCCTCGACGAGCCCACCGCCGCCCTCGGCGTGGAGCAGACCGCCCAGGTCCTCGACCTGGTCGAGCGGCTGCGTGAGCGCGGCCTCGCCGTCATCCTCATCAGCCACAACATGGCGGACGTGAAGGCGGTGGCCGACAAGGTCGCCGTACTGCGCCTCGGCCGCAACAACGGCGTCTTCGAGGTCAAGACGACCTCCCAGGAGGAGATCATCTCCGCCATCACGGGCGCCACCGACAACGCCGTGACCCGCCGTGCGGCGCGCACGACCGGGGAGGTTTCCAAGTGAGCATCGACAAGACCTCCGCGAACGCCGACAAGGCGAGCCTCGACAAGAGCGCCGAGACGGCGCAGGCGGTGGAGAACCCCGAGGCCGCGGTTCCCTCCGTCGCCGCGGTCGACCCCCGGCTGCTGGTCCGCCAGGAAGGCATCCTCGGCTACTGGGACGAGTTCAAGCGCAAGATGAAGGCCGGCGAGCTGGGCTCCCTGCCGGTCGTCGTGGGCCTCGCGATCATCTGTGTGATCTTCCAGGTCCTGAACTCGAACTTCCTGTCCGCGCAGAACATCAACGACATCACCATCACGATGGTCGGCACGGGCATGATCTCGGTCGGCATCGTGTTCGTGCTGCTGCTCGGCGAGATCGACCTGTCGGTCGGCTCGGTCAGCGGCGCGGCCAGCGCCCTCGCCGGTGTCCTCGCGGTGAACCAGGGCTGGCCCGAGTGGGCGGCCGTGCTGGTCGCCGTCGCCGCCGGTGTCGCCATCGGCGCGCTGCACGGCTTCTTCTTCGCGGTGCTCGGCGCCCCCGCCTTCGCCGTGACGCTGGCCGGTCTGCTGTTCTGGCTCGGCTTCATGCTGAAGGTGCTGGGCGCGGACGGCACGATCAACCTCGACCCCCACGGTCTGGTCGGCAAGCTCACCACGTACTACTTCTCCGACGTCGCCGCCGCCTACGGGCTCGCGGTCGTCGTGGTCGCGGTGTTCTTCCTCACCTCCTTCCTGAGCAACCGGCGCCGGGAGGCCGTGGGCGTCCCGTCCCGGCCGCTCAGCGACACCCTGCTGCGCACCGCGCTGCTGGCCGTGATCGCCTTCGCCGCCGCCTACATGTACAACCAGTGGAAGGGCCTGCCGCTGGCCACGGTCGTCTTCCTGGCCTTCCTGGTCGGCACGGACTTCCTGCTGCGCCGTACCGCCTACGGCCGCAAGATCTTCGCCCTCGGCGGCAGCGTCGAGGCCTCGCGGCGTGCGGGCATCAACGTCACCGCGGTGCGGATCTCCGTGTTCGCGATCTCCGGTGGCTTCGCGGCGATCGGCGGTCTGTTCCTGGCCTCGAAGATCGCGTCGGCCAACCAGAGCGCCGGTACCGGTGACCTGCTGATGAACGCGATCGCCGCCGCGGTGATCGGCGGTACCTCGCTGTTCGGCGGCCGCGGCCGCACCTGGAACGCGCTGCTGGGTGTGCTGGTGATCGTCTCGATCCAGTACGGCCTCCAGCTGGAGTCCATCGCCGAGCCGGTGAAGTACATGATCACCGCCGCGGTGCTGCTGACCACCGTCGTGATCGACTCGATCACCCGGAAGACGCAGAAGACGGCGGGACGCGCGTAACAGCGCCGTCTCACCGAACGGGCGTGGGGCCGAAACAGCCCCACGCCCCTTTTTGTGTTGCCGGAGCCGCAAATTGCCAGGGCTGTCGTGTGCCGCAAAGTCGGAACATTAGACTCTGGCGAGTCCGGTAACAAGCTCGATCAGCTCTATTGCAAGGAGGCACGGGGTGCCGCTGCTGACCCGCATCAGGGGACCGCGCGATCTGGACCGGCTCAGCCTGGAGGAGCTGGACCAGCTGGCAGAGGAGATCCGGAGCTTCCTCGTCGAGGCCGTCTCGAAGACCGGCGGTCACCTCGGTCCCAACCTCGGTGTGGTCGAGCTGACCATCGCCCTGCACCGCGTCTTCCACTCCCCGAAGGACAAGGTGCTCTGGGACACCGGCCACCAGTCCTATGTGCACAAGCTGCTCACCGGCCGGCAGGACTTCTCCAAGCTCAAGATGAAGGGCGGCCTGTCCGGCTACCCCGCGCAGGCCGAGTCCGAGCACGACGTCATCGAGAACAGCCACGCCTCCACGGTGCTCGGCTGGGCCGACGGCATCGCCAAGGCCAACCAGCTCAAGCAGCGGGACAGCCGGGTCGTCGCGGTCATCGGTGACGGCGCGCTCACCGGCGGTATGGCCTGGGAGGCGCTGAACAACATCGCCGACGCCAAGGACCGGCCCCTGGTCATCGTCGTCAACGACAACGAGCGCTCGTACGCGCCGACCATCGGCGGCCTCGCCAACCACCTGGCGACCCTGCGCACCACCGACGGCTACGAGCGGTTCCTCGCCCGCACCAGGGAGGTGCTGGAGAAGACCCCGGTCGTCGGCAAGCCGCTGTACGAGACCCTGCACGGCGCGAAGAAGGGCCTGAAGGACTTCATCGCCCCGCAGGGCATGTTCGAGGACCTGGGCCTGAAGTACGTCGGCCCGATCGACGGCCACGACATCGAGGCGCTGGAGTCGGCGCTGGCCCGCGCCAAGCGGTTCGGCGGCCCGGTGATCGTGCACTGCCTGACCGAGAAGGGCCGCGGCTACCAGCCGGCCCTCCAGGACGAGGCGGACCGCTTCCACGCCGTCGGCAAGATCCACCCGGACACCGGTCTGCCGATCGCCACCTCCGGCGCCGACTGGACCTCCGTGTTCGGCGAGGAGATGGTGAAGCTGGGCGAGGAGCGGGAGGACATCGTCGCCATCACGGCGGCCATGCTCCAGCCGGTCGGCCTGGACAAGTTCGCCAAGCGCTTCCCCGACCGCGTGTACGACGTCGGCATCGCGGAGCAGCACGGCGCCGTCTCCGCCGCCGGTCTCGCCTACGCCGGGGTGCACCCGGTCTTCGCGGTGTACGCCACCTTCCTCAACCGCGCCTTCGACCAGGTCCTGATGGACGTGGCCCTGCACAAGTGCGGCGTCACCTTCGTGCTGGACCGGGCCGGGGTCACCGGCACCGACGGCGCCTCCCACAACGGCATGTGGGACATGTCGATCCTCCAGGTCGTGCCCGGGCTGCGGCTGGCCGCCCCGCGCGACGCCGACCAGGTCCGCGCCCAGCTGCGCGAGGCCGTGGCCGTCGAGGACGCGCCGACCGTGGTGCGCTTCTCCAAGGGCGCGGTCGGCCCCGCGGTACCCGCCGTGGGCCGGGTCGGCGGCATGGACGTGCTGCGCGAGCCCGGCACCGACAAGCCGGACGTGCTGCTGGTCTCGGTCGGCGCCCTCGCTCCGATGTGCCTGGAGGTCGCCGGTCTGCTCGACAAGCAGGGCATCTCCACCACCGTGGTCGACCCGCGCTGGGTCAAGCCCGTCGACGAGGCGATGGCCCCGCTGGCCGAGCGGCACCGGGTCGTCGTCACCGTCGAGGACAACAGCCGGGTCGGCGGTGTCGGCTCCGCCATCGCCCAGGCGCTGCGGGACGCGGGCGTGGACGTACCGCTGCGTGACTTCGGCATCCCGCCGCGCTTCCTGGACCACGCCTCCCGCGCCGAGGTGCTCGCCGAGATCGGGCTGACCGCCCCCGACATCGCCCGCCAGGTCACCGGGCTGGTCGCCAAGCTCGACGGCAGGTTCGACCGTCCGGCGGACGCCGTCGACTCCGTCGAACCGGCGCGCGACTGACGCCGTACGCACCCTCCCGGGCCGGTTGCGCCGCTTTCTGCGGTGGCGGAACCGGCCCGCTTGCGTGAACCTGCCAGTGCCGGGCATACGCTTCCCGACCCTCTGCGTGGGAGGTAGGTACGTGAGCAGCACGCTGTTCAGGACGAAGAACGTCGAGCAGTCCATCCGGGACACCGAGGAGCCGGAGCATTCACTCAAGAAGTCCCTCTCCGCGCTCGACCTGACCGTCTTCGGCGTCGGTGTCATCATCGGCACCGGCATCTTCGTCCTCACCGGACAGGTCGCCAAGAACAACGCCGGTCCGGCGGTGTCCCTGGCCTTCGTCGCGGCCGGCGTGGTCTGTGCGCTCGCCGCCCTCTGCTATGCCGAGTTCGCCTCCACGGTCCCCGTGGCCGGTTCGGCGTACACCTTCAGCTACGCCTCGCTGGGCGAGCTGCCCGCCTGGATCATCGGCTGGGACCTGGTCCTGGAGTTCGCGCTCGGCACGGCGGTGGTGGCCGTCGGCTGGTCCGGCTACATCCGCTCACTGCTGGACAACGCCGGCTGGCACCTGCCCGCCTATCTGTCCGGCCGGGACAACGCCTCCGGCTTCGGCTTCGACATCCTCGCCGCCGCCCTGGTCCTGGTGCTGACCGCCATCCTGGTCCTCGGCATGAAGCTGTCGGCCCGGATCACCTCGCTGGTGGTGGCCGTCAAGGTGGCCGTCGTCCTCATCGTGATCGTCGCCGGTTCCTTCTTCGTCAAGTCCGGCAACTACTCGCCGTTCATCCCGCCGGCCCAGCCGGTGCCGGCCGGCGGCAGTCTCAAGGCCCCGCTGATCCAGCTGATGTTCGGCTGGGCGCCCGCCAACTTCGGTGTGATGGGCATCTTCACCGCGGCCTCGGTGGTGTTCTTCGCCTTCATCGGCTTCGACATCGTCGCCACGGCCGCCGAGGAGACCCGCAACCCGCAGCGGGACATGCCGCGCGGCATCCTCGGCTCCCTGCTCATCTGCACGGTGCTCTACGTCGCCGTGTCCATCGTCGTCACCGGCATGGAGAAGTACACCAGGCTGTCGGTGGCCGCGCCGCTGGCCGACGCCTTCAAGGCCATCGGGCACCCCTGGTACGCGGGCGTGATCAGCTTCGGCGCGGCCGTCGGTCTGACCACCGTCTGCATGATCCTGCTCCTCGGCCAGACCCGGGTCTTCTTCGCGATGAGCCGGGACGGCCTGCTGCCCCGCTTCTTCTCCCGCGTCCACCCCCGGTTCAAGACCCCGCACCGGCCCACCATCCTGCTCGGCGTGATCATCGCGATCGTGGCCGGCTTCACCAGCCTCAGCCAGCTGGCCGAACTGGTCAACATCGGCACCCTGTTCGCGTTCGTCGTCGTCGCGATCAGCGTGATCATCCTCCGCCGGACCCGTCCCGACCTGCCGCGCGCCTTCCGCACCCCGTGGGTGCCGTTCGTCCCGATCCTGTCGGTGTGCGCCTCGCTGTGGCTGATGCTCAACCTGCCGGCCGAGACCTGGCTCCGGTTCGCGATCTGGATGGTCATCGGCTTCGCGGTCTACTTCTTCTACGGCCGCACCCACAGCCGCCTCGCCCTGCGCGAGCAGACCCCGGCCGGCGAGGTCCCCCAGCCACCCCCGGGAAACGCGCCGTAGGCGCTGCTGTTTCTGAAGCGGCTCAGCACCCTGGGGCGGTCGGAGGCGGCGTGCCGGCAGCCGCTGGGACGGGCCCGGCGGCACATGGCGGCCGGCCCGGCCGCGCTTCTAGCCGACCGTCAGGAGCGCCAGGAGCCGGCGACCCGGTTCTTCGACGCGCTGAGGGACGGCGACATGGGCGGGCTGCGACAGCTGCGGCCACTTCCCGCTGAGCCGTCGACCGCGAGGCGCGCCGGTCCTCAGCCGAGCACCGCGCGCGGTCCCGTCACCTCCGCGCCCAGCTCGGTCACCCGGCGGCGCAGCTCGCGGTCGGCGGTGACGACCAGGCAGGGGCGGTCGCCGGCCGCGGCCGCGAGGTCCACGATCCGGTCGTCGCCGCTGCCGGACGCCTCCTCGATCCGCACCCCGGGTACGGCGGCCACCCCGCGGGCCGCGCCCTCCAGCACCAGCACCAGCTCCACCGGCCCGCCCAGCCCCGCCACACCGGAGCGCGCGTACGGCACCAGCCGGTCGCGCAGCCGCTCGGCGGCGGCCCGGCGGTCCCGCCACCAGCCGTCGGGCACGGACCCGACGACATTGGCGCCGTCGACGAGGAGGAGGGGGAGGGGAAGGGCGTCGGTCATGGCGTCAGGGTGTCATCGAGGGGTTCGGGCCGCAGCGGCGTCGCGGAGGAGTGCGGCGAAGGTCAGGGCGGCGGGGGTGAGCGTGTGGTCGGCCATACGGACCAGGAGGATACGGCGGATGGGGGCCGGCGGCTTCAGGGGCAGGACGTCGACGCCGGGTCGGATGCCCTCCAGGGCCAGGGTGGGGGCGAGGGCGACGCCGATGCCGGCGGCGACCATGGCCTGGGCTTCCTGGTAGTCGTGGGCCTCGTAGGCGATGTGGGGCTCGAAGCCGGCGGCGCGGCAGCCGCGGACGAGGGCTTCGGCCACCGGGTGATGGTCGGCGCGGGTGATCCAGGGGTCGTGTGCGAAGTCGGCGAGTGAGGCGGTGTGACGGCCGGCGAGGGGATGGTGGTCGCTGACCAGAAGGGCCGGCGGGTCATCGAGGAGGGGGGTGATGACGATGTCCTCCCGGTCGATGCGGCTCCAGTCGTAGTCCCACATCAGCGACATCTCGATCTCCCGGTTCTCCAGCATGGTCCAGAGTCCGGCGATGCGGGCGCTGCGGACGGTCAGCCGTACGTCGGGGTGGGCGTCCCGGAAGGCGGTCACGGCCTGCGGGAGGAGCGAGGCGCCGACGGTGGGGAAGGTGCCGATGCGCAGGGTGCCCGCGCGCAGGCCGGCGAAGTCGGCGAGTTCGTTTTCCGCGGCCCGCAGTTCGCGTTCGATCCGTTCCCCCCGTTCGGCCAGCGCCCGTCCGGCGTCGGTGACGGTGACGCCCCGGGCGTGGCGTTCCAGCAGGGGCTGTCCCGCCTCCGCTTCCAGGCGGCTGATCTGCTGCGACACCGCTGACGGTGTGTAGTTGAGGGCGCGCGCGGTCGCTGTCACCGAGCCGCGCCGGGCGACCTCCGTGAACAGCAGGATGCGCCGGACGTCGAGCATGCCGCCACCTCCAGCGTTCACTTCAGCTTAATAGCCATAAAGATTTCCGAGATTGTACTTCACGCTGCCGTCACCCACCGTGGAGGACACCACGCCGCGGCGAGACCGTCGGTGGGCTTCCCCTTCCCTGTCTGTGAGGAGTCGGCTGTGCTGCGTCTGAAGGGCGAAATGATCCGGGGTGGGACCAGCAAGTGCTGGCTCTTCGACCACCGTGACGTGGCCGCCACGGGCGTGGACGTCGATGCCCTGCTGCTCGCCGCCTTCAACGCCGCCGACCCCCGCCAGATCGACGGCGTGGGCGGCGCTTCCTCCACCACCTCCAAGGCCGCCGTCGTCCAGGCGTCGACCCGGCCCGGTGTGGATGTCGAGTACGCCTTCGCCCAGGTCGGCATCGGCGACGAGCGCGTGGAGTGGGCCAGCAACTGCGGCAACTGCGCCACCGCCGTGGCCCTGTACGCCGTCCACCACGATCTCGTGCCGATCACGTCGGACACCACCACCGTCCGCATGCTCAACGTCAACACCGGGGCCCGCCTCACCGGAACGATCCCCACCCCGTGGGGCGTGGTCCCGGAGGAGGGCACGGCCGTGGTGCCGGGCACCTCGGCACCGGGCGTTCCGGTCCTGCTCGGGTTCGAGGACCCGGCGGGCTCGACGACCGGCCGCGCTCTGCCGACCGGCCGGGCACTGGACGAACTGACCGGCCCGGACGGTCCCGTCGAGGCGACCCTGGTGGACGCGGGTGCGCCGGCCGCTCTGTTCGAGGCCAAGGCGTTCGGCCTCGACGGCACGGAATCCCTCACCGCGTTCGCCGCCGCGGTGCCCGCGCTGACCCTGCTGCGCGGCCAGGCGGCGCTGGCCATGGGCCTGGCCCGCGAGGGCGATCCGGTCAGCCACGCGGTGCCGAAGGTGGGCATCGTCGCCCGCCCCGCCCCCTACCGCACCACTCACGGCACACTCGTCAACCAGGACGAGTACGACCTGGCCGTACGCATGGTCTCCATGCACGCCCCGCACCCGGCGATCGGCCTGACCTCCGCCGTGGCCCTGACCACGGCCGCCGCCACCCCCGGCACCCTCGCCCACCGCGTCGCCCGGCAGACCGCCGACGGCACGCTGCGCCTGGGCACCCCCGCCGGCGTGATCGCCGCCCGAGCCGTCCCCGCACCGGACGGCGCGTCCCCCACGGTGCTGCTGCACCGCGCCGCCCGGCGTATCGCCCGAGCCGAACTCCTCGTTCCCGTCCTGGAAGGACGCCCCGCATGAGCCGCAACGACGCCGCCCCGGGTACCGTCACCGCACCACCCGGCCGCATCCGCCGGATGCTGTCCCACCTCTACGTCCAGTGTCTGATCGGTGTCCTCCTCGGCGCCGCCGTGGGCGGGCTGTGGCCGTCCGCCGGCGCCGACCTCAAGCCGCTCGGCGACGGTTTCATCGCGCTGGTGAAGATGTTCATCGCGCCGGTCATCTTCTGTACCGTCGTCCACGGCATCGCCTCCATGGGCAACGCCCGCGCGGTCGGCCGGGTGAGCCTGAAGGCTCTGGTCTACTTCGAGGTGCTGACCACCGTGGCGATGGTGATCGGCCTGGTCGTCGTCAACGTCGTCAAGCCGGGCAGCGGTCTGCACATCGACCCGTCGACCCTGTCCGCCAAGGGCCTGCCGCCGGAGGCCACCACGGCCCACGAGGGCTTCGCCGGGTTCCTCCTGTCCGTCATCCCGGCCACCCTGGTCAGCGCCCTGAGCGGCAACCAGATCCTGCCGGTGCTGCTGGTGTCCGTGCTGTTCGGCTTCGGCCTGCACGCCAGCGGAGAGGCCGGCCTGAACATCGCCCGGGGCATCGAGAAGTTCTCCACGGTCCTGTTCACGCTCATCCGCTGGATCATGAGGCTGGCCCCCGTCGGCGCGTTCGGCTCGATGGCCTTCACCATCGGCCACTACGGCCTGGGCACCCTGCGCCACCTGGCCCTGCTGGTCGGCTCGTTCTGGCTGACCGCCCTCCTCTTCGTCCTGGTCGTCCTCGGGACCGTGATGCGCCTGAACGGGCTGCGGATGCTGCCCTTCCTGCGCTACATCAAGGAGGAACTGCTGATCGTCCTGGGCACCTCCTCCACCGAGCCCGTCCTGCCGCGCATGATGGCCAAGCTCCAGCACGTGGGCGCCTCGAAACCGGTCGTCGGCATCACGCTGCCCGCCGGGTACTCCTTCAACCTCGACGGCACCGCCATCTACCTGACCATGGGCTCGGTCTTCCTCGCCCAGGCCCTCGGTATCGACCTCAGCCTCACCCAGCAGCTGACCATGCTCGCCGTCATGCTGCTCACCTCCAAGGGCGCCGCGGGCGTCACCGGCTCCGGCTTCATCGCCCTGGCCGCGACTCTCAGCGCCGTCCCGCACGTCCCGGTCACCGCCCTCGCGCTGATCTTCGGCGTCGACCGGTTCATGTCCGAAGCCCGCGCCCTGACCAGCCTGGTCGGCAACGGCGTCGCCACCCTGGCCGTCGCCCGCTGGGAGGGCGAGCTCGACACGGACCGCGCCAAGGCCGTCCTGCGCGGAGAGATCCCCTACGCTCCCTCCGCGGCGACAGCCGACCCCGATCCGCAGCAGACGCCCGCCCCCGCGGCGATGCCCGGACCGACCCGCGACCCGGTCCCCGCCGCGAACTGAGAGTGCGTGCGCCGGTCTTCCGGCTTCCGCCCGCCGGCAGCGGGCACCCCCTCGGCGGGCCGTCGGGCCCAGGCAGGTCCCACTTCGCGCCCTGTGCACCGGCCTACGCGAAGGCGAGACTCCGATCAGACACCACAGCGGCCCCAGCGAAACAAATTTCGGCGGGGCCGCTTACGCAATCAAGGAAGGCTGCTAGTAGGGTTCGAAGAGCGGTGTCATTGTCGGGAATCTCCGCGGAAAAATAGGCACAGAAATTGTGCGCTCTAGGACCTTGGCCAAGAAATCCGACATGTCGCCAGGGAATTCGAACCACTCTTCACCCCGAGGCTCCTTAACAAGAACGGTCCATGTGTCGGGATCATCGATGTCCGTGCGCCTCCAGAAGAGGATGTCCCCGTTGTCCGTTCGGCCGAAAGCGAGCACTTCCGCTGGATCGTTGATCCGATACGGTATTGGCTCACCAGCGTCCCTCAGATATCTGAGCGCCCACAATGACTCGCCAACCTGAGTAGGAAGATCGATTGCCCGCAGTTCACTCGACGGCTGATAAATGTGAATGAACTTCGAGAAGCAACCCGGACCGTATCGCCGGACCAGCTCCTTGTAATCGGCGGGCAAGGTGCAGCCAATCAGGTGCTCGACAGATTGCCAGTCGACTTCATCCGGCTGGACACCAGGGGGAGGTGACACGACGGACACTAGTTCGTCGATGCTCATGCTACCTCCCATTCAAGATTGAGACATTTAGACTGAAGCCTCCGCTGCCATACGCGGAAAGGGTTACGGCGCGTGGCATTAGATTATTTCCCTGATATATGGGAGTGACCGAGTACTGGACAAATTGACCACCTTCTACAGCCAGTCGAACTTGCCTTTCGAAGCCGCTCATGAGGGGAGTGTTCACGGGATTCTGAAGAAGTGTCACCAAATTCTCAGAAATGTCACCAGAGCCGCCGAGCTGCCTGCCAAGCAAGTGCCCACGAGCTTGGTCTCCAATCGGACGCCCCCCGGTGAATCCCGGCGGACGAATGTCAGCGTCTGCTGGCGTACCTTCCCCAATCATTGGGCGACTAACGGCAGCGGACATGCCCTGAGGGCGCCCCAAGGAGTCCGGCCCCGCAAATTGTACGCTCCCACCCCACGTCGGATCTGCTTCGCAGCCCTTCGTGTTATGAACCAAGACCGGAGTGGATCCGGCCATCACGTAATACGTGTGAAGCTGCTGGACGGTGAGGTTCCAGCGGTTGGCCGTGCCGGGCGCCGGGCGTGTGGTGACGACGTAAGCGTGGCCGTTGGTAGTGGTGTTGAGGGTGTCGCCGTGGTGGAGTTTGCCTGCCGGGGTCCAGGTATGAGTGGTGTCGTCCCAGAAGGGATGGTTGGCAGTAGTGTGAAGGGTGGCGGTGTGGCCGTCCTTCGTGCGGATCGTGAGGTCGAGCAGGTTGTGGTCGTGGTTGATCCAGACGTGCTGGACGGCGCGGGCGCCTCGATGTTTGCCGGTTTCGGGGTTGGCGGCGTCCACCTTGTCGCCGGTCTTGATCTTGCCGATGGGCTTGGTCTTGCCGTCCGCCATCAGGACGGGGGTGTCCGGCGAGAAGCTGCAGCGGCTTGATCTTGTTTCAGGTGCGGGCTTACTTCCCGCATTGCCCGATTCTGGATCGCTGGGATTGGTCGCTGAGGCGTCCGCTTCCTTGGCGCTTTCCTGCGCGTTGGCTTTCTTCGCCGCGACGATGTCAGCCTCATCGGAGGCAGAATTGTCTACTGCCCTGGCGTTGGCGCCGGCCCTGGTGGCCGCAGCGGCCGCGTCGCTATCGGCTGAATCGACTGCCCCCTGGACCGCCCCTTCGACGTCGGTCGCCGCAGCTCCCTCGACGGCACCCTCACCGCTGCCGAGGCCGCCCGAGTACGCCCCGCCAGCGACGTTGCATGCGTCCTGGTGTGGATTTCCACCCCGCAAACCATTCCCAAAAGCCTCGAAAGTTCCGGCTGAGCAGAGGGCGAAATCCCAGAAAGGTTCGATGACGAGCTTGACGAAGATCTTCGCGGGGTCGTGTTTGTAGTTGACCGTCGGTCCGCATTGTCCGAATCGACCGCAGGCGTAGGGATTTCCAGGAGGGGCGTTGGTGCCGCTGGCCGTGCTGCCGCTGCCGCTCCCTGTGCTGCCACTGGAGTTGTCGGTGTTGCTGTTGCCGGTGGAGGGGCTGGTGCCTGCGTCGCCTCCGTCGTTCATGTCGGGCAGGAAGAGGCCGCTCGGGTCGGATTTGGTGGCGGGGTTGTCGGCGGCGTAGGTGTAGCCGCCCATCTGGTTCGGGTCGCCGGCTTCGAAGATCGGGTCGGGGGTGAGGAAGCGGCCGAGGTTGGGGTCGTAGTTGCGGGCGCCAAGGAGGTCGAGGCCCGTCGTGGCGTCCGTGGGTTGGCCGAGGTAGCCGTGGTTCTCGTCGGTGGAAACCCACGTGGCGGGCTTGGTACCGCGAGGGTTGCCGTAGGGGTCGTAGTAGCGGCGGGTGACGGCCAGGCTGCCGGCGTCGATTGCCGTTGTCGCTGTGCCCTGGCCGTTGGCGATCTGGTAGCTGACCGTGCCGGTGCTGGAGCGGGTGATGGTCGTGCCGTCGGGGCCGGCGTAGTAGCGCAGGCCGGTCCAGGTCTTGGCGGAGACATTCAGCGTGATCTGTTCGGTGCCGCCGAACAGATACAGGATGCGGGTCTTGTCGGTGCCGTCCGTGGCGCTGGACTGCTCCAGCAGGTTGCCGTCGGCGTCGTAGAGGTACTTGCTGGTGTAGTTGTGCGTGCTCGAGGGGTTGGTGACGGTGGCCGTGCGGCCTTCAGGGTCGTAGGTGAGCGTCTGGGTCTGGCCGGGGGGCAGCGCGCCGGTGGTGATGGTGCTCCAGGTCTGGCCCGAGCTGGAACAGGTGGCGACGGTGAGCTGGGTGCCCTTGGTGGCGCTGGCGCCGGGGTCGGTCAGGCACATGGAGCTGTTGGCCTTGTTGGCCAGCTTGCCGGCGGTCGTGGTCACCCACTTCTGGGTGGCGTCGCTGCTGCAGGTGTCGATCACCACGGTAGTGCCGGACGTCGTGGCGTTGCCGGTGGTGTCCAGGCACATGCCGAGGACCTTGACGGTGCCGTCGGTGCCGAGGGTCCACTTCTGGGCGTTGGTGCCGTTGCAGGTGTAGACGTCGACCTTGTTGCCGGGGGTCGCAGCAGCCGACGCGTCGTCGATGCAGAGCTTTCCGCCACCAGTGAGGGTGAACGTCGAGGTGAGCGGGCCGGTGGTAGTGACCTTCCGGCTCATCGTGTTGCCGGCGTTCTTGTTCGGCGTGTAGGCGGTGTCCGTGTAGCTCGATGTCCAGGTCGCCGTGCCGGTGGTGGGATTGCTGCTGGTGGTAGGACCTGCCTGGTTGGGCAGGGTGGCGGGGGCAGTGCCGTCTTCCCCGGCGTACGTAGTGGTTTGCGTGGTGTCGTTGAGCGCGTTGCCGGTGGTGTCGTGGTCGACCATGTTGGTGCGGTCGCCGAGCAGGTCGTAGTTATAGGTCTGCCAGTACGGGGCCGGGCCGCCGACCGTGGTGGTCGTGATCGGTGCGGTGGTCGTGGTCTGTACCGAGGGGGTGGTGCAGCCGCCGATGGCTCCCACGGGTGCGTTGGATGAGCTGGTGATGCCCGCCGTGTCCGTCCAGGCGGCGGTCAGGCGCTGGAAGGAGTCGTAAGCGAAGCACTGGGTGTCGTGGGTGGTGTTGTCCTGTAGGTCGTCGATCGCGGTGATCTCGCCGGCCTGGTTGTAGCGGTAGTTGGCCACGTCCAGGGCAGTGGCGGACGTCTGCAGCATGCTCGACGTCTGTGTGACGCGGCCCGTGGTGGCGTCGTACTGGGCGAAGGTCGCCAGTTCCTTGCCGGTGGGGCCGTAGTTGGCCTGGAGGACGCGGCCGAAGGGGTCGTGGACGGCGGTGTCGAGGTAGTCCGGTGTGTTGGCCGACGTGATGAAGCCGCCGATGCCGTCCAGGTTGCCCTGCTGGGTGTAGCCGTAGTCGATGTCCTCGGCGGGCAGGTTTCCGTCCGCCTGGTAGCGGAGTGTGGACAGCAACCCGATGTTCGGGGTGTAGAAGGAGGCCTGGGTGTAGGTGACGGTGCCGCTGCTGGGTGCGGTGGACTGCCCGGCCGCGGCGAAGCCGTCGCCGGCCGGGATGGTCAGGGTTCTGCCGGTGGGCTGGTAGGCGGTGTTGTAGCCGGTGACTGCCTGGGTGTACGCCGATCCGGAGGTACCGCCCACGTAGCGCGTGGACGAGGTCGGGTATCCCTTTTCGAGGGTGTCGTACTGCCAGGACGCGCGTTTTTTGGCGGGGTCCGGGGTCGCGGACCAGGGACCGTCGTATTCGGCGGTGCGGCGGTTGTCCCAGTCGTAGGTGTAGGAAAGGATCTGCCCGCGCGGATCGGTCGTCTGGAGGAGGTTGCCGACCACGTCGTACTTGTCGAACGTGGTGGTTCCGGTGTTCGGGTCGGTCTGGGAGGTCTTCTGGCCCAGCAGGTTGTAGCTGTAGTCCCAGGTGTTGCCGGCGTTGTCCTTGATGCTGTCGATCCGGCCGGCGGGTGTGTAGGTGTACTTGGTGGTGGCGTTGGCCGCGGGGATCGCGTTGACGGTGCCCTGCCGCCACAGCACGGTGCTGCTGTCGCTGGCGACGACGACCACGGTGGAGTCGTTACGGACCCGGAAGGTGGCGCCGGTGGTGGCGGTCAGGCCGGTGGTCCACTTGGAGGTGCCGGAGGGCGTGTAGATGACCAGGTTTCCGTCGGTGCCGAACTTGGCGTAAGCGCCGGGGTTGCCGCCCGTTCCGCTGGACCAGATGGTCTTGCCTGTTGCCAGTGCGGTCAGGACCAGGTTGCCGTCGGCCTGCATGGTCAGGCGCACGCTGTCGGAGGTCAGCGACGTACCGGACGGAATGACGGCGCCTGTGTGAAGGATGACCGTACTGCCGGTGTTCTTGACCACGGTGCTGGTGGTCTGACCGAGGGCGTTGATGTAGGTCGCGGTGGAGCGGCCACCGACGGATGCGGTGGTGTCCGTCTCATCGGCGCCTGGGTAACTGGTAGTGGTGTGCCACTGCTGGACCGCCTGATGCCACAGCGTGCTGGTGACCGGACGCCCCTGGCCGTCGTACGCGGTCGTGGTCTCCGACGGGACCTGGTTCTCGTTCGCCGCGTACACGGTGGTGGACGGGGTGTTGTTCGGCTCGGAGTAGGGGGAGAACGAAACGGTCTGCCAGCCGTGGGAGTCGTAGAAGGTGTCGGAGATGATCCGGCCGGAGTTTCTGTCGCCGTCTGCCGTGGCCTGGGTCTGTCGCGGCTGCAGCATGCCGTCGTAGATGGTGATCGAGGTGCTGTAGGTGCCGTCCTCGCGCAGCGTCTTGGTGGTGACGGATGACGGGGCGCCGGGCGAGGTGATGGTGCCGCCGGGGGCCGCGACCGCGCCGGGGTTGATTGAGTAGTCGAACGTCCTGTCCGCGTTCTGGCCGGTGGCCTTGTCGTGTCCGGGCAGCCAGACGGCGGTGCGTCGGCCGAGGGCGTCGTAGGCGATGTCGGTCTTGCGGGCGTTGGCGTCGACGTTCTCGGTGGGCAGGCCGCGCAGAGCGTCGAGGGTGGAGCTGATGTGCCAGTTACGGGAGTTGGTGGTCGTGATGCTGGTCGGGTTGGTGTTGGCGCCTGCTGAGGTCCAGGACGGGGTGAAGGCGGTGTGAGTGTTCTGCCCGGTGGCATCCCACTCGTCGGTGATCCGTCCTGCGCCGTCGTACTTCATCACCGAGTTGGTCTGCCAGTTCTCGGTGGTGCCGCTGTAGCCGGTGGCAGTACGGACTGCGGTGACCTGGCCGATCGCCGTGCTGCCGCTCTGGTCGAGCTGCCCGAAGGTTCCCAGGTCGGTGAGGCTGCCGTTGCCGTCATAGTCGTAGTAGAGCTTCTTGTCCGCGAGCAGCGTCGTGGCGCTGGGCGCGGTGCCGCACGGCCCGCTGACGGCAGTGACCTGGTCCGGGTAGGTGAGGGCCATCGGGTTGCCGGCCGGGGGCGTCGCGTAGGTCGTGGTGGCGCACTTCTCCTGCGCGGCCACGCTGACGTCACCGTGTGCGTCGACGGTGGAGACGCGGCCCTGGCTGTCGTAGGTGGTGTCGGTCTGGGTGTGGCGCCATGTCCCGTTGGTGAGCAGGTGGTAGCCGTGCGACTGGGAGGTTTTGACGCGATAGGCGGTGACATCCGGCAGGGTGGACAGAGCGGGCTTGGCCTGGCCGGGGTTGTCGGTTTGGGTCCAGCCCGTCCAGGGTGTCTGGGCCGCGTGTGCGGTGGTGGTGAAGGTGAACGGGCCGTTGACGGTTTCGGCGTCGATGGTCCCGCCGGCGGCGGTGTAGGTGTCACTCTCCAGGGCGGTGCCCGCGAGCTGGTTCACGTCGGTGACACTCTGCACGGTGGAGCCGCCGACCCTGGCATCCACGCTGACCGAGCGGCGGGTGCCGTCGGCCTTGTAGTCACCGTCCATGCCTTGCAGATATGTGGTGGTCTTCTGGGTCACCGGCTCGGGGGCCTGACCGGTCTGTACCGTGACGGTCCGGAAGCCTCGGAACTGGTCCCAGGTGCGGTATTGGTCGTCTGTCTGCGCCGAGTCATCGCGGTGCCAGGCAGCCCCGGAGTAGCTGTAGGTGGAGACCTGAGCCTCCGAGCCTGCCGGGATGTTCTGAGAGTCCGGTTTGTATTGCGCGGCGATCGTCAGGTCGGACGTCGTGACCGTGTGCACGGTGGTCTTGTTGAACCAGTCCGCGATCGGCTTCGATGCTCCCGGCACGGTCCAGTACACCGGGTAGCAGGAGTTGGTGTTGGAATCTGCGGATGCAATCTCCAGCGTCTTGCCGGCACACGGGTTGAGGTTGTAGTCGACCGCGATCGACTCGCCGGTCTCGGTCTGGATCGAGGAGATCCTCGGTCGGTACAGCGGCGGTGCTGACGGGGAGGCGTCGTTGACCCGGTTGTCGATTTCCGTGCCGGTGAAGGCGACCTCGTTCAGTTTGATGTCGCTGTTGCCGTTGCCGTATGTGTCCTTGCCGGTGTGCTGGATCGACTGCAGCCACATCACGGCCTGCAGCGAACCCGCGTCCTTGGGATCGACGGTTGTACCGGTGACCGGATCCACCGTGCCGCCGGCGTCGGAGTACACCTGCCCGAGCTGATAGCTGTCGACAGCCGTCAGGGCATCGGTGGAGGAGTCCTTGACGTGGACCTTGGTGGTGATGCTGTCCAGCCGGTTGGTGGTCCAGAACGTCGGCGCCGCGGTGACGCAGACGTTCGTGGGCACCGAGGTCGACCCGGGCGGCAGCGTGGTGCTGTCGGTGGAGTCGCAGTGCAGGTCCCAGGGAACGTCGGGCCAGTGCGGGGCCGTGTTGTCGTTGAGGTTGCCCGCGGAGCAGTCGGTGAAGGTGTCGGTGGTCTGGCAGCGCTGCTTGGAGGTGAAGGTGACCTGGGCGGCGGGGGTGTGTCCGGCCTGCTCGTCGTCGAGGGTGTAGCCGTAGGAGATGGAGTCGAGCTTGCCGCCGCGGATGTAGGAGGTCAGGGTGCCGGAGTCACCGGAAGCCGCCTGGCCCCCGCCGAGGTCGTAGTAGTTGGTTTCGGTCGTGTAGTCGTAGCGCTGCACGAACCCGTTCGGTGAGACGACGAAGTCCACGTTCCATCGCCAGCCCTCGTGCTTGTCGCACTGGGACGCCTTGCCCTTGGCCGAGTCGTAGCACGGGTCGCCCGACTCCGGGTGCAGCACGGGCACGCCCCAGGCGGCGTCGGTCGAGGAGTCGGAAGGCGTACCGGACTGCATCCCGCCGGAGGTGCCGGGGCCGGTCGGCGCGTGGTCGGCACCGAAGTAGGCAGCCGTGCCGTCGGTGGTCAGGACACGGAAGTAGACACCGTCGTGCAGCCCGTTGGGGGCACCGGACAGCTCTTGGACCAGGGTGCCGTCGTCGCCCTGCAGCCGCCACTGCTTGATCTCACCGGACACGCTGGAGTCGACACCGTCCGGCACCAGCTGCCCGGAGTGCGAACCGAAGGAGATGGTGGCGTTGTCACCGCCCCAGCACTCGTCACCCGACCCCTTCAGGATCCTGTTGCCGCTACTGTCCAGCAGCGTCCCGCAGGAGCGGTACGTTCGCTCCACGAAGCCCGGCTGGTAGTCCCAGCCGTCACCGACCCAGGATGCCTGAGAGTTGCGGGCCGAGGTCTCGCCGTCCTCGGACTGCGAGTTGTAGGACAGCCCCACCTGCGGGGCGTTGCCCCCCACCGCGGAAGGCACGTCGATCGGATAGGAGTACGTGAACGCGCCGGTGCCCGAGGCCTGCCAGCTCCCGGACGGGTTCAGGGACGTCGCCGCGTAGTTGCCCTGGGACCCGGAGCTGCCCGAAGTGACCTCAACTGCGGTGGTGTCGGCGGACATGGTCATCGGGGCGGCCGTGCCGTGGGAGGCGAGCGGTGCGCTACCGGTGGAGGAGCCGACAGTGAGGGTGGTGATCAGCTGGTCTGCGGCGGCCCGGTTGGAGAAGGCGATCGGCGTGCGCATCCGGCAACGCGACAGATGAGGGGTGGTGAAGGAGCAGGCGGGAACCTGATAGAGCCGAAGCCGGGAGCCGAAGCCGCCACCGTACGCCTTCGCCAGCGAAGAGTAGTCGATGATCACGCGCGCCCGACCCTTGCCGGCTTTCCCATCGGTGCGAGTGAAGCCGAGCAGCATGCCGTCCGCACCTGCGCGCAGGGTCTGCGTGTGGGAGGCGACCTTGACCTGAACCGATTCTGGAGCAGTCGCGGCGGCCCTCTTCGCCTTGCGTCCGGAGGCGGGCGCCGGGGCAACCCATACCGGCAGGCTGCCCGCCTTTACGGGCTTGCTGGCAGGCGTCGTCTTCACCGGCCTAGTGGGTGGCGTGCTCCCAGCGGCGCTGGGTGTCCCAGCCGCCTTGGCCGCTGGTGCGGGAACGGCACGGGCCAGGCCGACCGTCTTGGTGCCTGCATGCGGCCATGCCGGCTTGGCGACGCGGTACCGGGTCAGGGCCTTGTAGCCCTTGGGTTGGACGGCGGTCGGGCGGTGAAGAGAGTGACCGCCGACCGCCGGAGTTGTCGGCAGTTCCTTCGGCCTCCACACGGTGCCGTGGAAGCGATAGGGACCGAAAACGGCGCCCTGGGCGAACGCCGCCGGCACCAGGAGTGCCAGCAAGGCGACCGCCGCTGTGGCGAGGGTCAGCGTCCGACCCCAGATCCGGTACTCGACGCTTGCGAACCAACGCCGCTTGCCGCTCACCCCTGTAACCCCCCACGCCCGGCGGTCCGTGACGGGCCGCCGCGTCCCCGATCACACGAGCTGCGTGATCCTCGGGAGGCTATTGATGGCAGGTACACAACTCAATAGCCTGTGCTGATGCTGTGGCCTGGGTGTATGGCAACTGTGTGTCTGATGTGCCTGTTCTGTGAAGGGGTGAACACCACCACGGTGAGGCAAACAGGACACCGCAAGCACCACATGCCACACCTCTAACACCCGCAGGTGTGGCGCAGATCACGAGCGCGAAGCGCTCAACATCCGGAGGGGGATCCGTCCCGTGCTGTCCAGACACACCCGAAGGCACCACCGGAGGCGGAAGTTGACACGCCGTCTGACGCTCGTTCCGGCTGTCGCCGTCTTCCTGGTCGGAATGCCCACCCTTCCCGCCAGCGCCGACACCTCGACGCCGAGCGATCCCCTGCTGGCCGCTCAAGCGCAGGCGGTGGCAAGCGGCAAGGACGTCCCCGTCGACGCCATGACGACGCAGACCTCCACCGTGACCGCGAATCCCGACGGCACGTTCTCCTCCACCATCGACGTCATGCCCGTGCGGGTGCTCAAGGACGGCGGATGGACGCCCGTGGACGCCACGCTCGCCACCAACCCGGACGGCACCCTCTCGCCCAAAGCCACCCCGAACGCGGTCACTCTGTCCGGCGGCGGCAGCGGCCCCCTGGTCACCCTGACCGACGAGGACGGGCACAGCATGGCCCTGACCATGCCCTTCACTCTTCCCGCCCCCACCGTGAGCGACGACACCGCGCTGTACAAGTCGGTACTCCCCGGCGTGGACCTGTCCGTGTCCGTCACCGACCAGGGCGGCTTCAGCGACGTGCTGGTCGTTCATGACGCCACCGCCGCCGCCAGCCCCGACGTCAAGAAGCTCACCGAAGCGGCCTCCACCCACGGCCTTACTCTCTCCGCCACCGATGCGGGCGGCATGGACGCCACCGCCTCCGACGGCACGGTCGCCTACACCAGCCCTCGGCCGCTGATGTGGGACTCCACCACTGGCCCGGGCGCACTGACGGAGTCCGCGCCCACGGCAGACACCACCACGGCGGGTGACGTCCTCGCGACGTCCTCCGCCGACGGACCCGGGCAGGGAGCCAAAGTGGACACGGTGCCGATGAGCACCACCTCCAGCGGCCTGACGCTGACGCCGGACACGTCCGTACTCAACGACCCGGGCACCACCTACCCGGTGTACATCGATCCGTTCAGCAACCCGGTCACCAAGACCTCCGGCCACTACGACGAGGTCTACTCCAGCTCTGCCTGCGCCGACAGTCCGCAGTACGACAAGCCGCAGAGCGGCGGCGAGGGCGTCGGCTATCAGCGCACAGGCGGTGTCTGCGGCGCAGGCCTGGAGCGTTCCTACTACGCCATCCCCACCAGCAGCCTCGACCCTTCTATGCAGGTCTACGACGCCGAGATCACGGTGAGCTCCACGTACGCGGCCAGCTGGGACTGCTCCCAGAACCAGCCGATCACACTGCACACCACCGGGTCGATCGACTCGGGAACCGACTGGAACAACAAGCCCTGGCCCTGGGACGACGACTACAAGCCCGTCACGGTCACGATCCCCAGCGCGGCCAACGCCAATAGCAACTGCAGCAATCACACCGCGACCTTCACGGTCACCGGCCAGGCTCAGCGGATGGCGCAGTACCACAATTCCAGCGGCGACTACTGGACCGTCGGTCTCTACGGTGACGAGAACATCTCCTCCAGCAATGACGACTACCTGCGGATGTCCAGCGTCCTCACGCTGACGGTCAAGTTCGACATCCCACCGGCCGTCCCGACCAGCCTGCACACCACTCCGGCCGCAAAGAAAGCCGGCGGCGCCTGCGTCACGGACAGCGACGGCTGGATCGGCGCCACCACCTACTCCGACGCCGGAAGCAACATCCAGCTCCACTCCACCGTCACAGCGAACATCTCCGGTGAACTGGTCAAGGCCCACTACCACGTCTGGGATCGCACCGTCCTTGACTCCAGCGGCAACGCCTACAGTGACTCCACACCCAGCAGCGGCTACCTCTCCAGCGGCTCCGACGCCGACGTGCCGATCGGCTTCACACTCAAGGACGGCCACGAATACGGCTGGGACGTGTACGCCCAGGACAACAGCAAACCGCTGTACCTGACCTCCGACACCAGCGACCACTGCTGGTTCAAGACCGACTTCACCCCGCCCAACACTCCCGTTGTCGCTACGAACCCCTCCTTCCCGCCCGTCGGTACTGGTCCTGCCACTCCGGTGGTCTATGCCGGAGCCGGCAAGACCACCGGCTTCACCGTGACCGCAGCCGACAGCGCCTCCTCCGACTCCAGCTGCGCCCCGAACCCCTGCCTGTCCAGCGGCGTCGACCACTTCCTGTGGCAGCTGGACAGCCAGCCCACCGCCACCACCGGCACCAAGGCGTCCGTCACCAGCACCGACAGCTCCGGCACTGCGACCGCTACGGTGACCGTGCCGATCACCAACTGGGGAGTGCACACCCTCTACGTCGCCGCAGTCGACACGGCCGGCAACATCTCCCAGGCTCCAACCAGCTACACCTTCACCGTCCCCTGGAACCCCGACGCCAAGATCACACCGGGTGACATCAGCGGCGACGGCATCCCCGACCTGCTCGCCACCACCAAGACCGGCGATCTCGAACTGCTCCCCGGCAACACCGACGCCGCCCAGAGCGCAACCCCGGCACAGACCGGTCCGGTCACCGGTACCGCACCCGCGATCAACGGCCCCGTGATCGTCTCCACCCCGGCCGACTCGCCCGACGGCACCAGCTGGAGCAACTATCTGATCGCCCACCGAGGCAATCTGCACGGAACCGATGCGGACGACCTGTTCGCGTACAACGGCAAGACCGCCCAGTTGTATGTCGTCCCGAACGACCTCGATCCCAAGGACGACAGCGCCTTTCCCCTCGTTTCCTGGTCCAATTTCCCTGGCTACATCGGAAAACGTGCCAGCGACCCTGTGCCCAAGGACCCGTGTCAGCCGACCGTTCCCAACAACCGCTGCGCCGGCGCAGGCTACGACCCGACAACACCCTGGAACATCAGCCAGCTCATCGCGCCCGGCAACGTCTACGGCAACGAGCAGGGCCACCCCGCCGTCATCACCATGGAGAACGGAAAGCTCTGGATCTACCAGTCCGACAACGGCAAGCACCTCGCCAACCCCTTGCTGCTCGGCGACGGTGACTGGTCCGGCCTTACCCTGATTGCGCCCGGCACCGTGGGCGCCATGGTCGCCAAGGACTCGAACGGCAACAGCACTGTCTCAGGCGGCACATACACCCTGTGGGCCCGCGACGACGCCTCCGGCACCATCTACACCTTCCCTCTCAACGTCGACCACACCAGCGGCCTGCCCCCGCTTCTGCACGCCCCTGTCCGTTCCGACCTCACCTCCACGCTCACCACGTCCACCGGAGGAGCCCTGTGTCTTGACGACGACAGTGCGCTCACCGACGACCGCAACAAGATCCAGATCTATGGCTGCAACGGCACCGCGGCGCAGAAGTGGGCGCTGCTCAGCGACGGTTCCCTGCGTGTGCTCGGCAAGTGCCTCGACGTTCCCGGAGGGGCCACCGCCAACGGCACACTCCTGCAGCTGTACACATGCAACGGCACCGGCGCCCAGAAGTGGACCCCCGGCCCGAACGGCAGTCTGAAGAACCCCCAGTCCGGCAAATGCCTGGACGATCCCGGCAGCAGCACCACCAACGGCACTCAGGTGCAGATCTACACCTGCACCGGCGGCGCGAATCAGAACTGGACCAGCAGCACGCCGGCAAACTGGAGCACCAACCCCGGCACCGCCCTCTCCGCCGTCCTCGCAGCAAAGGGGTATCCGAAGGTGGCCTCTCCAGGCGACGCCAACGCAAGCAGCGGCGGTTCCGACGGCAACCCCGACCTCTACGCCGTGGACACCAACGGAGAGCTGACCGAATACCCGGGCATCACCCCCACAGGCACCACCGCCGCCTTCGGCACCCCCGTCTCTCTCGGCAACGCCGCCAACACCGCGACCCACACGTGGCCCCTCGCCGAAGGCACCGGCACAACAGCGGCCGACTGCGCCAACGCCACGAGTTCCGATTGCAGCGGCGGGCTCACCGCCTCACTGACAGGCGCCTATTCCTGGGTGAATGACACCAAGCGGGGTAATGTCCTCAACCTCACCGGGACCACCGGCTACGCCGCGACAACCGGTCCGGCGGTCGACACCTCAGGGAGCTTCACCGTTTCGGCTTGGGTCAACCTCACCTCCCTGGCCGACAACTCGACCTTCGTCTCGCAGTCGGACAGCGCGGGCAACGCCAACGGCTTCCAGCTCTACTACTCCTCCGGTGCACACGCCTGGGCGTTCGGCCGCCACGACGAGGACACGGCCAGCCCCTCCTTCACGGCCGCCTATGGCGGCAGGCCGGCAGTCGGGGCCTGGACCCACCTGGTCGGCGTCTACGACGCCGATACCGACCAGCTCATTCTCTACGTCAACGGTCGCCAGGCCGGTACCAAGACGTTCAGCGGGAGCTCCTGGAACGCCACCGGCCCCCTCCAGATCGGCCGCCGCCTTTACAAAGGCACCTACGGCGAATACACCGACGGCAAGATCAGTGACATCCACGTCTACAACATGGCCCTGCCGCCCGCTGACGCCGCTGCGAAGGGCGACAACCCAGCTGTCACGCAACTCGACTGATTCGTGCCACGGGACCCGACAGGCGCTCGGCCGACTGCCCGGTCGAGCGCCTGTTCTTCTTCCAGCTCCTGGCCGCCGGCAGCGGGCGTCCCCTCCACGGGCCGTCGGGCCCACCCGCTGCCGCTTCGAGCAGCACGGTTAGAGTGAACCGGTGAACGGCGACTGGCTTCTGTGCGGCCGAGACGGCCGACTCACTGTCTACCAGCTGTCGGGCGATGCCGTCCTCACCAGGGCGGAGCAGATCCCCGGCGGCACCTGGACCGCCCCGCGCAAGGCGGGCGGCGATCAGCGGCTGCACCCCTCGGTGGGCGTCGGCGGGGGTGCCGACGGCTATGCCCACCTGGTGGCCTGGCGGCCGACGGTCGAGGGCGAGTCGGGCCTGGTGCACTCCACGCACTTCCGCCCGCTGCTCGCGCCCCTGGACTGGAACCCGATCGGGCACCCGAAGAAGAAGGGCGACCGGACGGGCACCCCCGCGGTCACGGTCGACGCCCAGGGCCGCGCCCATGTGTTCGTCCGCAACAACGGCGCCGGGGTGCACCATGTCGCCCAGAAGGAGACGGGCGGCTGGGAACCCTGGCGGGATCTGCGCGGCAGCAAGGTCCAGGACGGGCTGGCGGCGGTGACCGGCGAGTCCGGCCTGGTGGAGGTGTACGCGGCCGTCCCCGACGGCGTCCTGCACTGGCGCCAGGAGGAGCCGGGCGCCACCCCGGTCATGCAGGAGCCGCTGAAGGCCCCGGTCCGCCCGGGCACGCTGCGCGCCCTCGCCACCTCCGCCGAGCGCACGACCCTCTTCTACACGGACCCCTCGGGCGACCTGTGCGCCTGGCGTCCCGGCGGCAAGCCGGTGGTCCTGGTGCGTGCGGCGGGCCCCGGCCCGGTCGCCGCGGTCCGCTGCGAACTCGACGGCTACGACTGCACCGTGCTCGCCCAGCGCTCGGAGAGCGGCCGGGTCGCTTTCGCCGCCTACCCCTCGGAGCAGGAGTCGGCGGGCGCCTGGTGGACGGAGTCGGGCCCGCAGCTGCCCGTCGACGCGCTGGTCGCCCTGACCAAGGACGCGGACGACCGCGTGGTGGCCGCGACCCTGTCGCCGTCCACCGGCCGGCTGCTGCTCACCCGGCGCAAGGACGAGCCGGGACTGGCGCTGGAGGCGTGGCGGCAGGTCTGAGCAGAGGGAAAGAACAGGAAAGGGCCCCCGCCGCGGCGGGGGCCCTTCGCTGTCGTACCGGTGTTACGCCGGGACGCTCGCCACGCCCGGTGCGAGGAACCGCTTGCCGTTCACCCGCTCCGAGACGCCCTCACGGTCCAGGTACGGCGTGATGCCGCCCAGGTGGAAGGGCCAGCCGGCGCCCGTGATCAGGCACAGGTCGATGTCCTGGGCCTCGGCGACGACGCCCTCGTCGAGCATGAGCCCGATCTCCTGCGTCACCGCGTTCAGCACGCGCTCGCGCACCTGCTCCTCGGACAGGACGCTGTCGCCCTGCTTCAGCAGCGCGACGACCTCCGGGTCCAGCTCCGGCTTGCCGCTGTCGTAGACGTAGAAGCCGCGCTTGCCCGCCTCCACGACCGCCTTGAGGTTCGGGGAGACCGTGAAGCGGTCCGGGAACGCCTTGTTGAGGGTCTCCGAGACGTGCAGGCCGATTGCGGGGCCGACCAGCTCCAGCAGGACCAGCGGCGACATCGGCAGGCCCAGCGGCTCGATCGCCTTCTCGGCGACGGCGACCGGGGTGCCCTCGTCGATGACGTTCTGGATCTCGCCCATGAAGCGGGTCAGGATGCGGTTGACGACGAACGCCGGGGCGTCCTTGACCAGGACCGCGGTCTTCTTCAGCTTCTTGGCCACCGCGAACGCGGTCGCCAGCGAGGCGTCGTCGGTCCGCTCACCGCGGACGATCTCCAGCAGCGGCAGGATCGCGACCGGGTTGAAGAAGTGGAAGCCGACGACCCGCTCGGGGTGCTGGAGCTTGGAGGCCATCTCCGTGACGGAGAGAGAGGAGGTGTTGGTGGCGAGGATCGCGTGCGCCGGGGCGACCGCCTCGACCTCCGCGAACACCTTCTGCTTGACACCCATCTCCTCGAACACGGCCTCGATGATGAAGTCCGCGTCCGCGAAGCCCTCGGCCTTGTCCAGGACACCGGTGACCAGCGCCTTGAGGCGGTTGGCCTTGTCCTGGTTGATACGGCCCTTGCCGAGGAGCTTGTCGATCTCGGCGTGGACGTAGCCCACACCCTTGTCGACGCGCTCCTGGTCGATGTCGGTCAGCACGACCGGCACCTCCAGGCGTCGCAGGAAGAGCAGCGCGAGCTGGCTGGCCATCAGGCCGGCGCCGACGACACCGACCTTGGTGACCGGGCGGGCCAGGCTCTTGTCCGGGGCGCCGGCCGGGCGCTTGCCGCGCTTCTGCACCAGGTTGAACGCGTAGATGCCGGAACGCAGTTCACCGCCCATCATCAGGTCGGCGAGCGCCTGGTCCTCGGCGTCGTAACCCTGCTGGAGGTCGCCGTTCTTGGCGGCGGCGATGATGTCCAGGGCGCGGTAGGCGGCCGGGGCCGCGCCGTGCACCTTGCCGTCGGCGATGAACCGGCCGCGCGCGACGGCCTGGTCCCAGGCCTCGCCGCGGTCGATCACCGGACGCTCGACCTGGATGTCGCCCTTGAGGACCTGGGCGGTCCACAGCAGCGACTGCTCGAGGAAGTCGGCGCCCTCGAACAGCGCGTCGGCGATGCCCAGCTCGAAGACCTGCTCGCCCTTGAGCTGCTTGTTCTGGTTCAGCGAGTTCTCGATGATGACCGAGACGGCCTTGTCGGCGCCGATCAGGTTCGGCAGCAGGGTGCAGCCGCCCCAGCCGGGGACCAGGCCGAGGAAGACCTCGGGCAGCGAGAACGCCGGGATCGCCTTGGAGACGGTCCGGTAGGTGCAGTGCAGGCCCACCTCGACGCCGCCGCCCATCGCCGCGCCGTTGTAGTAGGCGAAGGTCGGTACGGCCAGCTTGCCGAGGCGCTTGAAGACGTCGTGGCCGCCCTTGCCGATGGCGAGCGCGTGCTCGTGCTCCTTCAGCAGCTCGACGCCCTTGAGGTCGGCGCCGACCGCGAAGATGAACGGCTTGCCGGTGATGCCGACACCGACGATGGCGCCGTCGGCGGCCTCCTTCTCGACCTGGTCGATGGCGGTGTTCAGGTTCGCCAGCGAGGCCGGGCCGAAGGTGGTCGGCTTGGTGTGGTCCAGGCCGTTGTCCAGCGTGATCAGCGCGAAGCGGCCGGCGCCGAACGGCAGGTCGAAGTGGCGCACGTGCGCACTGGTGACGACCTCGTCGGGGAACAGGTCCGAGGCCTGCTTCAGAAGCTCGGCGGTGGTGCTCACTTGTCCCCCTCGAAGTGCGGGTTCTCCCAGATGACCGTCGCGCCCATGCCGAAGCCGACGCACATGGTGGTCAGGCCGTAGCGGACGTGCGGCTGCTCCTCGAACTGGCGGGCCAGCTGCGTCATCAGACGGACGCCGGAGGAGGCGAGCGGGTGACCGAAGGCGATCGCGCCGCCGTACTGGTTGACCCGCGCGTCGTCGTCGGCGATGCCGTAGTGGTCGAGGAAGGCCAGGACCTGGACGGCGAAGGCCTCGTTGATCTCGAACAGGCCGATGTCGGAGATGGACAGGCCCGCCTTGGCGAGGGCCTTCTCCGTGGCCGGGATCGGGCCGTAGCCCATGACCTCCGGCTCGACGCCCGCGAAGGCGTACGACACCAGGCGCATCTTGACCGGCAGGCCGTGCTCGCGGGCGAATTCCTCGCTCGCCACGATCGACGCGGTGGCGCCGTCGTTCAGACCGGCCGCGTTACCGGCGGTGACCCGGCCGTGGACGCGGAACGGCGTCTTCAGACCGGACAGGTTCTCCAGGGTCGTGCCCGGGCGCATCGGCTCGTCGGCGGTGACCAGGCCCCAGCCGGTCTCGCCGGCCTCCGGGTTGGTACGGCGCACCGAGATCGGCACCAGGTCCTGCTGGATCTTGCCGTTGGCGTACGCCTTGGCGGCCTTCTCCTGCGAGCGCACCGCGTACTCGTCGGCGCGCAGCTTGGTGATCTGCGGGTAGCGGTCGTGCAGGTTCTCCGCGGTCATGCCCATGAACAGGGCGGACTCGTCGACGAGCTTCTCGGAGACGAACCGCGGGTTGGGGTCCACGCCCTCACCCATCGGGTGGCGGCCCATGTGCTCGACACCGCCGGCGATGGCGACGTCGTACGCGCCGAAGGCGATGGAGCCGGAAACCGTGGTGACCGCCGTCAGCGCGCCCGCGCACATGCGGTCGATGGAGTAGCCGGGGACCGACTGCGGCAGGCCCGCGAGGATGCCGGCCGTGCGGCCGATGGTCAGCCCCTGGTCGCCGATCTGGGTGGTCGCGGCGATGGCGACCTCGTCCACCGCCTTCGGGTCCAGACCGGGGTTGCGGCGCAGCAGCTCCCGGATCGCCTTCACGACGAGGTCGTCGGCGCGGGTCTCGTGGTAGATGCCCTTCGGGCCCGCCTTGCCGAACGGGGTACGGACGCCGTCGACGAAGACGACGTCCCTGACGGTACGAGGCACGATGGCTCTCCTCCAGGGTGCGGAACGCTGAGCGCTTGCTTAAGCCCATGCTACTGCCGAGTAATGTAGCTGCCCAGTCCTGTTCGCCTTAGCGGCGAAGGTCACACCCCGATGGCGGACACCGGCGGCCCCGGCGGAGCCGTCGAGCTCCTCGGCGTCAGCACCGGAGTGGGCACCGGATGCGACCCCGGACCGCCGCCCGCGATGTCCCCGAACAGGGTCCTGGCCACCTCCGCGCCGAAGCCGTGCACGTCATGGCTCATCGCCGACAGCGTGGGGTGGGTCAGCCGGCACAGCTGCGAGTCGTCCCAGGCCAGCAGCGACACATCGGCCGGCACCCGCAGCCCCATCTCCGCGGCCACCGCGAGCCCCGCCACCGCCATGATGTCGTTGTCGTACACGATCGCCGTCGGCCGGTCCCGGGCCGGCGCCGTCAGCAGCGAGCGGGTGGCCCGCGCCCCCGACTCGCCGGAGAAGTCGGTCGCCACCTGCCAGGCCCCGGCCAGCTCCAGCGCCCGCCCGGCCTCGTCGAAGGCCGCCGCCCGGATCCCGGTGTGGCCGAGGGCCGCCGCGCCGCCCACCCGGGCGATCCGCCGGTGCCCGAGCGCCGCGAGATACCGCACCGCCTCGGTGACGGCGGTGGTGTCGTCGGTCCACACCGAGGTGAGCCCGCCGGTCAGGGACGGGTGTCCGACCGCGACCGCGGGCAGCCCGAGCCGCCGGGCCACCGGCACCCGGGGGTCGTCCGCGCGCAGGTCGACCAGGATGACACCGCCGATGTGCCGGCCCCGCCACCACGACTCCAGCAGCCCGGCCTCCTCCTCCGGACTGCGCACCAGCCGCAGCAGCAGCGAGCAGGAGTGCTCGCTCAGCACGCTCTCCACCCCGGACACGAACTCCATGTAGAAGGGCTCCAGGCCCAGCATCCGGGCCGGCCGGCAGATGGCCAGGCCCACCACGTCCACCCGCGCCCCGGCCAGCGAACGGGCCGTGTGGCTCGGCGCCCAGCCCAGCTCGCGGGCCGCCGCGAAGATCCGGTCCCGGGTCGCCTCGGACAGGCCCGGCTTGTGGTTGAACGCCAGCGACACGGCCCCCTTGGACACCCCGGCGCGCGCGGCGACATCCTTGATCGTGACGCGGGGCGGCGGTGTCGGACTCATCAGGCGGGCTCCATGCAGTACAGGGCGGACCGGGCGGCGGACGGATCCGGAGTCTGCCAGCCGGACACCCCGATCGTGACCCGTTCGCCGGGCAGCAGCGTGATCAGGCCGCGGTCGGCCCGCGCCGCCGGGTCCAGCCGGTCGGCCTGCAACAGCAGGTCCCGCACCAGGGTCCGGGCCGTGACCGTCACCGCCCCCGGCGCCACCTCCACCTCGAATTCCGGCCGCGGATACGGGATGTCCCGGTCCGGCACGGGGAAGTGCAGGGCACGCAGCCCCTCGGCATCGCCCGGCCCCTCCGTGTCGGCGACCAGGAACTCCTTCGCCCCGGCGGGCAGCAGCTCCGGCGGTACGGCGGTCCGGGCCACCGACCGCGCCGCGGCGGCCAGTTCGACGCCTGCCTCGCCGAGCACCGCGCCGTCGACGGTCATCCGGCGCAGCCGCACCGACCCCGTCCAGGCGTCGGCGGACTGGTTGACCGCGGCCAGCTGCACGGAACCGTCCGCCGCGCGCAGGCTCAGCAGCCGGTCCGCGTACAGCCGCTTCAGCTCGTGGTACAGCGGTTTCTCCCGCCCGTCCCCGTCGATCGCCGCCCAGGAGGTCACCGGCCAGCAGTCGTTGAGCTGCCAGACGACCGTGCCCGCGCACACCGGCCAGTGCGACCGCCAGTGCTCGATCCCGGCGGCCACCGCCCGCGCCTGGTTGACCTGGGTGAGGTAGTGCCAGCGGTCGAAGTCCCGTACCGGCGTGGCGAAATGGCGGGCGAGGCCGCGCTCCAGCTTGCCGTTGCCGTCGTCCGCCTTCTGGTGGTGCAGCATGCCGGGGGAGTCCGCCGCCGGTTCCTCGTCCGGCAGCGCCCGGCGCAGCGTGGCGTAGGCGGGCGGCGCCTGCCAGCCGAACTCCGCGACGAACCGCGGCACGCTCAGCCGGTAGTCGGCGTAGTCCGCGCGGTTCCACACCTCCCAGGAGTGGTGGGTGCCGTGCGCCGGGTCGTTGGGGTGCCGGTCCCAGGAGCCGGACCACGGGCTGCCCGCCGTGTACGGCCGGGTGGGGTCCAGCTCGGCCACCACGCGCGGCAGCACCCCCAGGTAGTACCCCTCGCCCCAGGACCGCCCGGCCAGCCGCCGCTCCCAGTCCCAGTCCCGGAAGCCCCACAGGTTCTCGTTGTTGCCGTTCCACAGCACCAGCGAGGGATGCGGCATCAGCCGTACGACGTTCTCGCGGGCCTCCGCCTCCACCTCCCCGCGCAGCGGTTCCTCCTCCGGGTAGGCCGCGCAGGCGAACGGGAAGTCCTGCCAGACCAGCAGGCCCAGCTCGTCGCAGGCGTCGTAGAAGTCCTCGCTCTCGTAGATCCCGCCGCCCCAGACCCGGACCAGGTCCACGCCCGCCGCGGCGGCCTGCCCGAGCCGCTCCCGGTACCGCTCGCGGCCGACCCGGGACGGGAAGACGTCGTCCGGGATCCAGTTGACCCCCCGGGCGAACAGCCGCTCCCCGTTGACGACCAGGGTGAACCCGGTGCCGTGGGCGTCCGGCCGGCGGTCCAGCTCCACCGTCCGGAAACCTATCCGGCGCCGCCACACATCGAGCGGCGCGTCCTCGTGCAGGAGTGTCACCTCCATGTCGTACAGGGGCTGTTCGCCGTACCCGCGCGGCCACCACAGCCGTACGTCCGGCACCCGGACCCGCACCGTCCCGCCCGCCCCGGCCAGGTCGGCCCGCGCCGTCCGCCCGGCCACCCGGGCCTCGACCGCGAGCCGGGCCGGTGCGCCGGTCCGCTCCACCTCGATGTGCAACTCGACCACGCCCGTGCCCTCTTCGACGGTCACGAGCGGCCGGACCCGGCTGATCCGGGCGGTGGACCAGTGCTCCAGCCGCACCGGGCGCCAGATTCCGGCCGTCACCAGCGTGGGCCCCCAGTCCCAGCCGAAGGAGCAGGCCATCTTGCGCAGGTACTGGTACGGCTCGGCATAGGCGGCGGGCCGCTCGCCCAGCCGGTCGCGCACCGCCTTCGCCTCGGCGTAGGCGGACTCGAACCGCACCGCCAGCCGGCCCGTGAGGCCGGTGACGGGGATGCGGTACGAGCGGTGCATGTTCCGTACGCTGCCGAGGAGCCGGCCGTCCAGGGTGATCCGGGCGGCGGTGTCCAGCCCGTCGAAGACGAGATCGGTCCGCTGGTGGCCGCTGGCCGCGCGCAGCTCCCTCTCGTACGTCCACGCCCGCCGCCCGACCCAGGCCACCGCGCGCTCGTTCGTGCCGAGGAAGGGATCCGGGATCACCCCGGCCGCGAGCAGATCGGTGTGCACACACCCCGGCACCCGGGCGGGCAGCTCCGCCCCCTCGTGCCGCAGGATCCAGCCGTCGCCGAGCGGTGTGACCTCCAGCATGCACACTCCCTAAACCGGTCTATGCCAGCACTGGACGTGGTTCTGCCATCCTTGGCGGGATTGGGACTTTACCGGTTGAGGAAAGCGCTGTCAGAGTGCCGAACCAGCCAACCCCGCACGTGCTCGTCCGTCATTTCGCGAACGGAGCTGATGCACATGAACCGCCGTACGACCGCCCTCGCCACCGCCCTGGCGGCCGCCGCCCTGCTGCTCGCGGGCTGCACCGGCACCGGAGGCGCGACCAGGGGCGAGGACGCCGCCGCGCCCACCGACCCGGCGAAGGTGAGCGGGACCATCACGGTCCTCACCCAGCGCACCGACCTCGTGCAGGACGGCACGATGGACCGGTACGCGGCCGAGTTCAACAGGACGTACCCGAAGGTGAAGGTGAAGTTCCAGGCCCTCACCGACTACGAGTCCGAAGTCAAGATCCGGATGAACACCGAGAACTACGGTGACGTCCTGATGATCCCCGGGGTCATCAAGAAGAGCGACTACCCGAGGTTCTTCGCCTCCCTCGGCAGCCGGGCCGAACGCTCCAGCAAGTACCGCTTCACCGACTTCACCACCGTCGACGGCAAGGTGTACGGCCAGAGCCCGATCGGCGTCACCCCCGGCTTCGTCTACAACAAGCGCGTCTGGCGGCAGGCGGGCGTCACCGAGTGGCCCACCACCCCCGCCGGGTTCCTCGCCGCTCTGAAGGCCGTCAAGCAGAAGACCGGCGCGATCCCGTACTACACCAACTTCGCCGCCCAGTGGCCGCTGACCGCCTGGACCTTCGTCAACGGCTCGGTGCACTGCGACACCAGGGCCACCACCCAACTCGCGACCGGCAACCCGTGGGCGCCCGGCGCCGACCTGCGCGTCGGCGACACGCTGCTCTACGACATCGTCCACCAGGGCCTGGCCGAGAAGGACCCGACGACCACCAACTGGGAAGCGTCCAAAGCCCGGTTGGCGAAGGGACAGATCGCCACCCAGTGGCTCGGCACCTGGGCGGTCATCCAGTTCCGGGACGCGGCGAAGAAGGCCGGGGTGAACCCCGACGACATCGGCTTCATGCCCTTCCCGGCCCAGGCCGGCGGGAAGTTCTGCGCGGTCGTCGGCCCCGACTACAACCAGGCCGTCAACATCCACTCCGCCCACAAGGACGCGGCCCGCGCCTGGATCGACTGGTTCACCGACAAGTCCGGCTACGACCGCGACAACCTGGCGATCTCCCCGCGCATCCACGCCCCCCTGCCGAACGTCCTCAAGCCGTACCAGGACGCGGGCGTGAAGCTGATCGAGCTGGACGACACCGACGGCGCCCGGGTGAAACTGATCGACTCCGAGTCCGAGGTCGGCATCAACGCCCCCGACTACCGGCAGAACCTCGTCGACCTGGCCCGCGGTGCCCGCTCCGGCAGCCTGGACGCCTTCCTGGACGGCCTCGGCCGGAAGTGGACCGACGCCGAGCAGCGGGTGGGCTCCTGATGAGCCGGCGCACCCTGACCCCCTGGCTGTTCCTGCTCCTCCCGCTCGCCCTGCTGATCACCTTCACCTACGCGCCGATCGCCAACATGGTCGCGTACAGCTTCACCGACTGGGACGGCGTCAGCCCCGAACTCCACTACACCGGCGCCCACAACTACGGCGAGATCTTCACCCGCCGGGACCTGTTCGAGGTCTTCTTCGTCAGCGGCTACTACCTCGCCGCCTCCGTGCTCCAGATCGTGGCCGCCCTGTACTTCGCGACCGTCCTCAGCTTCAAGGTCCGCTTCCGGAACTTCTTCAAGGGCGTGCTGTTCTTCCCGTCCCTGATCAACGGCGTCGCGATCGGCTTCGTCTTCCTGTACTTCTTCCAGGACGGCGGCACCCTCGACACCGTGCTGCGGCTGGCCGGCGTGCACAGCGACCACGCCTGGCTCGGCACCCCCGTCTCCGCGAACACCTCGCTCGCCGGGGTCTCGGTCTGGCGCTACACGGGCCTGAACTTCGTCCTCTTCCTCGGCGCGATCCAGTCCATCCCGGGCGAGCTGTACGAGGCCGCCGAGCTGGACGGCGCGAACCGCTGGCAGCAGTTCCGCCACATCATCGCGCCCGGCATCAAACCGGTCGTCACCCTCAGCGTGATCCTCTCCGTCTCCGGCTCGCTGTCGGTCTTCGAGGTGCCGTACATCATGACCGGGGGCGCGACCGGCACCGAGACCTTCGTGACCCAGACGGTGAAGCTGGCCTTCCAGTACAACAAGACCGGGCTGGCCTCGGCGGCGGCGATCGTGCTGCTCCTGATCGTCCTCGCGGTGACCTGGGTGCAGCGCAGGCTCGTCCCCGACGACCGGGTGGACCTCGTATGACGCGCCGCGTCGCCGCCCGCGCCCTGGTCTACGCGAGCCTGGTCGCCGCCACCGTCGTCGTGCTGCTCCCGCTCGGCGTCGTCCTGCTCACCTCGCTGAAGTCCGGCACGGAGATGGCGAACGACAGCGGTGCCCTCACCCTCCCCGACGACCTGCTGAACTTCCACAACTACGTGACGGCGTTCCGGGACGGCCGGATGCTCCAGGCGTTCGGCAACACCCTGTTCATCTGCGCCTTCGCCATCGGCGGCACAGTCCTGATCGGCTCGATGACGGCCTACGCCATCGACCGCTTCGCCTTCCGCCTGAAGAAACTGGTGGTGGCCCTGTTCCTGCTGGCCGCGCTGGTCCCGGGGGTGACCACCCAGGTGGCCACCTTCCAGATCGTCAACAGCTTCGGCCTGTTCGACACCCGCTGGGCCCCGATCGTGCTCTACATGGGCACGGACATCGTCTCGATCTACATCTTCCTGCAATTCATCCGCTCGATCCCGGTCTCCCTGGACGAGGCGGCCCGCCTGGACGGCGCCAACGCGTTCACCGTCTACTGGCGGATCATCCTGCCCCTGCTGAAACCGGCGATCGCCACGGTGGTGATCGTGAAGGGGATCGCCGTCTACAACGACTTCTACATCCCCTTCCTGTACATGCCGTCCCAGGATCTTGGCGTGATCTCGACGTCACTGTTCCGCTTCCGCGGCCCCTACGGCGCCCACTGGGAGATCATCTCGGCCGGCACGGTCCTGGTGATCCTGCCGACCCTGATCGTCTTCCTGGCGCTTCAGAGGTTCATCTACAACGGCTTCCTGCGCGGAGCCACGAGATAGCCACGCCGCAGCCGCCGCACGCGCGACAGCGCTGCGGCGGCTACGCAAGCTCCTCGAGTTACGCGCTTTCCTTGGCCAGGGCGGCGACCAGTACCGGGGTGACCAGCTCCACCTGCCACGGCCGTGCCCCGTAGCCGGCCAGGGCGGTGCTCACCGAGGCCGCGTCCACGACCTTCGGCGGCTCCCAGCACAGGCGCCGGACGGTGTCCGGGGAGACCAGGTTCTCCTGGGGCAGGGCGAGCTGCTCGGCCAGGGCCGTCACGCCCGCGCGCGCGGCCGAGAGCCGTGCGGCGGCGGCCGGGTCCTTGTCGGCCCAGGCCCGCGGCGGCGGCGGCCCGGCCACCGGCTGCCCCGGCTGCGGCAGCGCGCTCTCGGGTAGCGCCCTGGCCCGGTCCACCGCGGCCTGCCACTGCTCCAGCTGGCGCCGCCCGATGCGGTGCCCGAAGCCGTTCAGCGCGGCCAGCGCGTGCACATTGGCCGGAACGGCGAGCGCGGCCTCCACGATGGCCGCGTCGCTCAGCACCTTGCCCGGCGACACGTCCCGCCGCTGGGCGATCCGGTCCCGGGTCTCCCACAGCTCCCGTACCACCGCCAGCTGCCGGCGTCGGCGCACCTTGTGCATGCCGGAGGTCCGCCGCCAGGGGTCCTTGCGGGGCTCGGCCGGCGGCGCGGCCGCGATCGCGGCGAACTCCTGGAGCGCCCACTCCAGCTTGCCCTGGCGGTCCAGCTCCTTCTCCAGGGCGTCGCGCAGGTCGACCAGCAGCTCGACGTCCAGGGCGGCGTAGCGCAGCCACGGCTCGGGCAGCGGCCGGGTGGACCAGTCGACGGCGGAGTGGCCCTTCTCCAGGACGTATCCGAGGACGTTCTCGACCATCGCGCCGAGGCCGACCCGGGGGAAGCCGGCGAGCCGGCCGGCCAGCTCGGTGTCGAACAGCCCCGTCGGCACCATGCCTATCTCCCGCAGGCAGGGCAGGTCCTGGGTGGCGGCGTGCAGCACCCACTCGACGCCGGACAGAGCCGAGCCGAGACCGGACAGGTCGGGGCAGGCGACGGGGTCGATCAGGGCGGTGCCGGCGCCCTCGCGGCGCAGCTGGACCAGGTAGGCGCGCTGGCCGTAGCGGTAGCCGGAGGCGCGCTCGGCGTCGACGGCGACCGGGCCGGAGCCCGCCTCGAACGCGGCGATCACCTCGGCCAGCGTGGCCGCGTCGGCGACCACCGGGGGAATGCCCTCACGGGGCTCCAGCAAGGGTGTCGGCGCCCCCACGACAGAAGATCCGGCGTCGTCCGGAGGGGTGCCTCCGGTGATGCGCAGGGAGCTGTCTGCTGCGGTGTCTTGGGCGTCGGTCACCTGTCAAGGGTATCCGTGCGCGGACGGCGCCCGTCGACGGAACGTTCCGTCGACGGGCGCCGGAGGGTCGTAATCCAGTCAGGCCGGGGAAACGCGGGGTTCACCCGGAAGGGCCGGAGGCGGCCCCGGCCGGCTCGGGGGGCGGGCGGGGTCCCGGGTGGGCGGGCGGTCGCGGTGCGGGCTCAGTGGATGATCCCCGTGCGCAGGGCCACGGCCACCATTCCGGCCCGGTCGCCGGTGCCCAGCTTGCGGGCGATACGGGCGAGGTGGCTCTTCACGGTGAGCGCGGACAGCCCCATGGAGACGCCGATCGCCTTGTTCGACTGGCCCTCCGCGACCAGCCGGAGCACCTCGACCTCGCGTCCGGACAGCTCCCGGTAGCCGCCCGGGTGGCTCGGGGCACCCGGGGGGCGGCGGTGCATCCGGGCGGCGCCGAGGGGAGTGGCGCCGGGCCGGGTGGGCAGCCCGATGTTGGTGCGGGTGCCGGTGACGACGTAGCCCTTGACGCCACCGGCCAGGGCGTTGCGGACGGCGCCGATGTCGTCGGCGGCGGAGAGGGCGAGACCGTTGGGCCAGCCGGCGGCGCGGGTCTCGGACAGCAGGGTCAGGCCGGAGCCGTCGGGCAGGTGGACGTCGGCGACGCAGATGTCGCGGGGGTTTCCGATACGGGGGCGGGCCTCGGCGATGGACGAGGCCTCGATGACATCGCGCACGCCGAGCGCCCACAGGTGGCGCGTGACGGTGGAACGGACGCGCGGGTCGGCCACGACCACCATGGCGGTGGGCTTGTTCGGGCGGTAGGCGACCAGGCTTGCGGGCTGCTCGAGGAGAACGGACACCAGGCCTCCTGGGGTGGGGGGACGGGGCCGGCTTGGGGGGATGAAGCCGGGACTAAACGTGCTTTCAAGGTCACAGTCGTCTTCGGCAGCAAACCCGTCCGCCTTTAGAGAATGATCACGATCTAGTGAGTAACAATCCGTGCAATTCGGACACGCGATCGATCATCCGAAGATCGAGTCGGTTCAAGCGGATGCGATTCCGATGCGGAAAGTGGCCGTATCGACAAAGAGATGGTCAATACGGCGCTCACCGTGTTTTCGCGGGTTCGACGGTTCGACGGTGGCGGCTCAGTGCGGCTGCGGGCCCCGGCGCTGCGGCAGCGTCACCACCGACGCGTCCCCCGCACCGGCCGGCGGCAGCCCGCCCACCTGCGCCAGCAGATCGCACCAGGAGGCCAGGTGCGCGGCGGTGTCCGGCACCCCGCCCAGCCCCTCGCGAGGCGTCCAGGAGGCCCGGATCTCGATCTGCGAGGCGGGCGGCCGCTCGGCGAGCCCCCCGAAGTAGTGCGACCCCGCCCGGGTGACCGTGCCGCTCGGCTCGCCGTAACCGAGCCCGCGCGCCTGGAGCGCACCGGTCAGCCACGACCAGCAGACCTCGGGCAGCAGCGGATCGGCCGCCATCTCCGGCTCCAGCTCCGCCCGCACCAGCGTCACCAGCCGGAACGTGCCCCGCCACGCGTCATGCCCGGCCGGGTCGTGCAGCAGCACCAGCCGGCCGTCGGCCAGCTCCTGCTCGCCGTCGACCACCACCGCCTCCAGCGCGTACGCGTACGGCGCGAGCCGCTGCGGCGCCGGCGTCGGCTCCACCTCGACCTGCGGCCGCAGCCGGCAGCCGCGCAGGGCGTCGACCGCGGCCCGGAAAGCCGGGGGGCCTGAAGCACGGGAACGCCGGTCCGCCCCCTCGGTGTCCTGCACGTCGTCCATTCCGTCGGAGTCGTCCGACATTTGTCCGTGAGCCGCAGCCATGCGGGGAAGAGTAAGGCGAAGCGGGCCCCCGCGCAGGGCAAGACACCCCTACGGCATGCCCGAGCGCCCCGCCGCCGGGCCACCCCCTGCCGGGCGGGCGGCGAAGCGGCGGCATGCGAAACTTGCCCCTGTGACCGCGAACGAGAGCACGCAGCCGACCCCCACGTACGACAGCGCCTTCCTCAGGGCGTGCCGCCGCGAACCCGTACCGCACACCCCCGTGTGGTTCATGCGCCAGGCCGGCCGCTCCCTGCCCGAGTACCGCAAGGTCCGCGAGGGCATCCCGATGCTCGACTCCTGCATGCGCCCCGAGCTGGTCACCGAGATCACCCTCCAGCCGGTCCGCCGGCACAACGTCGACGCGGCGATCTTCTACAGCGACATCGTCGTCCCGCTCAAGGCCATCGGCGTCGGCCTGGACATCAAGCCCGGCGTCGGCCCGGTCGTCGACGAGCCGATCCGCACCCGCGCCGACCTGGACCGGCTGCGCGACCTCACCCCGGAGGACGTGCCCTACGTCACCGAGGCCGTCGGGCTGCTCACCCGCGAGCTGGGCGGCACCCCGCTGATCGGTTTCGCCGGCGCGCCGTTCACCCTCGCGAGCTACCTGGTCGAGGGCGGCCCGTCCCGCACGTACGAGAACGCCAAGGCGATGATGTACGGCGACCCGCAGCTCTGGGCCGACCTGCTGGACCGCCTCGCCGACATCACGGCCGCCTTCCTGAAGGTCCAGATCGAGGCCGGCGCGAGCGCCGTCCAGCTCTTCGACTCCTGGGCCGGCGCCCTCGCCCCCGCCGACTACCGCGCCTCGGTCATGTCCGCCTCGGCGAAGGTCTTCGACGCCGTCGCCGGGTACGGCGTCCCGCGCATCCACTTCGGCGTCGGCACCGGCGAGCTGCTGGGGCTCATGGGCGAGGCCGGCGCGGACGTGGTCGGCGTCGACTGGCGGGTCCCGCTGGACGAGGCCCAGCGCCGCGTCGGCCCGGGCAAGGCGCTCCAGGGCAACCTCGACCCGACCGTGCTGTTCACCGGCAAGGAGACCGTCGAGGCCAAGGCCCAGGAGGTGCTCGACGCCGCCGCCGGGCTGGAGGGACACATCTTCAACCTCGGCCACGGGGTCATGCCGAACACCGACCCGGACGCGCTCACCCGCCTCGTCGAGTACGTCCACGCCGCGAGCGCGCGCTGAACCTCACCATGTGTACCGGGGCCGGGCGCGCCTGCCGAACAGCAGGCCGCGCGGCTCCGGCGGGGCAGGCGTACCGGGCTTGAGCGGCCAGGCGAGCAGCGCGCCCGCCACGAAGCCGACCACGTGCGCCGCGTACGCCACCGTGCCGGCGCCGGAGACGCCGTGCCCCGAGGAGTACACCGCCTGGAGCGCGAACCAGAAGCCCAGCACCAGCCAGGCGGGCAGCCGCAGCGGCAGGAAGACCAGGAACGGCACCAGCACCCACACCCTGGCCTTCGGCCACAGCACGATGTACGCGCCGAGGACCCCGGCGATCGCCCCGGACGCCCCGATCAGCGGTTCGCCGGAACCGGCGTTCAGCAGCGCGAAGCCGTACCCGGCCGCATAGCCGCAGACGACGTAGAAGAGGAAGAAGCGGATGTGCCCCATCCGGTCCTCGACATTGTTGCCGAAGATCAGCAGGAAGAGCATGTTGCCGAGCAGGTGCAGCCAGCTGCCGTGCAGGAACATCGCCGTGAACACCGACAGCGCCGGCGACTTGTGGTAGCCGGGCGGGCCCACGACACAGCCCGGGCCGTGCGGGCCCAGCCCCGCCTGACCGGTCGGCACCACCCGCGGCAGCTGATGGTGGATCAGTTCCCGCGGGACCGCCGCGTAGTGGTCCATGAAGGCGTGCAGCCGGCACAGCTGGACCAGATCGCTGCCGCCGGCCACGGAACCGGCTATGCCGGGCGTGGAGATGAACACGAGCACATTGGCGGCGATGAGGGCGTACGTCACCCAGGGGGTGCGGCGCACCGGGTTCACGTCATGGACGGGGATGACCACACAGGACTACTGCCCCAGGCGGGCCGGGTGAATCGGTGAACACCTCCGAGCGGGTGTGCGTATCTCTTCACAACCGACGTGAGGACAGGCGATGAACGCTGCACAGGTTCCGGCTCTGCATGCTCTGCCCGACGGCGAGGCCGAGCTGTCACTGGTGATACGGCTCCCCTGGGAGGACGTCGCCCGGCTCGGCCAGGACGCCGGCCGGCTGGCGGCGCAGACCGGGCGGCCGGTGACGCTGGACGAGGCCGTCAGCCACCGCCTGCGCTCGGCCCGGCCGACCGCCACCCATGCGAAGCCCGCGGACGCCACCGGCGGCGCGGCGGTGTCCGCCCTGCCCCGGATCAGCGGGTCGGCATAGGGCGCCTCACCGGGCCGCCCCCTGACGCACCTTCGCCGCCGCCTTTCTCGCCGCCACCAGGACCGGGTCCCACACCGGGGAGAAGGGCGGGGCGTAGCCGAGGTCCAGGGCCGTCATCTCCTCCACCGTCAGCCGCGCGGTGAGCGCCACCGCGGCGATGTCCACCCGCTTCGCCGCGCCCTCCCGGCCGACGATCTGCACGCCGAGCAGCCGGCCGGTACGGCGTTCGGCGAGCATCTTGACCGTCATCGGGGAGGCACCCGGGTAGTAGCCCGCGCGGCTGGTCGACTCGATGGTGACCGTCTCGTACGCGAGACCCACCCTGCGGGCGTCCTTCTCGCGCAGCCCCGTACGGGCGATCTCCAGGTCGCACACCTTGCTGACGGCCGTGCCGACCACGCCCGGGAAGGTGGCGTAGCCGCCGCCCGCGTTGGTGCCGATGACCTGGCCGTGCTTGTTGGCGTGGGTGCCCAGCGGGACGTACTGCTCCTGGCCGGAGACCAGGTTCAGCACCTCCACGCAGTCGCCGCCCGCCCAGATGTTCTCGTGGCCGCGCACCCGCATGGCGAGGTCGGTGAGCAGGCCGCCGTGGGCGCCGAGGGGGAGACCGGCCGCCTCGGCGAGACCGGTCTGCGGGCGGACGCCGATCCCGAGGACCACCACGTCCGCCGGGTACTCGGCCTCCCGGGTGGCCACCGCGCGGACACCGCCGTCCGCGTCGGTGAGGATCTTGGTGACCTCGGCGTCGTTCGCCATGGCGATGCCCAGGCCCTCCATGGCCCGGTGCACCAGCCGGCCCATGTCCGGGTCGAGCGTCGACATGGGCTCCCGGCCGCGGTTGACGACGGTCACCTCGAAGCCGCGGTGGAGCAGCGCCTCGGCCATCTCCACGCCGATGTAGCCCGCCCCCACGACCACCGCGCGGCGCCCACGCGCACGCGTGAGCGTGTCGAGCAGGGCCTGGCCGTCGTCCAGGGTCTGCACACCGTGCACCCCCGCGGCGTCCGCGCCGGGCAGGTCCGGACGGACCGGGCGGGCGCTGGTGGCGAGGACGAGCTTGTCGTACGACGTCCAGGACTCGGCCCCGGAATCGACGTCACGCGCGCGTACCCGCTGTCCGGGAATGTCGATCTCCACCACCTCCGTGCGCAGCCGCAGATCGATCCCGCGGGCCCGGTGCTCCTCGGGGGTGCGGGCGATCAGGTCGTCGCGCTCGGCCACGTCGCCGCCCACCCAGTACGGGATGCCGCACGCCGAGTAGGAGGTGAAGTGCCCGCGCTCGAACGCCACGATCTCCAGCTCGCCGGGGTCCTTCATCCGCCGCGCCTGTGACGCGGCGGACATCCCCGCCGCGTCCCCGCCGATCACGACCAGCCGCTCCATGCCACCGTTGCCCATGGGGACACGCTAGGGCAGGACCCGCCGTCCGCACCCGGTGATCCCGGGTCCCGGACGGAGTGTCAGCGGGGTCTGAGAGAGTGGGGGCATGAGCGCAAGGGGTACCGAAGCGGAGCACGCCGTCGTCGTCGGAGCCGGTATCGCCGGCCTGGCCGCCGCCCACCGCCTGCTGGCACGCGGCGTCCGCGTGACCGTCCTGGAGGCCTCCGACCGGGTCGGCGGCAAGCTGCTGCCCGGCGAGATCGCGGGCGTGCGGGTCGACCTCGGCGCCGAGTCGATGCTCGCCCGCCGCCCCGAGGCAGTGGCCCTCGCCCGGGAAGTCGGCCTCGGCGAGCGGCTCCAGCCGCCGGCCACCGCCACCGCCTCGATCTGGACCCGCGGCGCCCTGCGTCCCATGCCGAAGGGCCATGTGATGGGCGTCCCCGGCACCGCCGCCGCACTGTCCGGAGTCCTGTCCGACGAGGGCCTGGCCCGGATCGAGCAGGACGCCGGCCTGCCCCGCACCGAGATCGGTGACGACGTGGCAGTCGGCGCGTACGTGGCCGCCCGGCTCGGCCGCGAGGTCGTCGACCGGCTGGTCGAGCCCCTCCTCGGCGGGGTCTACGCGGGCGACGCGTACCGCATCTCGATGCGCTCGGCCGTACCCCAGCTCTTCCAGGCCGCCCGCGCCCACGCCTCCCTCACCGAGGGCGTCCGGGAGATCCAGGCCAAGGCCGCCGCGAGCGCGCAGACCGGCCCGGTCTTCATGGGCATCGAGGGCGGGGTGGGCACACTGCCCCTCGCCGTCGCCGAGTCCGTCCGCGCGCGCGGCGGCGAGATCCTCACCGGGACGCCCGTGACCGGGCTGCGCCGGGAGGCCGGCGGCGGCTGGCGGGTCGCGGCCGGCGACCGGGAGCTGCACGCCGACGCGGTGATCGTCGCCGTACCCGCCCCGGCCGCCGCGCGGCTGCTGCGCGCCGAGTCCCCGGCGGCCGCCGCCGAACTGGCCGCGATCGAGTACGCCTCCATGGCCCTGGTCACCCTCGCCTACCGGCGCACCGGGCTGGACCTGCCCGAGGGCAGCGGCTTCCTCGTCCCGCCCGTCGACGGCCGCACCATCAAGGCCTCCACCTTCGCCTCCCGCAAGTGGGGCTGGATCGCCGAGGAGGACCCCGACGTGGTCGTCCTGCGCACCTCGGTCGGCCGCCACGGCGAGACGGAGATCCTCCAGCGCGACGACGCCGAACTGGTGGAGGTCTCCCGGCACGACCTGCGGGAGGCCACCGGACTGGACGCCGTACCCCTGCGCACCCGGGTCACCCGCTGGACCGACGGCCTGCCGCAGTACCCGGTGGGCCACCACGCGCGCGTGGCCCGCGTCCGGGAACACATCGCCAAGCTGCCCGGCCTCGCGGTGTGCGGGGCGCAGTACGACGGCGTCGGCATCCCGGCGTGCATCGCGAGCGCCAATGCCGCGGTGGACCAGCTGGGCGGAGATCTGCGCGGTGTGCAGCAGCTCACCGCGGCCCCGGTGCAGAGTCTGCACGGCGGAGCAGGAGAATAAGGGACATGAGTGACGACGCCTCCACCACCGAGTCCGGCAGGATCCCGAACAAGGGCAAGCTGGCCAAGGACCTCAACGAGGTCATCCGCTACACCCTCTGGTCCGTCTTCAAGCTGAAGGACGTACTGCCGGAGGACCGCGCGGGATACGCCGACGAGGTCCAGGAGCTGTTCGACCAGCTCGCCGCCAAGGACGTGACGATCCGCGGCACCTACGACGTCTCCGGCCTGCGGGCCGACGCCGACCTCATGATCTGGTGGCACGCCGAGACCAGCGACCAGCTCCAGGAGGCGTACAACCTGTTCCGCCGCACCAGGCTCGGCCGTGCGCTGACCCCGGTGTGGTCGAACATGGCGCTGCACCGCCCCGCGGAGTTCAACCGCTCGCACATCCCGGCGTTCCTCGCCGACGAGACCCCGCGCAACTACGTGAGCGTGTACCCGTTCGTGCGCTCCTACGACTGGTACCTGCTGCCCGACGAGGACCGCCGCCGCATGCTCGCCGACCACGGCAAGATGGCCCGCGGCTACCCGGACGTGCGCGCCAACACGGTCGCCTCCTTCTCGCTCGGCGACTACGAGTGGCTTCTGGCCTTCGAGGCCGACGAGCTGTACCGCATCGTCGACCTCATGCGCCACCTGCGCGGCTCCGAGGCCCGCATGCACGTCCGCGAGGAGGTCCCCTTCTTCACGGGCCGCAGGAAGGACATCGCGGATCTGGTGGCAGGCTTGGCCTGAGCGCAGGCCGCCTCACCGCCGGCCGACCCTGCCGGCGAGGGTGCTCTGCGCCCTCGGCCCGGCCGCCGGAGGCCTGTGCGGGGCACAGGACGCATGCCGCTCCGGCACCCGTCCCGCCAGCAGATACGCATCGAGGTACGCGTTGACGCACGCATTGGGGCCGCCCCCGATGCCGTGCGTCCCCGCGTCCCGCTCGGTCACCAGCGCCGAACCGGCCAGCCGCCGGCTCATCTCCAGCGCCCCCGGGTACGGCGCGGCCGCGTCCCGCTCGGCCGCCAGGATCAGCACCGGCGGCAGCTCACCCGGCCCGGTCCGCACGTCCAGCGGCCGCTGCCGGGGCGCCGGCCAGTAGGCGCACGGCAGATTCATCCACGCGTTGTCCCAGGTCTCGAAGGGCGCAGAGCGGGCCAGCCGGGTGTTGTCCCGGTCCCACACCTTCCAGTCCGTCGGCCATGGCGCGTCGTTGCACTCGACGGCCGTGTACACCGCGCTGCCGTTCTCCGCCTCCGCGGCCGTCTCCGGGCTCGGGGCGGCCAGCCGGACCAGCGGCTTGGGGTCGCCGTGCAGATAGGCCGAGAGCGCGGCGGCCCGGCTCGGCCAGAAGTCGTCGTAGTAACCCGCGGTCAGGAACGCGTTCTGCAACTGGCCTGGCCCGACCGTGCCGCCCGCCGCCTTCCGGCCCAGCCGCTCCCGCGCCGTGTCGTAACTGCGCTGCACCTTCGCGGGGGTGTCACCGAGCCGGTACACGGCGTCGTTGTGGGCGATCCACTCCCGGAAGTCCGCCCAGCGGTCCTCGAACGCGGCCGACTGGTCCAGGTTGTCGCGGTACCAGATCTTCTCCGGGTCCGGGTCCACCGCCGAGTCCAGCACCATGCGCCGCACATGCGAGGGGAACATCGCCGCGTACAGCGCGCCGAAGTACGTGCCGTACGACGCGCCCATGAAGGTCAGCCGGTCCTCGCCCAGCGCCGCCCGCAGGACGTCCAGGTCACGGGCGTTGTTGAGCGAGTTGAAGAAGCGCAGGCCGCTCCCGGACCGCTGCGCGCAGCCGCGGGCGTACGCCTTCGCCTGGGCGATCCGCTGCCGCTTGTAGCTCTCCGAGGGGTGCTCCGGCGCCGCGGTCGGTGCCTTGAGGAAGTGCGCGGGGTCCACACAGGACAGCGGCGCCGAACGGCCCACTCCGCGTGGGGCGTAGCCGACCAGGTCGTAGGCGGCCGCGATCTGCTTCCACTGCGGGACCGCGCCGATCAGCGGGAAGTACATGCCGGAGGCGCCCGGCCCGCCCGGGTTGTAGACCAGGGCGCCCTGCCGGGGCACCTTCCGCTTGCTGTTGCGCGGGTCCCGCTGGGTGGCCCGGACCCGGCTGACGGTGAGCCGAATCCGCCTGCCGTCGGGGTGCGCGTAGTCCAGCGGGACGGTCACGGTGCCGCACTCCAGGCCCTCCGGCGCGTCCGGTACGTCGGCCGCGGAACAGGCCCCGAAGTCGACACCCGCCGCCCGGGCCCGGGCCACGGCCACCGCGGTGCCGCGCAGCTCGGCCGTGCCGGGGGTGCCGGGGAGGCTGCCGGGACCGCCGGGTGCGCCGCCCGCGGGGGCCGCGGCCAGGCTGGTCAGGAGCAGGGAACCGGCGGCCGAGTACAGGGCGGCAGTTCTCATCGCGAATCCCTTCGGTGAGCGGCGGCGATGGCACGGCTGCCATGGCCCGGCGACCACAAAAGGGATGTTTCGTATGACTGTCGGGGAAGGCAAGCACCACCCGGCCGGTGTCGGCGCCAATGCCCCCTGTGCGCCCCCCGAAGCCCTTCGGCGCCCTCAGGACCTCTCTTTGCCCCTAGGGCCTCTCTTTCGGATCTTGCCGGCGTCGCGGGCCCTGGCACGCACATCTGCTGCGTTGTCGTCCCTCTCCCCCACGCTCGGCTGCGCTCGCGCGGGGGGACCCCCATCGCTCCGCGTCGACTCGGTCCTCCGCCTTGCATCTGCACGCACCAGAGCCCGCTCGGGTCGGCCGAGAAGGCGCCGGCGCCGCAGCCGACCTGATCCGAAAGAAAGGCCCTAGTCCCGCCAGTGGGGCTGGTCGCGGTGGGCGAAGGCCGCGCGCAGCTCCGGTTCGCCGATCGCGCGGACGCCCCGCATGGCGACCGAGGTGAGGAAGGACCGTTCGTCACCGGCCGGCCTGCGGGCCAGGGCGCCCAGCAGTCGCTGACCGGCCGGGGAGGCCCAGCGCGAGTACGGGTGCACCTCGAAGCGGGCGATGGCCAGGCAGCTCAGGGACAGGACGACGGGCAGCGCGAACCACAGGCCGACCAGCAGCCGGGACGTCCCCGACTCGACGGGCAGCAGCAGCGCGGTCACCCCGAGCAGCAGCGCGGCCGCGGCGGCGGCCCGCACCTGCCGTACGGCGGCCCCCACGGTCCCCGTACGGGCGCCGTCGGGTACCGCGAGGCCCGCGTGCACCAGTCCGTCGGCCAGCCGCCGTACCGCCTCCGCGCCGGCCGTCCGCGCCCGCACCGGTGCGATCCGGGACTGGCCCTCCGGCCCTATCGCCCCTATGACGGACTTCTCGAGCTCGTCCCGGCCCCGCGGGTCCACCACGGTGGCCCAGCCGGTGTGGGCGAGCAGCAGACGGCGCTGCCGGGCCATCGACACGAGGGTCACGTCGGCGACCCGGGCGGGGCCGCCGGAGAGGAAGGCCGCCTCGTACAACGTCAGCGCGTGCTCCCGGTCCGCTGTCGCGGCATCCGTGTCGACGGCGGCCGCGCGGGCTGCCGCCAGACACAGCCGGGTACAGGCCGTACCGGCGAAAGCCCAGGCCAGGAGCAGGAGTAGGACCCAGAACATGACGTGTTTCTATGTCACGGCCCCGGGCCCGCGCCATGGCATTTCCCGTATCCGGACGCGCTGTTGCGGCTTTGTGACGTTCCGTTCGCCGCGCAGGTCAGGGGCCGGGTGTGACCGGGACGGCGGAGGCGGGTGCGACCGCGGGCGGGGTCGGTACGGGGGTGGCGGAGGCCGCCAGTTGGCGGGCGAGCGAGGCGAAGTCGACGTACCCCGTCGCCTCCAGGACCTTGATGTGGTCGAGGACGGTCGCGTTGGCGTCGTCGGCGAGATCGCGGACCAGGGAGTTCTGGGTGCCCGCCCGGACGGCGGCGACCAGCGAGAAGACCCGGCCGTGGGCGAGGCGCAGCAGGCCGGCGAACTGGCGGTCGAAGTCCTGGCCCTGGGCCGTGTTCAGGGTGGCGAGCCACTGCTTCTGCTGCTCGTTCGGCTCGTTGGGCAGCGGGACGCCGAGCTGGGTGGCGACGGTGCGCACATGCGCGTCGAGGGAGGTGTGGCCGTCGATCAGGTGCCGGCCCGCCGCGCGTACGGCCGGGGTGGTGCCCTTGTGCTCCGCGAGCCGGCCGGCGGGCAGCTCCCACAGTCCCGCCAGCCGCACCTTGGTGATGAAGTCCTGGTCCTGCGCGGACAGCGGGCCGTACGGCGTGGTCACGGTCCGGGCGCTCAGGGTGGCCGCGCCGGCGGGCTGCTGCCGGTCGGCGTAGGTCCACAGCGGGTACAGCAGCGCGACCGTGGTCGCCGCGAGGGCCGCGATGACGAGCCCGGTGCCGCTGAATATGCCTCGACCCTGGATCGGGGGACGCGGTCGCATGGTGACTCCTGCTACGCACCGCACACCACGGTGGGTCGGGGGGCGGGTGCGGGGTGGTACGGGCTGGTGCGGGGTTGGATATTACTGGGCGGTGGGCGATGGGGGAGGGTCGCGGGGAGGCACGGCTGGGAAGCGCGCTGTTTCCGGCCGGGGGCGGCGCGGCTGGGGTGCGTGTCGTCGGGGCAGTTGGGGTGCGCGCCGGTTCCGGCCACGGGTCGGTATCGCTCCGGCCGCGCCGCGCCCCGCCCGCCTGCACGGCCGCGCCCCGCCCGCCCGTACCGTCCGCGCCTCACCTCCTCCCCGGCAGCACCCTCCGCGCCGCCCGGGCAATCCGCGCTCGCCGCCCGTGGGGCCTCGGTGCCGGGCCCGCCCGGTCCAGCCACCACTCGCGCAGCGCGGCGTCCGCGCCGCCCGGCAACGGCGCCCCGCTGCGCAGCACATGCGCCGCGAAGTCGAGGGCGTCCCGGCGGTACCCCCCGCTCATCGGCCGCTCGCGGGCGTACTCCAGGAACGCCGGCCGGTACCCCGCCCCCAGAATCCTCGGCAGTTCCGGCGCGACCTTCGCCACCACGTCCGCCCGCTTCGCCGCCAGCGCCCGCGCCTGCACCCCCATCCGCACCCGGTCGAACCCCTCCGGCACCGGCGTCCCCGCCACCAGCGCCGACAGCACGGCCGCCTGGGCGACCCCGAGCCGCTGCCGGGTGGCCTCGCGGACCTCCACCCCGGCCGTCGCCGGCGCCAGCACGGCCACACCCCCGCCCCCGGCCGCCGTACGGCCACCGGCCGCACCGGCATCAGCGGCACCCCGCCCCGTACCCCGAGCCCGCTCGGTCGCACCGGCATCAGCGGTACCCCGCCCCGTACCCCGAGCCCGCCCAACCGCACCGTCATCAGCGGGACCCCGCGCCGCACCCCGCCCCCGCCCCACCGCCACCGCCGCCCGGATCGCCGTCAACTCGGCCTCCAGCTCAGCTGGTTCGGGGAAGTTCTCGTCACGCTCCAGGAGCACCCCGGGCGGGGCCACCCGGGTGGAGAGGTCGGTCAGGAGGTCGAGGACCGGGCGGGGGACGGGGTGGGCGTGGCTGTCGTGCCAGACGCCGTCGCGTTCGAAGCCACCCGCGACATGGACGTAGGCGAGCGCCTCCAGCGGCAGCGCGGCCAGCGCCTCGGCCGGGTCCTCGCCCCGGTTGACGCGGTTGGTGTGCAGGTTGGCGACATCGATCAGCAGCCGTACGCCGGTCCGCTCGACCAGCTCGGACAGGAACCGCCCCTCCGTCAGCTCCTCGCCCGGCCAGCCGAACAGGGCGGCGATGTTCTCCAGGGCGAGCGGCACCGGCAGCGCCTCCTGGGCGATGCGGACGTTCTCGCACAGCACGTCCAGGGCGTCCCGGGTGCGCGGCACCGGCAGCAGGTGCCCGGCCTCCAGCAGCGGGGACGCGGTGCGCGGGCCGCCCGCGCGGACGAACGCGATGTGCTCGGTGACCAGCGGGGCGCCCAGCGCCTCCGCCCGCTCCGCCAGCGCCGTCAGCCGGTCCGGGTCGGGCCGGTCGGCGCCGCCGAGGCCGAGGGACACGCCGTGCGGGATCACGGTGACCCCGCGCTCCCGCAGCCGCAGCAGGGACTCGGGGAGATGGCCGGGGCAGACGTTCTCCGCCACGACCTCCACCCAGTCGATGCCCGGCATGCGCTCCACGGCCTCGGCGATCTCCGGCCGCCACCCGATCCCCGTGCCCAGTGCCCGCATCCGTGTCCCCCTCCTCGTCCGTGAGGGGGGTATGGCCCCGGCGCACCGCACCGAATCACCTACGGGCTTCCTTCAGAGCAACATTTGAGGTTCCGCCGGAGGCGCGGGCTTCGGCGGGATATTCCGATCAGGATCATGACAGCGGAAGCTACTGTGCGCTGATGACCGAGATCAGCATCCTGGGCGAAACCACCGACTGGCAGGCGGACTTCGAGCGGCGGCTGCACACCGCGTACACGGCGGCCGGGCTGACCGCGGCCGCGGCGGACCGTCTGATCGAGAACGGCCGCGCCGACGTCGCTGACTGCACCGTCGCCGAGATCACGGACGCCGGGACCCGCGTGGGGCACATCGCCGTGGCCACGGCCGACGACCGCAACGGCGTCCCCACGGGCCGGATCCACGACCTGCACATCGACCCGCGCCACGCCGGCCGGGGCCACGAGCAGACCGCCCGGGACTGGGCCGAGGCCTGGTGCGAGGAGCGGGGCGCACACCGGATAGACGTGACGCTCACCGAGCCCGCCGGCGAGCTGTTCGCCGGGTACGGCGTCCGCGCCCAGTTCCGGACCCGGCCGATCGACTCCCCGCCGGACGCGCTGGACGGCGTCACCGTGCGGCCCATGACGCCGGACGAGTATCCCGAGTGGGTCGCCGCCGAGAAGGCCCAGTACGCCGGGGACATCATCCGGGCCGGGTTCCTGAGCCCCGAGGACGCCGTACGCAAGGCCGACCGGGACTTCGCGGAGCTGGTCCCCGAGGGCCTCGACACGCCGGACCACACCTTCCTGGTGCTGGAGGCGGCGGGGGAGCGGATCGGCACCGGCTGGCTGAAGCACGGGTACCTTCCCGGGGTCAGCTACGGCTACTCCCTGTACATCCACGAGCAGCACCGGGGGAAGGGCTACGGCCGGGCCGCGATGACGGCCGGTGAACAGGCGACGCTCGCGGCCGGCGACTCGGTGCTGATGTTCACCGTGTGGGGCGGCAACGAGGTCGCGATGGGCCTGTACACCAGCACGGGCTACCGCGTCCTGGAGGAGGCCCGCTCCCTCCCCCTGCCGCGCGCCGGTTCCTGAGGTCCGTCGCCGCGCGGGCGGTCAGCCGCGCGGGCGGTCAGCGCAGGGCGGGATGGTCCGCCACGACCGTGCAGGAGCCCGGGGCGATCTCGGTGAAGCCCGCGTCCCGGACCAACGGCAGCCCCGAGCGGGTCAGTTCCGGCCAGGCGGCGGGGTCCGCGGTGCGGACGGCCAGCGGGAAGCCGGCGTCCCGCCAGGCGGTGCGCTCCGTGTCGGACAGTGCCCACCAGGCCAGTTGGGCGCCGTGCCCGGCCTGCGCCATCGCCTTGCCGGCCGACATCTCCAGCTCGGGGTTGAGCCACAGCACCGGCTCGGCGGAGCCGGCCGCCGGCGGCGGCTCCGGGTCGTCCAGTTCGGTGCCCGACACCTGGAGCTTGGCCAGCTCCTTGGGCCAGCCGTCCAGCGGGACGGGCGGAAAGACCCGTACCTGCGCGGACGTTCCGGTGAGCGTGATGCCGGGCAGCGCCTCGGCCCGCCGCCACTCCGCGCCCCGGGCCCGCCGGACCACCTTGCGGATCCGGGCGTCCTCCCAGTTCCGTACCGCCTCGGCCCACTCGCCGTCACCGAGCGCCCGGGTGTCACCGAGCAGCACCAGCACCGCCCGCGCGGCCGTCTCCAGCGCGTCGGTACGGGCCGGCGGCGCGGCACGCTCGATCCGCACCACGAGGGGCAGCACGAACTGCGGTGCCTCGTCGCGGACCGTGCGGTCGGCGTGGAAGGGGCTGTCTCCGGGGGGCGCTGAAACACTGCTCACACCGGCCAACTCTACGGGGCGCGGCCCCCGCACCCCGCCCGGCCGACCACAATGGCCCCATGCACCATGACCTGCGCCTGACCGCCGTCGGCCGCCGCTACGGCCTGCGCGGCCCCTGGGTGTTACGCGGGGTCGACCTCACCGTCGCCCCCGGCACCCTCATCCGGGTGGAAGGGGCGAACGGCACCGGGAAGTCCACCCTGCTCCGGCTGCTGGCCCGCCTCGACGCACCCACCGAGGGCCGGGTCACCGGCCGCCCGCGCACCGCCTACGTACCCGAACGCTTTCCCTCCGCCCTGCCCTTCACGACGATCGGCTATCTGACCCACCTCGGCACCGTCCACGGCCTCGGCCGCGCCGACGCCGCCCGCGCCGCGGGCACCTGGCTGGAGCGGTTCGGCGCCGCCGCCTACGCCGGTACGCCGATGGCGCGGCTGTCCAAGGGCAGCAGCCAGAAGGTCGCCGTCGCCCAGGCCCTGCTCGGCGAGCCGGAACTGCTGGTGCTGGACGAGGCGTGGACCGGGCTGGACACGGCCGCGCGGGCCGAGCTGGAGCGGGCGGTGGCCGAGCGGACCGCCGCCGGGGGCGCCGTCGTCTTCGTCGACCACGACCCCCGCCGGCTGGCCGGGGCGCCGGACGCCACGTACGCCGTGACCGACGGCCGGCTGGAGCGCCGTACCGCGACGCCGCGTCCGCAGACCGGGCCGCTCGCCCGGATCACGGTCCGGGGACCGGCCGGCGGACAGCTGCCGCCGGACGCGGTGCGCGCCCTCGCCTCCGCCGAGGAGACCACGCCCGGCACCTACCGGCTCACCGTCCCCGCCGCCCGCTCCGACGTCCTGCTGCGCGCGCTGCTCACGGCCGACCTGCCCTGGCACGTGGCGAGCGTCGCCACGCCCCCGGACCCCGCGGCTGCCCCCGACCACTTCCAGGACCGCCCATGACCGCACTCCTGCGCTACCAGGCCGACCTGCTGCTGCGCTCGCAGCGGTGGCTGCCGCCGGTGATCCTCTACGTCGCCTTCCTCGGGGTCGGTGTGCAGAGCGGCGAGCCGATCCTCGACTCGCTCGGCTACACGGCCGCCGGGCTGCTGCCGGTCGCCGCCTGGCTGGTACGGATCTGTGTCACGGCGGAGCCGCCCGCGGCCCAGGCGTGTGTGGCCGCCGCGCGCGGGCCGGTCCGGGCCCACCTCGCCTGTCTGCTGACCGCGCTGCTGGCGGCCGTGCTGCTCGGGGTGGCCGCGACCGCGGTCTTCACACTGGTCAGCGACGCGGCGAGCAACGGCCACCGGATCCCGGTGCCCCGGCTGCGGGCGGCCGCGGCCGGGCTGCCGGCGACCCTCGTCTGCGCGCTGCTCGGCGCGGCCGTCGGCGCGCTCACCAACCGGCCGGTGCTGCGGTCCACCGGCCGCGCGGTCCCGGCGATGCTGCTGGGCGCGCTGCTCGCGGTGGTGGTGACCGGGTCCCCGGCGCAGGCCGCGGTCAGTGGTCTGGTGATCGGTTCGCAGACCGGCCGGGCGCCGCTGTCGCTGCTGCCGCTGGCCGGGGCGGCCGTCCTCACGGCGGCCGCCTTCGCCCTGGCCGCGGGTCTCACCGCGCGCCGCTCACCCTGAACAGGCGGTGCGCTGCGCCTCCTGCCACTCGCACACCGGGCACAGCGTGATGCCCTTGTACGACTCCGGGTACTCCGTGGGCTGCCGGCACAGCACGCACTCGGCGTACGGCGGGCCGTCGGCCTGCGGCGGCCGCGGAGCCGCGGCGACCGTGCAGTAGTCCTCGTCGCTCATACGTCCAGCGTAGTGAGCGGCGGCCGTCACGGTTCCCGCCGTTCCAGCGGGTGCACCGCCGGACCCTGGAGCACGCTGCCGTCGACGGCGAACCGGGAGTCGTGGCAGGGGCACTCCCAGGCGCGTTCGGCGCGGTTGAAGCCGACCAGGCAGCCCAGGTGGGTGCAGCGGGCCGAGACCGCATGCAGCTCACCCGCGTCGTCCCGATGCACGGCGACCCGCCCGCCGCCGGCCGCCCGGACCACGGCGCCGTCGCCGGGCGCGATGTCGTCCGTCGAGGCCGGCGGTTTGAGCCGGTCGCCGACGAAGTGCCGGGCCACCTCCGCCTGCGTCTTCAGCAGTGCCGGTGCCTCCCGCACCACCGGCTTCAGCCGGCGCGGGTCGTACAGCTCCCGCCAGGCGCAGTCCCGGCCGGTGATCAGCGCGGTCAGCAGCAGCCCGGCCATGATGCCGCCGCTCAGCCCCCAGCCGCCGAAGCCGGTGGCCACATAGGTGTGCCGGGCGGCCGGGTGCAGCGGGCCCACCATCGGCACGGTGTCGGTGGCGTCGTTGTCCTGGGTGGCCCAGGCCTGGTTCAGCGTCACGCCGGGGAAGTGCCGCTCGGCCCAGCCGGCGAGGGCGTCGAGACCGGCCCGCACATCGCCGGTGCCGGGCGTGAAGTGCTCCCCGGTGACCACCAGCAGCCGCTGCCCGTCCGCCCCGAACGGCGCGGTGCGCACGGACCGGGTGTTCTCCTCCGGCGTGATGTACATGCCCTCCGGGTCGGCGCCGTCGCCCAGCGGCCCGGCGACCACCAGTTCCCGGCGCGGGGAGAGGCGGGGGAACAGCAGGGCGCGGTCGAACACCGGGTAGTGGGTGGCGACGACCACGTCCCCGGCGGTCACCGTGTGGCCGGCCTCGGTCGTCACCCGGCAGGGCCGCCCGCCCTCCTGGAGACCGACGACCCGCGTCCGCTCGTACACCTGCCCGCCCCGCGCGAGCAGATCCTCGGTGAGCGCCCGCAGATACCTGACCGGGTGGAACTGCGCCTGTCCGGACACCCGGACCGCGCCCGCCACCGGGAACGGCAGCCCGGTCCTGGTCGTGAACGCGGCCGGCAGCCCCGCCTCCCGCGCGGCCTCCGCCTCCGCCCGCACCTCGTCCACCCGCGCCTGGTCCCGTACGAAGGTGTAGGCGTCCCGGGTCTCCCACTCGCAGTCGATGCCCAGCTCGTCCACCAGCCCCTTGGCATGCTCGATCGCCTCCGACTGGGAGCGGGCGTACAGCCGCGCGGCCTCGGGGCCACGGGTGCGCCGCAGCCGGTCGTAGACCAGGGTGTGCTGGGCGGTCAGCTTGGCGGTGGTGTAGCCGGTGACCCCGGCCGCCACCCGCCCGGCCTCCAGCACCACCACCCGCAGCCCGGCCCGGGCCAGCGCATGTGCGGTGCTCAGCCCGGCGATGCCCGCGCCGACGACGGCCACATCGGCGTCCAGATCCCCGTCCAGGGCGGGAAGCTCGGGCCCCGGGGCGGTCCGCAGCCAGTACGAATCCGTGAGTTGCGGTTGCTCGCGCATGCGCGCCGGGTACCCGCCTACCTCTGGTTCAGCAGCCGGTCCCGGCATTCCGCCACATCGAACCCGGGCTTCGGGTACTGCGGGTCCAGGGCCGTCAGATGCTCCAGCAGCAGCCGGCTGACGGCCCAGTTGCGGTACCACTTGCGGTCCGCGGGGATCAGGTACCAGGGCGCGTACGGCGCCGCGCAGTGCTCCAGGGCCAGCTGGTAGGCCTCCTGGTAGGCGGGCCACCGGGAGCGCTCGTCGATGTCGCCGGGGGCGAACTTCCACTGCTTGTCCGGGCGGTCCAGCCGGCGCAGCAGCCGGCGCCGCTGCTCCTTGTACGAGATGTGCAGGAAGCACTTGACGAGGGTCACGTCGTCCTCGGCGAGGGACCGTTCGAAGTCGTTGATCAGGCCGTAGCGGCTGCCGATCTCGGCGGGCGGGACGAGATGCCGGACGCGGGCGATGAGGACGTCCTCGTAGTGCGAGCGGTCGAAGATGCCGATCTCGCCCGGCTCGGGCAGCGCCTGCCGCACCCGCCACAGGAAGTCGTGCCGCCGCTCCTCCTCCGTCGGCGCCTTGAACGCCCGGATCCGGCAGCCGGAGGGGTTGAACTGGCCGATGACATGCTTGACCGTGCCCCCCTTGCCGCTGGTGTCCATGCCCTGGAGCACCAGCAGCACCCGCCGCCGGTCCCCCGCGGTCCCGGCGGCCCACAGCCGCTCCTGCAACTCGGCCAGACACGCGCCCATCCGGCCCGTGTCCGCCCGGGACACCTTCTTCCCGCCGGGCGCTTCGGGCGTGGCCCGGCTGTCGTACGCGGCCAGCTCGACCGGTTCCCCGACCGGCAGCCGCAGCACATCGCGGAGTTCCCCGGTCACCCGCAGCCCCTAACCACCCCGGACCTCGCCGTCCCCGTCGGGCAGCGCCTGCTGCTGCCCGCCCTGTCCGCCCCGCTCCAGGAAGTGCAGCAGCTCCACCGGGATCGGCAGCACCAGCGTGGAGTTCTTCTCCGCGGCCACCGCCATCACGGTCTGGAGGAGCCGGAGTTGCAGCGCGGCCGGCGTCCCGGCCATCTGCTGGGCCGCCTCCGCGAGCTTCTTGGAGGCCTGGAACTCCGCGTCCGCGTTGATGATCCGGGCCCGGCGCTCCCGGTCGGCCTCGGCCTGGCGGGCCATGGACCGCTTCATCGTGTCCGGCAGGGACACGTCCTTGATCTCCACCCGGTCGACCTGGACACCCCAGCCGACGGCCGGGCTGTCGATCATCAGCTCCAGCCCCTGGTTGAGTTTCTCGCGGTTGGAGAGCAGGTCGTCCAGGTCGCTCTTGCCGATGATCGAGCGCAGGGACGTCTGCGCCATCTGCGAGACCGCGAACTTGTAGTCCTCGACCTTCACCAGCGCGCTCGTCGGGTCGATCACCCGGAAGTAGACGACCGCGTCCACGCGGACCGTGACGTTGTCCCGGGTGATGCCCTCCTGGGCGGGGACCGGCAGCGTCACGATCTGCATGTTGACCTTTTGCAGCCGGTCGACGAACGGGATGATCAGCTTGAAGCCGGGCGTCCGGGCGTCACCGGCCACCCGGCCCAGCCGGAACAGCACCCCGCGCTCGTACTGCTTGACCACGCGGGCCGCCATCGCGAGATACACCAGACCGAAGACGGCCGCCGCGGCGATCGCTCCCAGCAGCTCCTGGACCATGTCGACCTCCTCGCACAGAGGTCTGGTTTGTCTGTTGCTGCAACGATATGCCCGCGGCGGCCGAAGCGGCCATGCCGGGATTACGCGGCGGCGGTCAGCACCCGCACCGGCTCGGTGCCGGCCGCGCTGTGCCGCTCGGCCCAGTTCTCCAGGGCCGTACGACAGGCGTGGTCCAGATGGTGCAGCCCGGACAGGTCCAGGCGGACCGGGCGGTCCTGGGGCAGCGACTCCAGGGTGTCCAGGATCTTCGGCAGGCGCAGGAAGGTCGCGTTGCCCGACAGATACGCCTCGATGGGGCCGGCGCCCTTGTCGACGATCTCCAGCTTGCCGTGCGAGGCCTCCCAGGCGGTCTTGACCACCGCCAGCGCCAGGCCGATCAGCACCCCCTCGAACATGCTGACCGCGACGATGGACACGGCCGTGGCGGCGAGGACCACCGCCTCGCCCCGCTGCTCGCGCCAGAGCGCGGCCAGCGCCCGGACCGGGACCAGCTTCGCCCCGGAATAGATCAGGATGCCGGCGAGCGCCGGGATCGGGATGTAGCCGAGCACGCCCGGCAGCAGCGCGGTGAACAGCAGCAGCCATACGCCGTGCAGCACCCGGGAGGCCTTGGTGCGGGCGCCCGCCTGGACGTTGGCCGCGCTGCGCACGATCACCGCGGTCATCGGCAGCGCGCCGAGCACCCCGCACAGCGCGTTGCCGACGCCCTGGGCGACCAGCTCCTGGTCGTACCGGGTGCGTGGGCCGGAGTGCAGCCGGTCCACGGCCGCCGCGCTGAACAGCGACTCGGCGGACGCGATCAGCGTGAACGCGAGGACCGTGCCGAGCGCGCCGACGGCCGCCAGCTCGCCGAACGCGCTCAGCGGCGGCGGCTGGACCGAGCCCAGCAGCCCCTGCACCTCGACGGTGGCCACCGGCAGGTCCAGCGCGAACACGGCCACCGTGGCGAGGCCGACCGCGGCCAGCGGGCCGGGAAGTGTGCGCACCTTCGCCGGGACGTGCTTCCACAGCAGCAGCACCGCGACGGTGCCCGCGCACACCGCGAGCGAGGCCAGCGCCCTGCCCTCGCCCAGGGCGTCCACGAACGCCCCGGGCAGCCCGGCGATCTTGCCCAGGCCGGAGTCGGGAGCCTTCGCGGCGAGCGCCGGGTACAGCTGTCCGGCGACGAGCACCAGCCCGATCCCGGCCAGCATGCCCTCCACGACGGAGACCGAGATGGCGCGGAACCAGCGGCCGAGCCGCAGCAGGCCCATGCCCACCTGGAGCAGTCCGGTGGCGAGGACGAGCGCACCGAGCATCGGCAGCCCGAACTCCTTGACCGCCTCGAAGACCAGCACGGTCATGCCGGCCGCCGGCCCCGAGACCTGGAGGCTGCTGCCCCGCATCAGCCCGGTGACGATGCCGCCCACGATGCCGGTGACCAGGCCGAGTTCGGCCGGGACCCCGGAGGCGACGGCCACGCCCACGCAGAGCGGCAGCGCGACCAGGAAGACCACGAGCGAGGCGGCGAAGTCCTGCCGCAGATAGGGGAAACGGGCTATCGGAGTGGTGTCGTTGCTGGTCATCGGCGCGCTCACAGGGACTCGAAGGTGTCGGTCTGCGGGCGGTGCGTCCGTACGGAGCCGGTGTGCACCTCGTAGTACCAGGCGTGCAGGGTCAGCCGGCCGTCCGCCAGTCTGCGCTCGACGCAGGGGTACGAGCGCAGCCGCAGCAGCTGGGTCAGGACATGGGCCTGCACGCCCTCGGCGACCTCCGGGTCCTCGGGCGCGCCGGCCGGGCGCGGGGTGGCGTGCGCGAGCCAGTCGCGTACGGCGGGTACGGCGGTCAGGTCGTCGCCGCGCACCAGCGCGCCGACGGCACCGCAGTGCGAGTGGCCGCACACGACGATGTCGCGGACGCCGAGCACCTCCACGGCGTACTCGATGGTGGCCGCCTCGCTGGTGGGCTGCTCGGAGGTGTGCGGCGGGACGATGTTGCCCGCGGTGCGCAGCTCGAAGAGCTGGCCGGGGCGGGCGCCCGTGATCAGGGCCGGGACGACCCGGGAGTCGGAGCAGGTGATGAAGAGGACCTCGGGGGACTGGCCTTCGGCGAGCGGGGCGAACTCCTCAGGGCGCTGTCCGAACGTACGGGCGTTGTCGATGAGGGGCTGCATGTGTGTGGGTTCCTCCTGGCGCGCCTGCGTGGCGCGTCGGACGTGCACGACAGGGGTGGGGGGAGCGGAGCCGCGGCGCGGCGCGGCTGTCAGCGGCCGTCAGCAGCGGAAGACCTGAAGCGCCGCCGGGGCGTGGGCTCTGGAGCTTCTCGGGGCGTGCGGGTGCGGGGCGCCGGTCACGCCCGGGGTCCGCGCGTCGGCGGACTGCCGGGATATCGGTGCGCGATCCGCCGGCCATCCGTGGCCGGAGCCGCGCTGCCGGTCGCGCAGATGCTGGGTGGACGCGGCGTCCTGGGTGCCGCCACCGTCGCGCAGGGTGCTGGGCTTGTGGCGCACGGGATGCGCGGACAGCACGGTTCCGGAAGTGGCCTTGGCCTTCGCATGGCTCAGCGTGTGCGCGGCTGCGAAGGGGCCCGTGAGGGCGAAGAACTTGAGGGCGAGCAGGGTGACGGCAAGCAGGGCGAGCCGGGTGCGGGTCGTCGTACCTCGGAACATGCGCCCCCCTCCGGGAAGTCCACGCCTCTCGCTTGGACCAAACATTGGTCAATGGTTGGTCAAGAAACAGATTAACCCTGCAAAGTCCTTTGCAGGGTTAACGGAGGGTTACGTGCCGAAGGAAGCGTGGAAAGCGCTGTCGGGTGGCGTGAACTAGTCGCTGTGCCGGTTGTCGTGCACGAGCCCCTTGGCGTCCCGGGCCAGCGCGGTGAGCCGGGAGATCGCGCGGAAGTACTTCTTCCGGTAGCCGCCCTTCAGCATCTCCTCGCTGAACAGCCGGTCGAAGGGCAGCCCCGAGGCCAGCACCGGGACCTCGCGGTCGTAGAGCCGGTCGGCGAGCACCACCAGGCGCAGCGCGGTCGACTGGTCCGGCACCGGCCGCACATCGGTGAGGCACACCGCCTTGAGGCCGTCGGTCAGCGCGCCGTACCGGCTCGGGTGCACCCGGGCGAGGTGCTCCAGCAGATGCGGGAAGTGGTCCAGCGAGGCGCCCTCGGTGGCGTACGCCGCCTTCGTCACCTCTTCGTCGGTGAACGGCGACGGCGCCTCGGGCAGACCGCGGTGGCGGTAGTCCTCGCCGTCGATGCGCAGGCTGCGGAAGTGCGCCGACAGGCCCTGTATCTCGCGCAGGAAGTCGGCGGCCGCGAACCGGCCCTCGCCCAGCTTCCCGGGCAGCGTGTTGGAGGTCGCGGCCAGCGCCACACCCGCCTCGACCAGCTTGCCCAGCAGCGTCGAGACGAGCACCGTGTCGCCCGGGTCGTCCAGCTCGAACTCGTCGATGCACAGCAGGCGGTGGCCGGACAGGGTCCGTACCGTCTGCTGGAAGCCGAGCGCGCCCACCAGGTTGGTCAGCTCCACGAAGGTGCCGAACGCCTTCAGCGCGGGCTCGGCCGGGGTGGCGTGCCACAGGGACGCGAGCAGATGGGTCTTGCCGACGCCGTAGCCGCCGTCCAGATACATCCCGCGCGGACCCGCCGGGGCCTTGGCCGCCTTCCCGCGGCCGAAACCGAAGAACCCGCGGCGCCCGGCGCCGGAGGCGTGCGCCCCGCCGAGCCCGGCCGCGAAGCCCTCGAGCACGCCGACCGCCTCGGTCTGGCTGGGCTGCTTCGGGTCCGGGATGTACGTCGAGAAGCGCACCGAGTCGAAGCGCGGCGGCGGCACCATCTCGGCGACCAGCCGGTCCGCGGGCACGTGCGGCTCACGCTCGCACAGGGAGAAGGGGCCCGCGTCGGTCAGCGGGGCGGAACCGGGGGCGGTGGTGGAGGACGACACGGTTATCCATGCTAAGCGCCGTGTCAGACTGCACGGCATGCGACGCCTGTTCCCTGTGACCGACGAAACAGCAGCCCAGACCGCCGGTACGGCCCCTGGCGCCGAGGGCGCCGGAGGTGCGTCGGACGCCGGGACGCTCGCGGACCGTGAGTGGAGCCTCGCCGAGCTGGCCGCCGCGTACGCCTACCCGGCGCCGGCCCAGGGCGCCCCGCGGCCGTGGCTGCGGGCCAACATGGTCTCCACGCTCGACGGCGCCGCCCAGCACGAGGGCCGCTCCCAGCCCATCTCCAGCGCCGCCGACATGCGGATCTTCGGCACGCTGCGGGCGCTCGCGGACGTCATCGTGGTCGGCGCGGAGACGGTGCGGATGGAGGGCTACCGCCCGGCCCGCGCGCGGGCCGAGTTCGCCGGGGCCCGCAAGGCCGCCGGACAGGCCCCGGCCGCGGCCGTCGCGGTGGTCACCGCCAGCCTGGACCTGGACTACTCGCTGCCCCTGTTCACCTCGCCCACGGTGCCCACGCTGATCCTCACCGGTGCCGCGGCCGCCCCCGACCGGGTCGCCGCCGCCGAGCGGGCCGGCGCCCGGGTCGTGATCGCCGGCGAAGGCATGGGCGTCGACCCGGCGCGGGCCGTCGAGGCCCTCGCCGGGCTCGGTCACACCCGGCTGCTCACCGAGGGCGGTCCGCGGCTGCTCGGCCAGCTGGTCGCCGCGGAGGTGCTGGACGAGCTGTGTCTGACCGTCTCGCCGATGCTGACCGCCGGTGACGCCCAGCGGATCGCCGGGGGGCCGTCGGTCACCGTGCCGCGCCGGTTCTCGCTCGCGTCCCTGCTGGAAGAGGACGGATTTCTGTTCGGTCGTTACCAGCGGTCCTGAATTCAGCGGAATCTACCGTTCCGGTTAGCTCCCGGCGGGCAGACTTAGTCCGGCAGTACCCGTGCGATCACGGGGAAGGATGGTTTCCGCAAGGGCCTTGTCCGGGCCCCAAAGGAGAAGAGGCGCCTGGTGTTCACAAGCGTTCTGATGATCGAGAAGGCCCTGACGTCCGCCGACGTGGAGTTCGTCACCACCCTGCACGGAGAGGAGCCGGTGACCTTCCATGTGCTGCTCCAGCCGCGCGGAGACCAGGCGGACCGGCTGCTGCGGGCCATCGACGACATCGCGCTGGGCGAACTCGACGAGGCCGTCCGCGAAGGAGAGACGCCGGAGGGGGAGGAGGCGCTCAGCGTCGGCCGGCGGGCGCTGGAGGTCTCCCTGGCGGCCCTGCGGGCGGCCGGCAGCGAGGCGCACGGCTCGCTGGTCGAGGACCACCCGCTGGACGCGCTGAAGGACCTGGTGGCCTCGGTCTCCGCCGACGAGGTGATCGTGCTGACGGACCCGCACTACGTGGAGGAGTTCTTCCACCGCGACTGGGCCTCCCGGGCCCGGCACAAGGTGGGGGTACCGGTCCTGAAGCTGTTCTCGCACAGCAAGGCCTAGCCGACGCCCGCGCGGAGCCGGTCGGCCCTCGCTGCGCGGGGCCCGGTGCCGCAGCGCATAGGCTAGGGCCCGCTCTAGTCACGTACCGCCCCTGGGGAGAAACGCATGGCACCCGGCCTTCCTACCGCCATGGACCGACCGCACTTCATCGGCATCGGCGGCGCCGGAATGTCGGGCATCGCCAAGATCCTCGCGCAGCGCGGGGCCAAGGTCGCCGGCAGCGACGCCAAGGAGTCGGCGACCGCCGAGGCGCTGCGCTCGTTCGGCGTGACCGTGCACATCGGGCACGCCGCCGAGCACCTCGCCGACGACGCGAGCTGTGTCGTCGTGTCGTCGGCGATCCGCAAGGACAACCCCGAGCTGGCCCGCGCCGCCGAGCTGGAGATCCCCACCGTGCACCGCTCCGACGCACTCGCCGCCCTGATGGACGGGCTGCGCCCGATCGCCGTGGCGGGCACGCACGGCAAGACCACGACCACCTCGATGCTGGCCGTCTCGCTCACCGAGCTGGGGCTGGAGCCGTCGTACGCCATCGGCGGCGACCTGGACGCCCCCGGCTCCAACGCGCTGCACGGCACGGGCGACATCTTCGTCGCCGAGGCCGACGAGTCGGACCGCAGCTTCCACCGGTACGCCCCCGAGGTCGCCATCGTCCTCAACGTCGAGCTGGACCACCACGCCAACTACGCCTCGATGGACGAGATCTACGAGTCCTTCGAGACCTTCGCCGGAAAGATCGTGCCCGGCGGCACGCTGGTGATCTCCGCCGACCACGAGGGCGCGCGCGAACTGACCCGGCGGCTGGCCGGCTCCGTGCGGACCGTGACCTACGGCGAGGCCGAGGACGCCGACGTACGCGTGCTGTCGATCGTCCCGCAGGGCCTGAAGAGCCAGGTCACCGCCGTCCTCGACGGGCAGGAGCTGACCTTCGCCGTCTCCGTGCCCGGCCGGCACTACGCGCTCAACGCCGTCGCCGCGCTCGCCGCCGGTGCCGCCCTCGGCATCCCGGCCGCCGAGCTGGCGCCCGCGCTGGCCGCCTACACCGGGGTCAAGCGGCGCCTCCAGCTCAAGGGCGAGGCGTCCGGGGTGCAGGTGATCGACTCCTACGCGCACCACCCGACCGAGATGACCGCCGACCTGGAGGCCATGCGGGCCGCCGCCGGCGACTCCCGCATCCTCGTCGTCTTCCAGCCGCACCTGTTCTCCCGCACCCAGGAGCTGGGCAAGGAGATGGGCCAGGCGCTGGCCCTCGCGGACGCCTCGGCCGTGCTCGACATCTACCCGGCCCGGGAGGACCCGATCCCGGGCGTCACCAGCGAGCTGATCATCGAGGCCGCGCGCGCGGCGGGCGCCGAGGTGACCGCCGTGTCCGACAAGGCGGAGATCCCCGAGGTGATCGCGGGAATGGCGAAGCCGGGCGATCTCGTTCTCACCATGGGCGCGGGCGACGTGACCGACCTGGGCCCGCTGATCCTGGACCGCCTGGCGCGGCAGTAAGCAGCAGTGAGGGGATAGGACCCATGTCGTACGAGGTCGAGAAGCCGGACGAGCAGTGGCGCGCGGAGCTGACTCCGGGGGAGTACGCGGTGCTGCGCCAGGCCGCCACCGAGCCGGCCTTCACCGGTGAGTACACCGACACCAGGACCGAGGGCGTGTACTCCTGCCGGGCCTGCGGTGCCGAGCTGTTCACCTCGCAGACCAAATTCGAGTCGCACTGCGGCTGGCCGTCCTTCTACGACCCGAAGGACACGGACGCCGTGGAACTGGTCGAGGACCGGTCCCACGGCATGGTCCGCACCGAGGTGCGCTGCGCCCGCTGCGGCTCCCACCTCGGACACGTCTTCGAGGGCGAGGGCTATCCGACCCCCACCGACCAGCGCTACTGCATCAACTCGATCTCGCTGCGGCTGACCCCGGACCAGGCCTGAGGCTCGGCCGTCGGCGCCGAGCAGCGGCTGGACCGGCCTGTCCTGCTTGTTCTGGTTTGAGACGCTGTGAGGGTGTTGGGTGTGCCGCGTTGGATCCGGTCCCGCCGCCGGCCCGTGGCCGTCGGCCTGCGCCACCGCCGCGACGGCGGTGCCGGGGAGCCCTGCGCGGACACGCAGCCCGCCGCCGTGCCGACGGGCACGCTGCGCACGGCCCTGGCCGCGATCGGGACCACCCTCGACGAGGCCACGACCTGCACGGAGCTGACCCGGGCCGCCGTACGGCTGACCGGTGGGGCCGCCGCCGTACTGCTCCGCCACGGGCGGACCCTCTCCGGGTACACGGCGATCACCGGGGACACCGACCTGCTGCCCGACGCCCGCTGGGCCACCGCCGTGGCCCGGCAGACGGCCGTACCGGTGCTGGACACGCCGGCACGGACCTGGCTGGAGCAGCCCGCCGGCACCCAACGCCGGACCGCGCTCTGTGCGCCGCTGACCAGCGGCGACGACACGTACGGCGTCCTGGTGTGGGCGAGCGCCGGGCGGCCGCCCGGCGACGCGGAGGGCGAGCTGCTCGCCCTGCTCGCCGAACGCGCCGCCTCCCACCTGAGGCACGCCCGCGCTCACGAGCGGGTCAGCCGCACCGCCGTGGACCTGCAACGCGCCCTGCTCGCCGAGCCCGGCCGGCCGCACCCCAACCTGGACGTCGCCACCCGCTACCTCCCGGCCGGCCGGCGCGCCCTGGTCGGCGGCGACTGGTGCGAGACGGTACGGCTGCACTTCGGCCGGACCCTGCTGGTCGTCGGCGATGTCATGGGGCACGGGCTGGAGGCCGCCGTCGACATGAACGCCTACCGTTCCTCGCTGCGCGCCATCGCCTCCGCCGACCTCCCGCCGCACCGGGTGCTGCGGCAGATGGACGACCTCGCCGCCGGTGAGGCCGAGCACCGGCCCGCGACCTGTCTGCTCGTCCGGGTGGACCCCGCCCGGGGCCAGCTGACGCTGGCCAGCGCCGGTCACCTGCCGCCCCTGCTGATCAACCGGGACGGCGCCGCCACCCTGCTGCCGGTGCCGGTCGGACCGCCGCTGGGCACCGGGCTCGGCGGGTACGACGTCACCACCCACACCCTGGAGCCCGGGCAGACGCTGGTGCTGTTCACCGACGGGCTCGTGGAACGCCGCGGCGAGGACATCGACGACTCCCTCGCCCGGCTGGCCGCCCTCCGCTTCGCCCCCGACGCCGGTCTCGACGCCATCCTCGACACCGTCCTCGGCCACCTGGACGCCCGGAACGCCGAGGACGACGTGGCCGTCCTCGGCGCCCGCCCGCAACCCCGCCGCACCACCCGCCCGGAAACCGGCAGGGCCCCCACCTCACCCGATCGTGGTCACCCCGCGGTCTAGACTCGACCCGCATCAGTCCAGGACCGGTCAGACCCGAAGGGTACGCGGCGCTTTGATACGGATAGACGCAGTCACCAAGCGGTACCCGGACGGCACGGTCGCGGTCGACCGGTTGTCGCTGGACATACCGGATCGCGCGATCACCGTCCTCGTCGGCCCCTCCGGCTGCGGCAAGACGACCACGCTGCGGATGATCAACCGGATGGTCGAGCCCACCGAGGGCAGCATCCTCCTCGACGGCACCGACATCCGCCGGCAGCCGGTCAACACCCTTCGCCGCTCGATGGGTTACGTCATCCAGCACGCCGGACTCTTCCCGCACCGCACCGTCCTCGACAACATCGCCACCGTGCCCCGGCTGCTCGGCGAGCGCAGGCGGCAGGCCCGGGACCGGGCCGCGGAGCTGATGGCGCGGGTCGGCCTCGACACCTCGCTCGCCCGGCGCTACCCCTACCAGCTCTCCGGCGGCCAGCAGCAGCGGGTCGGCGTGGCCCGCGCGCTCGCCGCCGACCCGCCGGTGCTTCTGATGGACGAGCCGTTCTCCGCCGTCGACCCCGTGGTCCGCAAGCAGCTCCAGGACGAACTCCTGCGCATTCAGGAGGAGTTGGGCAAGACCATCGTCTTCGTCACCCACGACATCGACGAGGCGGTCAAGCTGGGCACGATGGTCGCCGTACTGCGCACCGGCGGCCGGCTCGCCCAGTTCGCCTCGCCCGCAGACCTGCTCAGCGCGCCCGCCGACCCCTTCGTGGAGGACTTCCTCGGCGCCGACCGGGGCATCCGCCGGCTGTCCTTCTTCTCCTCGGCGGGGCTCGGCCTGCGGACCGCGCCGCTCGTCCCCGCCGACGCCGGGCCCGAGCAGCTCGCCTCCCGCGCCGACGCCCCCTGTCTGCTGGTCACCGACGAGGACGGCCGGCCACTCGGCTGGCACCAGGGCGACGGCCCCGTCGACCGGCACCAACTCCTGCCGTACGGAAGGCCGTTCGTGCCCGGCGTCGACTCGCTGCGCACGGCGCTCGACGGCGCCGTCCTCTCCCCGACCGGCTGGGCCGTCGCCGTGGACGGCGAGGGACGCGCCGTCGGTGTGGTCTCCCAGCAGGACATCGGCGAGGCCATCCGCGCCGCCCACCGCCAAGCGACCGCGGACAGCGACGCGGGGGCCGTACGATGAACGGCTTCTTCGACCTCCCCAGCGACCTCCAGCACAGCTACGCCGGCCTCGTCGGACTGCATCTGCGCGAGGCCCTGCTGCCGGTGCTGGCCGGGCTGCTCGTCTCGCTGCCCGTCGCCCAGCTGTGCGTGCGGCTGCGCTGGCTCTACCCGCCCGTCCTCGGCGTCACCACCGTCCTGTACGCCATCCCGTCGCTGGCCCTCTTCGTCGTCCTCATCGACTACTTCGGGCAGAGCGAGACCACGGTGATGATCCCGCTCGCGCTGTACAGCCTGGTGGTGCTGGTCCCGGCCATCGTGGACGGCGTCCGCTCGGTGCCGCCGCAGACCCTGGACGCCGCCCGCGCCATGGGCTTCGGCCCGGTACGCCGCTATCTCCAGGTGCAGCTGCCCATCGCCGTACCCGCGATCATCGCCGGCCTCAGGGTGGCCACCGTGTCGAGCATCTCCCTGGTCAGCGTCGGCATGCTCATCGGGAACCAGGGCGCGCTCGGCAATCTGCTCTACGACGCCATGACCTACCACCGGCCCGCCCTGGCCGTGAACGCGGTCGTGACCATCGGAGTGCTCGGCGCCCTCGCCGACGGCGCGCTGGTCCTGCTCCGGATGCTGCTGACGCCCTGGATGGCACGCTCGGGGGCCGCCCGGTGAACGTCCTCGACTTCGCCCGCGCCTTCTTCACCGACAGCACCCACTGGCACGGCTACGACGGGATCCCCACCCGGTTCGCCGAGCACCTCGCCTTCGCGGGGGAGGCCCTGCTGATCGCCGCCCTGATCGGCCTGCCGGTCGGCCTGGTCACCGGGCACTACGGCCGCGGCGGCACCGCGCTGTCCCTGATCGCCACCGCCGGCCGGGCGCTGCCCAGCTTCGGCCTGCTGGTACTGATGTTCATCTGGATCGGCTTCGGTCTGCTCCCGGTGATGATCCCGCTGGTGGTGCTCGCCGTACCGCCGATCCTCGTCACCACCTACGAGGCGGTCCGCTCCGTCGACCCGTCCCCGGTGGACGCGGCGCGGGGCATGGGCATGTCCGAGGCACGGGTGCTGTTCCAGGTGGAGGTGCCGGTCGCGCTGCCGCTGATCCTGAGCGGTCTGCGCAACGCGGCGGTGCAGATCATCTCCACCGCCACCATCGCCGCGTACGTCAGCCTCGGCGGCCTCGGCCGGTACATCATCGACGGGCTCTACCAGAAGAGCTACGAGAAGGTCGTCGGCGGCGCCACCCTGGTCGCCGGGCTCGCCCTCGTCACCCTCGGGGTCTTCTGGGCGGTGGCCCGGCTGACGGTGTCGCCGGGCGTGCGCCGCGGCCGCTGAGCCGCGCGGGCGCTCAGTGGCCGGGGTCGGCGGCGCTGATGTCGGCCAGCGCGGAGTGCGGGTCCTCGACCGTGGCCAGGTCGCCGATGCTCACCATGCCGACCGGGCAGCCGCCGCGCTCCACGACGGGCAGCCGGCGCACGGCGTGCCGGCTCATCAGCTCCATGGCGTGGTCGGTGGTGTCCTCCGGCGACACCGTCACCACCGGCGGCTTGCTGCACACCTGGCCGACCGGGGTGGTGTGCGGGTCCCGGCCCTCGGCGAGCGCCCGCACCACGATGTCCCGGTCGGTGAGCACGCCGAACAGATCGCAGTCGTAGGCCACCAGAACGTCACCGACGTCGTGCTCCCGCATCACCAGCGCCGCGCGCTCCACGGTGGTCATCGGCTCCACCGCCACCGCACCGCACGACATCACGTCTCGAATCCGCCGGCTCATCGGTACCTCCTGGGCAGGGAAGAGAGCAGGGACAGGGGCAGGCCGGACCGCCGGGCGGTCCGCGACACCGGGTAGCCACCGGCGGCGGGACGAAACGGCGGGGCCGACCACGTGGGTGGGCTGTCCGCGCGGCTGGGCCGGCAGGGCGGGTGGGCCGGTCGCGCGGGTGGGCCGGGCGGCGCCGGGTACCCGGAGCGCGCCGGCCGCAGGGACCGGCGTACCGCGAGGCCCAGGGAGGCGGTCATGGTGCAGCACGTCCGGGAGATCATGACGCCGGACCCGGCGACGGTGACGGAGCGGACGCCGCTCACCGAGGTGGCGCGGCTGATGCGGGAGCGGGACATCGGGGACGTCGTCGTCGCCGAGTCGGGCCATGTCCTCGGCCTGGTGACCGACCGCGATCTGGTGGTCCGGGCCGTCGCCGAGCACCGCGACCCCGCGACCACGGCGGCCGGCGACGTGTGCAGCGGCGATCTGTACACCTGCTCGCCGGAGGACCCGGTCGAGGACGCGATCCGGCTGATGCGCGAACACGCCGTACGACGGCTGCCCGTGCTGGAGGACGACCGGCTGGTCGGCACCCTCAGCCTGGGCGACCTGGCCCTGGTCCGGGACCCGGACTCGGTCCTCGCCCACATCAGCGAGGCCCCGCCGAACGCCTGAGCACCTGATCGTAACGCCAGGTAAATTGATGATCCGACGCCCTTGACTGACCGAGAACGACCTGGGTTGGATCGGCGGGTGACTTCAACAACCCAGAACAGCAGGCCCATCCGGCGGAGTCGGGGCGCGGCGGCGGTCGTCCTCGCGGCGGCGACAGCCCTGCTGACGGGCTGTTCCTCCCACAACGGCAGCTCCCGCGACCCCCTGTCGGACGGCGGCGGCAAGGCGAGCGCCGGCACGGTCGTCGTCGGCTCCAACAACTTCCCCGAGAGCACCCTGCTCGCCGACCTCTACGGAGAGGCGCTCAAGGCCAAGGGGATCAAGGTCACCTACAAGCCCAACATCGGCAGCCGTGAGACCACCTACGGTCTGCTCAAGAACGGCTCGGTGCAGGTGCTGCCGGAGTACAACGGCGCACTGCTCGCCTACCTGGACCCCAAGGCCGCGCCGAAGACCACCGCGGCCACCACCTCGGCCATCGAGGCGAAGCTGGACGCGGGGCTCACCCTGCTGGAGCCGTCCGCCGCGCAGAACAAGGACTCGGTGACGGTCAACGCGGCCACCGCGCGGAAGTACGGCCTCACCGGGAAGTCCTCCATCGCCGATCTGAAGCCCCTGGCGAAGGACCTGGTCATCGGCGCCTCGCCGGAGTTCCAGGCCCGGCGGCAGGGCCTGGTCGGCCTGAAGTCGGTCTACGGTCTGGAGTTCAGGTCCTTCCGGGCGCTGGACGCGGGCGGCCCGCTCACCCAGGCGGCGCTGCAACGGAACACCGTGCAGGTCGCGGACATCTTCACCACCGACCCGACCATCTCCAAGGAGAAGTTCGTCGTCCTCCAGGACCCGCAGAACCTCTTCGGCTTCGAGAACATCCAGCCGCTCGTGCGCAAGGGCGCGCTGCCGAAGAAGGGCGTGGACGCGCTCAACGCGGTCTCGGCCAAGCTGGACACCGCGACCCTGCGGGACCTGGACACCCAGGTCCAGGCCCAGAAGAAGGACCCGCTGGACGTGGCCCGGGCGTGGCTGGGCTCCGCCGGCCTCGGCTGAACCACCCGTCACCGGGGGCCGGGGGCCGGCGGTCGCGCGCGCGTGAGGGGGGCAGCCCCCTCACGCGCCCTCGGCCTGTGCCGTCTGTGCCGCCTGCGCCGCGGCCCGGGCCCGCCTGCGGCGTTCCCGGCGGCCGACGCGCGGTTCCTGGTCGGGCAGCCAGCCGAAGGCGAGGCAGCTGCCGGTCGCGCCCAGCAGCAGGCCGATGAAGAAGCCGCCCAGGTTGGAGGTGAGCCAGGTGCCCAGGGACAGCAGGATGCCGGTGACGGAGTAGAAGAGCCGCTGTGCGGGGTTGAAGAGGATCAGCAGACCCAGCAGCAGCATCAGGGCGGGCAGCAGATAGCCGGCCAGACCCTGCATCCCGATGTGCATGACGACCTTCAGCGAGGCCTTCTCGGTCAGCAGGATCTCCCCGCCGCCCAGGGCGAGCAGCAGCCCGCCCCAGAACGGCCGGCGGGCCCGCCAGCCGCGGAAGGCGAGCCGCGCTCCCCGGCGTGGACGCTCCGGCACGGTGCTCAGCAACCCGAGTCGCTGAAGCGGAGCTTGAGGCCCGGCAGCTTGAACACACCGGCGGTCGTGGCGTAGTTCGTCTGGCGCAGATTGCCGATGTGCACGGTGTCGGCCTGCTGGCTGAACACGCCGATCGGGCCCTTCTTGCCGGCCTTGGTCAGCGTGCTGGCGTCGTTGCCGATCTCGATGTTGTTGAACTCCGCGTTGCCCGACAACTCGGTGGAGTCGGTGGTGAGATCGCTCGCCTGCACCTTCTGCGCGCCGCTGCCCGCGGTGATCAGCAGATTGGTGCCGCCGAGGTCGACGCTCTGGCACAGGTGGTCCAGCGTGGCGTTCCTGATCGCCGAGGTGACGATGAGCACCTGGCCGCCGGAGTCCCCGGCGTTCGGGCTGCCGTCCGCCATGTTGTCCAGCCCGCCGAACTGCTCGAACCCGGTGCCGTTCAGCTCGGTGGCGGTGACGGTGAACGGCATGCCGGAGATCGCGAACTGCACACCGAGCGCGCCCTGCGCGGTGAGCACCGCGAGACCGGCGGCGATCAGGGTGGCGGGCACCGCCATCACCGCGGCCCTGCGGGCCCGGACCCGCCCCCGTCTTTCGCCGCCCGCGGCGGTTCCGGCGGCGCTCGGGCGTGCGGACGGGGAACCGCTTTCCGGGTTCTCGGGGGTGTTGCCGGTGGACGGGACGTCCGGGGACGAGGCCATGTCTGCTCCCATGGGCATGGATCGAGTGGATCGGATGCGGGTTGGGCTCCAGTGGCGCGTGTCCTGGCGCGGACAGCGGCCGCCGCGGACGCCTCCTCGCACTCCCGGCGGGTGCAAGGGCTTTCTCGTTACGCGGCGGTAGCTTCCAGGAAGTTACCGCCGGTTACTTCGGGGGGTCAAGGGAGATGTGAAAAAACGGTGTCGGACATGCGTGCACCGCTTTCCGTCCCCATCAACTGCCTTTTTCAGCCTTGACGTTGATGGTTCATCAGGTCTACAACTTCCGGTGTTTCCACGGATCCGTGGCGCCGGATCCACCGAGTTGCAGCAGGGGCGGCGGCAAGGCCGCGAGCCCCGCTTCCCGGCACGCACGGCAACCGCTTCCGCCCGTACGGCGATTCGGCGACCGCTCATCCCGACGGCCGCCGCGTTCGCCGGCTCACCTCCGGCATGACTTCGGCACGCCTTCGGCACGGTCGCTTCTCCTCCTTCTCCGTGCCCGGCCCTGCCCTGTCCGGGTGCGGCCGCAGGTCAACCCCCCGCCTCCGGCCGCATCCGCACGCCCACCCCCCACCTCACCCCACCCGTCCCCCCACTCCTGGAAAGAGGCACCCGCATGCGCACACGTACCCTCCTCGCCCTCGCCGGTACGGCCACCGCGCTCGCCCTCGCGACGGCCGGTCCCGCCTCCGCCGACGGCAGCGCCGTCCTCACCACCGGCGGCGCCGGCGGCGCCGGCGGCACCGCGGCCGCCGTGGGCGACACCCTCACCGCGCCCCTCGCCTCCGGCACCTCCGCCACCCTCTACTCCAGTGCGACCGGCACCAGCGGGGTCAGCTGCAAGTCCTCGCAGTTCACCGCCAAGGTCACCGGCAACCCCACCGCGCCCGGCACGGCCACCGAGTCGGTCGTCGCGCACACCTTCGACAGCAGCAGCTGCACCAGCAACGTCGCCGGTGTGCTCGGCGTCAGCGGCATCACCGTCAACAACCTGCCCTACTCGGCGACGGTCGCCTCCGACGGCACCCTCACCGTCTCGCCCGCCAGCGGCTCCACCATCCAGACCACGGTCAAGCTGACCACCCTGCTGGGCACCGTCACCTGCGTCTACCAGGCCCCCGCCCTGACCGGAAAGGCCGACAACACCGACAACAGCATCGCCTTCACCAACCAGCAGTTCACCAAGGTGTCCGGATCCTCGCTCTGCTTCTCCAGCGGCTACTTCACCGCCAAGTACGCCCCCGTCACCGACAACGGAGCCAGGGTCTTCGTCAACTGACCCCGGGCCCGGTCGGCTTCGAGGCCGGCACCGAGGATCCCGAGCCGCCGTGCGTGGCCTCCGTCACGGAGTGCCGTCGCCGGCGGCTCTTCTCGTGTGCGGAGTTCCCCGTGACACCCGCCCTGTCGCACGGCTTTCCGGTCCCGGGGCCGGTCACAGACCGAATCGGCTGTTTTGCTCCCGCGTGCGGCCCCGTTGAGGAGCCGGCCGTCGGCCTCGTATCGTGGCGATCAATCCGGGGATTCCCGCTGGCATTCGGTGAGTTATCGTGTGCAAGGGGCTAAAACAAACCGCATGTCCTGTTCGTCCGAGCCGCGAGGAGGGGTCCACCGATGGCGAGGCAGTTACGCGCTGAGCAGACCCGGTCGACGATCATCACGGCCGCCGCCGATCTGTTCGACCGGCACGGCTACGAGTCCACCAGTCTGAGTGACATCGTCGCACACGCGAAGGTCACCAAGGGCGCGCTGTACTTCCACTTCGCCGCCAAGGAGGACCTCGCCCACGCCATCCTGGAACTCCAGTTCAAGTCCGCGCAAGCGGTCGTGGCCGATGTCGAGAGTCGCGGCTACTCCTCGCTGGAGGCCCTCATGCGCTGCACGTTCGGCGTCGCCCGGCTCGCCGTGGAGGACCCGGTGCCGCGCGCCGGACTCCGGCTGGCCACCGCGGACGTCGCCGTACGGCCGCCGCTGCGGCACCCCTTCACCGAGGCGCTGGAGTTCGCCACCCGCAAGTTCAGCGGAGCCATCCGAGAGGCCGACGTGCACAGCGACCTGGACGTCGGCGTCGTCGCCCACTCCCTCGTCTGCTTCTTCATCGGCACCCGTGTCGCCGGACGCTCCCTCGAACCGGTGGGACGGCTTCCGCGCCGGATCGCCGAGATGTGGCACCTGCTGATCCGGAGCCTGGTCCCGGTGCACCGCCGCCCCCGCTATGTCACCCTCGCCACGCAGCTGGAGCGGGAGACCAGGACCGCCTGACCGCCGCGGTACGGTGATCGACATGCCCGACACCCCGTTCGCACCCGTGATCCTCGGCAACGAACCCGGCTCGTTCCCGCACAGCGTGCTGGCCGAGCGGCACCCCGCGATCATCCGGCAGGTGCGGGACGCCTTTCCATACGGCCCCGGGCAGCACAGGGCCCTGGACGAGCTGCTGAAGAGCTGCACCGAGGGCACGGTGGAGCCGCTGCCCGGCGACGCGCCGGACCGCGACCGGTGGCACGCCTGGGGCCTGGCCGAGCACACCGGCCGGTCCTGGTACGAGGTGCCGTGGCTGTGGGCCGAGAGCTACTTCTACCGCCGGCTGCTGGACGCCGTCGGCTGGTTCGGGCCCGGCGCCTGGCAGGGCATCGACCCCTTCCGCCCCTTCAAACGCGCGGAACTGGACGCCCCGGAGACCGACGCCGAACTGGCGGCCCTGGACGAGCTGCACGACCGGCCCGCGGCCGAGCGCGCGCACGCCCTGCTGCACGGCTCGCTCTGGGGCAACCGCGCCGACCTCGGCTTCCGGCTCTCCGCCGCGGGCGCCGAGGCCGGCGAGCCGGCGCCCGCGCTGGTCGCCGACGACAGCGACACCCTGTGGCGGCTGCTGCCGCCCGGCGGCACGGGCACCCTGGTCCTGGTCGCCGACAACGCGGGCCGCGAACTCGCCCCCGACCTGCTGCTCATCGCCCATCTGCTCGCCGAGGGCCGGGCCGCCCGCGCCGTGCTGCACGTCAAGCCGTACCCGTACTACGTCTCCGACGCCACGACCGCCGACGTGGTCGACGCCCTGCACCGGCTGCGCGCGGCGGGCGGCGCGGCCGCCGGACACGGCCGGGCGCTCTGGTCGGCGCTGGCCGACGGCCGGCTGACCGTGCGCGCGCACCCCTTCTCGTGCGCCCCCCTGCCGTACGCCGACATGCCCGACGACCTGCGCGCCGAGTTCGCCGCCGCCGCGCTCACCGTCTTCAAGGGCGACCTCAACTACCGGCGTCTGGTGGGCGACCGGTGGTGGCCGCCGACCACGTCCTTCCAGGAGGCGACCGCCTGGTTCCCCGGCCCGGTCGCGGCGCTGCGCACCCTGAAGTCCGACGTGATCACCGGCCTGACCGCCGCCACCGAGAGTGCCCTGGTGGCGGCGGAGGGACAGCGCTGGCGCACCGCGGGCACCCACGCCCTCATCCAGGTCAACGCCTCACGCGGCCCGCACCGGCAGTGACTTGAGGCCGTTGATGAAGTTCGACACCAGCCGCACCGGCGGCCCGACGAGCCGTAGCTCGGGCAGGGCGCACAGCACCTCCTCGTAGAGGATCCGCAGCTGCAACCGGGCGAAGTGGGCGCCGAGGCAGACATGCGGGCCGTCGCCGAAGGACACGTGCGGATTGGGCGAGCGGGCGAGATCCAGCCGGTCGGGGTCGGCGAACACCCGCTCGTCGCGGTTGGCCGAGGCATGGAACACCACGACCTTGTCACCCGCCCGGATCCGCCGGCCGGCCAGTTCGGTGTCCCGGGCGGCCGTCCGCCGGAAGGTCAGCACCGGCGGATGCAGCCGGAGCAACTCCTCCACCGCCGGGCTCGGTTCCGCTTTCCCGGTGCGCAGCCGCTCGTACGCCTCCGGGTGCGCGGCGAGCTGCGCCAGGCCGCCGGGGGCCGCGCTGCGCACGGTGTCGTTGCCCGCGACCGTGAGCAGGAAGAAGAACATCTCCAGGTCGGCGTCGTCGAGATCCGGGTCGTGGGCGAGAGTGGTCAGGATGTCGTCGGCGGGACACCGTCTCCGGTGCGCGGCCAGCCGGCGGGCGTAGCCGAACATGTCCGCCAGCAGCGCCGGGGAGCGGGGATTGACCGGGCGGCCCGCCGCGTCCCGCACCTGCGGCCCCGCCTCGTCCGGATCCTGGTAGCCGATGACCCGCCGGGTCCAGTGCAGCAGCAGGCCCCGGTCGCTTTCCGGCACCCCCAGCAGATCCGCCAGGTTGAGCAGCGCGTACTCGTCCGTGACGGAGCCGACCAGGTCGAGGGTGCCGTCACCCGCCCGCGCCGCCGACAGTGCCCCGGCGAGCAGACCGCGCGCCCGCTCCCGGGCGGCCTGGGCGAACCGGTCCACGCGCCCAGGGGTGAACGCCCGGCTCACCACCCTGCGCAGCCGCCCGTGGGCGGGCGGGTCCTGATTGAGCATCATGCGCCGGATGAACGGCAGATCCGCCGGCTCCGGATCCCGGATCTGCGTCGCGCCGAGGTACGACGAGAACGTCGCCGCGTCCTTGAGCACCCGGACCACGTCCGCGTGCCGGGTCACCGCCCAGAAACCCGGCCCGGCCGGCCAGCCCAGCACCTCGGGCTCCTCCTGCCAGGCCACCGGATGGTGGTCGCGCAGCACGCGGTAGTCGTCGTAGGGCACCCCGGCCGCATAGCGGCGCGGGTCGAAGACGTCGGGGACCGGCGGCGTCGCGCGCACGCTCACGCCGGTGCGTCCCCGTCCGCGCGCAGGAAGTCCTCGACCGTGCGGACCAGCTCCAGCGGGGTCTCGTCCATGGCGTAGTGCCCGGCCCCCGGCAGGCTGACGAGCCGCGCCCGCGGATACCAGGCCATCCAGGTCTGCGTCATGACCTCGGCCGACAGTGCCGGATCCAGCTCGCCCGCGACCGCCAGCGCCGGCACCTCGCTGCCCTTGACCTCCGTGTGGAAGTCCTCGCCCGCCCAGGAGTCCAGCCAGGTCCGGAACGCCGTGGCGTCGCTGCGTTCCAGCGAGCGCGCGGTCATCCGGTCCAGCCAGGCGGCCGGACGGCGGCCCCCGGTGGTGATGTCGATGATCGCCCTGCGGTTCTCCGCCTTGTGCGCCGCCTCCGTGAACAGGGCGCCCTGCTCGCCGTCCAGCGGCATGCCCGAGGCGGGCACGGGGGAGACCCCGACGATCCGGCGCAGCCGGTGCGGGGCGAGCGCCAGCAGCCGCTGCGCGACCGCGCCGCCCATGGAGTGCCCGATCACCGAGAACCGCGCCCAGCCGAGCCGGTCGGCCAGCACCAGCAGATCCCCGGCCGCCTCGGCGGTCGTGTACGCGCCACCGGCGTCGCGGGCCTCGCCGTAGCCGCGCAGATCCACCAGCGCGTAAGCGAAGGCCGTACGGTCCAGGTCCGGCAGGACGGCCGCGTAGGCGGACCGGTCGGCGAACCAGCCGTGCACCGCGAACACCTTGTGGGCGCCGTCGCCGTGCACCTCATGAGGCAGTACGAAGGAGGTCATGGGCCTACCGTGACGTCCCCGCACGGCCGCGGCAAGGGCACCGGCACAACGCGCCGCCCGGCGCCCCCGTGCACACCGGCGCGCGGGAACATCCGTGTTTCGACGACACTTCACGCGATGGTGTGATCATGTGTCTCCCGGTGGATGGGCCATGGAGGGCCCGGGTAGGGCCCCGGCCATGACGCAGCCGTTCGAACTCCCGCACTTCTACATGCCGTATCCCGCGCGGCTCAACCCGCACCTCGACGAGGCCCGTGCCCACTCGACCGAGTGGGCACGCGAGATGGGCATGCTGGAGGGCTCCGGAATCTGGGACCAGGCCGACCTGGAGGCGCACGACTACGGGCTCCTGTGCGCCTACACCCACCCCGACTGCGACGGACCCGCCCTCTCGCTGATCACCGACTGGTATGTGTGGGTGTTCTTCTTCGACGACCACTTCCTTGACATGTTCAAGCGCACCCAGGACCGCGCCGCGGGCAAGGCCCACCTGGACCGCCTGCCGCTGTTCATGCCGCTCGACCTCGCGACCGAGGTGCCCGAGCCCGCGAACCCGGTCGAGGCGGGCCTGAAGGACCTGTGGGAGCGCACCGTGCCCTCGATGTCGGCGGCCTGGCGCCGCCGCTTCGCCGTCGCCACCGAGCACCTGCTCAACGAGTCGATGTGGGAGCTGTCCAACATCAACGAGGGGCGGATCGCCAACCCCGTCGAGTACATCGAGATGCGCCGCAAGGTGGGCGGCGCGCCCTGGTCGGCGGGGCTCGTGGAGTACGCGACCGCCGAGGTGCCCGCGGCGGTCGCCGGGACCCGGCCGCTGCGCGTGCTGATGGAGACCTTCTCCGACGCCGTCCATCTGCGCAACGACCTGTTCTCCTACCAGCGCGAGGTCGAGGACGAGGGCGAGAACAGCAACGGCGTCCTCGTGCTGGAGAAGTTCTTCGGCTGCACCACCCAGGAGGCCGCCGACACCGTCAACGACATCCTCACCTCCCGGCTGCACCAGTTCGAGCACACCGCGCTCACCGAAGTCCCCGCCGTCGCCCTGGAGAAGGGCCTCACCCCCGTCGACGTCGCCGCGGTCGCCGCCTACACCAAGGGGCTCCAGGACTGGCAGTCCGGCGGCCACGAGTGGCACATGCGCTCCAGCCGCTACATGAACAAGGGCGCGCGCTCCCGGTCGCCGTGGCAGCTCCCGAGCGGGCCCGGCACCTCCGCGGCCGACATCGGCGCACTGCTCGCCTCGGCCGCCCAGGAACGCCTGCGCGCCTACGCGCACGTGCCGTACCAGAAGGTCGGCCCGTCCGTGCTGCCCGAGTTCCGCATGCCGTACCCGCTCCAGCTGAGCGCGCACCTGGACAGCGCCCGGACCAACCTCGTCACCTGGTCGCACCGCATGGGCATCCTCCAGGAAGGCGTCTGGGACGAGGACAAGCTCGCCGCCTACGACCTCGCCCTGTGCTCCGCCGGCCTGGACCCGGACGCCACCCCCGAGGCCCTCGACCTCAGCGCCCAGTGGCTCGCCTGGGGCACCTACGGCGACGACTACTACCCGCTCGTCTACGGCCACCGCCGGGACCTGGCTGCTGCCCGGCTGACCACGGCCCGGCTCTCCGCGTGCATGCCCGTCGAGGGCGAGCCGGCCCTGGTGCCCGCCAACGCCATGGAGCGCGGGCTGATCGACCTGTGGACCCGCACGACGGCCACCATGACCGCCGAGCAGCGGCGCACCATCAAGGCGTCCGTGGACACGATGACCGAGAGCTGGGTCTGGGAGCTGTCCAACCAGATGCAGAACCGCGTCCCCGACCCGGTCGACTACCTGGAGATGCGCCGCTCCACCTTCGGCTCCGACCTCACCCTGAGCCTGTGCCGGATGGGCCAGGGCCCCGCCATCCCGCCGGAGGTCTACCGCAGCGGCCCGGTGCGCTCCCTGGAGAACGCCGCCATCGACTACGCGTGCCTCCTCAACGACATCTTCTCGTACCAGAAGGAGATCGAGTACGAGGGCGAGATGCACAACGCCGTCCTCGTCGTACAGAACTTCTTCGGCATGGACTATCCCACCGCGCTCCGGGTCGTCCACGACCTGACCACCCAGCGCATGCAGCAGTTCGAGCATGTCATCGCGCACGAACTACCCGTGCTCTGCGACGACTTCGCACTGTCGAAGGAGGCGCGCGCGGCGATGGACGCCTATGTCCTGGACCTCCAGAACTGGCTGGCCGGGATTCTCAACTGGCACCGGAAGGTGGACCGCTACAAGGCCGAGTGGCTGGGCCGCCGGGCCCATGGCTTCCTGCCCGGCCACACCCCGGCACCACCCCTCCAGCTCGTCAGCTGACCTCCGCGGTCCGCCGTTCGGCCGCGGCGATGTGCTCCGCCGCCTCCGCCGCGGTCTCGTCCAGCCCCGCCCGGGCCGCCCCGCGCAGCTCGGCGCGTATCGCACCGCCGCCCGCCAAGGCCGCACGCGCCTCCGCAAGGAGGTCCGCGTCGGCCAGGGCGCGGACGAGCGCGTAGTGCTCCTGGGCGAGATAGCGGCCGAGGTTCACCTCCCGCCAGTACCCGAGCGAGTCGTCACCCGGGGCGGTGAGGATCTCCCGCAGCCGGGCCAGCGACCGCGCGGCCGGGACGAGCCGGCCCGTCGCCCGCTCCAGCCGCGCCTGGTCGTGCAGGGCCGACACCCGGTCCCAGGCGCTGTCCCGGAGCGCGGCGTACAGCCGCTGGGCGCGCAGCGCCTGGTCCAGGTCGCCGAGGTGCTCGAAGTCGAAGGCCAGGGCGGCGAGCGGGGACGGGTCGAGCGCGGTGGGGTCGCCGGGCCGGCGCAGCAGGCTCTGGTTCAGCTCGATGGCGTCCAGCCGCCGGATCAGGGCCACCCGGGCCAGTTCGGTGAGCCCCTGCGCGGCAGCCAGGTCGGTCCAGGTCGACTCCGGCTCGTCGGCCGGGTCGGTGCCGAACAGGGACGCGTCCAGCCCCTCGGCCCAGCGGCGCAGCGCGGCCCCGTCGGCGTCCGGCTCCGGTATCCCGCCGAGGCCGCACCAGGTGTCGAAGTCCGTCTCCCGCACCTCGTGCAGCAGCGGCAGGTCCGCCGGATCGCCGTGCAGGCCCACCAGGACGGCCGCGAGCCGCAGTTCGTCCGTCATGGACGACTCCGCCTCCCGGCGCAGCAGCAGCCGTAGCAGGGGCAGATCGCCGTCCGCGCGGTCGAACTGTGCGGCCCGCAGCACCAGTCGGCGCCGCACCGGATCGCCGGCCACAGCCGTGTCCCCGGCGCGCAGCCGGGCGAGTCCGGCCCGTCCCTCGGCCAGCACCCGCTCCCACAGCGGCGGACGGGGATGGCCGTCGAGCAGCTGGTAGGCCAGCCCCTCCTCGGCGTTGAGCAGCACATGCTCCGGTTCGGTGCGCAGCAGGGCCGCGTGCAGCATGCCGACCAGCTCCACCGGGGAGCGCTCCGGCAGCCCGAGCGCCGCGCGCAGCTCGGCCCGCTCGGCGTCGATGCCGTAGCACTCGCGCAGCTCCTCCTCCGTCTCCGCCACGCGCGCGAGGATCGTCTCCGCGCCGTCCGCCGGTGACAGATCGAGGTGATCCGGCCAGCCGGGCAGGCCGATGAGGATCTCCAGCGCCTCGTCCACGCTCGACCCGACGATCCCGGCGCCGCCCTCCGAGTCGGCGTACAGCACGGACCCGTCGGGGCAGCGGAAGAAGGTGCCTCCGGTGTCGTCGCCCGCGAGCACCTCCAGCGGGCCGCCCGAGGCCAGGCGGACGGGTTCGACATGGCCGCGGGCGGCCCGGTCCAGGTCGAAGCCGAAGGGGAAGGCGGCCAGTTCGGCGAGGTGCCGGTGCCGGCGCAGCTGCCGCAGAAGACGATCGCTCATGTCACAGAACGTAACAGCGCCCACTGACAACACCGCCCGGGCCGGCCTGCCCGGACCGACTGTTTCCGGACGTTCGCGTGCGGAACGGGGCATTCACGGAACGCCGTCGGCCCGCCGGGAGTCTTGCGGGACAAGGGGGAACCACCACAGAACACACGGGGGTGTTCATCTTGACCGACCTCATCGCGGGAACCGTCGAAGCAGCCGGACAGCATCCGGAACACGGACCGGAGGGGGCGGAACAGCCGCCGGTCACGGCCGAACTGACGCCGTACCTCGCGCCGCTGACCGTCCCGCCCGTCCTGCGCCCGGCCGCCGGCGACGTCCGGCACGAGACCGAGATCGCCCAGCGTCCGACCTGGGTGCGGCTGCACCCGCAGCTGCCGCCGACCCTGATGTGGGGTTACGAGGGCCATGTGCCCGGCCCGACCATCGAGGTGCGGCGCGGACAGCGCGTCCGGATCGCCTGGACCAACCGCATACCGAAGGAGTCCGAGTACCCGGTCACCGCGGTCCAGGTGCCCGCCCGCGCGCCCGGCACCCCGCCCGCCTCCACCGAGCCCGGCCGCGAGGGCGTCGAGCCGGACAAGGACGTCGCCGCGCTGCCCGCCTGGACGGTGACCCATCTGCACGGCGCCCAGACCGGCGGCGGCAACGACGGCTGGGCGGACAACGCCGTCGGCCACGGCGACGCCCAGCTGTCCGAGTACCCGAACGACCACCAGGCGGTGCAGTGGTGGTACCACGACCACGCCATGAACATCACCCGGTGGAACGTGATGTCCGGCCTGTTCGGCACCTACCTCCTCCGTGACGACGAGGAGGACGCCCTCCACCTGCCTTCGGGCGAGCGGGAGATCCCGCTGATCATCGCCGACCGCAACCTCGACACCGACGAGGACGGCCGCCTCAACGGCCGGCTGCTGCACAAGACGGTCATCGTCCAGCAGAGCAACCCGGAGACCGGGAAGCCGGTCACGCTGCCCTTCACCGGCCCGTACACCACGGTCAACGGCCGCATCTGGCCGTACGCCGACGTGGACGCGGCCTGGTACCGCTTCCGGCTGCTCAACGCCTCCAACGCGCGCATCTACGACCTCGTACTGATCGACGAGGACGGCACACCGGTGCCCGGGACCGTGCACCAGATCGGCAGCGACGGCGGGCTGCTGCCGCGCCCGGTGCCCGTCGACTTCGACGCGGACCTGCCCGCCCTGACCGCGGCCCCGGCCGAGCGGTTCGACCTCCTGGTCGACTTCCGGGCGCTGGCCGGCCGGACGCTCAGGCTGGTGAACAAGGGCCGCAACCAGCCGGCCGGGGTGCCCGACCCGGCCGGGGACGTGCGCCACCCCGACGTCCTGGAGTTCCGGGTCCGGGACGCCTGCGAGGAGGACACCTTCGAGCTGCCCGCGGTCCTCTCCGGCTCCTTCCGCCGCCTCACCCACGACCTCCCGCACGGCCATCGCCTGATCCTGCTGACCCCGCCGCCCACCAGGGGCAGCGGCGGCCACCCGGAGATCTGGGAGATGACCGAGGTCGAGGACGCCGCCGGACTGACCCTCCCGGCCGACGGCATCGTCCAGGTCACCGGACCCGACGGCACCACGAAGACCTACCGGCGCATCGCACGGACGTTCAACGACGGTCTGGGCTTCACCGTCCCCGAGGGCGGCTACGAGCAGTGGAGCTTCCTCAACCTGGCGCCGATCGTGCATCCCATGCACATCCACCTGGCCGACTTCCAGCTGCTCGGCCGGGACGCCTACGACGTGTCCGGCTTCGACCCGGCGGTCGGCGGCACCCGCACCCCGATCCGGTACGACACCGGGCGGGTGATCCCGCTCGCCCCCAACGAGCGGGGCTACAAGGACGTCTTCCGGGTGCCCGGCAGCCAGCTGCTGCGCGTCATGGGCCGCTTCGACGGCGCGTACGGCCGGTTCATGTACCACTGCCATCTGCTGGAGCACGAGGACGAGGGCATGATGCGGCCCTTCGTCGTCATGCCGGCCGAGGCCATGAAGTTCAGCCACGACGCGGCGCACGGCGGCCATGGCGGCCATGGCGAGGGTCACACGGGCTGAGCGAGCCGCGCCGCCGCGTGCTCGACGGCGGCCCGCGCCAGCGCCCGGACGATCGGGTGCGGGCGCGAGCCGTCGCCGGCCAGCTCCGGCTGGAACAGCGACGCCAGGAAGAACGGGTGCCCGGGCAGTTCGGCGACCCGGACCCGGCCGTCCTCGTCGTGACCGGAGAAGCGCAGGCCATGGGCGCGGAGCGGGTCGAGGCGGCGGGAGGGCCCGTATGCGCAGAAGTACCGCTCGACCGTGCGCGCCGAGCCGATCACGGACTCGGCCAGGGAGCCCGGCTCGATGACCACCGCGGCCTCGTGCCCGACCAGCGAGCAGGCCAGCGGCTCGATGAGCGGATCCTCGGCGCCCGGGTCGTTCTCGGCGTGCGCGGCCCCGCTCAGCCCGCACACGTTCCGCGCGTACTCCAGCAGCGCGTGCTGGAAGCCGCCGCACGTGCCGAGGAACGGAATGCCCTCCTCGCGCGCGGTCCGTACGGCCGCGAGGACGCCCGCCTCACTGCGGTACGGGCTGCCCGGCAGCACCCACACCGCGTCGAAACCGCGCACGGCTCCGTCGGCCTCGGCGTCCTCGGACGGGATCCAGTAGGCGTCCAGGACCAGCCGGTCCTGCGCGGCCAGCGCCTCCAGCAGGAGCGGCACACGCGTGTGCGACACGACGTTCGGGGAGCGGTCGCCGACGAGGGCGACGGTGGCGGTGTTCGTCATGGCCCCATCCTCGGCTCGGCCACTTGTTCACGTCCAACGATGATTCATGCACGGTCGATAAGCAGAGCTGATGGTGCAGGCCCCGCAGGGTGGGATCCTGAGCCGCATGGACCCCCATCTGCTGCGCACGTACGTCACCGTGGCGCGCCTCGCCTCCTTCTCCGCGGCCGCCCGCGAGCTGGGCTACACCCAGTCGGCGGTCTCCCAGCACATCGCCGCGCTCGAACTGGATCTGGGCGCGGCCCTGCTGACCCGGCGTCCGGTCACGCCCACGGCGGCCGGGGAGCGGCTGCTGGAGCACGCGGGTCCCTTGCTGCTGCGCCTGGACGCGGCCCGCGCGGATGTCGCCCGCATGGCCGCCGCGCCCGCCCAGGGCCTCACCCTCGCCACCACACCCACCGCCCTCGGTGCCGCCGTCCTCGCCGCACTGCCGCCCTCCGGCGTCACCCTGCGCGTGCTCACCCGCGAGGAGATCCCGGCCGCCGTCGCGACCGGCACCGCCGATCTCGGCCTCGTCGACGGGCTGGCCGCGCCGAGCGATCCGCTGCGGCTGTCCGATGTGGCACCGCTGAGCACCCACGGCGTCGCCGAGGAGCCCGTGAGCGTCCTGCTGCCCGCCGCCCACCCTCTCGCCGGCCGCCCCGGCCTGCGCCTCGCCGACCTGAGCGACGCCCGCTGGCTCGACGCGCCCGACGCCGCCCTGCCGCTACCGCAGCTGCGCGCCGCCACCGGTGGCGGCGCCTTCCGCCGCGCCCTGCGCTACGAGGGCACCGACCTGCGCACCCTCACCGCCCTCGCGGCCGCCGGCCACGGTCTGGTCCTGCTGCCCCGCTCGACCGCCGAGGCCGTACCGGGCACGACCGCCGTCCCCCTCACCGACCCCCGCCTCGTCCACCGCACGGAACTCCTCCACGGCGGAACCCCGAGGGGAGCGGCGGCCCAGCTCATGAGCAGGCTGGTGCCGGATGCATGAGGGGGTGCGGGCGGCGGAGGGGGCCACCCGCGGGGGGCGACGAGCACCCTCAGGGGATGGATACCCTGCACCACGCTCCGGCCAGTCTCACTCGTTCGTGTCTTGTCGCGGCCCGGCGCCCCGGGTAGGCACCAGCCGGAGGCGAGCGAACCATGGAACAGACTGCGTTGCGTCCCAAGCCGATGCCCGGACAGGACCCGCGTGACACCGGCACCCCCGGCCCCGCCCGCCGCCCGCACGCCGCGCGCCGGCGCGGCCGGCGGCTGCGGACCCTGCTGTTCGGCCTGTTCACCGGCGCCGTGCTGGTGCTGTCCGGGGTCGGCATCGGAGCGGTCGGCGCCACTGTGATCGGCATGAGCAGACTCGCCGAGCTGCAACGCCCGGAACCGAGGCCCGCCCCCTCGACCGGACCCGGCCCCGCCGCCACCCAGAGCCCCGCCCCGGCAGGGCCCGCGGCGACCCTGGGCGTGGAGGCCGTCGACGCCGGGAAGGTCGGGGCGCTGGTGGTGGGCGTCCATGTGCCGGGGCCCGGCTACACCGCCGGTCTGGTCCGCGGGGACGTCCTGCTCCAGTTCGGCGCCGTCCGGGTCGACACCGCGGCCGACCTCGCCCGCGCGGTGGCCCACGCCCGGCCCGGCAGCGGCGTGCTGCTCACCATCCGTCACAGCAGCGGGGGTTACGAGCAGTTGACGGTGGTGCCGGGAGTGGTGATCTGACCGGGCCGGCCAGGTCAGGCCGGTCCCGGAAAACCTGCTGGGGCTCACCACCCGTCCCGCGCGTCATGACGGTCCCATGCCCCGGGGCCACCTCGGCGCGGACCGCGTCCCGCCCGACGCCGTGCGACCGGCTCGCGGGGCCCTGTGCTTCCGGGCAGGATGCTGCCCGAGAGACATCCCCGCCCGCTTCTCCCGTCCGCTACGGAGGCCAGTCATGACCGGTAGCGCGCCCGCGCCCTTCAACGCCGCCGACTACCGGGCCCGTATGGAACGCGCCGCCCGCTCCGCCGCCGACGCGGGCCTCGCGGGCCTGCTCGTGGCACCCGGCCCGGACATGGTCTGGCTGACCGGCTACACGCCGACCGCGGTCACCGAACGGCTCACCGTGCTCGTCCTCGCCGCCGGCCGTGACCCCGTCCTCGTCGTGCCCACGCTGGAGGCGCCCGACGCCGAGCAGGCGGCCGGCGCCGCCGCGCCGGCGCTGCGCGACTGGACCGACGGCAAGGATCCGTACGCCGTGACCGCCGCCCTCCTCGACGCCCGCGGCCGGTTCGGCATCAGCGACAACACCTGGGCGATGCATCTGCTCGGCCTGCAACGGGCGCTGCCCGACACCTCCTACGCCTCCCTCACCGACGCCCTGCCCATGCTGCGCGCCGTCAAGGACGCCGCCGAGCTGGAACTCCTGGCAGCCGCCGGAGCGGCTGCCGATGCAACGTTCGAGGAGATCCGGAAGGTTCCCTTCGCCGGCCGCCGCGAGTCCGACATCGGCCGCGACCTCGCCGACCTGCTGCGCCGCTTCGGCCACTCCCAGGTCGACTTCACCATCGTCGGCTCGGGCCCCAACGGCGCCAACCCGCACCACGAGGTCGGCGACCGTGTCATCCGGCACGGCGACATGGTCGTCCTCGACTTCGGCGGGCTGAAGGACGGCTACGGCTCCGACACCACCCGCACGGTCCACGTCGGCGAGCCCACCGAGGAGGAACGCCGGGTGCACGACACCGTGCGCGCCGCCCAGGAGGCGGGTTTCCGGGCGGTACGGCCGGGCGTGGCCTGTCAGGAGGTCGACCGTGCCGCCCGCGCGGTGATCGCCGACGCCGGGTACGGCGAGTACTTCATCCACCGCACCGGGCACGGTATCGGCGTCACCACGCACGAGCCGCCGTACATGATCGAGGGCGAGGAGCAGCCGCTCGTGCCCGGCATGTGCTTCTCCGTGGAGCCCGGCATCTATCTGCCGGGCCGTTTCGGCGTGCGGATCGAGGACATCGTCACCGTCACGGAGGACGGCGGCCGCCGTTTCAACACCACCACGCGTGAGATGGTCATAGTGGACTGAGAGGCTCAGGAGACACACCCTCGACGACACCCGGAACGGCGACATCCGACCATGACCGAGGCACCGACACCCACCGCGGAGACCGTCCGCAGACTGGTCCGTTCGCTGATCAAGGACAGCGGCGACAAGGCGGCCGGCACCGCGGGACCCGACGTCCGTCCGGTCCGCGAGGGCCATGAGTACACCTGGTACGTCGGCACCCGCCAGGTGCTGCGCCTGGCGCCCGACCGGGAGGCCTCGGCGCTGCGCCGCAGGGAACTGCGGCTGCGGGACCTGGTCCGCCCGCATCTGCCGCTCGCCGTCCCCACCAGCGTCGCGCACGGCGACTGGGCGCCCGGTCTCGCCTACACCCTCGACACCAAGGTGCCCGGCGGCACGGCCGACGAGCACGACGTCTCCGCCCTCGGCGAGGCCGACCTCGCCGGGCTGCTCACCGGGCTGCGCGCGGTGCCCGCACGCCAGGCCGAGGCGCTCGGTGTGCCGCGCACCGCCCCGCGCTCGCTGGAGGCGCTGCGCCGGATGGCCGTGCACGCGGCGGAACGGCTCGCCGCGGCCGACGAGTTCGACGCCGCCCGGCTGCTCCAGCTCACCCCCGCGGGCGCCGCCCAGCTCGCCGCGCAGCCCGGCACCGCCGTGCTCACCCACCACGGGCTGACCGGGGAGCACGTGGTGGTCAGCGCCGACGGCCGGGTGCGCGGCATCCTGGACTGGACCCGGGCGGCCGTGGGCGACCCCGCCGAGGACATCGCCGGACTCGCCCTCGCCGTCGGCTCGCCGGCCGCCGTCCGCGCCGCGACCCTCGCCGGGTACGGCGCCCGCCCCTGCCTGCGCGGCCTGTGGCTCGCCCGCTGCGACACCGTCATGCGGCTCACCGACCACATCGAGGGCCGCGCGGGAGGCTCCCCGACCCTGCTGCGAACCCAGCTGCGGCGGGCGTGGGAGCCGATCCTTCTGGAACGGGTGACGGACTTCAAGGAAGACACCCCTGACCCGTGACGGCCCCCTGCCCCGACGAGCCCGCGCACACCGCCCTTCCCGCGACCCCGTCGCCGTGCAGCACCCTGTCTCAGGGCTGGGTCAGCACCACGGAGGACTCTGCCGGGAGGTGGAGCAGGCCGTCCGGGCCCGGGGTTGACACCGGGGACCAGGCGGCGAGGACCTCCACCCGGGCGGTGCCCAGCGGGATCGCCGCCGGCTGCTTGCCCAGGTTCACCGCCACCCGTACGTCGCCGCGCCGGAAGGCCAGCCAGCGGGCGTCCTCGTCGTAGGCCACCTTGATGTCGGTGAGGTCGGGATCGGTGAGGTCGGGCTGGTCCCGGCGCAGTGCGATCAGCTCCCGGTACCAGGCCAGCACGCGCGCGTGGGGGTCGCGGCCGGGTTCCGACCAGTCCAGGCAGGACCGCTCGCGGGTCGCCGGGTCCTGCGGGTCCGGGACCTCCTCCGCGGCCCAGCCGTGCGCCGCGAACTCCCGCCGCCGGCCCTGTCGTACCGCCTCGGCCAGCTCCGGATCGGTGTGGTCGGTGAAGAACTGCCAGGGCGTGCCGGCCGCCCACTCCTCGCCCATGAACAGCATCGGTGTGAACGGCGCCGTCAGCGTCAGCGTGGCCGCGCAGGCCAGCAGACCGGGGGAGAGGGACGCCGCGAGCCGGTCGCCCTGGGCGCGGTTGCCGACCTGGTCGTGGGTCTGGCTGTAGCCGAGCAGCCGGTGCCCGGCCACGCGCGCGCGGTCCAGCGGACGCCCGTGGCGCCGGCCCCGGAAACTGGAGTAACCGCCGTCGTGGAAGTACCCGCCGGTGAGCGTCTTGGCGAGCGCGGCGAAGGGGGCCTGGGCGAAGTCGGCGTAATAGCCCTGCGACTCACCGGTCAGCGCGGTGTGCAGCGCATGGTGGAAGTCGTCGTTCCACTGGGCGTGCAGGCCCAGGCCCTGCTCCGCGCGCGGGGTGATGAACCGCGGGTTGTTCAGGTCCGACTCGGCGATCAGGAACAGCGGGCGCCCCACCTCCTCGGCGAGCCCGTCCACGGCGGCCGACAGCTCCTCCAGGTAGTGGCACGCGCGCGTGTCGTACAGCGCGTGCACCGCGTCCAGCCGCAGCCCGTCGATCCGGTAGTCCCGCAGCCACGCCAGCGCGCTGCCGACGAGGAAGGCCCGGACCTCGTCCGAACCGGGCGCGTCCAGGTTCACCGCCGCACCCCAGGGGGTGGTGTGCGTATCCGTGAAGTACGGCCCGAAGCGCGGCAGATAGTTGCCGGACGGGCCCAGGTGGTTGTGCACGACGTCCAGCACGACGCCCAGCCCCAGTTCGTGCGCCCGGTCCACGAAGCGTTTCAAAGCCTCGGGGCCGCCGTACGGCTCGTGCACCGCCCACAGCGACACCCCCTCGTACCCCCAGCCGTGCCGCCCCGGGAACGGGCACACGGGCATCAACTCCACATGTGTCACGCCCAGTTCCACCAGGTGACCGAGGCGGTCGGCGGCCGCGTCCAGGGTGCCCTCGCGGGTGTACGTGCCCACGTGCAGCTCGTAGAGCACCGCACCCGGCAGCCCGCGCCCCGCCCACGACGCCCGCCACGCGTACCGTCCGTGGTCCACGACCGCGCTCAGCCCGTCCGGGCCGTCCGGCTGGCGGCGCGAGCGCGGGTCCGGCAGCACGGGACCGTCGTCCAGCGCGAACCCGTACCGGGTGCCGTCCTCGGCCTCCGCCTCCCCCGTCCACCAGCCCGCCCGCGCGGGATCGCGCGCCAACGCGCGCGTGTCGCCCGCGTACTGGAGCGTCACTCGGTCTGCCTGCGGTGCCCACACCTCGAACTGCACGGACGGTTCCCCTTCGTCTGTGATGGATCGCCTGCTCACCGTGATGTCCCGCGGTCCCATCGTGCCGCCAGGACGATCGATCCGCCTCCGCATTCGATCCCTTTCCCGATCGGTGTCGTGGCAGTACTCGCAGGTGGGCACCGATTCCACGGTTTCTGGACACCAGGGGTTCACTGACCGACAATCACCTCCGTGACGTCGTCCTTCGAGTTCCCCACCTATCCCGCGCGGCTGTCCGACGCGCAGCGCGACAAGGCGTTGCAGGTGCTGCGGGACGGTGTCGCGATGGGCCGCATCTCGCACGACACGTTCGTGCACCGCATGGAGCTGGCGCTCGCCGCCCGCCATGCCGACGAACTCGCCGTCCTCGTGGCCGACCTGCCCCGCGAGAACCGCCTCTCCCGGGCGGTCCTCGGCACCGTGGAGGCCGTCTCCGGCTTCACGGTACGGCTGCGCCGGGCCTGGCAGGCCGAGCGGCTGCCCAAGCTGCTGCTGCCGCACCCCGCGCAGCGCGGACCGCTGCGCATCGGCCGCGACCCCGCCAGTGGGCTGCGCCTGACCCACGAGACGGTCTCCCGTGAGCACGCCGAACTCCGGCGCGAGGGCGAGCTGTGGGTCCTGAGGGACCTCGGTTCCACCAACGGCACCACGGTCAACGGCCGCCGCGTGATCGGCTCGGTCGTCGTCCGCGAGGGCGACCAGGTCGCCTTCGGCAGAATGGCCTTCCGGCTCGCGGTGAGCTGAGCGCCGCCGCCCCGCGTGCCCGTGCCTCTGGGGGGGCGCGTGTGTGTTCGGGCCCGCCGGGTTCGAACTGGCGCTCCGCCACGCGCGCGTGCGGTCTCCCGATCGGGTGAGGCCGGGAGCGGCGCGCTGCGGAATCCGCGCCGCCGCGCCGATGCTTCGGGGATGACACATCCCACCAGGCTCACCGGTCCCACTTTGCTCCCCGGCCGCATCCGTCCTGTCCGAACGGCCGCGGCCGCCGGGGCGCTGCTGGCGGCAGCCGGCCTCCTCGCCGCCGGCCCGGCCCGGGCGGCGGCCCGCGACTCCGGACCCCTGTCCGGCTCCGTCGACCGGCTGTATCTGACGGTCACCAGGGGCGACGCCTACACCCACGACACGCGCGGCACGCTGCTGCTGTGCGACCCGCCGCAGGGGCACGCGCACGCCGCGGAGGCGTGCGCCGAACTCGCGGCCGCCGACGGCGACATCGGCCGCATCCCGCCCCGCAACGTCTTCTGCACCATGCTCTACGCGCCGGTGACCGCCCACGCGCGCGGGTGGTGGCACGGACGGCCCGTCGCGTTCCGGCAGACGTACACCAACACCTGCGTCATGAACGCGCGGACAGGCTCCCTCTTCGCCCTGGACGACTGAACCCCGCCGGGGCCGCCCGCGGTGGCTCAGGCGTCCTGCTGCCGGGCCTGCCGGGCCGCCGCGAGCACCGTCCGGGACTGATGCTCCACCTGGTGCTCCAACGGCACCCAGCGGGCCCGGAAACGCACCGCGAAGGAGTCGCACCAGGAGACGACCAGCCGCTCCAGCCGCGGTGCCGCCCGGTCGTCGGCCTCCCGCAGCACCCGCAGCAGCATCGCCGCCGCCCGCAGCGGCAGCCGCCGGCCGAAGGCGTCCACGCTGCCGATGTACGCCATCGTGCCCGCCGCCGGAGGCGTCTGCACCCAGTCCTCGGCCAGCCCCGGCACCAGCTCCAGCACCCAGCGCGCGGCCCGCAGCAGCGGACCGTCCGCGCCGTCGAGGCGGGGCAGCGCGTCGGCGAGTATCCGCTCCACCTCCAGCGCGTCCCGCCGCAGCCGCCCGGCCAGCCGCTGCATCGCCACCGCGGGCGCCGGATGCGGCGCCGGATCGTCCACCAGGTCGCTCGCCCACATCGGCACCTCCACCACGGCCGTCAGACCGCCGTAGCGGTGCGCGTGGTACCAGGTGCTGTGCCGTGCGTCGTCCGGCATGCTCGGGTAGGCGACGCCCGTCTCGGGCCCCGGCATGACATGCACCCCCGGCCCCAGGACCGGCCAGCCCGCGGCGTCCGAGGCGCCCGTCTCCACCGGAATGTGCAGCTCCGCCGCGGACTTGGCGAACGGCTCGGCGAGGCCCGGCACGTCCCGCGTCAACTGCACCCAGCTGCCGCCCAGATCGGTGCCGTGCAGCGTCACCTGGAGGTACGGGCGCAGCTCGTCGATCACCCCGGTCAGCGCCCGTGTCTCGGGCGGCAGCCGGTCCGGAGGCAGCACCGACGGCGACCACTCCGGCTGCTCCGCGCCCGTCGGCCGGTAGAAGCCGAGGTGGTAGTCGAGCAGGCTGCGCGGCGCCGGCGTCACATGCAGGCTCGCCCCGTCCGGATCCGCGCACAGCAGGAAGTGCCAGGAGACGCCGGCCCGCAACTCCCGCTCGGCGACCACCCGTTCGGCCAGCACGCGCAGGGTACTGCCACCGGTCGGCTCGTTGGCGTGGGCGCCCGCGACCACCAGCACCGCCCGGCGCGCGTGCCCCACCGACAGCAGATGGAGCGGCCGTCCCGCGCGCGAGAGCCCCACCTGGCGCAGCGTGCACAGCCCGGGTGCCCGAGCGGTCAATGCCCGGGCAAAGCCGACCAGTTCGGGAACGCTGGGGTAGCGCAGCTCCGGCAGGAGACTCACCCCCGATTAGTCCGCCCGGCTTCGCCCTCCCAGTCCCGCACGGGACGGGTGAACTGTCAAGGACACGGCGGGGGAGGCGCCCGGGGGCGCCCGGACGCGAACCCGGAACGGTGACGCGTCCCCTGCGTTCCCCGGCACACCTCAGGAGGCGCGGCACGGCTCGCGGGCCTCAGCAGCACCACCCCCGGCGCCTCCGGCGCATCCGCCCTCCCCCCTCACCGCGCCCGGCGGAGCCGCGCCCGCCCTCCGGATCGGCCTCGGCCCGCGGATCCGACCGGACGGTCGCACCGGCCGGTTCAGTCCTCCGGGGCGCGCTCCAGCAGGGCGACCGGCAGCCGTTCGAAAAGCTCCGCCACGCGCGCGTACCCGGAGAACTCCCGCCCCGGGTCGAGCAGACCGGTCCAGCGGCCCGGCGGCAGCGGCAGCCGGGTCTCCCGCCAGCCGCCCGCCTCGGCGAGCCGCAGCGGCAGCCGGGTCACCGCCGTGACCACCTCGCCGGAGCGGGCGAAGGCCACACAGTGCTCCGCCGCCGGGCCCTCGGCGGCCAGCGGGTCGTACGTCCCCGCCGGGCCGAAGGCGCCCGGCCGGCGGGCCCGCAGCCGCAGCGCCGCCGCCGTCAGCGCGTCCTTCTCGCCCGGCAGCCCGGGCGGGAAGGACACCACCCGCCGGTTGTCCGGGTCCACCAGTGCCCGGTACTCGCCCTCCGTGCCCTGGAACACGTCCGGCACGCCCGGCATCGTCAGATGGACCAGCGCGGTGCCGAGGACATTGGCCCGCACATACGGCTCCAGCACCTTGCGGAACGCGGCCACCCGCTCGCCCGGCGGCCCGCACGGCCCGGCCCCGACGAACGCCGTCACCGCCTCCTCGTACGGCGGCTCCTGCTCCGTCCAGCTGGTGTACAGACCGGCCTCGCGCACATGCTTCAGCAGCGCCCCCCGGACCCGCTCCTCCTCGGCGGGGCCCAGCCCGAACACCGTCTGCCAGGCCGCCCAGGCCAGCTGTCCGTCCGGCACGATCGACTCGCCCCGGCTGACCTCGGCCAGCAGCTGCGCCCACCGCCCGGGGCACTCGGTGAGCACGGCCAGTGCGGCACGCACATCGGCGCTGCGCTTGGTGTCGTGCGTGGAGACCACCGTGCCGGTGGCGGGCCAGTCGCGCTGCACGCGCGCGCAGTACGCGTGGAACTCCGCCGGGGACACCCCCGGGCGGCCCGGATCGCCGCCCACCTCGGTCGCCGACAGCAGCGGCACATAACGGTAGAACGCGGTGTCCTCCACCGACTTGGCGCGCAGCGCCGACGCCGTCTGCGCGAACCGGGTGAAGAACTCCACCCGGCCGGCGTGGTCGGGGGCCGACGGGTCACCGTGCGGCTCCAGGAGCAGCCGTCGTACGACGTCCACCGCGTCGGCCTCCTCGGGCACCACGAAGGCATGCCGGGCCTCCTCTGCCGCCTCGGCGGTGACCACCTCGGCCACCTCGCCGCCGGCGTACGGCCGGTACACCCGCAGCCGCACCAGCAGCTCCTCCAGCGCGGTGCGCAGCGCCCAGGGCGCCCGGTCGCGCAGCGAGAGGTCCGGCGAGGTGGCGCACAGCCGGGCGGCGACCCGGGTGAGCCGGTCCGCCTCGGTGGCCAGCTCGTGCCGGAGCACCTCGTAGGCGGCCCGGCGGGCGGTGGCGTCCCAGTCGCCGCCCCGGTCCGTCTGCGGGGCCGCGAACCGCCGGTACTCGGTGAGGAGTTCCGCCGCCCCGGCCGGGTCCGTGAACAGGCCGTCGACGTGCCGCAGCGCGTCGTAGCCGGTGGTGCCCGCGACCGGCCAGGAGACCGGCAGCCGTTCGCCGTCGGCGAGGATCTTCTCCACCACCGTCCAGCAGCCGCCGGTCGCCTCGTGCAGCCGGGTGAGATAGCCCTCGGGGTCGGCGAGGCCGTCCGGGTGGTCGATCCGCAGCCCGTCGATCACGCCCTCCCGCACCAGCTGGAGGATCTTGGCGTGGGTGGCCTCGAACACCTCCGGGTCCTCGACCCGCACCCCGATCAGCTCCGAGATGCTGAAGAACCGGCGGTAGTTCAGCTCGGTGCGGGCCAGCCGCCACCACACCGGCCGGTACCACTGCGCGTCCAGCAGCTCCGGCAGCGGCAGCTCCTCGGTGCCGGGGCGGAGCGGGAAGACGTGGTCGTGGTAGCGCAGCACGTCCCCGTCGACCACCAGGTGCGCCAGCTGCTCGCCGACCGGCCCGCCGAGCACCGGCAGCAGCACCTGGCCGCCCTGCGCCTCCCAGTCGATGTCGAACCAGCGCGCGTACGGCGATCCGGGCCCCGCGCGCAGCACCTCCCACAGCGCCCGGTTGTGCCGGGGCGCCATCGCCATGTGGTTCGGCACGATGTCCACCACCAGCCCCAGACCGTGCTCCCGCGCGGTCCGCGCCAGTGTGCGCAGGCCCGCCTCGCCGCCCAGTTCCTCGCGCACGCGCGCGGGGTCGACGACGTCGTAGCCGTGCGTGGAGCCCGGTACGGCCTCCAGGACGGGGGACAGATGCAGGTGCGACACGCCGAGCGACGCCAGGTACGGCACGGCGGCCGTGGCGGCGGCGAACGGGAACGCGGGCTGCACTTGCAGCCGGTAGGTGGCCGTGGGCACCTGGGGCCGGGGGCGCGCAGAGGTCATGGAAAGCTACGTACCCAGCCCGCCGCCTTTCGTGTCATCGCCCCCTGCACGGCCCCCCGCACGTGTGCCTAGCGTCGAGCGATGGGAACAACGGGGACACCGGGCCCGCGCCGCACACGGGACACCTACCGGGACGTGATCGGCCTGACCGGGCCGCTGCTGCCCGGGGTGTCGTTCCTGGGGCGGCTGCCCACGGCCACCGTCCAGTTCGGCAGCGTGCTGCTCGTCGCCCGCACGAGCGGCTCGCTGTCCGCCGCCGGGCTGACCGGCGGGGCCCTCGCACTCGGCCAGGTGGTCTGCGGGCCGCTGGTGGGACGGCTCGCGGACCGGCACGGGCAGCGTCCGGTCGTGCTCGCGTTCTCGCTCGCCCACGCGCTCGCCACGGCCGCCCTCGTCACCGGTGCGCTCACCGGGCTGCCGACGGCGCTCCTGGCCCTCCTCGGGGCCGTCACGGGGGCCACCGTGCCGCTCGTCGGGCCGCTCGCCCGCGCCCGGCTGCTCGCCCTCGCCCGCCGCGCGGGCGCCCCCGAGCACACGGTCGGCGCCGCACTGTCCTTCGAGAGCACGCTGGACGAGCTGTCCTTCGTCCTGGGCCCGGCCCTGGTGGGCCTCGCCGCCGTGCTCGCCCATCCGGCGTACGCACTGGCCGCCGCCGCGCTTCTCGCGGCCACCTGCGGCACCGGCTTCGCCCTCCACCCGACCGCCCACGCCGTACGCCCGACCCCGGCCGGCCCCGCCCCCGGGCGGCGCAGCCCCATGCCCCGCTCCGTGCACGCCCTGCGGGCCGCACTGGCGCTACAGGGCGCGATGTTCGGGGCCTGCCAGGCCGGGATCACCGCGCTCACCGCCCGGCTCGGGCAGGAGGACCAGGCGGGGCTCGTGTACGCGGCCATGGGGGTGATGAGCGCACTCGCGGGGTTCGCCATGGCCGCCGTACCGGCCCGGATCGGGCTGCGCACGCGCTGGCGGCTGGCGACCGGCGCCGCGCTCCTGCTGTCGCTGCCGCTGCCCGTCACCCACGGCCTGCCCGGCCTGTACGCCGTCGTCACGGTCCTCGGCGCCTCCTACGCGCCGCACCTCGTCACGGTGTTCGGGCTCACCGAACGCGCCGTGCCACCGTCCCGGCTGGCCGAGGCGATGGCCTCCGCGACCAGCTCGCTGGTCGCCGGCCAGGCCCTCGCGGTCGCCCTCACCGGCCCCCTGGCCGACTCCCACGGCCCCTCGGCAGCCTTCGCGACGGCAACCGCGTCCGCGGCCCTCGCCTTCACCATCGCCCTGACAGCCGGCCCAGCACCCTTTCCGCCCCCGACCGCCTCCACCGCCCCCGCACGCGCGGACGCGACCTGACCCGGGACGCGGCTGACGACTTAAGGGGGCCCGCCTGTCCGCGCGCGCGTGGGCGCGAACCGAGCCAGGTTGTGGGCCGGCCTCAGTGGATGGGGCCGGCCCGGCGGGAGGTCAGGCGGGGCGTTGGAGGACTGTCAGGCTGCGGTCCGGGAGGGTGATGCGGTCGCCGGCCGCCACCTTCTCGCCGGTTCCCGGCGGTACTCCGTCCTCCTGGGCCGTGTCGACCACCAGCTGCCACTGCCGGCCGTGGTCGACCGGCACCACGAACTCCAGGGGTTCGGGGGAGGCGTTGAACATCAGCAGGAAGGAGTCGTCGGTGATGCGCTCCCCGCGCGGACCGGGCTCGGAGATGGCGTTGCCGTTCAGGAACACGGTCAGCGCGGAGGCCCGCCCCGAGTCCCAGTCCCGCTGTGTCATCTCCCGCCCCTCCGGAGTGAACCAGGCGATGTCGGACAGCTCGTCATGGGTGCCCTCCACCGGACGGCCGTGGAAGAAGCGCCGCCGCCGCAGGACCGGGTGGTCGCGCCGCAGCCACACCATCGCGCGCGTGAAGTCCAACAGCGTGCCGCCGCCCTCTTCGGGCCACGCCAGCCACGCCAGCTCGTTGTCCTGGCAGTAGGCGTTGTTGTTGCCGTGCTGGGTGCGCGCGAACTCGTCCCCGTGACTGATCATCGGCACACCCTGGGACAGCATCAGCGTGGCGATGAAGTTCCGCATCTGCCGCTCCCGCAGCCGCAGCACCCCGGGGTCGTCGGTCGTACCCTCCGCCCCGCAGTTCCAGGACCGGTTGTGACTCTCGCCGTCCCGGTTCTCCTCACCGTTGGCCTGGTTGTGCTTGTGGTTGTACGACACCAGGTCGTGCAGCGTGAAGCCGTCGTGGCAGGTGACGAAGTTGATGGAGGCGAGCGGGCGGCGCCCGTCGTCCTGGTAGAGGTCGGAGGAGCCGGTCAGCCGGGAGGCGAACTCCGCGAGCGTCCGCGGCTCGCCCCGCCACAGGTCCCGGACGGTGTCGCGGTACTTGCCGTTCCACTCGGTCCACAGCGGCGGGAAGTTGCCCACCTGGTAGCCGCCCTCGCCCACGTCCCACGGCTCGGCGATCAGCTTCACCTGGGACACCACCGGGTCCTGCTGCACCAGGTCGAAGAACGACGACAGCCGGTCCACCTCGTGGAACTGCCGGGCCAGGGTCGCCGCGAGGTCGAAGCGGAACCCGTCGACATGCATCTCGGTGACCCAGTACCGCAGCGAGTCCATGATCAGCTGGAGCACGTGCGGGGACCGCATCAGCAGTGAGTTGCCGGTGCCCGTGGTGTCCATGTAGTACCGGCGGTCCTGGGCGAGCCGGTAGTACGACGGGTTGTCGAGGCCCTTGAAGGACAGCGTCGGCCCGAGATGGTTGCCCTCGGCGGTGTGGTTGTAGACGACGTCCAGGATGACCTCGATGCCGGCCTCGTGCAGCGCCCGCACCGCCGACTTGAACTCCAGCACCTGCTGGCCCCGGTCGCCCCAGGAGGCGTACGCGTTGTGCGGGGCGAAGAAACCGATGGTGTTGTAGCCCCAGTAGTTGCTCAGACCCAGATCAGCCAGCCGGTGGTCGTTCACGAACTGGTGTACGGGCATCAGCTCCAGGGCCGTCACCCCCAGTTCCGTCAGATGTTCGATGACGGCCGGATGGGCGAGCCCCGCGTAGGTGCCGCGCAACTCCTCGGGCAGCCCCGGATGCCGCATGGTCAGGCCCTTCACATGGGCCTCGTAGATCACCGTGTGGTGGTACTCGGTGCGCGGCGGCCGGTCGTCGCCCCAGTCGAAGTACGGGTTGATCACCACCGAGGTCATGGTGTGCGGCGCCGAGTCCAGGTCGTTGCGCCGCTCGGGCGCCCCGAAGTGGTAGCCGTACACCTCCTCGCCCCACCGGACGGCCCCGGCGACCGCCTTCGCGTACGGGTCGAGCAGCAGCTTCGCCGAGTTGCAGCGCAGTCCGCGCCCGGGGTCGTACGGACCGTGCGCCCGGAACCCGTACCGCTGCCCCGGCATCACGCCGGGCAGGTACGCGTGCCGCACGAACGCGTCGCTCTCGCGCAGTTCCACCGCCGTCTCCGAGCCGTCGTCGTGCAGCAGACACAGCTCTACTCGGTCCGCGGCCTCCGTGAAGACCGCGAAGTTGGTTCCGGCGCCGTCATAGGTGGCGCCGAGCGGATACGCCGTTCCAGGCCAGACCTGCATGGACACGACTCTCCCAGGTGTGCCGCCCGGCCGGGGCCCGGTCGCCCAGCGAGTCTCGCCGAAAGTGCGGCGGATCTCCCGCGCCCGGGGTCACAGCGGCTCGCGCACGGCGGCTATGAATCCGCTCACTCCCCGCGCACGGCCACGGCGGAACGGCCGTGGAAGGCAGAGGAGTTGAGAAAACCATCCGGGAAACCGACCTGTCCATCCGGCTGCACCGCGTACTGCTCCCGGAGTACCCTTCCTTGATCGTTGAGACGGGGAGAAGCCCGGAAAGCGGAAGGCGGTGCACGGGTGGGCTCGGGAGGGCTGGAGCTGCCCCCTGGTGACGAGGGTCATGAGGGGAACTCCGCGGACGTCCCGCCCGGCGCGGTGTCCCTGGCCCGGCCGATGGACGCGGGATCCATCGGGCCGGAGCTGGACTGGGACGCCGACGCCTGGCACGAGGTGCGCACCCGCGCCCAGCGGGCCGGCCGGGCCTACATCTGGCTGAACCTCGTCGAACAGCGGCTGCGCGCGGTCGTCGCCGCCGTCCTGCGGCCCGTCTACGAACCCGTCCACGGGGACGACTGGGTGGTCGCCGCGGCCGGTCCGGCCGGCCAGGAGTGGGTGCAGCGCGCGGTCGCCGTACGGGAGGTCAGCCGCCGCAAGGGCTATCTGCTCGACCCGGCCGACGACAACGTGCTCAGCTTCCTCACCCTGCCGCAGCTGCGCGAGCTGATGGTGCAGCACTGGCCGTGCTTCGAGCCGTACTTCGACGAGCGCCGCGACCTCGAACTCGCCCTGGACGAGCTGGAGGTCACCCGCAACGTGGTCTCCCGCAACCGTGCGCTGTCCGAGGCGGTCCTCGGCCAGGCCGAGCGGGCCTCGGCCCGCCTGCTGGAGATGCTCGGCGCGGGCGGTGACGTGCCCTCCGCGCGCCGGCTGCCCGTCGACGCGGTCGAGGACCTGGTCGGGGACCGGTACGCCGACGTCGTCGCCGTCCACCCGGACCGGGTACGGCTGCTGCGCCAGTTCCCGGCCGAGGACATCTTCGGCAGCGCCCGGCGCCTCGACGCCATCGGCATCGGCCTCAACCTGCTGGTGCAGAACTTCTCCGGACGGCGCCTGGTCCGGCTCGCCGAGTCCGGCTGCCGGGTGCGGCTGCTCTTCCTCAACCCCGCCTCCAGCTCGGTCAAGCGCCGCGAGCGCGAACTGGGCATGAAGCGCGGCGAGCTGAGCCGCTCGGTCGAGATGAACATCCTGCACATGCGCCGGGTGCGCTCCCGGCTGCGCGACCCGGGCGCCTTCGAGATCCAGGTGTACGACGAGACGCCCCGCTTCACCGCCTACCTGGTCGACGGCGACGGTGCCGACGGCGTCGCCGTGGTGCAGTCCTATCTGCGCGGGGCGCGGGGCATGGAGTCACCGGTACTGGTGCTGCGCAACGGCAGCAAGCTGGTCAGGTCGGACGATGTGGGCGAAGCCGGACTTTTCCCTACCTATCGGGAGGAGTTCGAGCTGGCCTGGGCGGATTCCCGCCCCGTCTCCTGAACGGCCCGCGGTCCCGGGCGGAACGCGCTCCTCGGATTGTCAGTGCCGCGTGCGATGGTGGAGCCCACTGGGGGAAAGCACCACCAAGGAGGGGGACCACCCATGGGCTGGCACCGGGAGCTGCTGATCGGCTTCGACCTGGAGACGACCGGAACGGATCCGCGCGAGGCGCGCATCGTCACCGGCGCGGTGATCGAGGTCCGGGCCGGCGAGCCCGTGGGGCGGCGGGAGTGGCTGGCCGACCCGGGAGTGGAGATCCCGGCCGACGCGGTGGCCGTGCACGGCATCAGCAACGAACGCGCGGCGGCCGAGGGCGAACCGGCCGACCAGGTCGCCGACGCGATCGCGGACACCCTGGTCTCCTACTGGCAGGCGGGCGTGCCGGTCGTCGCCTACAACGCGGCCTTCGACCTCACCCTGCTCACCGCGGAACTGCTGCGGCACGGCCTGCCGTCGCTCTCCGAGCGGCTGGGCGGCCGGGCTCCGGCGCCGGTCGTCGACCCGTACACCATCGACCGCCGGGTCGACCGCTACCGCCGGGGCAAGCGGAACCTGGAGGCGGTGTGCGCGGAGTACGGCATAGTCCTCGGCGCGGCCCATGACGCCACCGCCGACGCCCTGGCCGCGGCCCGCCTCGCCACCGCGATAGCCGACCGGCACACCAAGATCGCCGCGCTCGGCCCGGCCGAACTGCACAGGCTCCAGATCGAGTGGTATGCGGAATGGGCGGCGGACTTCCAGGACTTCCTGCGCCGCAAGGGCGAGGCGGACGCGGTGGTGGACGGCACCTGGCCACTGAGAGAGCTGACCGCGGCCCGGCCCGCGTAGCGCCGGCGGGGCCGGCGGCTCAGAAGGGATACCACCGCACGGTCTCGTCCCCGTCCCGCAAGGACCCCACCCGCCGCCTGAACTCGGCCAGTGCCGCCGCATTGCCCGGCGCGTGCTGGGCCACCCACGCACAGCTGGCGGTCTCCCGCGCCCCGCGCAGCACCGCGCACCCCTCCCACTCCCGCACATCCCAGCCGTACGCCTCGACGAAGGAGTCGTAACGCTCGGCGGGCAGCCCGTACCGGTCCCGGGAGAGAGCCATGACCACCAGGTCGTGCTCGCGCAGGTCCATGGAGAAGGTCTCCAGATCGACCAGCACCGGCCCGTCCGGCCCCACGTGCACATTGCGGGGCAGCGCGTCGCCGTGGACGGGCCCCGGTGTCAGACGGGGCGTCAGCGCGGCCGCGGCCGCCGCGAAGCCGTCCCTGCGGGCCCGGAGATAGGCCGCGTCCGCGGGGTCGATCGCGTCCCCCGCGAGCCGCAGCCAGCGCTCCACCCCGCCCAGCAGATCCCGGGGCGGCAGCGCGAACGGGGGAGCGGGAAGCGTGTGCACGACCCGCAGCAGCTCGGCCAGGTCGCGCGGCTCGGCCGGCCGGACCGCCTCGGGCAGCCGCAGCCACACGGTCACCGGATGCCCCGCCACCAGCCGCGGCTCCGGCTCGGCCGCCCGCACCGCGGGCACGCCCGCCTCCGCCAGCCAGCCGGCGACGGCCAGCTCGCGCCCGGCCCGCTCCAGCAGTTCGGCGTCGCGGCCCACCTTGACCACCAGATCCCCGGCGGCGAACACCGCGTTCTCGCCCAGGGCGAGCAGTCGTGCGTCCCGGGCCGGCCCCGGCAGGACTCCCGTCGCGTCCAGTACGTCACGCGCCCGTGCCTCGTCCATCCTCGTGCCTTTCGCCGCTGCCGTCGTACCGCCGTTGTGCCGCGCCGCCAGTCTCCCATTTCCACAGGTCGGACCAGGTGCGTGGGCCCTCGGTGAGGAACCGGGGCCGCGCGGCCCTACCCGCCCTGGAAAACGCTTGGACGAGACGTCTCGTCTCGTCTACGGTCGTCCTCATGAACGCCCATATAGCGATGTTCTCCGTCGCCGCCCACGGCCATGTGAACCCCAGCCTGGAGGTGATCCGTGAACTGGTCGCCCGGGGACACCGGGTCAGCTACGCCATCCCGCCCGTGTTCACCGAGAAGGTCGCCGCCACCGGCGCCCGGCCCGTGCCGTACACCTCCACCCTGCCCGCCCCCGACGCCGATCCGAGCGCCTGGGGGAGCACCCTGCTGGACCACGTGGAGCCCTTCCTGGCGGACGCCGTGCAGGCGCTGCCGCAGCTCGCCGAGGCCTTCGCGGGCGACGAACCCGACCTCGTCCTGCACGACATCACCTCCTACCCGGCCCGGGTCCTCGCCCACCGCTGGGGCGTCCCGGCGATCTCCCTCTCCCCGAACCTCGTCGCCTGGGAGGGGTACGAGGAGGAGGTCGCCGAGCCGATGTGGGCCGAGCCCCGGCGGACCGCGCGCGGGCAGGCCTACTACGCGCGCTTCGCGGCCTGGCTCACGGAGAACGGGATCACCGAGCACCCGGACCACTTCGTCGGCCGCCCGGACCGCTCGATCGTGCTCATCCCCAGGGCCCTCCAGCCGCACGCCGACCGGGTGGACGGACGCGTCCACCGCTTCGTCGGCGCCTGCCAGGGGGACCGCGCGGAGCAGGGCGAGTGGCAGCGGCCGGCCGGCGCCGAGAAGGTCGTGCTGGTGTCGCTGGGCTCGGCCTTCACCAAGCAGCCCGCGTTCTACCGGGAGTGCCTGCGCGCCTTCGGCGGGCTGCCCGGCTGGCATCTGGTGCTCCAGATCGGCAGCCAGGTGGATCCGGCCGAGCTGGGCGAGGTGCCGCCCGGGGTCGAGGTGCGCGACTGGGTACCGCAGCTCGCGATCCTGCGCCAGGCCGACCTGTTCGTCACCCACGCGGGGGCCGGCGGCAGCCAGGAGGGCCTGGCGACCGCCACGCCGATGATCGCCGTACCGCAGGCCGTCGACCAGTTCGGCAACGCCGACATGCTCGAGTCGCTCGGTGTCGCCCGGCGGCTGGACACCGAGGAGGCCACCGCCGAGCGGCTGCGCGAGACCGCCCTCGCCCTGGTGGACGACCCGGAGGTCGCGCACCGGCTGGCCGGGATCCGGAAGGAGATGGCGCAGGAGGGCGGCACCCGACGGGCGGCCGACCTCATCGAGGCCGAACTCGCCGATCGCATACGGCCGTCGGAGCAGTGACGGATCGGCGGGCCGCGCCGCGCCCGCCCCGGTGTCCGATCCGACGCCAGAGATCCACTTTGTGATTACGAAGACTTGTTGAACAAGTCACAGCTGCGCGTAGAGGTTGATCCGCACCCCGCCGATCGGCCAGAGTTTCGCGCAGCCCGCCTGCCGCGGGACCCGGCCGTCGTGCCCGCCCCCACGGGGCACGACGGCCGTTCTACGCTGGCCGGATGACGACCTATGCGGCGCTGCTGCGCGGAATCAACGTCGGCGGCAGCCGGAAGCTCCCCATGGCCGACCTGCGCGCACTCCTGAGCGACCTCGGCCACACCGGCGTACGCACCCATCTCCAGAGCGGCCAGGCCGTCTTCAACACCGTCCGGGGCGACGAGGAGTCGCTCGCGGCGGAGCTGTCCGGGGCGATCGAGGAGCGGTTCGGCTTCCCCGTGGACGTGATCGTGCGCGATCACGCCTATCTCCGGGCCGTGGCCGAGGCCTGCCCCTTCCCGGCCGCCGGACTCCAGCCCAAGCAGCTCCACGTCACCTACTTCTCGCAGCCGGTCACCCCGGACCGCTACGCCGGCATCGACCCCGCCGCCCATCTGCCCGAGGAGTTCCGGCTCGGCGACCGCTGCCTGTACCTGTACGCCCCGGACGGCCTCGGCCGGTCCAAGCTGGCCGAAGTGCTGTCCCGGCCGCGGTACACGGCGGGCGGTCTGATCGCCACCACCCGCAACTGGAACACCGTGCTCAAACTGGTCGAGCTGACCGCCCCGGACGCCTGAACATCCGCGGGCGATTGGCGCGCGGGCGGAATTGGGCCAGGGAAAAGGGCTGCCATTGGGTCGGGATTCCGCGCCACCGCCCGGGTAGCGTCGCGACCATGACGTACAGCGACACCCCCGCCGAACCGACCCGCGTCGACTTCTACTTCGACCCCGCCTGCCCCTTCGCCTGGATCACCTCCCGCTGGATCCTGGAGGTCGAGCGGCTGCGCCCGCTGGACCTCCGGTTCCAGGTGATGAGCCTCTATCTGCACAACACCGGCAACGAACTCCCCGACTGGTACCGGGATCTGGTGGACCGTTCGATCGGCCCGGTCCGGGTGGCCACGGCCGCCGCCGAGCAGCACGGGGACGCGGTGCTGCGCGATCTGTACACCGCGTTCGGCACCCGCATCCACGAGAAGGGCATCAAGGACTTCGACACCGTGGTCGCCGAGTCGCTGGCCGAACTCGGCCTCCCGGCAAGCCTGTCCGAGGCCGCGCACGACCCGTCGTACGACGCCGCCGTGCGCCGTCGGCACGAGGCCGGGACCGAGCCGGACTCCGGCGGCTATGTGGGCACCCCCACCCTGCACGTCGACGGCACCGTGTGGTTCGGGCCCGTGCTGCGCGCCGTACCGCGCGGCGAGGCGGCCGCCGAGCTGTTCGACGGCTTCCGGCTGCTGGCCCGCAACCCCGACTTCTTCGAGCTCAAGCGCACCCGCACCGGCGCCCTCCGCTTCGACTGACCCGCAGGGAAGGCCGGTTGGCCGATAATCGTCGCTCCCCGGCGCCGGACGCACGCCGCGTGTGACATCGGTGTCCTGGGCGACGCAGAACGAAGAGCCGCCGCGGTCCGACGTCGCAGGGGAGCGCCGGACCGCGCGGCCGCTACCACGCATCCGCCTCCCATGCGCCCCGGTTGCCGAAGCTCGCGACAAACTCACCGTCCTGTCCCTAGGGTGAAGCGCGCGGAACGGCCGGAGCGGAGCGAGCGGGCGGGAGCAGGCGAAGGATGATCGGTACGGGCGGACCGGTACCCGGGTCAACGGGTCCGGATCACCCGGATGGGTGGCTGTTCTCGGCCCGCTCGGGCACGCGGTACGGTCACGATCGAGCCAACCTCCTTGCCTGCGCCCCCCTGCCCGTTCGCGACCGGGCCGTTCGCCGGCAGTGGCACCCCGCGCCCCCGCCCGACCGCGGTCACCGGGAGCTTGACGTCACCGTCGGCAGGCACACCCACCACATCGGTAACGTCAGCGGTCCCGCCATCTTCGGCAGCCAGGGCCTGAAGCGAGGACAGGACATGAGCACGTACAACTACGGAAACGTCGGCGGCCCGGGCCAGTTCGGTATCGATCCCCGGCGCGGCACAGTGGATCTGGCGACCCTCATGGCGGTCGCCGAGCGGCTCACCGAGGCGCTGCACGCCGAATACCCGGGCCTCGTCGACCGCGGCGAGACCATCGAGAGCGAGCTGGCACTCTCCGCCGAGGACGGCCTGCCGCCCAACCGCGGCCGGATCCGCACCGCGCTGGAGGACGTCGCCATCGCCGCCTCGGCCGGCAGCGCCAGTCTCACCTTCACCCGGCACCTCACGCAGGCTCTCGATCTGTGAGCGCAAGCCCGGCGTCAGGCGCCCAGCGCCGCCAGCGTCGGCCGGGCGGCGGCGTCGTACCGTTCCAGCAGCACCCGCGCCACCTCCGGCGCGGGGCCCAGGACGTCCGCCAGCACATCGGCGCCGGCCGCCCCCCGCGCGATGCGGTCCGGCAGAAAGCCGGGCGCCAGCACATACGGCGCCACGGCCACCCGCGCACAGCCGAGGGCCCGCAGCTCGGCCACGGCGTCCTCGGTGCGGGGGAACCCCGCGGCAGAACCGGCGGAGGCGAACGCAGGCCGCACGGCGCACCAACCGGTGTGCCACCACTCCCGCGCGATATCCGCGATCACTGCGATCGCCTCCGGGTCGGAGGACCCCGCCGAGGCCAGCACGACCCCGGTCGAGGACTTGTCGGCGGGCCTCAGCCCCGCCTCGTACAGGCGCCGTTCCAGCGCCGACAGCAGCAGCGGCGACGGGCCGAGCACCTCCGCCTGCCGGATCCGCAGCCGCGCCGGCGCCTGCCGCAGCACGGCCGGGATGTCGGCCTTGGCGTGAAAGGCGCGGGTCAGCAGCAGCGGCAGCGCCACCACGTCCCGCACCCCCTCGGCCGCCAGTGACTCCAGCACCCCGTGCACCGACGGCACGTTGAAGTCCAGGAAGCCGGTCTCCACCCGCAGCCCCGGCCGCAGCGACCGCACCCGCTCCACCAGGGCGTGCACGGTCGCGGCGTGCCGCGGGTCGCGGCTGCCGTGGGCGACGAGGAGGAGAACGGACTCGTTGCGCATGGTCAGCCCTTCACCAGCAGACCGCGGCTGCGCAGCACCCACCGCTCCAGCGGACTGAAGATCAGCAGGTCGATGGCGATGCCGACGAACAGGATCAGGAAGATCGCCTCGAACACCATCGACATGGAGCTGGCGTTGCGGCCGTTCTCCAGCAGCGCGCCCAGACCGATGCCCAGGTCCGGCGAGGAGGCGATGATCTCCGCGGCCATCAGCGACCGCCAGGAGAAGGCCCAGCCCTGCTTCAGGCCCGCCAGATAGCCCGGCAGCGCGGCCGGCAGGACGATGTGCCAGGCGCCCCGCAGACCCGTCGCGCCCAGGGTGCGGCCGGCCCGCAGGAACAGCGGCGGCACCTGGTCGATGCCGGAGACCAGGCCGTTGGCGATCGACGGTACGGCGCCGAGCAGGATCACCGCGTACATCATCGAGTTGTTCAGCCCCAGCCAGATCACCGCGGGCGGCACCCACGCCACCGACGGCAGCGACTGGAGCCCGGACAGCACCGGCCCGATGGCCGCCCGCAGGAACTTCACCCGGGCCACCAGCAGCCCCAGCGGGGTACCGATGGCGAGGGCGAACAGAAAGCCCAGCAGGCCGCGCGAGACGGAGGTCCAGATGTAGCCGAGGAGCTTGCCCTCCAGCCAGGCGTCCCGGAACTCGGCGCCGACGTCGGCGGGGGAGGGCAGCTTGGCCGGGTCATCGACGATCTTGAAGGAGATCAGGCCCTGCCACACCGCCAGCACCACCAGGGTGGCCACCAGCGGCGGCAGGATCTTGCCCACGAAGGTCTGCCGGAGCGGGGGCCGGCCGGGGACCGTGGTCTCCAGCGCGTCCAGGCCCGCCTCGACGCTCGCCAGTTCCCCGGCCGTCCCGGTCGTTTCAGTGCTGGCCATGGCGGCGGATCTCCTCACGCAGTACATCCGTGATTTCCAGGGACAGTTCGGCGACCGGCGCGTCCTCGATGCGCCGGGGCTGCGGGAGGTCCACCCGCCATTCGCGGGCCACCCGGCCCGGCCGGGACGACAGCAGGACGACCCGCTGCGCCAGCCGCACCGCCTCACGCACGTTGTGCGTCACGAACAGCACGGACAGACCCGTCTCCGCCCAGATCCGGGTCAGCTCGTCGTGCAGCAGGTCCCGGGTGATCGCGTCCAGGGCCGCGAACGGCTCGTCCATCAGCAGCAGCCGGCTGTCCTGGGCGAGCGCGCGGGCCATGGCGACACGCTGGCGCATACCGCCGGACAGCTCGTGCACCCGCTTGCCGTGGGCGCCCTTCAGCCGGACCAGTTCGAGCAGCTGCTCGGCCCGCTCGCGCCGCTCGCTCTTCGGCACACCCCTGAGCTTCAGGGCCAGTTCGATGTTCTTGCCCGCGGTCAGCCACGGGAACAGGGCGTGCTCCTGGAACATCAGGGCCGGGCGGCCCTCGGTGGTGATGCTGCCGGCGGAGGGCTCGTCCAGCCCCGCCACCAGGTTCAGCAGGGTCGACTTGCCGCAGCCCGACGCACCGAGCAGGGTGACGAACTCGCCCGGCGCGACATCGAGGCTGATGTCGTCCAGGACGAGCTGCTGCCCGCCGGGGGTCGGGAAGGACTTCGAGACGTGGTCGATGCGCGCCGCGTGCTCGACGGACCGGGCGGCCTCGGCGAGGGTCGTGGCCATGGACGTCACCTCCTGGGAACTCATCGGCTACAGGGCTACTTGACGCCGAGACCGGCGTCGCTGACAGTGCTCTCGCCCTCGGCCTTCAGGACCTTGTCCAGGAGGGTGAGGTCGTAGATGCCGTCCAGCTTCGGGCGGTCCAGCAGGCCGGCCCGGACGGCGTGCTGCGCCTCGGTGCGCAGGGTCGAGGCCAGCGGGTCGTCGGTGAAGCGGATGGACTTCCACGCCGGGTCCAGGACACCGGCGGGCAGGGCCTTGCCGCTGTCGAGGGCCAGCTGCCTGTTGGCCGCGGCCTTCGCCTGCTCCGGCTCGGCGTTGATCCACTTGTTGGTCTCGACGGAGGCCCGCAGCACCGCCTCGACGGCCTTCGGGTGCTCCTTCAGGAAGCTCTGGCGTACGACGATGTTCGTGATCACGAACTTCTTGTCCGGCCACAGCGACGCCTCGTCCAGCAGCACCTTGCCGCCCTCGGCGACCAGCTTGGACGCGGTCGGCTCCGGCACCCAGGCGCCGTCGACGGAGCCGGACCTGAAGGCGTCCGGGGTCACCTTGTTGTCCGTGCGGACGACGGAGACATCGCCCTGGCCGCTCTGCGCGTCGACCTTCCAGCCCTGCCGCGACACCCAGTCGAGGAACGCCACGTCCTGCGTGTTGCCCAGCTGCGGGGTGGCGATCTTCTTGCCCTTGATGTCCTTCAGGGACCTGATCTTCTTCGGGTTGACGACGAGCTTCACGCCGCCGGAGGCGGAACCGCCGATGATGCGCAGGCTCTTGCCGTCCGACGTGGTGTAGCCGTTGATCGCCGGGGAGGGACCGATCCAGCCGATGTCGATGGACCCCGAGTTGAGCGCCTCGATCTCGGAGGGACCAGCGTTGAACACCTGGTAGGTGGCCCGGGTGGCGCCCAGCTCCTTCTGGAAGAAGCCCTTCTGGTTGCCGACCAGCGCGGTCGCGTGCGTCAGATTGCCGAAGTAGCCGATCCTGACGGAGTCGAGTCCGTCGATCTTCCTGGCCCCGGCGGCGATCTTCACGGTGCCGGTGTCGGCGGCCTTGGAGCCGTAGCCGCAGGCGGACAGGGCGAGCAGGGGCAGCACGACGAGCGCGGCTGCGCCGCGCCGAAGGAGCTTCGAGCTGGCAGGCACGGGAGGCGTTCCTCTCGTTGGCCCGGCGGTCACGTCGGTCAGGTCGTGGCCGGGAGATCGGCAGGTCTTCGTCTACGACGACGGGGAGCGAGGGCGCGCGAGCGGTGCGCGTACGTCAGCGCGCACATCGGGCCACCCCGCCCTCTCCGCTGCCGACGGCGCCGCTGCCGATCCGGCCGCCCTCCTTCGCGAACGTCCCGTAGACATCGGTCGGCTGCATGTTCAGAAGTCCCAGCCGTCGTCGTCGGACGGGTCCGTGACCGGCTCCGGGGAGGCGAAGGACTCGCCGACCATGCCCGCGGTGAGCGTGGTGCCGTCGGACGGGTCGATCAGGATGAACGAGCCCGTGCGGCGCGAGTCGGCGTAGGAGTCCACCGGCAGCGGCTCGGCGGTACGGATCTTCACCCGGCCGATGTCGTTGGCGACGAGCCGGCCCGGGTGCGGGTGCAGGGACAGGTCGTCCAGGGTGAGCCGGGACGGGATGTCCTTCACGATCCCCTTGACCGTGCGCGTGCCGTGCTTGACGAGCACCCGGTGGCCCACCGTGAGCGGCTGGTCGGCGACATGGCAGACGGTCGCCTCCACGTCCTGCGTGGTCGGCGGCGCGTCCTTGGTCGGGACGATCAGATCCCCGCGGGAGACGTCGATGTCGTCCTCCAGCAGGACCGTCACCGACTGCGTCGTCCACGCCACCTCGACCGGCCGGCCGAGCAGGTCGATGCCGGAGATCCGCGTGGTCCGCCCGGACGGCAGGACCGTCACCTCCTCGCCGACCCGGAAGGAACCCGCGGCGATCTGCCCCGCGTAGCCCCGGTAGTCCGGGTGCTCGGCGGTCTGCGGCCGGATCACGTACTGCACGGGCAGCCGCGCGTGGCAGTGCGCCAGGTCGTGGCTGACCGGCACCGTCTCCAGGTGCTCCAGGACGGTCGGACCGCCGTACCAGTCCATGTGCGCGGAGGGCTCCACCACGTTGTCACCGGCCAGCGCCGAGATCGGGATCGCGGTGACCTCGGGCACGCCCAGCTCGGTCGCGTACGCCGTGAACTCCTCGGCGATCGCCGCGAAGACCGTCTCCTCGTAGTCGACCAGGTCCATCTTGTTGACCGCGAGGACGACGTGCGGCACCCGCAGCAGGGCCGCGATCGCCGCGTGCCGGCGGGTCTGCTCGACCACGCCGTTGCGGGCGTCGACCAGGATCACCGTCAGCTCGGCGGTGGAGGCACCCGTGACCATGTTCCGGGTGTACTGCACATGGCCGGGCGTGTCGGCCAGGATGAACCGGCGCCGGGGCGTCGCGAAGTAGCGGTACGCCACGTCGATGGTGATGCCCTGCTCCCGCTCGGCGCGCAGGCCGTCGGTGAGCAGCGCCAGGTCCGGGGCGTCCTGGCCACGGCTCTCGGAGACCCGCTGCACGGCCTCCAGCTGGTCGGCGAGGACCGACTTGGAGTCGTGCAGCAGCCGCCCGACCAGGGTGGACTTGCCGTCGTCGACGGAGCCGGCGGTGGCGAACCGCAGCAGAGTGGTGGCCGAGAGCGCCTCGGTCGTCGTCGTGCTCATGCTTAGAAGTACCCCTCGCGCTTGCGGTCTTCCATCGCGGCCTCGGACAGCTTGTCGTCGGCCCGGGTCGCGCCCCGCTCGGTGAGCCGGGAAGCGGCGATCTCGGCGATCACGGCGTCCAGCGTGGTGGCGTCGGAGTCGACGGCACCGGTGCAGGACATGTCACCGACGGTCCGGTACCGCACGAGCCGCTTCTCCACGGTCTCGCCGTCCTTCGGGCCGCCCCACTCGCCCGCCGTCAGCCACATCCCGCCGCGCCGGAACACCTCGCGCTCGTGCGCGAAGTAGATCTGCGGCAGCTCGATGCCCTCGCGCGCGATGTACTGCCAGACGTCCAGCTCGGTCCAGTTGGACAGCGGGAACACCCGGACGTGCTCACCGGGCGCGTGCCGGCCGTTGTACAGGTTCCACAGCTCGGGCCGCTGCCTGCGCGGGTCCCACTGGGAGAACTCGTCACGCAGCGAGAACACCCGCTCCTTGGCGCGGGCCTTCTCCTCGTCCCGGCGGCCGCCGCCGAAGACGGCGTCGAACTTCTCGCTCTGGATCTTCTCCGTGAGCGGCAGGGTCTGGAGCGGGTTGCGGGTGCCGTCGGGACGCTCCTTGAGTACACCCCGGTCGATGTAGTCCTGTACGGAGGCCACATGGAGCCGCAGCCCATGTGCGTCGACCACACCGTCCCGGTACTCAAGGACCTCCGGGAAGTTGTGTCCCGTGTCCACATGCAGCAGCGAGAAGGGAACGGCGGCCGGGGCGAACGCCTTCAGCGCCAGATGCAGCATGACGATGGAGTCCTTGCCACCGGAGAACAGGATCACCGGGTTCTCGAACTCGCCCGCCACCTCGCGGAAGATGTGCACCGCCTCGGACTCCAGCGCGTCCAGGTGCGACAGGGCGTACGGGCTGTTCGTGCCGCTCTCGGCCTTGGCCACGGTCGTCATGCCAGTCCCCTCTCGCTGAGCAGGGCGTACACGGACGCCGCGGACTCCTGCACGGTCTGGTTCTGCGATTCGATCCGCAGGTCGGGCTTCTCGGGCTGCTCGTACGGGTCGTCGACCCCGGTGAGCCCGCTCAGCTCGCCGGCGGCCTGCTTGGCGTACAGCCCCTTGACGTCCCGCACCGAGCACACCTCGACCGGGGTCGCCACATGGATCTCCAGGTACGGCGTCCCGTTCTCCGCGTGCCGGGTGCGCACCGCGTCCCGGCTGTCGGCGTAGGGCGCGATCACCGGGACCAGCGCCTTGACGCCGTTGCGGGCGAGCAGCTCGGCGACGAAGCCGATGCGCTGCACGTTGGTGTGCCGGTCCTCGCGGGAAAAGCCGAGGCCCGCCGAGATGAACTCGCGGATCTCGTCGCCGTCGAGCACCTCGACGCGGTGGCCCTCGGTGCGCAGCCGGGCGGCCAGCTCGTACGCGATGGTGGTCTTGCCGGCGCTCGGCAGACCCGTGAGCCAGACGGTGGCTCCGGTGTTCACGTCGTTCTCCAAAGAGGTCTGATGATGCGTCATCCGTGCAGCCCGCACTCGGTCTTGGCCCGCCCGGCCCAGCGGCCGGCCCGCGCGTCCTCGCCCTCGAGGACCCTGCGGGTGCAGGGGGCGCAGCCGACGGAGGCGTAGCCGTCCATCAGCAACGGGTTGGTGAGGACGCCGTGTTCGGCGACGTAGGCGTCGACGTCGTCCTGGGTCCACCGGGCGATCGGGGAGATCTTGACCTTCTGCCGCTTCTCGTCCCAGCCGACCACCGGGGTGTTCGCCCGGGTCGGGGACTCGTCGCGGCGCAGCCCGGTCGCCCAGGCGTCGTACTCCCTGAGGCCCGCCTCCAAGGGCTGCACCTTGCGCAGCTTGCAGCACAGGTCGGGGTCGCGGTCGTGCAGCCGGGGGCCGTACTCCGCGTCCTGCTCGGCGACCGTCTGGCGCGGCGTCAGGGTGATGACGTTGACATCCATCACGGCCTCGACGGCGTCCCGGGTGCCGATGGTCTCCGGGAAGTGGTAGCCGGTGTCCAGGAAGACGACGTCCACGCCCTTTCGCACCCGCGAGGCGAGATGCGCGACCACGGCGTCCTCCATGGAGGAGGTGACGCAGAACTTCGCGCCGAAGGTGTCCACCGCCCACTGGAGGATCTCCAGGGCGGAGGCGTCCTCCAGGTCCCGGCCCGCCTGCTCGGCGAGCGCCTTCAGTTCCTCGGTCGTACGGTCCTGCCGGGCCGTCGTCATATCCGGTCGTCCCCTCCGTTGTCGGCCCGCTGGAGCCCCCGGGCGAGCAGCCCGAGGAACTTCAGCTGGAATGCGCGGTTGCACGCCCCGCACTCCCAGGCGCCGTGCCCTTGTTCACCCGGACGCAGGTCCTCGTCGCCGCAGTAGGGGCAGTAGAAAGGCGCGGCCCGCTCGCTCACGACAGGGCCTCCTCGGAAGCACGGGCCGCCCAGGTGGCGAACCGCTCGCCGTCCTCGCGCTCGGCCTGGAAGCGCCGCAGCACCCGCTCGACGTAGTCGGGCAGTTCCTCCGCGGTGACCTTCAGACCGCGCACCTTGCGGCCGAAGCCCGCCTCCAGACCGAGGGCGCCGCCCAGGTGCACCTGGTAGCCCTCGACCTGCCGGCCCTGGTCGTCCAGGACCAGCTGGCCCTTGAGACCGATGTCCGCGACCTGGATACGGGCGCAGGCGTTCGGGCAGCCGTTGAGGTTGATGGTGATCGGCTCGTCGAAGTCCGGCAGGCGGCGCTCCAACTCGTCGATGAGCGTCGAACCGCGCTGCTTGGTCTCGACGATGGCGAGCTTGCAGAACTCGATGCCGGTGCAGGCCATCGTGCCGCGCCGGAAGGAGGACGGCCGGGCGGTGAGGTCCAGCGCCTCCAGGCCCTCCATGAGGGAGTCGACCTGGTCCTCCTCGACATCGAGGACGATCATCTTCTGCTCGACGGTGGTGCGCACCCGCCCGGAGCCGTGCGCCTCGGCGAGGTCGGCGACCTTCGTCAGCGTGGCACCGTCCACCCGGCCGACGCGCGGGGCGAACCCGACGTAGAACCGGCCGTCCTTCTGCCGGTGCACACCGATGTGGTCGCGCCACTGCTGCACCGGCTGCTCGGGGGCGGGCCCGTCGATCAGCTTGCGCCCGCCCAGGTACTCGCCCTCCAGCACCTGGCGGAACTTCTCCGCACCCCAGTCGGCGACGAGGAACTTCAGCCGGGCCCGGTTGCGCAGCCGGCGGTAGCCGTAGTCACGGAAGATCGAGATGACGCCCTCGTAGACGTCCGGGACCTCGTCGATCGGCACCCAGGCGCCGAGCCGCACGCCCAGCTTGGGGTTGGTGGACAGACCGCCGCCGACCCAGACGTCGAAGCCGGGGCCGTGCTCGGGGTGGCGTACGCCGACGAAGGCCACGTCGTTGATCTCGTGCACCACGTCCAGCACCGGCGACCCCGAGATGGCCGTCTTGAACTTCCGGGGGAGGTTGGAGTAGGCCTTGTTGTTCAGGACGCGGCGCTTCATCTCCTCCAGCGCCGGCGTGCCGTCGATGATCTCGTCCTCGGCGATGCCCGCCACCGGCGAACCGATCATCACACGCGGGGTGTCACCGCAGGCCGTGACCGTGGACAGGCCCACGGCCTCCAGCCGTTCCCAGATCTCGGGCACGTCCTCGATCCGGATCCAGTGGTACTGGACGTTCTGCCGGTCCGTGATGTCGGCGGTGCCGCGCGCGAACTCCTGCGAGATCTCGCCGATGACGCGCAGCTGACGGGTGGTGAGGGCACCTCCGTCGATGCGCACCCGCAGCATGAAGTAGCGGTCGTCCAGCTCCTCCGGCTCCAGCACCGCGGTCTTGCCGCCGTCGATCCCGGGCTTGCGCTGGGTGTACAGACCCCACCAGCGCATCCGGCCGCGCAGGTCGCTCGGGTCGATGGAGTCGAAGCCGCGCTTGGAGTAGATCGTCTCAATGCGTGTCCGCACATTGAGACCGTCGTCGTCCTTCTTGACCTGCTCGTTGCCGTTGAGCGGGGTGAAGTGGCCCACCGCCCACTGGCCCTCACCGCGGTGACGGCTCACCTTGCGGCGGGGCGCGGAGGCGGCGGGGTTCTGTGGGCTGGCGGCCATGGTTGTACGTCCTTCGGGACCGGAGGAATCGGCTCTGACCTGCGCATACGAGCGCACGCGGGCATGGTTGCGCATCATCGCGCAGGCGGAATCAGCTACGGGGAAGTCGGCGGTGCTGGTGGGATCAGCTCGCCGGACAGATGGCGCTGGACATGCGGCCGAGGTCGACGTGCCGCCGACTCACCAAGGCAATTCCAGTTCCAGACATGACGGAAGCGTGTCATGGCGATCTGGACACAGTCCAGCTTTGTCCATCATGCGGACGTCTCTGTCTCGTAACGCGAGACGAGAGTGTCGTCGCTCACATGTGCCGTGCGAAGGCTTGTCCCGGCAGGTCAGGCAGGGTATGCGCCGGGCCACGGTCCCGGGGTGGGCACATCCGGCTCAAGCTCCACCTTCGTGTCGAACAGGGTGAAACCGCGGCGCTGGTAGTTGGCCATCGCGAACTCGCCGTCGAGGCTGCACGTGTGCAGCCACACCCGCTTCGTCGGCGGACGCTCCGGCCAGCGCTCGGCCAGGTCCCAGGCGCGGGCCGTGCCGTACGACAGCAGATGACCGCCGATGCCGCGACCGCGGAAGGCCGGGAGCAGCCCGAAGTAGACGATCTCCACCACGCCCTCGTCCTGCGGGTCCAGCTCGACATAGCCCGCCGGGGTGCCGCGCTCGTACGCCACCCACGTCTCCACCCCGGGCCGCTCCAGGTGCTCCCGCCACTGCGCATGGGTCCAGGGGAGCCGGTCGGTCCACCGGAGGTCGCCGCCGACCGAGGCGTACAGGAAGCGGCTCAGCTCGGGGGAGGGCACCTCGGCGCGCACGATCCGGACGTCGCCGTCGGGCGCGGCGGCGGGCAGGAGGTCGGCCGGGGAGGTCTGCTCCAGGGACCAGGTGGTGACGGGCACGCTGCTCATGCGAGCCAGGGAACCATCCCGGCACCGGATCTGTCGATCGACCAGGTCACGCGCAGGGGCGGCCGGCCGGACGCGTCATTGCACCGTGCGGTCGAGTGCGGCGAGCGGCAGGCAGAACAGCATGCGGTCCGACAGGGACCAGACCTCGCCGGTCTCCTGCCAGTAGGACAGGGAGCCCGCGGACGCGGCCCAGCAGCGGTGCGAGGCGTCCGCGCCACAGCGCGCCGCCTTCGCGCCGCCGACGTCCTGCCGCCACAGCCCGCCGTGCCCGTCCCGGTAATCGGGCAGGTGTCCCACATACCAGGACGACACCTCCGCCCCGGCCTGCCGGTACGACAGCACTCCCCGGATCCCGGTGGCCCGGGTCCGGTACGCCTCCACCGACTCCACCCGGCCCCGGGTGTCCGTGGCGAGCAGTCCGCCCCGCCCGGGCGCGGTGCTGAACGCGTACCGCCACAGCCGGCTGTGCCCGTCCCCGGGATCGGTCCGCTCCGCGGCGACCAGACTGTCCGGGACCGTGCCGCGGTCGACGGCGAGCGCGCCGGGGCAGGGCGCGCCGGAGGAGGTGCAGCGGCCGGCCGAGAAGCGGTACGAGCCGACCGCCGGCATCACATACCGGTAGCCGGCGGCGGACCAGCCCCCGGGCACCCGGCCGATCGCGGACCCGGCGACCGTGGTGCGCTCGATGCGGTCGACGTCGTAGACATAGAGCGCGTCGGCGCTGCCGGCCGTGGTGGTGACCAGCAGCTTGCCCTGGTACCAGACCATCCCGGAGATCCCCGAGGCCAGCCCCCGGTAGTCGCGGCCGCCGTCGACCGGCACCACCAGCAGCACCCACCGGTAGGCGAGGCGGGCGGGGTCGTCGGCGTTCACGAAAGCGACGCGGGCGAGGCCCTGCCCGGCGGCCGGGCCGTCCGCGGCGCCGCGGGTCCAGCCGCTGAGGACGACCCGGTGGGTGCCCCAGACACCGTCGTCGTCGGCGTCGCCGGAGGTGGTCACCGAGGCCGGCCGCCACGCGGTGGAACCGGTGTCGGCCGGGTCCCAGCAGTAGGCGTGGTCGGCGGCCGGTGCGACGGGCAGCGAGGCGCGGTCGGCGGCGGAGCAGTCGGCGGACTCGCGCATCCGGCGGTCCGCGCTGCGCAGTACGGCGTCCACCCCGACCGGGCGCCCCATCCCCGCGGCGAGCCGGTCCAGCGTGCGCTGCGGGACCAGCTGCTCCCGCAGCCGCAGCGGGGCGGTGTCCGCCGGGGCGGTCAGCGGCCTGAGCGCGCCGGGGTTCTCCGCGACCTGGGCCTGGGACGTGCTGATCAGGGTGGCGGCGGCGGTGAGCGCCAGCGCGGCCCCGGTCAGGACCGCGCGCAGGGCCGCGCCCCGTCTGCGCCGGCGGTGTCTGCCGCGATGCATCATCCCGACCCCTCTTCCAGGCCCTCCGCACGGCCCTCCGTCACCAACTGCGTCTTCTGGTCCGTAGGTTGAACCGAGAAGCAGGCGGGGAGACCGCACAGCGATGCTACGGCAGTGGCAGGCCGTGCCGGGTGAAGACTCCGCAGTTGGCCCGTAGACACGCCGTAGACACCGGGCGGACCGGCTCAAGGGGCCTCGGGGCTGCGGGCGGGCTCGGTGGGCATCAGGGCGGTGCGGCGCCGCGCCACCGCCGGCGCCGTCGAGCGGGGCAGCAGGTCACGCGGGTCGGCCGGGAGCACCACCTCGACCTCCGCGGTCTCGCAGAATCGATACGGCCGATGGCAGAGCAGTTCCCCGAGATACCGCCGGATCCGCGACATCTCGGCCCGTACCGTCACCGTGCGTGCGGGATCCCCGAACAGGTCCTCGGCGAGCGCCGCGGCGCCCCGCCCGGCCCGGTGCTCGGCGAGCAGAAACAGCAACTCCGCGTGTCGCGGGCTCAGTTCCCGCGACCAGGAACCCGCCGCGGCGGAGACCGTCAGCGCACAGCGGTCCGGCCGGGCGAGGTCCACCAGGATCCGGGTGGCCGAGGCTCCGCGCGGCTCCTCCTCCGCCCGCAGCAACCAGCCCCCGGCCAGCGGCTCCACCGCGCACGAGCCGAGCCCGGGCAGCCACCGGCGCCCCGGCGTCAGCGAGTTGGGGAGCGTCACCCGCCGGACGTACGGCATGCCCGTCACCGCCGCCGCCCAGCCGTCCCGGTCCACCACCAGCGCCCGCCCGTCCAGCCGGGCCAGTACCGGCGCCGCCACCGCCCGCAGCCGCTCCAGCGAGGCCAGATGCAACTCGCGCAGCCGCGCCTCGGCCAGCTTGGCCACCGTGTCCACCCAGGCGAGCGTCGCCGGATGCATGGTCTCCAGCGGGCCGCTGACATCCACCACCCCGAGCAGCCGACCGTCCCTGGGATCGCTGATCGGGGCACCCGTGCAGGTCCAGGAGAGCTGCGAGCGGACGAAGTGCTCACCGGCGAAGACCTGGACCGGCTGCCGTACGACCGCCGGGGTGCCCACCCCGTTGGTGCCGACGACGTCTTCCCGCCAGTCCGCGCCGAGTTCGAACCCCAGGCCGTCGGCCTTGCGCAGTACCGGAACGGCCCCCTCCCGCCACAGCACCCGGCCCTCGGCGTCCGCGACCACCATGATGTGCTGGGCCACGTCGACGACCGAAAGCAGTCCCTCGCGCAGCACCGGCAACACATGGCGCAACGGTGACTCCGCCCGCCGGCGCAGCACCTCGTCCGAGGGCAACAGCCCGGACCGGCAGTCGCGATCGGGGTCGACGCCGCGCCGCAGCATCCGCCCCCAGGACTGCTCGATCACCGGCCGCGGCGCGATCCGTGCACGTCGACCGGCGAGAGTGGCCTCTCGCACCTCGCACAGCACCCGCGCCGCCTGCGCCGCGTCCACGGCGGCCAGACGCGCCACGTTCATCGGCGGGTTCACCACAGGGGTCCTCCCGGAAAGGGCATCGAACACATTTGTCAAGCCGTCCGGGCGGCGGTTTCCGGTCCGGCTGTGCCTCACATACTGCCCTCAGGGGCAGGCCGGAGGCACAGACTCCGCGCATGTGCGCCAACAAGTTGCAACCCCCTGCAACCCTGGTGAACCGTACGGGATCGGCCGAGACTTGACCCTGAGCGGGGGTGGTGCCGTGTCGGCGCAGCACCACCCCCGCCGGGAGTCCGGCCGCCGCACGGCGGCAGCGCCCCGCGCGCGGCGCCGGCGTGCGCCGGAGCGCCCGGGCCGGCCGGGCGGCTCCCCGTGGCCCCCGGCCGGATCAGGCCGGCCGTGCCCGCTCGACCACCGAGGCCAGGTCCAGGCCTGCCGGCAACGTGCCGAAGGACGCCCCGTGGTCGCCGCCCAGGCGTGACGCGCAGAACGCGTCGGCGACCTCCGGCGGGGCGTGCCGGACCAGCAGCGAGCCCTGGAGGACTACCGCCAGCCGCTCCACCAGACGGCGGGCGCGGCCCTCGATGCCGTCCAGGTCGGCGAGTTCGGTGAACAGGTCCTTCACCGCCCGGTCCAGACGGTGGTCGGCGCCATGGGCCCGGCCGATCTCGGTGAGGCACGCATCCAGCGCACCCGGCTCCCGTTGCAGCGCCCGCAGCACGTCCAGCGCCTGGACGTTCCCCGCGCCCTCCCAGACCGAGTTCAGCGGCGACTCCCGTACCAGCCGGGGCAGGCCGGAGTCCTCGACGTAGCCGTTGCCGCCCAGGCACTCGGCGGCCTCGACCGCCACCGGCGCACAGCGCTTGGTGATCCAGTACTTGGCGGCCGGCACCGCCAGCCGCAGAAAGGCGCGCTCCTGCTCGCCGCCGTCGTCGTACGCCGCCGCCAACCGCAGCGCGAGCGCGGTCGCCGCCTCCGACTCCAGTGCGAGATCCGCGAGGACGTTGCGCATCAGCGGCTTGTCGGCCAGCCGCCCGCCGAACGCCTCCCGGTAGGTGCAGTGGTGGATCGCCTGCGCCACCGCCTGCCGCATCAGACCCGCCGAACCGAGCGCACAGTCCAGCCGGGTCGCCGCGACCATCCCGATGATGGTGCGTACCCCGCGCCCCTCCTCGCCCACCCGGCGCGCCCAGGTGCCGTCGAACTCGATCTCGGCGGAGGCGTTGGACCGGTTGCCGAGCTTGTCCTTCAGCCGCTGGATCCGGAAGACGTTCCGGGTGCCGTCGGGGAGGACCCGGGGCACCAGGAAGCAGGTCAGGCCGTCCGGGGCCTGCGCCAGCACCAGGAAGGCGTCGGACATCGGCGCCGAGCAGAACCACTTGTGCCCCGTGAGGGTGTAGGTACCGGCCTCGGCGAGCGGGCGGGCCTCGGTGGTGTTCGCCCGTACGTCGCTGCCGCCCTGTTTCTCCGTCATGCCCATGCCCATCAGGGCGCCGGCCTTCCGGTCGGCGGGCCGCAGCTCCCGGTCGTAGACCGTGGAGGACAGCCGGGGCTCCCAGACGGCGGCCAGCTCGGGGTCGGTGCGCAGCGCGGGCACGGCCGCGTGGGTCATCGACAGCGGACAGCAGTTGCCCGCCTCGACCTGCGTCCAGATCAGGAATCCGGCCGCCCGCCGCACATGCCCCGCCGGCCGGCTCCAGGCGCCCGTGAGGCCCGCCGAGACGCCCTTGCCGAGCAGCCGGTGCCAGGCCGGGTGGAACTCGACCTCGTCGATCCGGTGGCCGTAGCGGTCATGGGTGGCCAGCCGGGGCGGGTTCTCGTTCGCCTGCGCCCCCCACTCCTGCACCTGCGCCGATCCCGAGGCGCGGCCCAGCGCGGACAGCTCCGCGCGCACCTCGTCCAGCACGCCGGCATCGGTGTGCCGCTCGACCGCCTCGGCAAGGGCCCGGTCGGCGGTGAAGACGTCGTACCCGGCCAGCGGCGGCGGCTGGTTCGTCACGGTGTGGGTGGAGGTGCCTGCCATGACTGCGAACCTACCCGGGACGGTGCTGATGATGACCTATGGGCCGCGTGATGGCGGCTCATGCCGGCTCGGTGACCGCCTGGTACCGGCCTGTCGTCGGCCTCCAGAGTGGCACAGCACCGCACGCCGTGAGGCCGGATCCCGCCCACCTGCCCCGCAAGGTGAGCCGGGCGCGTCGCTGCGGATACCTTTGGGTCGTGCAGCCAGCAAGTGACACCCCCCAGCGACCGCCCGGGCGGCTCCACCGGGCCAGAGCCCTGTACCGGAACGTATCCAAGCGCAGGACCGCCTGGCTGCTGCTGAAGGACACCGTCAACTCCTGCATGGAGTACCGCATCCTGGGCCTGGCGGCCGAGGCCGCGTTCTTCACGCTGCTGTCGGTGCCGCCGCTGCTGCTCTGCCTCATCGGGCTGCTCGCCTACGTCGACACCTGGACCGGCGCCCACACCATCCGCAGCCTCGAGACCAACATCCTCGAGGCCTCGCGGACGGTCCTGTCGGACAAGGGCGTCAAGGAGATCACCCAGCCGATCCTGCACGACGTGATGAGGGGCGGCCGGCCCGACGTCATCTCCATCGGCTTCCTCTTCGCCCTGTGGTCCGGCTCCCGTGCGGTCAACGTCTTCATCGACACCATCACGGTCATGTACGGCCTCGACGGCGTCCGGGGCATCGTCAAGACCCGGATCATGGCCTTCCTGCTGTTCATCGTGGCCCTGCTGATCGGCTCGGTCGCGCTGCCGCTGATGGTGGCCGGGCCGGACGCGGTGGTGCGGGTGGTGCCCTGGTCGGCGACGGTGGTCCAGGTCCTGTACTGGCCGGTGGTCATCGTCCTGTCCATCGTCTTCCTGACCACCCTGTACCACGTGTCCGTGCCGGTCCGCTCACCGTGGATCGAGGACGTCCCCGGCGCCCTCGTCGCCCTCGCCATGTGGGTCCTCGGCAGCTTCCTGCTGCGGATCTACCTCACGCACACCATCGAGGGCGCCACCATCTACGGCTCCCTCGCCGCGTCCGTCGCCGTCCTGCTGTGGATCGGCGTCGCCGCCTTCGCCGTGCTCGTCGGAGCGGCCGTCAACGCCGCCATCGACCGGGTGTGGCCGGCCGCCGCCACGGCCACCGCCCGCGCGGCCAACGAGCGGATGCGCGAGGCCCAGGTCGCCGAGTACGTCGCCCGCGCCGCGGCGGCCCGGGAGAGCGACTCCGACGATCCCGACGACCCGGACGACCCCGACATGCCGTCGGAGTTCCCCGAGCGCTGGTCCCGCTTCCTGCCGCCGGAGGACGTGACCTCCCGCCTGCGCACGCATGTGAAGAGCCAGCACGTCCACAAGGGGCATGCGGGCAACGAGGCGAACGGCGTGAACGGCGTGAACGGGGTGGACGGAGGCAACGGGGGGAGCGAGGACACGGCGGGCCCGCAGAGGTAGGTCCGCCTCCTGGTCCGACGTCTGGCTCGACTTCTGGTCCGACTCCTGGTCCCCGAGGAGCGCTCCACCGTGGGGTGGAGTGCCGGCCGGAGCTCGCGGACCTTGGCCTCCACCTGTTTTCCACCCGGCTCTCCACCCCTGCTCCGATCCGCCGGACCCCGCCCCGCGCCTAGCGTTTTCCCAGGCCGGCACCGCCCGGCACGGAATCCGCTGCGGAGCGAGGAGGACCCCATGGCGCACCGGACGGGCAGCACGACGCGTGCGCGAGGGAAAGCGGGCGGGACGGCCCGCGGCCCCCTGCTCTCGCTCGCGGTCGACATCCTGCTGCCGCTCCTCGTCTACTACGCGGCCCGGTCCCTCGGCGCCGGCCAGGCACCGGCGCTGCTGCTGAGCGGCGCGCCCCCGGCTGTGCGCCTGCTGTCCGTTGCGGTGCGCCGGCGCCGGGTGGACGGCGTGGACCTGTTCTTCACCGTGCTGCTGGCCGCCGCCGCGCTGGCGTCCCTGCTGGGCGGTGGCACCCGGCTCCTCCTGTGCAAGGACGCGGCGCTGTCCCTGGTGGTGGGCGCCTGGGTCCTCGGCACGGGACTCACCCGGCGACCGCTGGCCTTCCAGCTGGGACAGAGACTGCACCGGGAACCGGCGGCCCTGGCGCGGGCCGGGTTCTGGCAGGACTCCGCGGAGTTCCGCCGGGGGCTGCGGGTCCTCACCCTGCTGTGGGGCACCGAGCAACTGCTCGACGGCGGCCTCGGCACGCTCGCCGCCCTCACCCTGCCCACCGACACGGTGCCGCTGCTCGTCCGGGCCCAGTCCCTGCTGCTGCTCGCCCTGACGGCACTGGCCAGCTTCGCCTACGCCCGCCGCTTCCGTACCCGCCACGGTCTCCCGCTCTTCGGTGTTCCCTCCGTCGCGGCGGATCGACGTCGGCACAGGCCGAAGGGCGTCCGGGCCCCGGGGCTCAGCGGAAGGTGACCGGTCCGTGGGGTGTGTCCAGGGTGAAGGAGAGTCCGGCCGGGCCCCGGGTGAGCGACAGTCCGGTGCCGAGGGCCGCGAGCGGGCCGTGCACCTCCTCCGGGGCGGGGAGGGCGGCCGTGACCTCCAACAGCGGGGTGACCGGCAGGCCGGAGGCGGCGGGATGACGGGAGTCGCCCCAGTCGATGAGGAACGGCACCAGGCCCGACGGGTGGCCCGCGGCGCCGTCGGTGAGCCGCCAGCGCAGCAGGGTGCCGTCCGGGGTGCGGCGGCTCATCGGCCGGGCGGGGCCGGGGTCGTAGCCTCGCGCGCGGGCCGCTTCGATCGCCGCGTCGAGGTCCGGCGGGCTGATGGCCCAGGTGAGCGTGCGCGGCCCGGTCAGCCGGTCGACACCGAACGGCCGCGGCCCCGCCGGTGCGGGCTGGTCCGGGTCCGGGCCGAGGATCTCCAGATAGCTGCGGCCCCCGAGCCCGACCAGATGGTTGCGGGTCCCCAGGCCCGGGTGCACCCCGCCGGGCGCCGGGGTCACCCCGGTCCGCCGGGTGAACTCCGCGACGGTCGCGGCCAGATCGGGCGTGGCGAGGACAAGATGGTCCAGGTACGGAGGGATGGCGTTCATCCCGGGGGAGGCTACGGTCAGCGGCCGGACGTCTCAAGGGGGTTCGGGCCGGCACGGCTCGCCGAGTGACGTTTCTGCGGTGAAAGCGTTCCCCCATTCAGGTGAGTAAAGCTTGTCTCAGTAGAAGGTCACATGAGTATCTAGAGATGCTCTTGGCTTGGTAAAGGGCGTCGAGACGCGGCGGGGCCCCCGCTCCGCGTCACCCACCCACAAAAGGAGCCGGACCTTGACTTACGGGAAGAAGCTGCGCGACCGGATCGCCGGGCCCGGGACCACCCCGCTGATCGGCGTGTACGACATGTACTCGGCGTCGATCGCGGCCAAGCACTACGACGGCATGTTCGTCTCGGGCTTCGGTTTCGCCGCGTCGTACTACGGCCTGCCGGACATCGGATTCATCGCCTGGCCCGACATGGTGGCCTTCGTCCAGCGGCTGCGGGGCGCGTTCCCGCACCACCACCTGCTGGTCGACATCGACGACGGGTACGTCGACCCGGAGGTCGCCTGTCATGTCGTCGAGGGACTGGAGCGCATCGGCGCCTCCGGCGTGATCCTCGAGGACCAGAAGCGGCCGCGTCGCTGCGGTCACGCCGACGGCAAGCAGGTGCTGCCGCTCGAGGAGTACCTGGAGAAGCTGCACCAGGTGCTGGAGACCCGCCGTGATCTCGTCGTGGTCGCCCGTACCGACGCCACCGACGAGCGCGACATCCTGCACCGCGCGGAGCGGCTGGCCGCCACCGACGCGGACGTCGTCCTGGTCGACGGTGTGCGCAGTGTCGAGTGGATCAAGCGGATCCGTGAGGTGGTCGGCAGTAAGCCCCTGCTGTTCAACCAGATCGCCGGCGGCAAGTCGCCCCGGCTGTCCCTGGGCGAGCTGTCCGAACTCGGCGTCGACGTCGCGATCTACAGCACCCCGTGCCTGTTCGCCGCGCACCAGGCGATGGACTCCGCGCTCTCGTCCCTCAAGGAGGCCGACGGCCGGCTGCCGGAGGTCGACCCGGCGAGCGGGGTCGGCGTGCGGGCGTCCACCAGTCTGCTGGAGCGCAACATCGCCCGCGAGCGGCTCATCCCCGAGGGTGTGGGCGTGTGAGCGGCGCCCTGCCCCGGCTCGGGGTGGCGACCGCCGTGGCCGCCGCGCTCCTCGGCGCCGGCGTCGGTCCCGCGGCCGCGTCCGGCAGTCTGATCACCGTGATCGACAACTCGCACGCCGACTCCTGGCTCGAAGTGGACCGTGCGGCCAACGTCCAGACCGGCAGCGGCACCGCGGGCAGCGACCACGACGGCAGCGCCGTGGACGTGGTCGAGGCCATCGTCGGGGCCGCGCACCGGCACGGCGTGGCGGACTGACCCGGCCCACCGGCCCCACCCACGGACAACGGCGGCCGGGCACCTCCCGCGCGAGGTGCCCGGCCGCCGTCCGTCCGGCCCCGGAAGGGGACCGCGTCTCAGTCCTCGCCGAGGTCGGGCCGGCCGTTCTCGTCGAGCTCGACGTCCTCCTTCGGGTCGTGCTCGTCGACGGCCGTCAGCACGGTGGCGCGGTGCTGTCCGGGAGCGAGGGTGCGAGAGGCGGCGTGCGCCGTGCCGTAGGCGGCGACCAGGGCGAGGGAAGCCACGGCGAGGGCCGCCGCGGAACGCGTGGTGAGGTTCATACCCAGACAAACAGGTACGCACCGGGCAAGGTCACCAGGGTGCGGCCGAACGGGCGGGCGGAGTGCGCCGTCTGCCGGGGCGGACCCGCCCTACAGGACGGCGACCGTCTGCGCGTCGGCGTACCGGAACCCGTCGTTGTCGAAGTAGAAGACGGTGACCTTGACCTTGTCCCCCTTGGCGAAGTGCGAGCCCACCGCCGGGCGCAGGTTCAGCAGTGCGACATGGTCGTTGTAGTCGCAGATCAGGTGGTCCTTCTTGATGGTGCCCGCCGCGATGGACTGGTCGTGGGTGCTGTGGTTGAGCGTCGTCGCGTTGCCGACGAGCTCGTGGTCCATGCCGACGTCGCAGGAGTACGTGACCTTCACCTGGATGCCGGGGGTGTGCAGGGACACCTTGTCGATGGCCAGCAGATTGGCCTTGGCCGCCGCGGACGGCGCGGTCGCCAGCGCGCCGGTGCCGATCAGCAGAGCGGTGACCGCGGTTCCGGCGACACGTCGGCGGAGACGGGATGACGTCATCTCGGTTCTTTCCTTCCCCCTTGCGCAGTCGCCCTTGGTCGATGTGTGGAGAATTCTCCAACTAGGCGGGCAACTGCGGCTGTTGGTCAATTGGACCTGAATGTTATGTGCTCGTGGAGTGATTCAGGGGCTCGACGGACGACGGTGCCCCGTGAGGAATGCCGCACCCCGCCGGATGAACCACTCCCGGCCCGACACCGTCAGCGCACCGGGCGGACCGGGAGCGCCTGCACGCTGTTGCCGATGAAGCTGCGCTGGCGGGGGAGTTCGGCCTCCGGCACGGCCAGGTCGAGGTCGGGGAAGCGGGTGAAGAGCGCTTCCAGGGCGATCGTGACCTCCAGGCGGGCGAGCGGGGCGCCCACGCAGTAGTGCGCGCCGTGGCCGAAGGAGAGGTGCCGGGCCGCGCCGCGCCGGGTGACGTCGAAGCGGTCGGCGTCCGGGCCGTGGAAGGCCTCGTCCCGCCCGGCGGCGGTGTAGCCGGCCAGTACCGGGGTGCCCCGTGGGATGACGGTGCCGCCGAGGGCCAGGTCGCGGGTGGGGTAGCGGAAGGGGAACCAGCTGACCGGGCCGTCCCAGCGCAGCGTCTCGTCCACCACGTCCGACCAGGTGGCCCTGCCGTCCAGGACCAGCGCCAGCTGGTCCCGGTGGGTACACAGCGCCCGGACCGCGTTGCTGATCAGATTGAGGGCGGTCTCGTGGCCGGCGACCAGCATCAGGCGCATGGTGCCGATGAGTTCGGCCTCGCTGAGCCGGTCGCCGCCGTCCTCGCGGGCGGCTATCAGGGCGCTGGTCAGGTCGTCGCCGGGGGCGGCCCGGCGGGCGGCCGCGATCGTGCCGAGCAGTTCCGTCAGCTCACGTACGGCGGCCATCACCTCCGCCGGGGTGGCGTCGGTGGCGATGACCATCGTGTAGGTGAGGTCGTGCAGCCGGGCGCGGTGCTCGGGGTCCACGCCGAGCAGCTCGCAGATGACGCTCAGCGGGAGCGGGAGGGCGACATGGGTACGCAGGTCCGCGATGCCGTCCGAGTCCTCCGCGGCGGCCCGGGCGAGGTCGTCGAGGAGACCGGCGGTCAGCTCCTCGATGCGCGGCCGCAGCCGCTCCACCTGGCGGGCGGTGAAGGCGTTGCCGACGAGGGAGCGCAGCCGGCGGTGGTCGGCGCCGTCGGCGGTGTGCATGCCCCGGGCGTCGGCGAAGACCCGCAGCGGCCAGTCCGCGGGGATCGTGCCGTCGTGCAGGGCCGGGCAGTGGCGGGCGTCCTTGGCCACGTCGGGGTGGGAGAGGAACTCCTTGAGCGCGTCGTGCCCCAGCACGACCGCCGCGGGCACCCCGCCGGGCAGTACGACATCCGCGACGGGCCCGCCGGCCCGCAGCTCGGCGTTCAGGGCGTGCGGGCAGCCGCCGGCGGGATCGACGACGTGGGCGGACGTGGGCGCAGGGAGGTGGGAGGACAAGCCGGGACTCCTGACGGTATGACGGATACCGGCCAACAGTGCGGCGTCGAGGGCCGCTTGTACAGCCCACCCGGCGGACACGTCCGTCGGGACCTGCGCTGTCCGGACGCGGCTTCAGCGACCCGGGGCGGGGGCCGGCGGCCGCACGGAGTCGCGTACGACGACATGGGTGCCCAGCACCAGATGCTCGCCGTCGGCGCCCCTGCGGCGGCCCGTACCGCCCTCGCGCCGGTCGGCCACCGCGCGCAGGGCGACCCGGCCCATCTCCTCGTAGGGCACGTGCACGGTGGAGAGCTGGGGGGTCAGCTGGGAGGCGAGCGGGATGTCGTCGTAGCCGACGATCGACACGTCCTCCGGCACCCGTTTCCCGGCCGCGCGCAGAGCCTGCATGGCGCCCGGCGCGACCACGTCCGTGCCGGCAGTACGGCGGTGAACTCCAGCCCCTCGCACAGGCTCTACCTGACGGCCCGGTACCCGTGCTCGTCGTCGTACGGGCCGTGTCTCACCATGCCCGGGTCGAAGGGCACGCCGTACGCCTCGAAGGCCCGCCGCGCAACCTGCCCTGCGCGGTGGTCAGTTCGGCCGGACCGGGCAGCACCAGGACCCGGCGGTGCCCGGCCGACAGCAGATGGCTGGCCATCGCGTAGGCGGCGCCCTCGACGCCCTTGGCGACATGGGCGAAGGCGGCACCGGTGATGTTGTTGATGAGGATGGCCACGGTGGGGGTGCCGCCGCCGGCCAGCGAGCGGGCGTGGGCGTTGGTGACGTAGTCCAGGTCGCGTACGACCCTCATCACGCGGCGGCGCAGGTCCTCCGAGACCGGGTAGTTGCCGGACAGCACGCGGGACACGCTCGCGACGGAGACGCCCGCCCGCTCGGCCACATCGCGGATGGTGGCCCGTCCGGCCTCGCTCACCGCCTTGCGCTGACCCACCCTTCGCGGCTCCTTCGCGTGAGTGACCCGGTCACCCGCGGGCCGAGGGCCCCTTCGGTGCGGGTTGCGGAAACCGTATCCGATGCCGGCTGCGGGGCGGCCTGCCCCGTGGACAAGCGCCGGCAGGGGCGCTCGCCGGCCGGTGCCGGCGTCGACCGGGGTGCGGCGGGCGCGGACTGCCGTGCACGTGGCTCGTGTTGCCGGTGGCCGGGGGCCGCCGGGCGCGCTCATGCGACCCGCGTCAGGTCGGAGTGCCGTACCTCATGGGCCAAGGGCTGCCCCGCGGCCAGCCGTTCCAGTTCCTCGACGACGATGCGCCCGAGCCGCTCCAGCTCGTTGCCCAGCGAGCCCGCGATGTGCGGGGTGAGAAACACGTTGGGCAGCCGGTACAGCGGGGACTGCGCGGGCAGCGGCTCGGGCTCGGTCACGTCGAGGATCGCGTGCAGCCGGCCCGACACCAGCTCCCCGGTGAGCGCGTCCGGGTCGACCAGGGCGCCCCGGGAGGTGTTGATCAGCACGCCCCCGTCCCGGATGAGGGCGAGCCGGCCGGCGTCGAGCATGCGGTAGGTCTCGGGGAGGTCAGGGGCGTGCAGGGTCACGATGTCGCTGCGCCGCAACAGGTCGTCCAGCGGCAGCAGTTCGGCACCGAGGGCGGCGGCCTCGGCGGGGCTCACATACGGGTCGTGCAGCAGGACCGTGAAGTCGAACGGCCGCAGCAGCTCCAGCAGCCGGCGGCCCACCCGGGAGGCACCGATGACCCCGACGCGACGGCCGACGTTCCCCGTGGCCGCGGTCTCGGCGTGGGCGGGGTAGGCGTGCGTGGCGCGGAACCGCTCGCGGTGCGTGAAGGCGTCCTTGCCGGCGAGCAGGATCATGGCGAGCGTGTACTCCGCGACGGGCACCGCGTTGCCGGTCGCCGCGCTCGACACGGCGACCCCGGCCTTCCACAGCGCCTCGCCGACCAGCGAGCGGACCGAGCCCGCGGCGTGCAGGACGGTGCGCAGGCCGGGCGCGACGGCCAGCACGTCCGCGTCCAGGCCGGGGCAGCCCCAGCCGGTGATCAGCACCTCGGCGCCGGCGAGGGCGGCCCGGGCGGCCGGGTCGGCGAAGTCCCGTACGACCAGAGCCGGGTCGAGGTCGCAGGTCTGCCGCAGCCGGGCCATGAGCGGTGGCGGGAAGAGCAGGGGCAGGTGCACCGGATCCATCGCGAACACGGCCCTCGGCGGCTGGCGGCTGGGCATGGCTCTCCTGGGAGTGGATGGGGGGGATGAGAGGGGGCGGCGCCGGAAACCTTTTCAGAAAGCGTCTTCTACCGTAGATCTGGCAGGAATCGCGGGTCAATGACCCGGCCGGGTGGGGGTGCGGCCCGGGGTGCCGACCCTGGGACCTGCTCGCCCGGGGGCATCACTGTTTTCGAAGTTCGCCGAGCCTCTTGACGTGCCGGGTGCCGGGAAGGAAGCTCCGGTGCACTGCTCGTAGCAAACGCTTGCTGAAACATCGCACCCCACCGCGTCCCTCATCTGCTCACCGCCCGCGAGGAGTCAGCACATGAACTCGCCGGACGCCCACGGCATCACCCCCGAACTCCCTCGGCACCAGCGGCGAGTCGGCCCTCGCCGCGGCCGCCGCCGGGCTGCCCGAGCCCTGGCAGAGCCAGGACCTCGGAGCCGTACGGATTCCGGGAGCCGCCGCCTTCGACGGGGAGCGGTTCCTGCTGGAGGCATCCGGCACCGCGCACACCGGCCGCCTCGTCCATCTCCCGCTGCCCGGCGACGGCACCGTCACCGCGCGGATCGTATGGCCGCTCAGCTCCCAGTACTCCAGAACCGGCGTCACCCTGCGCGCCTCCCTCGACGCGGACGCGGCGCACGCCGCCATGCTGATCCAGGGCCTGCCGCTGTACACCTGGAGCGGCGTGTGGAGCGTACGGCCCACCACCGGCGCGGCCGTCTCGGGCACCGGCAGCACACCGGTACCACTCACCCAACAAAAGGCGATCACGGTGAACGCCGGTTTCCCGCTCTCCGACCTCGGCGAACTGCCCGAGTCGGCCACCCCGCTCCAGGCCCCCCTGTCGAGGGCGCCGACGGCGGCTACCGGCTGCGGACGCCGTACTGGGTACGGATCAGCCGCCGCGGCGACCGGTGCACCGGGGCGATCTCATCGGACGGCGTCCGGTGGACCGAGGTGGGGTCGACGGTCTGCGACCTGCCGCACACCGCGTACGCGGGCCTGGTCCTCGCCTCCTGCCTCGGCGTCGACGCGGACTACGCCGAGACCGGCAGCGGCGCCTTCGACAACGTCAGGGTGACCACCGCCTCCGGGGACCTCTGGACCACGCCCCGGCCCGCCCGCACCGCCACCGGACTGACCGCGGCCACCGGCGCCGACGCCGTCGAACCGGCCTGGACCGACCCGGACCCCGGCGCCCGCTACACGGTGCTGCGCGCCACCGACGCCGACGGCCCCTACCTCACCCTCGCCACCGGCATCGGCCCGGTCGGCACCGGAACTCGCATCCGGCACACCGACGCCACCGGCACACCCGGCACCACGTACCACTACGCCGTGGCCAAGACCGGCGGCGGCGGACGCGGACCGCTGTCGGCACCTGCCGCCGCCACCATGCCGACCCCGTCCGTCCCCGAACTCCCGCCCGGGCTCACTGCGTTCGCCAACCAGGGGGACCCCTTCCGGCTGCGCCTGCGGGCCAGCCACGAACCCGTGCGGTTCACCGTCGGCGGACTCCCCGACGGCCTGCGTCTCGACCGGCGCACCGGCCTGATCTCCGGCACCCCCAGCACCACCGGCGTCCGCACGGTCACCCTCACCGCGGGCAACGCCTCCGGCACCGGCACCGGCACGCTCACCCTCACCGTCGGCACACCCCCGCCCGCCCCCTGGACCTACGGCGACCTCGGCGACCCGGTCCTGGACGACCGGGCCTTCGGAACCCTCGGCGTGGTCGCGATCCGCACCCCGGGCAGCACCGCCGTCGAGGACGGCTTCGTGGTGCGCGGCGCCGGGGTCGGCCTCGACGTCAACAACCAGGCGATGACCGGCCAGTTCGTACGGCAGCCGGTCAGCGGCGACTGCGTGCTCACCGCCCGGCTGGTCTCCCGCACCGGGGCCGGCGCCGACCGGGCCGGGCTGCTCATGGCCAAGTCCCTGTCGCCGTTCGACCATGCGGCCGGGGCGATCGTCACCGGCGGCACCGGCGCCCAGCTCATGCTGCGCCCCACCGTCGCCGGCGCCTCCGCCTTCACCGGCACCACCCCCGTCCGACTGCCCCTGCTGCTACGGCTGAAGCGCACCGGGCCCGCCTTCGCCGCGGCCGTCTCCACCGATGACGGCGCCACCTGGACCCCGCTCGCCACCGGTGAGATCCCGGGCTCCGGCGACGCCCCCTACCACGTGGGCCTGGTGGTCCGCTCCGGCGACCCGTCGGCCCTCGGCACCGCGCACTTCGACCAGGTGAGCGTCACGCCCAGCTGACCTCCCCCCACGAGGAGAACCCCACCTGACCTCCCCCCACGAGGAGAACATCGCGATGAACCGCCGCGAAGAACACCACCCCCACCCCCACACCGGCGCGCCGAGCCGCCGCGGTCTGCTGCGGACCGCCGCCGGCCTCACCGCCACCCTCGCCGTCGGCTCTGCGTCCGCCGCCCCCAGGGCGGACGCGGCACCGGCGGCCTTCACTCACCCCGGCATGCTCCACAACGCGGGGGACATCAACCGCGCCAAGATCCGCGTCGCGGCCGGCGACGACCCCTGGCTCTCCGGCTGGCACCGGCTGACCGCCAACGACCACGCCCAGTCCACCTGGACCCCCAACCCCCAGGCCACCATCGTCCGGGGCGGCACCGGCGAGAACTACGGCATCCTCTTCCACGACATCGCCGCCGCCTACCAGAACGCCCTGCGCTGGAACATCGCCGGCACCGCCGCCCACGGCGACTGCGCCGTACGCATCCTCAACGCCTGGGCGTCCACCCTCACCACCATCACCGGCAACTCCGACCGCTTCCTCGCCGCGGGCATCTACGGCTGGCAGTTCGCCAACGCCGCCGAGCTGATGCGCGGCTACCCGGGCTTCGACCTCCGCGCCTTCCAGGAGATGATGACGGGCGTCTTCCACCCGCTGAACAACCAGTTCCTGACCGGCCACAACGACGCCTGCGTCACCCACTACTGGGCCAACTGGGACCTCTGCACCATGGCCTCGGTCATGGCCATCGGCATCCTCACCGACGACACCTCCACCTACGACCAGGCCGTCACCTACTTCAAGAAGGGCGCCGGCAACGGCTCCATCGGACACGCCGTGCCCTACCTCCACACCGACGCGGACGGCCACGAACTCGGCCAGTGGCAGGAGTCCGGCCGCGACCAGGGACACACCCTGATGGGCATGGGCCAGATGGGTGCCCTGTGCGAGATGGCCTGGAACCAGGGCGACGACCTGTACTCCTACGACGGCCGCCGCTTCATGAAGGCCGCCCAGTACGTCGCCAAGTACAACCTCGGCGAGGACGTCCCCTTCACCACCTACACCTGGGGCAGCGGCCAGGACTGCGCCGAGCAGTCCCAGACCGTCATCTCCGACGAGTCCCGGGGCCAGGTCCGCCCGGTGTGGGCCATGCTCCACTACCACTACAACCGGCGCCTCCACCTCGACGACCGCTACATAGCCCGGATGTGCGACTCCGTCGCCCCCGAGGGCGGCGGCGGGGACTACGGCTCCACCTCCGGCGGCTACGACCAGCTCGGCTTCGGGACGCTGATGTACGCCAAGGAGCCGCGCGTACGCCGAACGGCCCAGCGACCGGCCCCGGCACCGGAATACCTCCGCGCAGTGTGGTGCTCTGATGTGTACAGGGCACGCGCGTCGCCGAGCGCGGTGCGACAGTCCGGCGAAGGGCTGGTGGCGATGACGGCAGACCAGACAGGCCCCGTGGTCAGAACCCCCCACGGGGCCGTACGCGGCCGGTTCGAGCGGGGTGTCGCGGTGTTCCGGGGCATCCCCTACGCCGCCCCGCCCTTCGGCCCCCGGCGGTTCCGCCCGCCCCAGCCACCCGACCCCTGGGACGGGGTGCGCGACGCGGCCGCGTTCGGTCCGACCGCGCCGAAACCGCCGTACTCCGAGGCGTTCGCCCACTATCTGTCCGATCCGGTGATCCCCGGCGACGACTGCCTCAACCTCAACGTCTGGACCCCTGACCCGGACCCCGGCGCCCGCCTCCCGGTCCTGGTCTGGCTGCACGGCGGCGCCCTGACCAGGGGCTCCTCCGCCGTACCCGTCTACGACGGCGCCACCTTCGCCCGCGACGGCGTCGTCTGTGTCTCGGTCAACTACCGGCTGGGCGTCGAAGGCTACGGACTCTTTCCCGACGCACCGCCCAACCCGGGGCTGCGCGACCAGCTCGCCGCGCTGCACTGGGTGCACGACGCGATCGAGGCCTTCGGCGGCGACCCCGGCCGGATCACGCTGTGCGGCCAGTCCGCCGGCGCCATCAGCGTCGGTGCCCTGCTCGCCGCGCCCCCGGCCCGCGGCCTGATCCGGCGCGCCGTGCTGCAAAGCGGCCCGCCCGAGGCCGCGGACCGCGACAAGGTACGGCGGATGGTGCGCCGGATGGCCGCCCGGCTGAAGATCCCCGCCACCGCCGAGGCCTTCGCCGCCGTCGACCGCGAGCTGCTGCTGCGCACCCAGGCCGAGGTCGGCCGGCTCAGCAGCCCGGTGCTGGGCGGCCCGGCCTTCGGCATCGTCGTGGACGGCGACCTCGTCCCCCGCGACCCGCTCAAGGCCCTGCTCGACGGGGACGCCGCCCCGGACGTCGAGCTGCTCATGGGCTGGACCCGCGACGAGTACCGGCTGTGGCTCGTGCCCGGCGGACTGCTGGAACGCGTCGACCGGCTCGGCGCCGTCGCCCTCGCCGGCGCCATGGCCCGCTGCCACACCGGCCACGAGGTACCCCGCGCCTACCGGGCCCTGCACCCGGACGCGGGCACCGCGGAGATCGTCGGCCAGATGGTCACCGACCACCTGCTGCGCGCGCCGCTGCACCGCCTCGCCGACGCCCGCCCCGGCAGCTCCTGGCTCTACGAGTTCGCCTGGCCCTCCCGCCTCCCCGGCCTCGGCGCCTGCCACGCCCTGGAACTGGGCTTCGTCTTCGACTCGGCGGCCGTACCCGAGTCCCGGCGGCTGGCCGGCGAGGGTGCGCCGCAGGAGCTGTGCGACGCGATGCACGCGGCATGGGTCCGGTTCGCCGCCGGAGCGGACCCCGGCTGGCAGCCGTGGGACGCCACCCACCCCGTACGGGTCTTCGGGGAGGGCGATCCCTCCACCGCGTACGGTCCCCGGGACGCGGAGATCGCCCTGTGGCCGGCGGAACCCGGCCCGCCCGCGGAGATCCGCGCCCCGGGGGCGGAACTGGCGGGCGCGGTGCGCAGACTCCGCCGGTCGGTCGGGGCGCGGCGCCGGTGAGGCCCCCGGCGGCCGGTGCGGCGCAAGGGGCCGGCCGCCCGGTGGGAGGTCCGGGCGGCCGACGGCTGTGGGGCGGCGGGGCGGGTCACTGAGGTGTCGGCCGGGCGCATCCCCCGGCCCCCGCAACCGACAGTACTGAGCCGAGCACGCGCCGTCACCGGCGTCAGGAGGCGCTGTTCGATCACCGGGCGCCCGCTGGCGCCCCCCGCGCGGGCAGGCGCTGAAAGGCGCACCCGCCGGGCCGTCGGGCACACCCGTACCCCTCGCGCGGGGGACTGCGGAGCCGGAACCCGGGCATCCGCACGAGCGTCTCCCGCGCCCCACCGGACGGTCCCGCCCTACGCGCCCTGCCCGCCCACCGCGTCCGCGAGCGCGGCGATCCCCTCCGGCCCCACCCGGCAGCAGCCCCCGATCAGCCGCGCCCCGGCCGCCTGCCAGCTCGCGACCTGCCCGACGGCGAACCGGGTGCGCCCCGTCCAGGCCCGCGCCTCCGCGTCCCAGGCCTCGCCGCTGTTCGGATACACCACGACCGGCTTGCCGGTGACCCGCGCCGCGATCTCCACGGCCGGCGCCACATCCTCGGGATCGCAGCAGTTCACGCCCACCGCGATCACTTCCTCGGCCTTGGCGGCGGGCGCGAACGCCTCCTCCAGCGGCTGCCCGGCGCGGGTCTGCCGGCCGTCGACGGTGTACGACAGCCAGGCCGGCACCCCCAGCCCGCGCACCGCCCGGAGCAGCGCGACCGCCTCGTCGCTGTCCGGCACGGTCTCCAGCGCGAGAACGTCCGGCGCGGCGGCGGCCAGCACCTCCAGCCGCGGCCGGTGGAAGCGCTCCAGCTCGGCCACGCTCAGCCCGTACCGGCCGCGGTACTCGGAGCCGTCCGCGAGCATCGCGCCGTACGGCCCGACCGACGCGGCCACCCACAGCGGCCGCCCGACGCCCGCCGCCCGGGCCTGCCGGGCCGCGTCGCGGGCCAGTTCCACACTGAGCGCGAGCAGGCGCGCGGCCTCCTCGCGGCCGATGCCGCGCCGGGCGAAGCCCTCGAAGGTGGCCTGGTAGCTGGCGGTGATGGCGACGCTCGCACCGGCGAGGTAGTAGGCGAGATGCGCCTCGGTGACCGCCTCCGGCCGCTCGGCGAGCAGCCGCGCGGACCACAGGGCGTCGCTCAGGTCGTGCCCGGCCGACTCCAGCTGGTTGGACATACCGCCGTCGAGCACGACCGTTCCGGCGGCGAGGGCGTCGGCGAGGCTGGGGGAGGGATAGCTGGTCATGTCCCGACGCTAGTCGAAGCGGAGCCCGGCCGGATCGGGCCGTCCAGCAGGTGAACAGCCCACCATGCCGCGTCTGACCTGCGGAAACCCTGGGATCCGCCGCTGATTGTGTCCATTTCATGAACAGATCGCCCACCATGTGGACTCGGGGGTTACGATCACGCCCCCACCCCTCCCCGCTCTTCTTCCCGTGACGGAACCGCCATGACAGCCCCCAGCTCCACCGGACCCGCCCACCCCGCCGAAGCGGCCGACACGCCCGCCGCTCCCACGCCGAGGCGCCGCACCTTCGGCCTGGCCACCGCGACCGCCCTGGTGATGGGCAACATCATCGGCGGCGGCATCTTCGCCCTGCCGTCCGCCGTCGCCCCGTACGGCACCGTCAGCCTGCTCGCGTTCGCCGTGCTGTCCGTGGCGGCCGTCCTTCTGGCCCTGCTCTTCGGCAGGCTGGCCCGGCGCAGCCCGGTCACCGGCGGGCTGTACGTGTATCCGCGGGACGCGTTCGGGCCGTTCGCGGGGTTTCTGTCGGCGTGGTCGTACTGGACGATGTGCTGGGTGAGCATCGCCGCGCTCGCGGTCGCCGTCGTCGGTTACGTCGACGTCCTCATTCCGCTGCACGGCAACCGGCTGCTCCAGGGGCTGGTCGCGCTGGCCGCGCTGTGGCTGCCCGCCGCCGCGAACTTCGCCGGCACCCGGGTCGTCGGTGTGGTGCAGCTCGTCTGCACCGTGCTGAAGTTCGTGCCGCTGGTCCTCGTCGCCACCATCGGCCTGTTCTTCGTCCGGGAGGACAACTTCGGCCCGTTCAACGCCTCCGGGGAGAGTGTCCCGGGCGCCGTCGCGGCCTCCGCCGCGCTGCTGCTGTACAGCTTCCTCGGGGTCGAGTCGGCCGCGGTGAGCGCGGGCGAGGTGGCGGACCCCGAGCGCACGGTGGGCCGCGCGAGCGTCCTCGGCACCCTCGGCTCAGCCCTCGTCTATCTGCTCGGCACGGTCGCCGTCTTCGGCCTGGTCCCGCACGAGCGGCTGGCCGGGTCCGGTGCGCCGTTCGCCGACGCGGTGAACGCGATGACCGGCGGGCACTGGGGCGGCACCGCGATCGCCCTGGTCGCCGTCGTGTCCGTCGTCGGCTGCCTCAACGGCTGGATCCTGCTCGCCGCGCAGATGCCGTACGCCGCCGCTCGCGACGGGCTCTTCCCGGCGCCGTTCGCGAAGGCCGGTGCGGGCGGCGTGCCCGGCTTCGGGGTGTGGGCCTGCGCGGTGCTCGGCACGGTCCTGATCGCCCTGAACTACACGGCGGGCCCGGACGCCACCTTCCGGGTGCTGGTCCTCATCACCACCTTCACCGGCTGTGTGCCCTATCTCCTGTCGGCCGCCGCCCAGTTGTTCTGGCTCGTCCGGGGCTCCCGCGCCCGGGTCCGCCCGGCCGGCCTGGTCCGCGACCTCGTCGTCGCCGCGCTCTCCTTCGCCTTCTCCTTCTGGCTGATCGCGCGCGCCGGGTACGCGGCCGTCTACCAGGGGGTGCTGTTCCTCTTCGCCGGTATCCCGGTCTACGTGTGGCTGCGTGGCCGCGCCGAACCGCCGGTCGAGGCCTGACCGCCCCGGCCCGCTTGAGAGGATCGGGGCATGACAGCCGCACGCATGCAGATCAACGCCCTCGTCGTCGACGCCGTGGACCCCGAGCGGCTCGCCCTGTTCTGGTCCGAGCTGCTCGGCAGGCCGGTCGTGGCCCGCACGGGCCCCTATGTCTGGCTGCGCCGGGAGGACGGCCTGGGCCTGGGCTTCCAGCGCACCGCCGCGCCCAAGTCCGGCAAGAACCGGATGCACTTCGACATCAGTTCCCCCGATCCCGCGGCCGAGCAGCAGCGGGTCGAGGCGCTCGGCGGGCGCCGGCTGGAGGAGTACGCCGAGGGCGGATTCCTGGTGATGGCGGACCCCGAGGGCAACGAGTTCTGCATCATCCCGGACGGTCCCTTGGAGATGGACGACGACGGGCGCGTGGACTACCTCAACTGATTCCGCGCATCAGCCAGTTCGCCTCTCGGAAAGGGCTTTCCCTCTTCTCGCGTCCAACCCATTGACCCCCCGGTGGCTCACCCGTACCTTTTCGGCGTTCGGGATCACAGATGCCGTCCGGTATATCGATCACGCCTCGGCCGGCTCTCTCCCGGACCTGCCCTTCCCCACCGAGAGGCACTCCGCATGAGCCGCGACCACGATCTGCCCGAAGCCCCCAGCCGCCGACTGATGCTGAAGAGCGCCGCCCTGGCCGCCGGCGCCCTCGCCGCGGCCCCCGGCATCGCCCAGGCCACCCCCGGCGCCCGCCACACCGCCCCGTACCTGAACCCCCTGGTCCGCCGGCGTGCCGACCCGCACATCGTCCGCCACGTCGACGGCCAGTACTATTTCACGGCCACCGTGCCCGAGTACGACCGCATCGTCCTGCGCCGCGCCCGCACCCTGAACGGCCTCGCCACCGCCGCCGAGTCGGTGATCTGGCGGGCGCACACCAGCGGCCCGATGAGCGCCCACATCTGGGCGCCGGAGCTGCACCGCATCGGCGGCAAGTGGTACATCTACTTCGCCTCCGCGCCGGCCGAGGACGTGTGGGCCATCCGCATCTGGGTCCTGGAGAACGCCCACCCCGATCCCTTCCAGGGCACCTGGACCGAACGGGGACAGATCCGGACCGCCTGGGAGACCTTCTCCCTCGACGCCACCACCTTCAAGCACCGTGGCACCCGTTACCTGGTCTGGGCCCAGCACGAGCCCGGCATGGACAACAACACCGCGCTGTGGATCTCGAGGATGGCCGACCCCTGGACCCTCACCGGCCCCCAGGTGCGGCTGTCCACCCCCGAGTACGACTGGGAGTGCGTCGGCTACAAGGTCAACGAGGGCCCGTACGCCCTCCAGCGCAACGGCCGGGTCTTCCTCACCTACTCGGCCAGCGCCACCGACCACCACTACTGCATGGGCCTGCTGACCGCCGACGCCGACAGCGACCTGATGGACGCCGCCAGCTGGACCAAGTCCCCGGTCCCGGTCTTCACCAGCAGCGACGTCACCCGGCAGTACGGCCCCGGCCACAGCTGCTTCACCGTCGCCGAGGACGGCCACAGCGACGTCCTCGTCTACCACGCCCGCCCCTACAAGGAGATCACCGGCGACCCCCTGAACGACCCCAACCGGCACACCCGGATCCAGAAGCTCGGCTGGAAGCCGGACGGCACCCCGGACTTCGGCGTCCCCGTGGCGGACACCCCCGCCGGTACCGGGAAGGAGAGTGAGTGAGATGAGACGTGCCTACGCGCTCCTGCTCGCCCTGGCCTGCGCCCTCGCGGCGGCCCTGGCGACGGCCGGCCCCGCCCAGGCGGCGGCGCAGACCATCACCAACGGCGTCCAGTTCACCGACACCTCGGGCAACGCCGTGCACGCCCACGGCGGCGGGGTCATCAAGGTCGGCGCGTACTACTACTGGTTCGGCGAGGACCGCAACGCCGACAACACCTTCCGCTACGTCGACTGCTACCGCTCCACGGACCTGCGGAACTGGGAGTTCCGCGGCCATGTCCTCAGCCAGTCGTCCGCCGCCGAGCTCCAGACCGCCTACATCGAGCGTCCGAAGGTCGTCTACAACGCGGCCACCGGCCGGTTCGTGATGTGGATGCACAAGGAGAACGGCGTCGACTACAGCCAGGCCCGCACCGCCGTCGCCGTCTCCGCCACCGTCGACGGCAGCTACAGCTACCGGGGCAGCTTCCAGCCGCTCGGCGACAACCAGTCCCGCGATCTGACCACCTTCGTCGACACCGACGGCACCGGCTACCTGGTGTCCTCGGCCAACAACAACGACGACCTGCACATCTACCGGCTCACCGCCGACTACACCGGTGTCGACAGCCTGGTCGCCAACCCCTGGCCCGGCGGCCACCGCGAGGCACCGGCCCTGTTCAAGCGGGGCGGGGTGTACTTCATGCTGACCTCGGGCGCCACCGGCTGGGACCCCAACCAGCAGCAGTACGCCACCGCCACCTCCCTCACCGGCCCCTGGACCTCCTGGACCAGCGTCGGCGACTCCACCGCCTACGGCTCGCAGACCGCCTACGTCCTGCCGGTGCAGGGCACGTCGGGCACCTCGTACCTGTACATGGGCGACCGCTGGGGCAACTCCTTCGGCGGCACCGTCAACGACTCGCGCTACGTGTGGCTGCCGCTGGCCTTCCCGACCGCCACCTCGATGACGATGTCCTGGTACCCGGAGATCACCGTCGACACCGCCGCCGGCACGATCGCCGGGACCGCAGCGACGTACAACACGCTGATCGCCCGGCACAGTTCCAAGTGCGCCGACGTGCCGAACCAGTCGCTGTGGCAGGGCGTCGCCGTCAGCCAGTACACCTGCAACGGCGGCGGCAACCAGAAGTGGTGGTTCAAGGACCTCGGCAACGGCTACTACGCGCTGATGGGCCGGGGCAGCTCGCTCTGTCTCCAGGAGAACGCCACCGACGTCACCCAGGAGAACTGCACCGGCGCCACCAGCCAGCAGTGGTCGGTGGCCGCCTCCGGCTCCTACGTCACCCTCAGGGCCCGGACCAGCGGAGAGTGCCTGGACGTCTCCGGCGCGTCCACCGCCGACTCGGCGCCGGTCATCACCTACGCCTGCAACGGCGGCGCCAACCAGCAGTGGAAGCGCGGTGGTTGAGGCGATCAGGCCAGCAGGTCGATCGCGTCGACCGCCGTGCCCGCGCTGAGGAAGCCGGTCGTGCCGGAACCGCTCACGATGTCGATCTTCAGCACGTTGTACCGGCTGGTGTCCTTCTGCCAGGCGCTGGCCGGGATGCTGTAAGTGAAGGTGTGGTTGTTGCCCCGGTAGGAGCCCACCGTCAGGGACCGGGTGCCCGGCTGGGCGGGCGGGGCCGGGACCGCCGAGGTCCAGGCGCCGTTGACGGTGATCTGCGGGCGGCCGTTGGCGTAGGCCGTGGTCACGCCGATCCGCAGGGTGTGCGCGGCGGCGGCCTGCGCCGCGGTCAGCTTGAAGTAGACCAGCAGACCGCTGTTGACGTCCTTCCACAGATAGCAGGGGAAGGCGGAGGTCTCGGTGCCGCTGCCGATGACCACGTTGCCGGTCCAGGAGGCGGCCCGCACGTCCGAGGGGTGCGCGTACGTCATCAGGTCCGCGTTCTTGAAGCCGCGGGGCGTGCCGTCCCAGGTGCCGATCCGCCAGAGGGCGCTCGCGTTGGCCGGGTCGTTGGAGGACGGGACGGTGATCGTGTTCAGCGTGGTGGTCCCGCCCGCGGACACGGTCACCTGCGTGCTGTAGACGGCCAGTTCGCCCTTGTACACGGTCAGTGTGTACGTGCCCGGCAGCACCCGGGCGATCGAGAAGTACCCGTCCGAGGCGCGGACCGAACCCCAGTACTGGGCAGTGGAGTTGGCCAGGCCGACGGTGTACGGGTACGCGGTGTCCCGCCCGGTGATGCCGACGCCGGCCACCCGGCCCCGGCCGCTGTCCGGGACGTAGCCCGAGATCCCGAGCGAGTCCGCCCAGGGCGTCGTCAGCGTGCCGTGGTACAGCGCCGGGGAGGGTGCGCCGCCGTCCGTGAACGCGATGACGTACGGCCCCCGGAGCCCGAACCGCTGGGCCTCGGTCTGGTTCTCGCCGTAGTACAGGATCTCGTACAGTCCGCCGCCGTCGGCGCTCTGGTGGCGCAGCAGCGAGCGGTAGAACGGGCCGCCGGACGCCTTCTCGTGGTTGCTGCGCACGATCCACAGGCCCACGCTGCCGGTGCTCCAGCCGATGTAGTCGTAGTCGATGACCCGGTGTCGGGAGTAGTGCTTGGAGCGGGTCTGGCCGTCGGGCTTCGCGAACACGTCCGAGGCCTCGACGGTGCTGGTGGTGTACGTGTAGGAGTCCGGTTCGTCGTTGCGGAACAGGCCCGCCCTCACGCGCACGATGTAGCGGGTCGCGGTGACCGAGTCGTCGGCCTTGTGGGTCCACAGGTAGATGTTGTTCTCGCCGCTGCGGGCCGCGTAGTAGTGCCGGAGCGTGCCGTGGGCGACCGATATCAGGATGGTCGGGCCGGACCGCGCGAGGGTCACGGTCGAGGCGCCGAGGCCCGACTCGACGTGCGAGTTCCGGCCGCCGTAGCCCTGGTACTCGGTGCCCTTGTACACCAGCGAGGTCAGGTCGCCGTTGGTCTTGCTGACCTTGAAGACCAGGTTCGCGCCGGTGTCGACGACGTAGTTGGAGCCGTCGTCGCTCCAGCCGAAGCCCGCGGCGGCCGCCGAACCGGCGAGCGGCCCGGCCAGGGCCGCCGTGCCGGCGGCGGCCGCGCTGCCGAGCACGAAGGTGCGGCGGGTGAGGGCGCTGTGCGGGGATCCGGACATGGGGGGGTCTCCTTCGGGGACGGGTTCAGCGGCTGGACCGTATCGCCTTGCGTAAGCGCTTTCCAGGGGGCAAGGTCAAGGGAGTTGGAGCATGGCCGGGGGTGACCCGGGCTGGTTCGCCAGGAAGGGAGAGGCGCCGACGTGATGGAACTGCCCGCCGACGACCGCGCGTCGAGCCCGTACACCGGGTACACCCGGGCCCACTGGGAAGCCGCGGCCGACGCCCTGCTCGCCGCCGTCGAGCCGTACCGTACCGTCGACGGCGCCCTCTACCATCTGCCCGGCGCACGCGAGAGCTGGTCGGGCCGTCTCTCCGACGGCCTCGAAGGGTACGCCCGCACCCTGCTGCTCGCCGCCTTCCGCCGCGACGAGACCGCGCTCGGCCGGTACGCCGAGGGCCTCGCGGCCGGCCCCGGCGGGGTCTGGCCGAAGATCGAGGACCGCGGCCAGCCGCTCGTCGAGGCCGCCTCGGTCGCGCTCGCCCTGCGGCTGACCCGGCCGCTGCTCTGGGACCGCCTGGACGACTCCGTACGCCAGCGCACGGCCGGCTGGCTGGAGGACGCGCTCACCGCCGAGGCCTGGCCGTGCAACTGGGAGCTGTTCCCGGTGACCGTCGGCGGCTTCCTCCAGGAGATCGGACACCAGCAGGAGGCGGCGCGCAAGACGATCGACCGGGGGCTGGAGCGGATCGAGGACTGGTACCTCGGCGACGGCTGGTACACCGACGGCGACGGCCGCAAGTTCGACTACTACAACGGCTGGGCCATGCATCTGTACCCGGTCCTGCACGCCTGGCTGGCCCAGGACGCCGAACTGCTCGACCGCTACGGCCGGCGGCTGACCCGTCATCTCGCCGACTACGCCCACTTCTTCGGCGGCGACGGCGCCCCCCTGCACCAGGGCCGCTCCCTGACCTACCGGTTCGCGACCGCCGCGCCGCTCTGGCTCGGCGCGCTCACCGGCCACACCCCGCTGCCCCCGGGGGAGACCCGGCGCCTGGCGTCGGGCGCCCTGCGGTACTTCCTCGACGGTGGCGCGGTCGACGCGCGGGGCCTGCTGCCGCTCGGCTGGCTCGGCCCGGACGAGACCGTGCTCCAGGGGTACTCGGGACCGGCCTCCCCCTACTGGGCGAGCAAGGGCTTCCTCGGCCTGCTGCTGCCGGCCGATCACCCGGTGTGGACGGCACCGGAGGAACCGGGCCCGGCCGAACGCGCGGACACCGTACGCCCGCTGCCCGTCCCCAACTGGCTTCTCCAGTCGACCCGTTCGGACGGTCTGGTACGGCTGCACAACCACGGCAGCGAGGACGTCCGCTACGACCCCTACTACACCCGGCTCGGCTACTCCACCGCCACCACGCCCGTACCGTCGTACGACAACAGCGTGTTCGTCGACGGCGACCCGAGCCGCACGGACATCGAGCCGCTCGGCACCGGCGACGGCTGGATCGCCTCCCGGCACACCGTCCGCGAGGGCATCACGGTGACCAGCGTGGTGCTCGCCGAGGGCGCGGCGGAGGTGCGCGCCCATCTGGTCACCGGGGCGGCCCCCGGAACCCCGGTACGGGTGACGGGCTGGCCGGCCCGGCCGGGGCTGCGGTCCGAACTCCTGCCCGCCGTAGGGCTTTCCGACGCCCTCACCGGCACCACCGGCGCGACCCCCACCCTGTTCGTCGCCCTGTGCCGTCTCACCGCCGACCCGGACCCCGCCCCGCTCGCCGGCCTGGTCACCGTGCGGGCGCCGGGTGCCGGGCTGCTGGAGGTCGGCTGGAGCGGGGGCGGGCGGCTGCTGGTGGACCTGGCCGGGCCAGGGGTGGAGGTCACCACGCAGAGGTGAGCGCGGGGCCGAAGCGCGATGCGGCCGCCCGAACCGGACATGCCGGCCGAGCCCGCACATTCACGCAGGTTTCCCCGCCCCTGTCGACCGGCCCACGTGCCGCCGGTTACCCTCGCGTCAGCCCGACACCCCTGCTCAGCAACGCCCCAGGAGACCTACTCGGTGGCCGCAGACGACGCCTACGCAAGACTGGCCGAAACCCTGGAGCGCGGACGGTGACGGCGCTGACCCGGCTGCGCCAGTGGCAGAGGTTACGGCGGCGCGACCGGGAGATGCGGCTGTTCGTCGAGACGCTGATGGCCCCCATCAGCGCCAAGCTGAGCGGCCCCTGTGCGGACGAGACGCCGGCCGGCGCGGCTTCGGAGGACCCCGAAGCGCTGTTCCAGGCCCTGGTCGAGTCCGCCCAGCGGTGGCGCGGCGACCGGCCGCTCGTGGTGCACCGCGTGCACATCCCCCGCGAGTTCAGGGCCACGGGCATGTGGCTGGAGCGCGCGGACCGGGACGACGTCATCATCGAGCAGGACGCGGAGATCTGGCATCAGGCGCAGATCTTCGGACACGAGCTGTGGCACATGCGGCAGAAGGACGGGTTCACGCCCGAGCAACTGGCGAGCGGCGCCTGGGAGGCACTGGAGTCGGGGCACGCCCACGGCGCCCTGCCGGCCGCCGCGCGGTCCCGTTTCGACGAGGACCCGGAGAAGGAGGCCGAGCTCTTCGGGATCCGGATCGGGCAGGAGATGCGTGCGCTGATGGAGCGGGACGTCATCACCGGCGAAACGGCCCGCCGTATCGCGGACGCGCTGCACTATCGGGGGACCCGGACATGAGCGGGACGATCAACTACACGAGTTGCGGCCTGCTGTGGGCCGGCCTGCTGGTGAAGCTGCCGGATCTGCTCCGGCACTGGCGCGAACCCTCGGTGCGGGCCGTCAACGGCGTGCTGGCGATCGCCTCGCTCTGCTTCCTGCTCGGGGCACCCGCCTCGGTGCGGGTGATCAACCGGGTCAGCGGCGTGTCCAACCTGGCCGCTCCCCTGACCTATGCCTCGATCACGGCCTACAGCGCGGCACTGCTGATCATGATCGCCTGCTGGCGGGGCGGTCCCGGGCTGCGCCGGACGACCCGGAGCTGGATCCTCGGGTACACCGCCGTCCTCGCCGGTGTCGCCCTCCTCTTCGCCCTCGGCGACGCCGCCGAGGAGCGCCGCAGCGACTTCGACACGTACTACGCGACGAGCCCCTGGATCGCCGAGATGGTCGTCCTGTACCTCGTCGCGCATCTCACGGCCGTCACCGTCAGCGCCCTCTGGTCGCTGCGCTGGGGCTTCGAGGAGGAGGTCCGCAAGCGGCCCTGGCTGCGCACCAGTCTGCTCCTGATCGGCACGGGCACGGTGATCAGCTCCGGGTACAGCATCGCGAAGCTGGCCGCCGTCGTCGCGCGGTGGACCGGCCGGGACTGGTCGGTCCTCGGCACGTCGATCCCGCCCGTCTGCGCCGGACTGGGCGCGCTGCTCACCGTGGTGGGCGTGCTCCTTCCGCTGGCCGGCCCGCACCTGTCCGCCTGGCGCGACTACGTCCGGCTGGCACCCCTCGACGCGGTGCTGGACCCGGTGCTGACGGACCGCGCCCTGCGCGTCGAGCGGCCGCGCTCCCCCTTCCTGTGGGGCACGTGGCGCTGGAGCACCATCCACAACGGTCTCCTCGCGATCGAGACGCTCTACGACGAGATGCTCCACGACGCAACACTCCTCGCGGAGTTCGAGAAGACCGGCGACTGGACCCGGGCGACATCGGCCGCGTGGGCCGTGACCATCGCCGAGGCCGTCGGGCGCGGTACCGGGCCCGTGCTCCGGCCCGCCGACGCGCCACCCCGGCTCTCCCCTCCGCGCGATGCCGCGTCCCTGGTCCTGATCGCCGACGCCGTGAAGAGGTCCGAGCGTGCGGCGCGCGCCGTCGAGCCGGGCCACGCCCCGGCCCGCTCCGCCTGACCCCGGATCCGTGTTCCCCAACCCCCCCATGCGTCCGAAGGCCCTGAACGGAGTCCGCGAAAGAACATGAGCCTTCTCGTGTACCTGGCGTCCTCGCTGCTGGCCCTGGCCGCCATACTGCTGCGCCGGCCGCGCAGGACTCCCCGCTCCCCGCTGTCCGTCGCCACCCGGGCCACCGCGTTCATCGCCGCCGTCTGCTTCTTCCTGTCCGCTCCGGTCACGCTCGCCGCGGTCAACGACGTCACGGGCGTTCCCAACGCGGGCGCCCCGCTGACGTACAGCTGCATCTCCGCCTTCAGCTGCTCCCTGATCGTCCTGCTGTTCCACTGGAAGGGCGGGCCGAGGGAACGGATCCGGCGGATGACCCGGATGGCGGTCGTCGTCTACGGCACCCTCATCCTCGCCATCGTCGTGCTGTTCGGCCTCGCGGACGCGCACACCGAGCGCCTCACCGACCTGGACACCTACTACGCGAACACCCCGTACATGCGGGAGATGATCGCCCTGTACCTGACGGGTCATCTGGCCAGCACCATCGTCCTGAGCGCGGTCTGTCTGAAGTGGGCGCGCGACGAGGTCACCGGGCTGCTCCGGCTCGGCCTCCGGCTGATCCTGGCCGGGCTGCTGCTCGACGCCCTCGGCTTCACCCTCGCCAAGGTCACCGCGGTCGTCGCGCGCTGGCTGGGATACGACCTGGACTTCCTGTCCACCGACGTCGCTCCCCCCGCCGCCTCCCTCGGGGCGCTGATCTACTGCGCCGGGTTCGTGCTGCCCCGCCTCGCCTCCGCGGCCGCCGTGGAGCGGCAGAGCCTGTCCACCTACCGCGCGCTCGGCCCCCTCTGGTCGGCGGTGAAGGACGTGGCCACGGCCCCGGTCGCCGAACCGACCTGGTGGCAGTTCTGGTGGCAGCTGCCCAGCAACCGCCTCTACCTCATGGAAGCGAACATCCGCGACGCCCTCCTCCAGCTGACGGCCTACATCGATCAGCGCGTCGGCCACACGACGTACGCGGCCGCCGTGGCACGCGGCGAGGCGGGGGAGAGGGCGCGTGCCGCTTCGGAGGAAGCGATGATCATCGACGGTATACGCCGTGCGTCGGGCCAGGGTGACGGCCCTGCCGATCCGCCGGAGAAGTTCCGCGTCACCATCGATCTGGTCGAGCTGGCGCACGCCGTGCAAGGCCTTCGCAAGGCGGCACCGGGCCAGGTGGGAACCACGTGACGCCGGCCGACGAGCACTACAGGGAGAGAGAGTTGTCACACAGAGCTGTCGTGGTGGGAGCCGGCATCGCCGGGCTGGTGGCCGCCGCGGCCCTGGCCGTCGCCGATCCCTCGATGCGGATCCTCCTGCTCGAACGGGACGAGCTTGCGGACGGCCCCGAGAACCGGCGTGGCGTCCCCCAGGGCCGGCATGCCCATCTGCTCATGGCCGGCGGGCTGGCCGCCATGGAGTCGCTCTTCCCGGTGAGCGTGCGCGACCGCCTCCTGGACGCGGGCGCCCACCAGGTCGCCCTCGGCAACGGCATGCTGGCCCTCACCCCCGACAGCGGGTGGCTGCGGCGATGGCGACACGGCGGCCCCGCCATGATCACCTGCACGCGCGCGCTGCTGGACTGGGTCGTGCGGCAGGCACTGCTCGACTCCCACCCCGGTGTCTCGATCCACCGGGCGACGGTGGAAGGGCTCCTCGGCACCGCCGAGCGCGTCCACGGCGTCCGGGTCGGTGGAGCGAAGTCCACGCTGGGGTCCGAGGTGGAGGCGGACTTCGTCGTCGACGCGAGCGGTCGTGGCTCGGGGAGCCTGACGTGGCTCGCCGGAATCGGCGTCAGCGAGGTGGAGGAGAGGCGGCTCGACTCCGGCCTCACCAACGCCACCCGGATCTACCGCACACCGGCGGGTGCCGAATCGTTCCCTCTGACGCTGGTGCAGCCGAACCCCTACGACGGCCGGCCCGGCCGCAGCGCCATGGTGCTCCCGGTCGAGGGCAACCGCTGGATGGTCAGCGCGGGCGGCACCCGGGGCGGCGAACCTCCGCAGGACCCGCAGGGTTTCCTCGCGTACACGCTCAGCCTGCCGCACCCGATCGTCGGCCAGCTCATCTCCGGCGCGGAGCCCCTCACCGACGTGGTGGTCAGCCGCGGCCGCAGCACCAGCAACTCCCGCCGGTACTTCGAGCGGTCGCCGCGGTGGCCCGAGCGGTTCGTCGTGCTCGGCGACGCGCTCGCGACCTTCAACCCGGTCTACGGCCAGGGCATGTCGGTCGCGGCGCTCGGCGCCCAGGTGCTGGCCCGGGAGGTGCGGCGCGGCGGCCTGGACCGCCCCGGCCTGTCCCGGCGGGTCCTGAACGGTGCGGCCCGCCATGTGGACACCGCCTGGCGGGCCGCCGTCGGCATGGACGTCCTGTACCCGGACGTGGCCGGCGGCGAGCCCACGCTCGCCGACCGGGTCGCCGCCCGCTACGCGCGCCGGCTGACCAGGGCCGCGACGGGCTCCTTCGACGCGGCGGCGGCACTGTGGGACGTCACCAGCCTCAGGGCGTCCCCGGCGCGGGTGCTGTGGCCGAACACGTTGCTGGCCGCCCTGACCGGGCCGTACCTCCCGCCGACCGCCGAGCCTCCGCTGTCGTCCGCGGAGCGTGAGGTCCTCGACCGGTTGAAGAAGGGTTCGCCGGAGCCGAGCAACTCCGTGCCCCTTCGGTAGCCCCGACGGCGAGGACGCGCGGTGGCCCGCAGGGTTCGGCCGGTGCCGAAGCGACGGCCGCCTAGGGCCTGCCTTTCGGATCAGGTCGGCTGCGACGCCGGCAAGATCCGAAAGGCAGGCCCTAGGGTGGCCGTATGACCGCAGACCCGACCGTGTCGCCGTTCGCCGCGCTGCACCACCGCCCAGGCGAACCGCTGCTGCTGCCCAACGCCTGGGACCACGCCTCGGCCGCCGCGCTGGCCGCCCGGGGGTTCCCCGCGGTCGCCACGTCCAGCCTCGCCGTGGCGGCGGCCGCCGGGCTGCCCGACGGGGCGGGCACGACCCGTGAGCACACCCTGCGGCTCGCCCTGACCCTGGGCGCCGGGCCCTGGCTCCTCTCGGTCGACGCCGAGGACGGCTTCAGCGACGACCCCGCGGAAGTGGCCGTACTGGCACGGCGGTTGTGGGACGCGGGCGCGGTCGGGATCAACCTGGAGGACGGGCTCGGGCCGGCCGCGCGGCACGCGGAGAAGATCGCCGCCGTGAAGGCGGCCGTGCCCGGCCTGTTCGTCAACGCCCGCACCGACACCCACTGGTCCGGCGACGGAGACGAGACCGACACGCTGCGGCGGCTGGACGCGTACCAACAGGCCGGTGCCGACGGGGTGTTCGTGCCGGGGCTGAGCGACCCGGCGCGGATCGCCGCCCTCGTCCGCCGTCTCGACGTCCCGCTCAACATCCTCTACTCGCCCGCCGGACCGGCCCTCGGCCACCTCGCCGACCTCGGCGTCCGCCGGGTCAGCCTCGGTTCACTGCTCTACCGGCGGGCGCTCGGGGCGGCACTGGACGCGGTGGCCGACATCGCCGCCGGGCGGGCGCCGGGCGGTACGGCACCCTCCTACGCCGAGGTCCAGGCACTGGCTCCCAGCAGCACCCCGGTGAGCCGGTCCGCGAACTCCGCCGGATGATCGACGGTGCCGAGGTGCCCGCCCGGGAACTCCGCGAAGCCGCCGCCCAGCCGCTCGGCCAGGAACCCGGCCGTACGGTGCAGCACCTGACCGCGCGAGTCGGAGCCGGCGGCGACGGTGAGCCGGCCGGGCGGTGCTTCGCGGACCGGGACGTAGGCGGTGAAGGGGTGCAGGACCCGGGCCAGGAAGACCCCGAACGGTGTCGCCTGCGCGCCCTCGGCCGGCGGCCGTTCGGCCCCGTCCAACTGCGCGATCAGTTCGGCCCGCCGCTCGGCGCCGTCCGGCAGCGCGGCGACGCACGCCGGCTCGTGCGCGACCACGTGCGCGAGCCGCTCCGGGTGCCGGGCGAGCAGGTCCAGCGCCGCGATGCCACCGGAACTGGTCCCGCACACATACACCTGTTCCCCCTCGGGCAGCACCGCCTCCAGCAGCCGGTGCGCCCCGTCGCTCCAGTCCGTCACCCGCTGCTCGGGCACCGGCAGGCCGAGCCGGCCGTGGGCGAGGCCGAGCGGGTCGTAGGTGACCACGGTGAAGCGGGCCGCCAGCCGCTCGGTGAGCGGTCCGAGGCCCATCGGGTGGCCGGCCCCGCCGGGCAGGAGAAGCAGCACGGGGCCGGTGCCGGTGCGGTCGTGGTGCGGTGGTTCAGTCATCGGTCGTCGTCTCCCGGGGCCAGTGGGTCAGGGCCAGGTGCAGGGCCTCGACCGCCTTGTGCCAGGACGCCCGTACGTCCCGCTCGGCGCCGAAGCCGCCCGCGGCCTCCAGGACGCAGTAGCCGTGGAAGGTGCTGCGCAGCAGCCGTACGGCGTCCGTGAGGTCGGGTTCGCCGAGGCCGTAGCCGCGCAGCATGCCGTAGGTGATCTCGGCGGTACGGTGCAGCGCGGGGGAGTCGGCGATCAGGGCCTGGTCGATACGGATCTGGGTGGCCGCGTACCGGCCGGGGTGTTCCAGGGCGTAGGCGCGGTAGGCGTCGGCGAACGCGGCCAGGGCGGCCCGGCCCGCGCGCCCGGCCACGGCCACGGCGATCCGCTCGATCAGCTCGCCGCCGGCGTGCAGCGCGAGCCGGGTACGGAGGTCCTCCAGGCCGCGGACGTGCGAGTACAGGCTCGCGTCCTTCACCCCGAAGCGGCGGGCCAGCGCGGACAGGGTGAGGTTCTCGAAGCCTGCCTCGTCGGCGAGTTCGGCTGCCGCCGCGACCACCCGGTCGACGGTGAGGCCCGCTCGGACCATGGCACATCCCCTCCGGGCCGCGGCGAACGGGCCCTCACCGGCCGGGGACACGACCTCCCCGATTCCTAGGGTCCCTAGGTTACATCCTAGGATCCCTAGGAGGAAGCGGTCGCTCTGGTCAGCCGGATCAGCCCCACCGTCGGCAGGAGCGACGCCGCCGAGAGGGCGGTCAGCAGCCAGGGGACCGCGTGGATGCCGGACGCCTCGATGCCCAGGCCCAGCAGCGGCGGTGCCGCCACACCGCCGGTCATCGAGGCGGCGATCACCCAGGCACCGGCCCGCCTCGCCCCGGGCAGCGCCCGGTTGAGCCAGGGCAGGCCGGTCGGGAAGACCGGTGCGATGAACAGGCCGACGCCCGCGTACGCCACCGGCGCGAGCGGCCGTACCAGAGCCAGCAGCAGGCAGACCGTCATACCGGCCGTGCACACCGTCAGGATCCGCTCGGGGGAGTGCCGCAGGGTGAGCGGGACGACCAGGAACCGGCCCGCCGTCAGCATCAGCCAGTACACGGACGTCGCCGACGCGGCCACGGCGCTGCCGTACCCGACGGTCTCCAGATGGGTCGGCTCCCAGCCGCCCACGCCCGCCTCCACGGCCACATTGAGGATGTACAGGGCCAGGAAGCCGAGGAGGACACCGGGCCGGCCGGGGGCGGCCGGTGCCGTCCCCTCCTCGGGCGGGCGGGCGCGGACGCCCCGCCCGCCACCGGCCACCAGCAGCACCGCCAGCGCCGCGCACCCCCCGAACGCCCAGGTGTAGTGCTCCGGGCCCGCCCACGCCACCACCGCCGGGCCGAGCACCGCGCCGATGCCGAAGTGGGCGTTGAGGACGTTCAGCATGGCCGTGGAACGGTCGCCGAAGCCGACGGCGAACAGCTGGTTCAGGCCGTAGTCGAGGCCGCCGAAGCCGAGCCCGCCCAGAAAGGCGCAGACCAGCGCGAGCGGCCAGGCCGGTGCCAGCGCGAACCCGGCCGCACCCGCCGCCATCAGGCCGTAACTCGCCGCCAGCAGCGCGCTGTTGCTGATCCGCGTGTGGACGGCGTTGAACAGCAGGACCCCCGCGACGCCGCCGGTGAAGTGCAGGCTCAGGCCGAGCCCCGCACCGGCCGGGGACAGACCGTACGCGGTGCGCAGACCGGGCACGGCCGGGCCGTAGAGCGCCTGGAGCATGCCGATGAGGACGAAACCCCCGCACGACGCGACCGCGGCCGGCCGGCTGAAGAGCCGGCCGGCCGCGGAGGGCGTCAGGGCCGTGCCGGTCAACCGGTCTCCGGCGACGTGCTTTCCGAGAACACGAACGAGAACTCGGCGGGCCGGGCCAGGAGGTGGTACTGCGGCAGCGGGCCGGGGCCGCAGGACTGGGAGCCGATGCCGTGCAGGCCGTGGTCGAGGTTGACCCAGACCGTGTCCCCTGCCACCAGGTCCGTGCGGTGCGCGGCCGCGTCCAGCTGCTCGGTGGTCCAGCGGCGGGCGGTCAGGAAGAACTCCGGATCGCCCTCGATCCGCAGACCGCCGAGTTCGGCCCAGCGGACGTCGATCCGGGCGCCGTTCTCCTGCGGACGGACGTACGGCGTCTGCAAGCCGTCCACGGTCGACCGCCAGCGGCCGACCGCGGCCGCGGTCCTGGTGTCCGGATAGGCCTCTCCGGGGCCGCCGCCGTACCACTCCACCCGGTCGGCCGCCGCCAGCCCGAAGCGGATGCCGAGCCGGGGCAGCGGCACGGTCCAGTCGCCCTCCGGGGTGGTGGACACCGTCAGCCGCAGCCGGTCGCCGTCCGACGTCCAGCGGTACACCGTCGACAGCCCGATCTCCCAGGCCGCCGGCGCCACCCGGGTGCGGACGGTCAGCGCGTCGCCGCCGGTCTCCACCGCGTCCAGCCGGTGCCGCATCCGGTGCAGGCCCAGCTTGCGCCAGCGCAGGCCGTAGCGGAGGTCGGTCTGCCAGGCCGCGCCGTCGTCGTTGTCGGTGGTGGCCCGCCACACGTCCAGCCGGAGACCGGACACGGCCACCCCGCCGACCGCCGTGAGGGCGCCGGTGCGCGCGTCGAACGTGCCGGGGCCGAGTGTGATCACCCCGTCGCCGGGGACCGGCCGGGCGGTCGCCGGGACGGCCGGGCGGCGCCGCTGGGCGACCCGGATCTGGCCCCAGGCGACGACATGGTCCTTCGGCGCCCACGACGTGTCGGCACCGAGCACCGCGCGGACCGTCCAGTGGGCCTCGCCGGCCGGTGCGCCCGCCACCGGCTCGGGCAGCTTGACCTCGGCGGACTCGCCGGGTCCCAGCGCGGGCACCGACAGGGCGCCGCTCTCCACCACCTCACCCTCGACCTCGTAGGCCCAGGTGAAGGCGAGCGCCGACAGGTCCGCGAAGTCGTACTTGTTGGTGATGCGGACCGTGGCGTCCGCGGGGTCGCCGGCGATGCCGACCGGCTCGATCACCTTCTTGTACTCGACCAGGCCGGGGGAGGGCCGGCGGTCCGGGAAGAGCAGGCCGTCGCAGACGAAGTTGCCGTCGTGCAGCTCCTCCCCGAAGTCGCCGCCGTAGGCGTGGTCCAGCTCCGGATGGGCGATGCCGTGGTCGATCCACTCCCAGACGAACCCGCCCTGGAGCCGGTCGTAGGTCTCGAACAGCCGCTGGTAGTCGGCGAGTCCGCCGGGTCCGTTGCCCATGGCGTGCCCGTACTCGCACAGGATGAAGGGCAGCCCGCGCCGCTTGTGGGTGCCCCCGTCCAGGTCCCGGCCGATCCGTTCGACCTCGGCGTGGTCGGCGTACATCCGCGAGTACATGTCCGTGTCGCGGCAGGTGATGTCGCCCTCGTAGTGCACCAGGCGCGAGGAGTCGCGGCCGTGGATCCATTCGGCCATCGCGGTCAGTCCGCGTCCGGTGCCCGCCTCGTTGCCCAGCGACCAGATGACGACGGACGGGTGGTTCTTGTCCCGCTCCACCATGCGGGCCGCTCGGTCCAGCAGGGCCGGGGTCCAGCGGTCGTCGTCGACGGGGTTGTCCCGCCAGTCCTGCTCGGTGAAGCCGTGGGTCTCCAGGTCGCACTCGTCGACGACCCACAGGCCGTACTCGTCGCACAGGTCGAGGAAGGCCGGGTGCGGCGGGTAGTGCGAGGTGCGCACCGCGTTGACGTTGTGCCGCTTCATCAGCAGCACGTCCTCGCGCATCGTCTCCAGGTCCAGCGCGCGGCCCCGCTCCGGGTGCCACTCGTGCCGGTTGACGCCCTTGAACAGCACCGGGGTGCCGTTCACCTTGATCAGGCCGTCCGCCAGCTCGACCGTGCGGAAGCCGATGCGCAGCGGCACCCGCTCGCCCTCGGTGGCCAGCACCCCCGGGTAGAGCCGGGGCACCTCGGCCGACCAGGGCGTGACCGGCACGGTGGCGCTCTCACCGGTGGCGATGTCGATGCCGAGGTCCGGCACGGTGACCCGGCCCGGCACCTCGGAGTCGACGCGCAGGGTGCCGGTGCCGTCCCGGTGGTCGTATGAGGCGTGCACGAAGAAGTCCCGCGCGCAGCCCGCCGGGCGGTGCAGCAGGGTGACGTCACGGAAGATGCCCGGCAGCCACCACTGGTCCTGGTCCTCCAGATAGGAGCCGGCCGACCACTGGTGGACCCGGACCGCCAGCACATTGCCCTCGGGCCTCAGCAGCTGGCCGACCGCGAACTCGTGCGGCAGCCGGGAGCCCTTGAACTCGCCGATCTCGGTGCCGTTCAGCCACACCCGGGCGCAGGACTCCACCCCGTCGAAGCGCAGCACGGCACCGCCCTCGGACGGCTCCGGCCAGTCCTTCGGCAGGTCGAAGACGCGCAGATGGTCACCGGTCGGGTTCTCGGTCGGCACCCGCGGCGGGTCGACCGGGAACGGGTACAGGTGGTTGGTGTAGATCGGCGCGCCATGGCCCTGGAGGACCCAGTGGCCGGGGACCGACACCTCCGCCCAGTCACCGGCGTCGTACCCGGCCGCGGCGAAGGAGTCGTCCTCGGCGTCGCTGGTCGGGGACAGTCTGAACCGCCAGGTGCCGTTCAGCGAGAGGGACCTCGCGTCGGAGGCGGCGTACCAGGCGCGGGGCGGCAGCGCCCCGGAGCCCGGCGAGACGTCCTCGACGTAATCGGTGACGGTACGGGTGCGGAAGGACATCGGACTCCTCGCTCAGCCCTTGATTCCGGTCTGCGCGATCCCCTGCACCAGCCAGCGCTGGAGGAAGAGGAACACGAACAGCAGCGGCAGGATGGAAACGGCGGTGGCCATGAAGATCAGGTGGTAGTTGACGGTCTGGTTGGTCATGTACGACGACAGCGCGACCTGCACCGTCCAGGCGCTGGGGTCCTGGCCGATCACCAGGGGCCACAGGAAGGCGTTCCAGCCGTTGATGAAGGTGATGGTGGCCATCGCCGCGAAGAAGTTCAGCGAGTTCGGTACGACGATCCGCCAGTACGCGCCCCAGTGGCCGAGTCCGTCCACGCGTGCCGCCTCCTCCAGCTCCTTGGGGAACCCGAGGAAGTACTGCCGGAACAGGAAACAGGTGAAACCGCTGAACAGGCCGGGGATGATCAGACCCCGGTAGCTGTCCACCCAGCCGAGCGACGACACCAGCACGAAGCTGGGCACGAAGGTCACGGCGGTGGGCACCATCAGGGTGGCGAGGACCGCGTAGAAGACCTTGTCGGCGTGGCGGTAGGGGATGCGGGCGAGGCCGTAGCCGGCGAGGGAGCAGACCAGCAGGATGCCGGCGGTCATCAGGACCGCGACGACCAGCGAGTTCAGCATCGACCGGCCGAAGTCGACCGTCGGGTCGTCGAACAGCTCGGAGATGTTGCCCCACTGGACGTGGGAGGGCAGGAACTTCCAGTTCTCGCCGGTGATCTCCTGGTCCGTGGACAGGGCGTTGCGGACGATCAGATAGAAGGGGATCAGGAACAGCACCGCGGCGATGCTCACGGCGAGATACAGACCGGTGTTGCCGAGGACGCTGCCGCGCCCGGTGCGGCGTGCGGTGGTGGTCCGGGGTGCGGTGGTGCTCACCTGGACTCCTCCCCCCTTCCGAAGCCCATGAACCTGCCCTGGAGCAGGGTGACGCCGCAGATCAGCACGGTGAGGATGACCGCGCCGGCGCTGCCGGAGCCGTAGTCCTGGCTGGCGCCGAGCGCCGTCTTGTACAGCACCATGAGCGGGGTCTGGCCCCAGGTCGCCCGGGTGGAGACGATGTTGTAGAACTCGTCGAAGGCCTGGTAGGCGGCGATCAGCAGCAGCAGGATCACCGCGGTCGAGGTGGCGCGCAGCTGGGGCAGCGTGATGTGCCGGAAGGTCTGCCAGCCGGGCTTGGCGCCGTCGATGGCCGCGGCCTCGTACAGCTCCCCGGGGATGTTCTGGAGGGCGGCCAGGAACAGGATCATGTAGAAGCCGGACTGGAGCCACAGCCGTACGGTCACGATGACCAGCCAGTACCACGGCGGGGACGGGTTGGAGACCCAGGCGATGTTCTCCACGCCGAACCAGCCGACGACCGTGTTGGCCAGGCCGAAGCGGACGCCGTTGAAGATCGACATCTTCCAGATCAGCGCGGCGGCGACATAGCTGCACGCGGTCGGCAGGAAGAACACCGACCGGAAGAAGGCGCGCAGGGAGCGCAGCCGGTGCACCAGCAGGGCGAGCCCCAGGGACAGCGCCCAGGTGGTGGGCACGATGAACGCGGCGAACACCGTGAACGTCAGCAGCGAGCCGGTGAAGTCGCTGTTCGACAGCATGTGGGTGTAGTTGTCGAGACCGACGAAGTGGCTCGGGGTGACGGTGAAGCGGGCGTCGAAGAAGCTGAGCCAGATGCTCCAGCCGATGGGCACGAAGACGAAGATCACCAGGCCGATGAGGAAAGGCCCGGTGAAGAGCCAGAAGTTGAGCGTGTTGCGCGTCCCGAGGCCCCGCCGCGGCCGGGCCTGGCCGGCCGCGGCCGGGGCGGGTCGGGCGACCCCGCGCGTGGTGGTGGTCGACATGTCGTGGTCCGTCCGCCGGCCTATCCGAAGAGCTTCTTCAGCTCGCGGTCGATCGTCTTGTCCGCCTTGTCGAGCGCGGCCTCCGGGTCCCCGCCCTTGCGGACGCAGTCGGCGATGACCGAGTCCCAGGCGCTCCACATGGCCTGGGTCCAGCCGATGTTGTCGAAGTGCCCGTAGGTGTTGAAGAGCTTCACGCCCTCGGCGGCCAGCCCGGACTTGAGCTTGCCGGCCTGCGCGGCGATCGTCCTGCGCGGCGGGATGTGGAAGCCGTAGGAGGTGGCGAAGTCCTCCTGGTACTGCTTCTGGTCGATCCACAGCCACTTGACGTACTCCTTGGCCGCGTCGACGTCCTTGCCCTTGGCGTTGACGAACATCGACCAGCCGCCGTTGTAGACGGACGGCCTGCCCTTGCTGCCGACCTTCGGGAAGGGCATCACGCCGAGGTCGTCGCCGAGCGCCTGCTGCATGGCGGGCATCGCCCACATGCCGCAGAACTGGATGGCGCACAGGCCCTGGCTGATCGCGGACGGGTCCCAGAAGTCGGCCGGTGCGTCCAGCAGCAGGTCGCCGCTGGTGAACAGCTTGCGCAGCTGGCGCAGTCCGGCGACGACCTCGTCGGTGTGGTAGCCGATCTCGTTCTTGGCGGTGAGCGGCTCGGCACCGGCCGACCAGATCAGGGGCGCCTCGATCGCGTGCAGGTCGTTGCCGAGGAACAGGCCCTTGACCTTGGAGGTGGTGAGCTTGGCGGCGGCCTCGATCAGCTCGTCGAGGGTGGTCGGCACGGCGACGTTCGCCTTCTCCAGCATGGACTTGCGGTAGAAGAGGAACTGCGGGTCGTCGATCATCCGGACGCCGTAGATCTTGCCGTCGACGGTGTGCGAGGCGATGTCGGCCGGGTTGAAGTCGTCCTTGACCGGCGCGATGATGTCGGTCAGATCGGCCACCTGACCGCTCTTGACGAGCTGGATCTGCGGGTGGAACTCGAAGACGTCGGGCGCCTGGTCGGTGAGCAGGGCGGCGAACAGCTTGGTCTCGTAGTCCGAGCCGGTGATCCACTGCGTGGTGACGTTCACCTTGCTGTAGGCCTTCGCGTAGCGCTTGACGGCCTGCTCGACCCCGGCCTCGCCGTACGCGTGGAAGTACTGGGTCAGCTGCTTGCCCGAACCCGAGCCGCCACCACGCCCGTTGTTGCTGCCACAGGCGGCGAGGCCGCCGGCGGCGGCCACGCCCAGCGCGGCCCGGAGTATCGATCGGCGGTCCCAGTTGCTGTTGCTCAGTGCCGGCATGCTGACGTCCTTGTCTGTTCGTGCGGCTGTGGATGGCTTCGCCCCCGGCGGCCCGATGGCTCGAAAGAGAGGGTGCGGAGCGGGACGTTAACCTTCGACTAAGGCTTCGGCAAGGGGTTGGACGAAGGCTGTGTGCGAAGCGTTGTGTCCGGTTCGGGATCCCGAACGAGCGTACGGGGCAAGGGAGATGAGGGCCGCCGGGTCAGGGGTGTGGCCGGCGGCCCTCGGTCAGGGGGAGGGTCGGGCTAGCGCCTGGTCCACACCTCGTTCGAACCGCCGTTGCAGCTGTACAGGATCACTTTGCTGCCGTCGGCGGTGGCCTGTCCGCTGACGTCGAGGCACGTACCCGACGCCTCGCTGACGATCTGCCCGTTCGCGTTCAGCAGCCAGCGCTGGGTGGCGTCCCCGGTCGCCGTGGCGTCGACCGTGAGCCCCGAACTCCCGGCGGTCAGATACCCGTTCGCACTCTTCAGGGTGCCGGCGGCGTCGTACGACCACGACTGGTCCGCCGCACCCGTGCAGGACGCGATCACGGCTCCGGAGGGGCCGGCGGTCAGGCACGTGCCGGACTGGCTGCCGACCAGGGCACCGGTCAGCGGCGAACTGCCGTGCCCGGCACGGGAGAAGACATAGGTGGTCACGGAGCGTGCGGCGAGCGTGGCGGAGACGGTGCCGTCGTGCACCGCCGGCTTCGCGACCTCGGCCCAGTTCTCCTCGGCGGAGGTCCGCACCGCCCGGGTGGCCCGCCCGGGCGCCGCGCCGGGGAAGTGCAGGTCCAGCGGGGTGTCGGTGGTGTTGTGGTTGTTCACCACGACCACCCACTGCCCCTTCCTGGCGTACGCCGACACCTCCACCCCGGCCGGTGCCCCGGTCACGTCGTGCACCACCGCGCCCGGCCGTACGAACCTGCTGTACTGGCCCAGTGCGTAATAGCGCTTGGTGAAGTACAGGGACTGGTTGCCGTTCGTGGCGTAGTCGGGGTCGTAGTAGATCAGGCCGTCGTTCCAGCCGGAGTCGTTCCTGGTGGTGGGATCGCTGCCGTACCCGCTCGCCAGCGCCACCCACCACTGGAACGCCGAGTCGTGCGCGGTCGCGAAGTCCTTGTAGATGATCCGCGACATCAGCAGAGCGTTGTCGATGGTCGGGTCGTACTCCTGGTTCCAGCCCGTGGTGCCCTTGCCGAAGCAGCAGATCTCCGTGGCCCAGGGGGCCTTCCCGACGGACCTCGACGTCTCGTAGACGTTCGCGAGCTGGCCGTCGTCGGGGTTGTTGTACGTGTGGTGCGCCAGCCGGGAGACATATCCGGCGGTGCCCGGCTGGGAGATCCACCGCGGCAGCTCGGTGGTGAACTGCGTGGTCTTGCTGGACTCGTCCGCGATGATCCCGGTCCGCTGGTGGCGGGCGCGCTGCTCGGCGCCGAGGGCCCGCACGATGTCGTCGCGCTGGTCGACGGGGACCGGCATGCCCTCCTGGCCGCAGTCGGCGAAGCTGTTGTCCGGTTCGTTGAAGGGGCTGATGTAGTCGAGCCGGACGCCCTGCCGGGCGAAATGGCCGGTCACATCGGCGATGTACCGGGCGAAGTCGGCCTCGTGCTCCGGCAGCAACTGGCCGCCGCAGCTCTTGCCGTTGGTCGTCCACCGACCCGGCGCGCTGTTCACGAAGCCGATCAGGTCCTTGACGCCGTACCGCGCGGCGTAGGTGAGGAAGGTCCGGCCGCCCTTGTCCCTGCTCCAGTCGTAGGAGCCGTCGGCGTTCAGGAAGTCCTGGGCGGCGCGGGCGGGCGTGGTGACCCCGACCCCGCCACCGCCGATGTTGTAGCGGTACGAGCTGAGGGCCAGGCCCTGCGGGGAGAACAGCAGCTTCGCCACCCGGGCCTGGACGGCGGGCGAGAAGTGCTGGAGGTCGTTGACCCACCAGGCGCCCGAGGCGCCGATGTCGTCGATGGTCTGGGCGGCGTGCGGCGAGACCTCGGCGGCGGCCGGGGCCCCGCCCGCCGCGGTGTCACCGGCGCTCGCGGGCGGGGCGGTGAGCAGGGCTCCCACGGCGGCCAGCGCGGCCGCGGCCGACCCGAGCAGGGATCTCTTGCGGGGGTGAGACACGTGCATCCCTTCCGTCGTCATGAAGGTGGTGCGGTACGGCTCCTTGCGAGGGTGGTGCGCTTTGCGGCGGCCCGTTGCCCCACGGCCTGCAAGGCCCCTTCGAGCGCGAACGTCGCCGCGCCCAGCGACACCGGGTCGGTGGGGATCGGGGAGAGGACGATCTCGGTGGCCGCCAGCGGTCGGCGCAGCGCGTGCCGGGCCACCGCCTGCCGGACCTCGGCGAGCAGCGGCTCGCCGAGCCGGGAGGCGACCCAGCTGCTGAGCACGATCACTTCCGGGTTGAGCAGGTTGATCAGGTCGGAGATGCCGGCGCCCAGGTAACGGGCCGTGTCCCGCAGCACCTTGAGCGCCACCGGGTCCTGGGCGGCGACGGCCCGGGCCAGCGCGTCGACGGTCGCCGTCTGGTCGTCGGGGTGCAGCAGCGGTGACTGTGGGCTGAGTTCGCGCAGGTTCTGCATGATGCCGGGCGCGCCGACATAGGTCTCCACGCAGCCGTGGTTGCCGCAGTGGCACAGCCGGCCGTCCAGCACCAGCGTGGTGTGCCCCCACTCCCCGGCGCTGTTGCTGACCCCCCGGTGCAGTCCGCCGCCGAGCGCCAGCCCCGCGCCGACCCCGGTGCCGAGGTTGACCACGACGGCGTCCCCGCGGCCCCGCGCCGCCCCGAACCACAGCTCGGCGACCGCGCAGGCGCGCAGCGGATTGTCCAGGTACAGCGGGTAGGCGATGTGTTCGGCGAGCAGGTCCAGCAGCGGAACGTCGTGCCAGTTCCAGTTGGGCGCGTACTCGGCGACGCCGGTGTCCCGGTCGACCTGGCCCGGCACGCTCACCCCGACCCCGAGCACCCGCGCCGCCTCGACACCGGCCTGCGCGACCACCGAGCCGACGGCGGCGGCGACATGGCCGACGACCTGCTCCGGGCGGCTCTCGCCGGGCCCGATCTCCTCGTCGGCGCGGGCCAGCACGTTCAGCGCCAGGTCGAACAGCTCGACGTGGACATAGGTCTCGGCGATGTCGACGCCGATCAACGCGCCCCCCGACGCGTTGACGGCCACCAGTCCCCGGGGGCGGCCCCCGGCGGAGTCCTCGAAACCGACCTCGGTGATCATCCGGAGGTCCAGCAGCTCCCCGACGAGCGTGGCGACCGTGGCCAGGCTCAGCCCGGTGGCGGCCGCCAGCTCCTGCCGGGAGGTGGGGGACTCGGCGATGATCTGGCGCAGCACCTCGTAGCGGTTCGCGGTGCGGATGTCACGTGACGTGCGCTTCACGAGGCTGCCCCTCCCATCCCGTCCAGGCCCGGCCGGGCGGCTTCGCACCGGCGCGGGCGTCAGGCTATGGGCTGCGGAGGACTTTCGACAAGGGGTTAGGAAAGGGATTGGAGAAAGTCCCTCCCGGGTACGGCGGTCAGCTGTCGAGAAGGTCCCGGACGAACGCGTTGCTGAACGTGCCGGCCGGGTCGAGGGAGCGAGCCAGCTCGCGGAAGGCGGCCAGACGCGGGTACCGCTGCCGCAGGGCCGGGGCCGGGATGCCGTAGACCTTCCCCCAGTGCGGGCGTGGCCCGAACGGCTCCAGCACCTCCTCCAGCCGCCGCACCACCGGCAGTACGGCCGTCTCGTCGCGCACCCAGGTGAAGTGCAGGGCGACCGAGTCCCGGCCGTGGGCGGGGCTGAGCCACTGCGCGTCGGCGGCGACCGTGCGCACCTCGCAGATCTGGAGCACTCCGGCGACGGCCCGCCGTACCCGGCCGACCGCGTTCAGCGCGTCGACGGCCGCCGACCGCGGCAGCAGGTACTCCGTCTGGATCTCCTCCCCGCTGCTCGGCGTGAACTCCGCCCGGAAGTGCGGCAGCCGCTCGTGCCAGGGCCCCGGCACGCCCAGCTGCTCGGTGCAGTTCTCCGCGGGCATGCCCGGCACCGGGTGTACCGCGCAGGCCGCGGGCGCCGCCCACGGGAAGTCCACCGCCGGCCGGTCGGCGCGCCGCTTGACCCACACCTGCCGGAACCCCGCATCCCGCCAGTCGGTGAACAGGCTCACGCTGTAACCGGCCGCCATGACGGCCTCGAAGTCCAGTCCCTCCCCGGGAAGTTCGGTGTACACCCGCTGTTCCACCTCGAACGCCGGCTCCAGTTCGAGGGTCAGCGCGGTGACGACGCCCAGCGCGCCCAGCGAGGTCACGGCGCCGTCGAACCGCGGGTCACCGCGGCCGATCGTCACCGTCGAACCGTCCGCGACGACCAGCTCCACCTCCCGCACCGCCGCCGCCAGCGGCCCGTTGCCCACGCCCGAGCCGTGGGTGCCGGTCGCCACCGAACCGGCCACCGAGATATGCGGCAGCGAGGCCATGTTGGGCAGCGCCAGGCCGTACGCGTGCACCGCGCGGGCCAGTTCGGCGTACCGCACCCCGCCCGACACCCGGACCGTGCGGGCCACCGAGTCCACCTCGATCACCGGCGGCAGCCCGGCGGTGGACAGCAGCACCCCGTCCGGGCCCGGGTCCGCGATCCGGTTGAACGAGTGCCCGCTGCCCAGCGCCCGCACCCGGGTGCTGCCGGCCACCAGCGCCCGGAGCGCGTCGACCGTGGCGGGGCGGTGGAACTCCTTGGCCGTGAAGGTGATGGTGCGCGCCCAGTTGGCGACCGACCCGGCGGTCCCGGCCGTTTCCGTCATCGTTGCGTCCCTCCCGAGAGTCCGTGTCCGTCGACCCTCTCATTCGCTCCGGCCCACGGTAGAGAGCGGTTGCTGCGGTAGTGCTGATTTAGTCGTATGGAGCAGAGATAAGTGCTGTTTCCATAAATCGATCGCGCCTCCTGCTGCGATATCGGTACCGTCTGGCTCATGACTCCGGAACCGCTCCCCGCCCAGCTTCCCGTCACCGACCGCACCCGGCACCGCAGGCTGCGCGAGCAGGGGAGCCTGGAGCGGGCCGATCTGGAGGCGATCCTCGACGCGGGGTTCGTCTGCCATCTGGGCGTCGTGGTGGACGGCCGGCCGTTCGTGGTGCCGACGGTGTACGGGCGGGACGAACGGTGGTTGTACGTCCACGGGTCCGTGGCCAGCCGCAGCCTGGCCGGCGGGACGCCCGTGTGCGTGACCGTGACGCACGTCGACGGGCTGGTGCTCGCCCGCTCCGTCTTCGAGCACGGCGTGAACTACCGCAGCGCCGTCATCCACGGCGACGCCCGGCCGGTCACCGATCCGGAGGAGAAGCTGACGGGACTGCGCCTGCTCACCGAGCGCACCGCGCCCGGACAGTGGTCGTACGCCCGCCGTCCGAACCGCAAGGAGCTGGCCGCCACCACCCTGCTCGCCCTCTCCCTCGAAGAGGCCTCCGTCAAGATCCGCACCGGTGCCCCCGACGACGGCGACGGCCCCGACGCGGCCCTCGGGCTGTGGGCCGGGGTGCTGCCGCTCACCGCCGCGTGGGGCGACCCGGTGGCCGACCCGGCGCTGCCGCCGGGCACCGCCCTACCGGAACACATCGCGCGCCGTGCGGGGACCCGGCACGGCTGAGCCGGGGGCGGGGGCATACGGTGAGAGGCGAACGCCTGAGCCGGGAGGAGACAGACGGATGGGCAGTCGCACCGCGCTGGTCGAGGATCTGATGGAGCGGTTCCCGCACGTACCGCGGGAGGCCGTCTTCAAGGAGGACCTGCTCCGCGGCGGAGTGGCCTTCGACCCGTCCGCGCTCAGTGACAACGAGGGCGGCGAGGTCAAGCCGAAGTCGTACTTCATCTTCTCCTTCGACCACGGCACCCTGCCCGAGCTGGGCGAGGCCGCGCTGCGCCGGCCCCCGGAGGAGATCATCCTCACCGGCGGGCCGTACGACCTGCGGCGGACCGTCGTCTCGGTGCGGGTGAACCCCGCCTCGCCGTACCGGGTGGCGGCCGACGACGCGGGCCTGCTCGGGCTCTACCTCGACGGCCGGCGCATCGCCGACGTCGGGGTGCCGCCCATGCCCGAGTACTACCGGCACACCCTCTCCAACGGGAAGTCGGTCATGGAGGTCGCCCCCACCATCCAGTGGGGCTACCTGATCTATCTGACCGTCTTCCGGGTGTGCCAGTACTTCGGCGCCAAGGAGGAGTGCCAGTACTGCGACATCAACCACAACTGGCGCCAGCACAAGGCGGCCGGGCGGCCCTACACCGGGGTGAAGGACGTCGAGGAGGTCCTGGAGGCCCTCGAGATCATCGACCGGTACGACACCCAGCGGGCGTCCACCGCCTACACGCTGACCGGCGGTGCGATCACCAAGACGGTCGCCGGGCGGGACGAGGCCGACTTCTACGGCCACTACGCCAAGGCCATCGAGGAGCGCTTCCCGGGCCGCTGGATCGGCAAGGTCGTGGCGCAGGCGCTGCCCAAGGCGGACGTACAGCGGTTCAAGGACTACGGCGTACAGATCTACCACCCCAACTTCGAGGTGTGGGACCGCCGGCTGTTCGAGCTGTACTGCCCCGGCAAGGAGCGGTACGTCGGGCGGGACGAGTGGCACCGGCGCATCCTGGACTCCGCGGACGTCTTCGGCGCCCGCAACGTCATCCCCAACTTCGTGGCGGGGGTGGAGATGGCGGAGCCGTTCGGCTTCACCACCGTGGACGAGGCCATCGCCTCCACCATCGAGGGCCTGCGGTTCTTCATGTCGCACGGCATCACGCCCCGCTTCACCACCTGGTGCCCGGAGCCGACCACCCCGCTCGGCAAGGCCAACCCGCAGGGCGCGCCGCTGGAGTACCACATCCGGCTGCTCCAGGCCTACCGGCAGACGATGGAGGAGTTCGGGCTGTCCTCCCCGCCCGGCTACGGCCCGCCCGGCCCCGGCCGCGCCGTCTTCTCGGTCAGCTCCTTCATGGACAGCCTGCCCGCCGAGGACCCGGCCGAGGAGCCTGCCGAGGTGTGAGGCCGGGGGCGCAACCGGTTGTGAACAGGTCGCTTGTCAGTTGTGTCGATAGCGTGAAAGGCTCTGTGTCCTGCCGCGAGGTTCCGTACAACTCCCTTTCCCGCCTGGTGAGTTGACCTCGCACGTGGATGCAGGAGTCCCATGCCCGACCTGCCGACCCCCAAGGACGCGACCGAGTCCGCGCTGTTCTCGGAGTGCTGGGACGCGGTGCTCTCCTACGCGGACCTGTGCACCTCCGGGTCCCTGACGGCACATCAGCTGGCCACCGAGGCGTTCACCCTCGGCATGCGCGAGGTCCGCGGCGCCGCCGGTGCCCAGGTGCGCGGCGCCGCCCGGCGCACCACCCGGCTGCCCACCGTCCCGGCGCTGCTCACCGCCGTCCGCGACACCGCCGCCGGCTGGGAGGCGGCCGGGCAGGGACACCGGCTCGACCCCGACCTGCGGCTGTGGCTCAACTCCCCGGCGGCGGCCCGCCATGCCGGGCCGCCCCTGCAACGCCCCGTCGCCCTGCGCGGCCTGCGGGACATGCAGGAGGCCGACGCGACGCTGCTGTGGCTGGCCGAGGTGGAGGCGCTGCCGCTGCCCACGGTCGCCCGTCGGCTGGGCCTCGACCCGGCCCGCGTCGCCGACGAACTCGACCAGGTGCGCACGCTGTTCCGGGACCGCTGCCACCGGGCGCACCTCGACACCCCGATGGACGCCGAGTGCCGTAGCTACGCCCGGCTGCTGGACGCGGTCACCCGCTCCGCCGCCGACACCCCGGAGGACCTCTCCCGGCACCTCGCGACCTGTGTGCGGTGCGCCGAGGCCGCCGCCTGCCTGCGGCTGCACGGCGGCGGACTGCCCGCCGCCCTCGCCGGCGGAGTGATCGGCTGGGGCGGCCTCGCCTACCTGGAACGCCGCCGCCGGGCCACCGAGGTCCGGCTCGGCGCCGCCGCCCGGGCGGGCACCGGGGAACCCGAGCAGGAGCCGGGCCGCGGCCGTGCGCTGCGCGGCGGCCTGATCGCCGCCGCCGTCCTGCTGTCGGCGCTCGCGCTCGCCGTGTCGATGATGCCGTTCGGCGGCTCCGGCGACGGCACCGCCTCCGCCCACGACGACAGCCGCCCGATCGCCGACCCCGGCATCTCCCGCACCACCACCGCCCCCGCCCCGGCGACCCCCTCCACCTCGGTCTCCGTCTCCGCCTCTGCCTCCGCCTCCACCTCCGCCGGTGTCCCCTCCGCCACCGGCACCCGCCCCACCCCGGCCGGCGGCAAGCCCGACCCCGAACCCCAGGGCACCTCCGCCACCACGCACCGCCCCGCCTCCGGCCCCACCAGCGCGCCCGCCACCGCCCCCGCCTGCCGGGTCGCCTACGACCTCGTCAACCAGTGGCCCGACGGCTTCCAGGCCACCGTCACCGTCACCACCGCCTCGGCGCTCACCGACTGGCATGTCTCCTGGAGTTTCCGCGACGGCCAGCGGATCACCCAGATGTGGGACGCCACCGCCCGGCAGGACGGCCCGCGGGTCACCGCCACCGCCGCGGACTACAACCGGTCCGTCGCCGCCCACGCCACCCTGTCCTTCGGCTTCCTCGCCTCCTGGCAGGAGAAGAACCGCACGCCGTACGCCTTCACGCTGAACGGATCCCCCTGCACGACGGGCTGACGCGTGGTCACCACTGCACGGTGGGGGACCGGGGCGGAAATTCGGTGGTGTCGGAATGCGGCCGACTCTAGGGTGGGACCCGCTTCAGGCAGTGGCCGGCGGCCGCTGCCGTCTGTCGAGTGAGAAACGGGAGGTGTGTGACCGATGACTGTCCCTGCGACGGGCGTTGCCCGCGACCAGAAGTTCGTCCACTCCACCTCCGTGGCCACCGGCTGAACCCGTAGCGCGTCACCCGCGCCCGCCCGGGGCCACCCTTGTGAAGGGTCTCCCTTGACTTCCACCTCCGCAGTGTCCGCCGCGCTCGCTCCCTACGGCTGGGACCAGGACTGGGCCGACGCGTTCGCCCCGTACGCCGCTCAGGGGCTGCTGCCCGGGCGGGTCGTCCGGGTCGACCGGGGCCAGTGCGATGTCGTCACCCCCGACGGGGTCGTGCGCGCCGACACCGAGTTCGTCGTGCCCCGCGATCCGATGAAGGTCGTGTGCACGGGGGACTGGGTCGCCGTCGACCCGGCCGGCGATCCCCGTTACGTCCGCGTGTATCTGCCGCGCCGCACCTCCTTCGTCCGCTCCACCTCCTCCAAGCGGTCCGAGGGACAGATCCTCGCGGCCAACGTCGACCACGCCGTCGTCGCCGTGTCCCTCGCCGTCGAGCTGGACCTCGGCCGCGTCGAACGCTTCCTCGCCCTCGCCTGGGAGTCCGGCGCCCAGCCCGTCGTCGTCCTCACCAAGGCCGACCTGGTACCGGACCCGGTCACCCTGGCCCATCTCGTGCAGGACGTCGAGACCAGCGCGCCCGGGGTGCCCGTGCTGGCCGTCAGCGCGCTCGGCGGCGACGGGCTCGATCCGCTCCGCGCGCTGGTCGGCACCGGGACCTCCGTGCTGCTCGGTCAGTCCGGCGCGGGCAAGTCGACGCTGGCCAACGCGCTGGTCGGCGCGGACCTGATGGACGTACAGGCCGCCCGGGACGTCGACGGCAAGGGGCGGCACACCACGACCACCCGCAATCTGCTGCCCCTGCCCTCCGGCGGGGTGCTCATCGACACCCCCGGGCTGCGGGGGGTCGGCCTGTACGACGCCGAGGGCGGGGTCGGGCAGGTGTTCGCCGAGATCGAGGAACTCGCCGAGGACTGCCGGTTCTCCGACTGCGCGCACGAGAGCGAGCCGGGGTGCGCGGTGCGCGAGGCGACGGAGAGCGGGGCCCTGGCGGTACGGCGGCTGGAGAGCTACCGCAAGCTGATGCGCGAGAACCAGTGGATCGTGGCGAAGAGCGATGCCCGGGTCCGGGCCGAGCTGCGGCGGGACTGGAAGCGCAAGGGCGCCGCCGGGCGGGCCGCGATGGACCTCAAGCGGGGGCGTCTGCGGTAGCAGCCGTTCCCTCGCGGCCGCCGGGAGGGAACACCTCGGTCGCCGTGTCCGATTTCCGCTGGCCGTGCGTGTGTCCCCGTCCCCACACTGGACAGTGTGATGGACGAGGACACCAGGTACGAAGCCGTGCGGAGCCGGGACGGGCGGTTCGACGGTGTGTTCTTCTTCGCCGTCGAGACCACCGGGATCTACTGCCGGCCCAGCTGCCCGGCGGTGACGCCGAAGCGGAGCAACGTGCGGTTCTTCCCGACGGCCGCCGCCGCGCAGCGCGCAGGGTTCCGGGCCTGCCGGCGGTGCCGGCCGGACGCGGTGCCCGGGTCGGCGGAGTGGAACGTGCGCGCGGACGCCGTCGGCCGGGCCATGCGGCTGATCGCCGACGGGGTCGTGGACCGGGAGGGCGTCGCGGGGCTGGCCGCCCGGCTCGGCTACAGCACCCGGCAGGTGCAGCGGCAGCTCACCGCCGAGCTGGGCGCCGGGCCGGTGGCGCTCGCGCGGGCGCAGCGGGCGCACACCGCGCGGGTGCTGTTGCAGACCACCGAGCTGCCGGTCACCGAGATCGCGTTCGCCTCCGGGTTCGCCAGCGTCCGGCAGTTCAACGACACCGTCCGCGAGGTGTACGCGGCGACCCCGACCGGGCTGCGGGCCGCCGCGCCGCAGGGCCGCCGGGCCGCCCCGGGCACCGGTATCCCGCTGCGGCTCGCCCACCGCGGCCCCTACCAGGCCGCCGCCGTCTTCGACCTGCTCGCGGCGGAGGCGGTGCCGGGTGTCGAGGAGGTGACCGGCGGCCCCGGCGGCCGTACCTACCGGCGCACCCTGCGGCTGCCGTACGGCACCGGGATCGTCGCCGTCGCCGAGCGCACCCGGGCCCCGCGGGCGGGCACCGGCACGCATCCGGGCGGCTGGCTCGACGCCCGGCTGCGGCTGACCGACCCCCGGGACCTGACCACCGCCGTGCACCGGCTGCGGCGGCTGTTCGACCTGGACGCCGACCCCTATGCCGTCGACGAACGGCTCGGCGCCGACCCCCGGCTCGCCCCGCTGGTCGCCGCCCGGCCGGGGCTGCGCTCGCCCGGCGCCGTCGACCCGCTGGAGCCCGCCGTACGCGCCCTGGTGGGCACGGAACGCGCCGCGGAGCTGGTGCGGCGGTACGGCAAGGCGCTGGACGCGCCCTCGGGCAGCCTCACCCGGCTGTTCCCGGAACCCGGTGTGCTCGCCGAGGCCGAGCCGGACGGCCCGCTGGGCGCGCTGGCCGCCGCGCTCGCCGACGGCACGCTACGGCTGGACCCCGGCGCCGACCGGGACGCGGCCCGGGACGCGCTGCTCGCCCTGCCCGGCATGGACCCGGAGGCCGTCGCCGCGATCCGCGTCCGCGCGCTCGGCGATCCGGACGTGGCCCCGCCGGGGGCCGAGCTGCCCGACGCGTGGCGGCCGTGGCGGTCGTACGCGGTGCGGCATCTGCGGGTGGCGGGGGAGTGGTGAGGGAGACGTTCGGCCGTCCGCGGTGCGTCAGGACGGTTCGTCGGTAGCGGCCTTGGTGGTGGGGTCCGTGGTGGGGTCCGTGGGGGCCGGTGCCGGGTGCAGAAGGGTGTCCAGGGCGGCCCGCAGATAGCGCTCCAGGGTCGCGTCGTCGCGTGCGGCCAGGGCGGGGGGCCGGATCTCCGTGCGCATCAGACTGGTGCCGAGCATCCAGGCCGCCAGCAGCTCCGCGCGCAGCTCGGCATCCGGGCCGCCGAGCCGGGCGGCCAGCCGCTTGGAGAACACCTCGGTGAACTCCGCGCGCAGCCGCTCCACCGCCTCCTCGCGGCCGGAGGAGCGCAGCAGGGTCAGCACCGGGTGCGGGAAGCCGTCCTCCTTCGGCGCGCCCCGGAGCAGTGCGCAGATCCAGTCGGGTATCGCCTCGACCGGCTCCGCCAGCAGCGGCTCGAATATCCGCCCGGGGGCCGCCACATCGTTGAACAGCGCTGCCTTCGAGCCGAAATAGCGGTACACCAGGGCCGCGTCCACCCCGACGTCGCCCGCGATGTCGCGCACGCTCGTGCCCTCGTATCCGTACTTGCCGAAACGGAAGGCCGCGGCGGCCCGCAGCGCGGTGCGCGTGGCCGAGGCCGAGCGCTTGTGGGCGGCGCGCTGGGCCACCGCCTTCGACGCCTCGCCGTTCTGCGCTTCCGTCACGTCACTGCACCTCCGTCGTCCACGGGCCCTGCGGCATCCGCCCATGTTCCAGGGTGCCGCCGCTGTCTCAAAGTCAGCGACCGTTGTCATCAAACGTTGACTTGTGTTCGGGCCGCGTGCCATACCTGAAGCAGTCAACGATTGATGACTTTGATAGACGCCGTGCACCTCACCCGCCGTGCGCCGCCGCAGCCGTAGCGCGCGGCACGCCCCACCGACCCGGAAAAGGTGATCTTCTGTGCCCCTTCGACGCGTTGCCGTGATCGGAACCGGTTACGTCGGCCTGACCACCGGTGCCTGTCTGGCCTCTCTCGGGCACACCGTGGTGTGCGCGGACGCTGACCCGACCAAGGTCGAACGACTGCGCCAGGCCCAGGTCGACATCCTGGAGCCGGGCCTGACCGAGACCGTCCGGGAGGCGCTGGACGCCGGCCTGCTGGAGTTCACCGGCGACACCGTGGCCGCCGTCACCGAGGCCGAGGTGGTCTTCCTCTGCCTGCCCACCCCCATGGGCGCGGGCGGCGCGGCCGATCTCGCCGCCGTCGAGGCGGTCGCCGCGCAGATCCGCGACGCGCTGCCGCCCGGCGTGGTCGTCGTCAACAAGTCCACCGTGCCGGTCGGCACCAGCGAGCGGGTCGCCGCGCTCCTCGGCCGGGACGACATACCCGTGGTGAGCAACCCCGAGTTCCTGCGCGAGGGCCGCGCCGTCCACGACTTCCTGCACCCCGACCGCATCGTGATCGGCGCCGCCGACCGGCAGGCCGCCCGGCGCGTGGCCGACCTGTACGCCGCGCTGGACGCGCCGCTGGTGCTCACCGACCCGGCCAGCGCCGAACTCACCAAGTACGCGGCCAACTTCTTCCTCGCGATGAAGCTGTCCTTCGCCAACAACCTCGCCACCGTCTGCGAGCGCTTCGGTGCCGACATCGCCGATGTCACCGAGGGCATCGGACGCGACCCGCGGATCGGCTCGGCGTTCCTGCGGCCCGGTCCCGGCTGGGGCGGCTCCTGCCTGCCCAAGGACACCCACGCCCTGCTGACCGCCTGCGAACAGGCCGGCGTCGACTTCCCGCTGCTGCGCGCCACCATCGAGACCAACGTCACCCACCAGCGCCGGCTCGTCGCCCGCGTGGCCGCGGCCTGCGGGCGCGGCGAGGACGGCTCGCTGCACGGCGTACGGCTCGCCCTGTACGGCCTGACGTTCAAGGCCGGCACCTCCGACCTGCGCGACTCGCCCGCGCTGGCCGTGGCCCGGCTGCTGCGCGAGCGGGGCGCCGAACTCACCGCGTACGACCCCGCGTTGCGCAGCCGGCGGCCCGACCTGAGCGATCTGGTCGACCTCGTGGACGACCCGGTGCGGGCGGCGGAGGGCGCGGTGGCCTGTGTGGTCCTCACCGAGTGGCCCGAGCTGCGCGACCTGGACTGGGCGGCCATCGCCGCGCGGATGAGCGGCCACCAGGTGCACGACTTCCGCGATCTGCTGGACGCGGACCGGCTCGCCCGCGCCGGACTGACCTGGCAGGGCATCGGCCGCGCCACCGCGCCGGCCGCCGCGGCCTGACGGCCCGGATCCCCGAACGCATTCGAGAGAACACCTTCGAGAGAACTCCTTCGAGAGAACTCCTTCGAGAGAAAGGCCCACCCCCCATGCGGGTTCTGTGCACGACGCTCGGCAGCCCCTCCCACGGGCGTGCCCAACTTCCCCTGCTGCGCGCCCTCGCCGAGGCCGGGCACCAGGTGCGCGTGGTCACCAACGAGACCCTCGCCTCCGTCTTCCGCGCGGACGCGGTCGACGTCCTTCCCGTCTTACCGGAGTTCGACCCGTCCGCCATGATGGGGCCGTACCTCGGCGAACTCCGGGCCATCGCCGACCCGGCGGAGCAGATGGCGGAGCTCACCCGGCTGCTGCCGCGTGCCGTCTCCGGGCCGGGCGTCGGGCGGTTCCTGGAGATCCTGCTCCCGCTCGCCCGGCAGTACCGCCCGGACCTGATCCTCCGCGACGGCATGGACATGGCCGCCGTACTCACCGCCGAACTGCTGGGCGTACCGCAGCTGCCGACGCCCTCCGGGTTCAGCAACACCGTGGACCCCGCCGAGCTGCTGCCCGGGCTCGGCGAGCGGCGCCGGGAGCTGGGGCTGCCGGTGAGCGACGATCCGCTGTCCGTCGTACCGCACGGCCGTATCGACTATGTGCCGGCCGCCTTCTCCTTCGCCCGGCACCTGCCCCACAGCTGGGCCTACCGGCAGACCGTGGACGTCGAACGCGGCGGGAAGCTGCCGCAGTGGGCCGCCGCGCTGCCCGTGGACCGGCCGCTGGTGTACGCCGCGGTCGGCACCGCTTTGCCGATGATGCACGAGCGGGCGGCGGACCCGTCCGATCCGCCGGTCATGGAGCTGCCGGACGCCACCGCGAGTCTGCGCACGCTGCTGGCGGCGGCGGCCGAACTGGAGGACTGCACGGTGGTCGTGTCGACGTCCGGGATACCGGTGGAGACCTCGGGGCTGCCCGGACACGTCCATGTCACCGAGCGGGTGGCACAGCCGCTGCTGCTGGAGTCGGTTGACCTGTTCGTCACCCACGGCGGGTTCAACAGCATCCGGGAGGCGATGCGCACCGGCACCCCGCTGGCGGTGCTGCCGCACTTCGGCGACCAGCCCGCCAACGCGGACCGGGTGGAGGAACTGGGCCTCGGCCGTCATGTCACCGAGCGCAGCGCGGCCGGCATCGCCGAGGTGTGCCGCAAACTCCTGGCCGACCCGGCACCCCGGGCCCGGGCCCGTGCGGCCCAGCTGGCGATGCTGACCCTGCCGGGGATCGAGCAGGCGGTGGGCGACCTGGAGGAAATCGCGGGCACCAGCGGCTGATCGGTTCGCCCGGCTGACCGGCTGGGTCGCCGGGCCGGCTGGGTCGGCTGATCGGTTGGGATCGGCTGATCGGTTCGACCGGGTCGACTGGCTGACCGGCTGTCATCGGTACGGCCGGTTCGGCCGGTTCGACTGGCCCGTCTGGCCCGTCTGGCCCGTCTGGCCCGTCTGGCCCGACTGGCCCGACTGGCCCGAGCGGCCCGTCTGGCCCGACCGGCCCGTCTGACCCGCCCGGCTGACGGGCTGGGATCGGCTGATCGGTTCGACCGGCCCCGACCGGCTCGGCTGGCTGACCGGCTGTCATCGGCTCGATCGGCTCGATCGGCTCGATCGGCCCGACCGGCTCAACTGGCCCGACCGGCTGACCGGCTGACCGGTTGGGATCGGCCGACCGGCTCGACCGGCCGGACGGCCGGACTGGCTGACCGGCTGACCGGCTGACCAGCTGGGATCGGCTGACCGGCTGACCGGCTGACCGGCTCGACCGGCTGGGATCGACTGACCGGCTCGACCGGCCGGCAGGCCCACGCGCCGCGGTGGCCCCGGGCACCACCAGGGCCACCCGGGGCACCACCGGGGCCGCCCCGGCCGGCGCCAACCTCCCCACCCCACCCCTCCCCCCGAGGACCGCATGTGACCTTCTCCGACCCCGATATACAAGAACAGGGCGCGGCCGGGGATGCGCCCGCGCGGCTTACCCACCGGCAGATCACCACCGTCCTGTCCGGGCTGGTGCTCGGCATGTTCCTGGCGGCGCTGGACCAGACCGTGGTCTCCTCCGCGCTGCGGACCATCGCCGACGACCTGCACGGGCTGACCGCGCAGGCCTGGGTGACCACCGCGTATCTCATCACCGCCACGCTGGCGACCCCGCTGTACGGCAAGCTGTCCGACATCCACGGCCGCCGGCGCGTCTATCTCGTGGCGCTCGCCCTGTTCGCGGCCGGCTCGCTGCTGTGCGGCGGCGCCGGGTCGATCTACGAACTCGCGGCCTTCCGCGCCGTACAGGGCCTCGGCGGCGGCGGGCTGATGTCGCTCGCGATGACGATCGTCGCCGACATCACCACGCCCCGGGAGCGGGGCCGCTACCAGGGCTGGTTCATGGCCGTGTTCGGCGGTGCCAGCATCGTCGGCCCGCTGGTGGGCGGCGCCTTCGCGGACCGGGCCACCCTGCTCGGGATCGCCGGCTGGCGCTGGATCTTCCTGATCAACGTGCCGCTGACGGCCGTGGCCGCCGTCACCATCGTCCGCGTCCTGCGCTTTCCGCATCGGCGGGTGCGGCACCGGCTCGACCACCTCGGGGCGCTGGCGCTGGCCGTCGGGCTGGTGCCGTTGCTCACCGTCGCCGAGCAGGGCCGCAGCTGGGGGTGGGGATCGCCCCGGGCGCTGCTGATGTACGGCGTCGGCGCGCTGGGGCTCGCCGGGTTCGCCGTGGTGGAGCGGCGGATGGGCGACGCGGCGCTGCTGCCGCCGCGCCTGTTCCGCATCCGTGCCTTCCGGCTGGGCGTCGGGCTGCACTTCGTCGTCGGCGTCGCCATGTTCGGCGCGATGACGACGCTGCCGCTCTACCTCCAGCTCGTCCGCGGGCTGAGCCCGATGGGGGCGGGCCTGGCCTCCCTGCCCACGGTCGCCGCGAACCTCGCGGTGACCCTGCTGGTGGGCCGGCTGATCGCCCGGACCGGCCGGTTCAAGGTGCATCTCGTGGCCGGCGCGGGCTCGCTCACCGCGGCGCTGCTGGTCTTCGCGACGCTCGGGGTGGACAGCCCGCTGTGGCACGCGGCGCTGGGCATGGCGCTGCTGGGTGCGGGGCTCGGCGCGTCGATGCAGACGCTCACCACGCTCGCGCAGAGCGAGGTGCCGCGTGCCGACATGGGCGCGGCGACGGCGTCGGTCAACTTCTTCCGCTCCAACGGCGGCACGGTCGGTACGGCGGCCTTCCTGTCGGTGCTGTTCAGTACGGCGGCCGGCAAGATCGCCGGCCGGCTGGCCGAGGCCCGCCACGACCCGGCCTACCGCCGGCTGCTGGAGCAGCCCGACACCGCGCACGCCCTGGCGTCAGTGGTGCGTCCCGGCGGCGGGGTCGAATTGGAGGACTCCGCCTTCCTGCGCGCCCTCGACCCCGCCGCGGCGCGGCCGTTCCTGGAGGGGTACGTCTCCTCGATGCGCCTCGTCTTCCTCGTCGGCGCGGCCGTGTCCCTGGTGGCCTTCCTGCTCGCGGCCTGGCGGGTACCGGACCTCACGCTGGCGGACGAGTAGCGGGGCCTTCTCCCTCGGGCAGGAAGACGCGGTCCAGCCGGTAGCCGAGGACGGCGGCGGCGGACTCGGGGCTGCGCTGGCCGACCAGCACGGCGGTGCCGAGGCCCGCGGACAGCGCGAGCAGCGCCACCGCCTCCGCGCCGGGATCCGTCCCGGGCCGCAGCTTCCCGTCCCGCGCGGCCTGTTCCAGCAGCCGGGCCACGGTGGCCTCGGCGGCGTCCGGCTCCCGGATGAAGGGCTGGGCCGCCAGTGCCTCGTCGGTGACGGACAGGACGGCGTAGGCCGTGTACAGGTGGTGGAAGGTGCGGCTCTCCTCGTCGACGGGGAGGGCCGCCGTGAGCAGCGCCTCCAGCACCGTACGCGGGCCCGGCTCCGGACCAGCGGCCCGGACCCGGGCGGTCACCCGCTGCCCGAACCGCTCGGTGAGGTGGCGCAACCCGAAGAGCAGCAGCTTCTCCTTGGTCTCGAAGTAGTACTGCACCAGCCGCAGCGAGACGCCCGCCTCCGCCGCCACGTCGCGCATCCCCACGGCGTGCAGTCCGAGCCGTGCGGCCGCCCGGACCAGGGCCTCGGCGATCTCGGTCCGCCGCGCTGCGTGGTCCACCCGCTTGGGCATGGTCAGGGTCTCCGCATCGTCGCCGGCGCTCGGGACGGGCCGCGTCCGCGGCCCCCTTTGATGATACAGCCGTACCATCATCGTGGTACGGTCGTATCACAAAGATCGACTACCCCGGAGGTGGCCGTGCCCGAGTCCGCAAGCGCCCGTTCCCGGCCCGATGTCGGCCGCTTCGTCAGCGACGCCTGGCGCGACCGCTACTACGCGGCCTGCGACGCGGTCTACGCGCTGGGTGCACCCGCGTCCTGGGAGCAGGACGTCGAGACGTCCGCCGGCACCACCCACGTCTACCGCTACGACCCCGCCGACCCGGCCGCCCGCGACCGCACCCCCGTCGTCCTGGTGCACGGCGCGGGCTCCTGCTCCGCCATGTGGTACCCGAACACCCCCGCGCTCAGCGCCGAACGCACCGTCTACGCGATCGACACCCCCGGCGACCCCGGCCGCAGCGTCCAGCGCGCCCCCCTCCACGAGCCCGCACGGGCCGCCGAGTGGCTGGACGAGACGCTGGCCGGGCTCGGCCTCGACCAGGTGCACCTCGTCGGCACCTCCTACGGCGGCTGGCTCGCCCTGAACCAGGCGCACCGCAGGCCGGACCGCCTCGCCTCCGTCACACTGCTCGACCCCGGCGGACTGGAGAAGGTGGGACTGCGCTTCTTCGCATGGATCTTCGTCAGCCTCCTCGCGACCTTCGCCCCCAAGGCGCTGCGGCCCCGGCTCGCGGCCTGGCTGGAACAGCCCGTGCTGGTCGTGCCGGAGCTGCGCGCCATGGTCCACGCCGGGGTGCGCGCCTACCGCATCCGCCGGCCGGCCCCGCTGCCCCTGTCGGACGCCGAACTGGCCACCGTGCGGACCCCGTTGTACCTGGTGCTCGGCAGGCGCAGCCTGCTGGTGCACCCGCAGCGGCAGGCCGAGCGCGTGCCCCGGCTGATACCGGGCGCCCGGGCGGACATCCTCTCCGGCACCGGCCATGGCCCCCAGATCGACCTGGCCGCCGAGACCAACCGGGCCATGCTGGACTTCATGACGGACACCGAGCGAGACCGCCCGTCGGTGCCGTGACGCGGCTGTTCCGATGCGGATCTGTGTCGACAACCACAGCGAGCTGTCCCCGGATGGGCGCATACTGAGCTATGACCCCGTCTGCTGCACCCAAGCGCCATCTGCCCACCAGCCCCTTCAAGGCCCCGGTCGTACCGGTTCCCAAGCACTTCGCCATGGGTGACCAGGTCACCCACGACGTGTACGGCCTCGGCCGGGTCGTCGGCATCGAGGACGGCATCGCCGCGCTCGTGGATTTCGGCTCGGCACAGATGCGGATCCTGAGCCCCTACGCCAAGATGACCAAGTTGTAGAACCGCTGTGCCCGGTCACGGCACACCAGGCCCCGTCCGGGGCCTGACACGAAAGAGAGATCTCCCATCGACCTGACCTCGCTGTTCTCCGCCCCGGAGGGCCAGCCCCGCTCCTCCGCCCCGGCATCGCCGCCTCCGGCGAACAACCCCTTCCAGGCCCCGGACTTCGGGGACGCCGAGTCCGGCACGTACGAGGACGCACCGGATCCCGCCCCGGCCCGGCGTACGGAGCGACCCGAGGCCGCATAGCTCCGCATCGTTCGTCCGAGGCCCGTCGCGCTCCGTCCGCTGCGCCGGACGGGTGGTACGGCGTGGAGGTTCCGGTGGGACCGCGTGGCCGTGTGGCACCGTCGGCTCCGAGGAGCCTCGGGAAGCCTCGGAAGGGCGGGCACGTGCATGACCAAGGTCGGGCGGTTCCTGGCGGTCCTGCTGCTGGCGCTGGCGCCGGGCACGGCAAGGGCGGCGGCGGCCGAGGCACCGGCGCCGCCGCGCTGGACCGGCAGCTGGGAGACGGCGCCGTCCGGCACCGCCGCCGCCCGGCCCGGCGCCGCCGTCCGTGATGTCGTCCACCTCAGCGTCGGCGGCAGCGCCGTGCGGGTACGGCTCAGCAACCGCCTCGGCACCGCGCCGCTGCACCTGGGGGCCGTCACCGTCGCACTTCGCCGCGCGGCCGGCCCGGACGCCCTGCCCGGCACCCTGCGCACCGCCACCTTCCGGGGGGCCCGCACGGTCACCGTGCCGCCCGGCCGGGACACCCTCACCGACCCGGTGCCGCTGCGCGTCCCGGCCGGCGCCGACCTGCTCGTCAGCGTCTACACCCCGGACGACGACGGCCCCGCCACCTACCACCGCAGCGCCCTCCAGACCAGCTACCTCGCCCCGGTCGGCGCCGGCCAGGCAGCCGACGAGACCGGCGCCGCGTACACCACGACCACCAGCCACTGGTACTACGTCACCGGCGTCGACGTCCGCGGCCCCGCCGCCGGCAGCATCGTCGCGTTCGGCGACTCCCTCACCGACGGCACCGGCTCCACCGCCGACACCAACCACCGCTGGCCCGACCGGCTCGCCGAGGAACTGGGCCCGCACCGGCTCGGCGTCCTCAACGCCGGCATCGGCGGCAACCGCCTGCTGCACGACGGGGTCGGCCCGAGCGCGCTCACCCGCCTGGACGCCGACGCGCTGAACCGGCCGGGGGTGCGCGTCCTGGTCGTCTTCGAGGGCATCAACGACATCAAGGGCAGCCCGGAGGCGAGCGACCCCGCCGCCTACGCGGACGCCTACCGCGCCATCGCCGCCCGCGCCCACGCCCGGGGCATCCGGGTCGTCGGGGTCACCCTCACCCCGTTCGGCGGCTACCCCGCCTACACCGCCGCCCGCGAGGCGGTACGGCAGCAGGTCAACGCCTTCATCCGCACCGGCCGCGCCTTCGACGCGGTCGCCGACGCCGACGCCGCCGTCCGCGACCCGGCCGACCCCACCCGTATCCGGCCCGGCTACGACCCCGGAGACCACCTTCACTTCGACGACGCGGGCATGGCCGCGATCGCCCGCACGGTCCACCAGGCCCTCGCCCGGCGCCCCTGGGCGTAGCGCCTGAGCCCGCGCGCCGTTCCGGCCCGCGGGCTCAGCCCGCGATCACCGCTCCCAGCCATGCCCCCACGATCAGCAGGCACGCGAACAGCTCCGCCAGCACGCTCGCGCCCCCCGCGCCCATGGCCGTCCGCAGCGCGGCCATCGCCTCGCCGTGCCGCCCCAGCCGAAGCCGCTCGTGCAGATAGATCCCCGCCATGAAACCCGGCACCGCACCCAGCACCGGCAGCACCACGAACCCGAGCAGGCTGCCGACGCCCGCGTACACCGCCATCAGCGGCGTCGCCCCGCTCTCCCGCAGCCGCCGCGGCGGCAGCGCCCAGCGCGCCATCTGCGCCAGCAGCAGCACCCCGGTGGCGCCCACCAGCACACCCCAGGCGACCGGCTGCGGATCGGTCAGCGCCCACCACAGGACCGCGGCCCACACCAGCCACGACCCCGGCACCCCGGGCACCAGCACTCCGCACAGGCCGAGCACGAGCACAACCCCGACCAGCAGGAGTTCCCACACTCCCATCTGCCCAGAGTGCCGGACATCGGAAGAAGCCGCAGGTCACCGGGCGGCTCGGCGGGTGACCCAGCCCCGCTCGCGGGCGGCCCGGACCAGCCGGAGCCGGGCCGTCACCCCGGCCGGCGACCATCAACCACCCTTGCTCGTACGGCTGTTCGCCCCCTCGCCCGACACGCCGCTCGATCATGCGTGCCGCGCCGGATTTTCCCGATGCCCCGTTTTCATACAGCCCGTGCGGTGGACAATGAAGGACATGAGCCAGCAGGGGGGAAGCAACGCCCGCCAGGAGGACGACTGGTGGGGGCAGCTGTACGACGACTCCACCGCGGACACCGGCCCCACGGCCGCGCCGGATTCCCTGGACGACCGCTTCGCCTCGGCGAAGAAGGCGGTGACGGAGCGGCCGCCCGAACCACCACCACCACCGCCCCCTCCCACCCCCCAGGCCGACGCGGAGCCCGACGCCGGGACCGGCCCGGAGCCCGCCGCGGTGGATCCCGGCGCCCGGGAACCCGCGGTCCCGCGACCACGGGCCGCCCACACCCCACCCCCGCCCCCCTCCGCGCCACCCCCTGAGCCCGCGCGTCCGACGGCACCCCCGCCCCCCACCGCGCCCGCGGGCCCGACGCCACCCCCGCCGGCCCCCGCACCTCCCCCCGCCGCCCCCGGCGTACCCCCCGCCCCCGACTACGTCGGCTCCGGACCGCCCACCTACGCCGCCGAACCCACCGCGCTGCCCGCCGCCGATCCGGACACCCTGGAGGAGCTGGTCCCGGACACCGTGCTGGACGGGGCGCGGTACGGGGCGTGCACGCTGCGGGCCGCGTCGGTGCGCGGGGACTCGGCGCGTTACCGGGGCGAGCCCCGCCGGGACGTGCTGCTCACCGCGCGGTTCGGGACGGGCGGACAGGCACTGCTGCTCGTCGCGATGGCGACCGGCGCGCGCGGCACCCCGGGCGCGCATCTGGCGGCCGCCGAGGCCTGCCGGTGGATCGGCCGGGCGGTGGGCCGCAGCCATCGGCGGCTGGCGGAGGACATCCACGCGGCCCGGCGCGGCGACCTCAAGTCGGGTCTGCACCGGCTCACCGACCGCAGCCTCGGCAGGCTCCGGGCGAGCGCCGTCGATCAGGGCATCGACCCCGAGGAGTACACGGCGACCCTGCGCTGTCTGCTGCTGCCCGCCGACCCGGACTGCCGTACCCGCGTCTTCTTCGGCGTCGGCGACGGCGGGCTGTTCCGGCTGCGCGGCGGCGAGTGGCAGGACATCGAGCCGCGCCCGTCGCCGCCGGACGACACCGGCGGCGGGCCCGTGCTCGGCTTCGGCTCGGTCCCGGAACGGACCCCGGAGGGCGACCGGCTGACCATGGACCTCGGCATCCCGACCCCGCCCAGCCCCTACGAGCCCGCCCCGGAGCCGCCCCGCGAGCCGTTCCGGTTCCGGGCCTCGGTAGCCCGCCCGGGTGATGTGCTGGTGATGAGCACCGCGGGCCTGGCCGACCCGCTGCACGGCGAGCCCGCCCTCTGCGCCTATCTGGCCCGCCGCTGGTCCGGCCGGGCCGCGCCCGGTCTCGCCGCGTTCCTCGCCGACGTCCAGGTACGGGTGAAGGGGTACGCCGACGACCGTACGGCTGCGGCCGTGTGGGAGGCGTGACGCCGCGACCTGTGCCTGTATGGGTGCATGGCCAAGCAGAACGTAGCCGAGCAGTTCGTCGACCTGCTGGTGCGCGCCGGCGTGCGCCGCCTCTACGGGGTGGTCGGCGACAGCCTCAACCCGGTCGTCGACGCCGTGCGCCGCAACGCTGCCATCGACTGGATCCATGTGCGCCACGAGGAGACCGCCGCGTTCGCCGCCGGCGCCGAGGCCCAGATCACCGGGCGGCTGGCCGCCTGCGCCGGCTCCTGCGGCCCCGGCAATCTGCACCTGATCAACGGCCTCTACGACGCCCACCGCTCGATGGCCCCGGTGCTCGCCCTCGCCTCGCACATCCCCTCCAGCGAGATCGGCCTCGGCTACTTCCAGGAGACCCACCCGGACCGGCTCTTCACCGAGTGCAGCCACTACAGCGAGCTGATCTCCAGCCCGAAGCAGATGCCCCGCCTGGTGCAGACCGCCATCCAGCACGCGGTCGGCCGCCGCGGGGTCAGCGTGGTCTCGCTGCCCGGCGACATCGCCGCCGAACCCGCCCCGGACAAGGCCCCCGAGAGTGCCCTCGTCACTTCCCGGCCCACCGTGCGGCCCGGCGACGCCGAGCTGGACGCGCTCGTGGAGATGATCGACGCGGCCGGCAAGGTCACCCTGTTCTGCGGCAGCGGCACGGCCGGCGCGCACGCCGAGGTGATGGAGTTCGCCGGGCGGATCAAGGCACCCGTGGGACACGCCCTGCGGGGCAAGGAGTTCATCCAGTACGACAACCCGTACGACGTCGGCATGAGCGGCCTCCTCGGCTACGGCGCCGCCTACGAGGCCACCCACGCGTGCGATCTGCTGATCCTGCTCGGCACCGACTTCCCGTACAACGCCTTCCTGCCCGACGACGTCCGCATCGCCCAGATCGACGTACGGCCGGAGGTCCTCGGCCGCCGGTCCCGGCTCGACCTCGCCGTGTGGGGCGACGTCCGCGAGACGCTGCGCTGTCTGATCCCACGGGTGCGGGAGAAGACGGACCGGCGCTTCCTCGACCGGATGCTGCGCAGACACGCCGACGCCCTGGAGGGCGTGGTCAAGGCGTACACCCGCAAGGTCGACAAGCACGTCCCGATCCACCCCGAGTACGTGGCGGCCGTGCTGGACGAGATCGCCGCCGACGACGCGGTGTTCACCGTCGACACCGGGATGTGCAACGTGTGGGCGGCACGGTACGTCTCGCCCAACGGGCGGCGCCGGATCATCGGTTCCTTCTCGCACGGGTCGATGGCGAACGCGTTGCCGATGGCGATCGGCGCCCAGTTCACCGACCGGCGCCGGCAGGTGGTCTCGATGTCCGGCGACGGCGGCTTCTCCATGCTGATGGGCGACTTCCTGACCCTCGTGCAGTACGACCTGCCGGTGAAGGTCGTCCTGTTCAACAACTCCTCGCTCGGCATGGTGGAGCTGGAGATGCTGGTCTCCGGGCTGCCCTCGTACGGCACCGCCAACACCAACCCGGACTTCGCCGCCGTCGCCCGCGCCTGCGGGGCGTACGGGGTCCGGGTCGAGAAGCCCAAGCAGCTCGCCGGGGCGCTCCGGGACGCCTTCCGGCACCGGGGTCCGGCGCTGGTCGACATCGTCACGGACCCCAACGCCCTGTCCATCCCGCCGAAGATCAGCGCCGAGATGGTCACCGGGTTCGCCCTGTCCGCCTCGAAGATCGTGCTGGACGGCGGGGTCGGCCGGATGCTCCAGATGGCCCGGTCCAACCTGCGCAACGTCCCGCGGCCCTGAGCCGGCCCGCCCCTCGCCGCGGGGATCGGATTTCGGCCAGTTTCGGCCGAGGTGGTGAGGGGGTCACCGGCGGTGTCCGGCCCGTCCCGGCCGGTGTCCCGGGGCGCCCGGGGCGGCCTGCGCAGTGCCGGAGGGTGGCCGAAGGGCCGCGGCGGCGCCCGGCGGGTGCCGGGCGAAGGGCGCGAGCGTGGCCGAACCGCCGGTCATCGGGGCGGGCCAAGGACTGCCCGGGAGCCCGCTGGGCAAGCATCCCCCGTGAACGTGTTCGACCACCAGGGGCAGGGTCCGAGCGGCGGGCGGGCGGGGGTCATGAAGAGGCAGGCGCGAGGAGGCGGTTCCAGGGCCGTCGGGGCCTTCTCGGCGACGACGGGGGACGAGGCGGGGGACGCCGTGGGGGCAGGGTCCGACACCATCACCGAACACGCGCACCGGCTCCGGCGCAGGCTGGGGCGGGCGGATCTGCGGGCGGTGCCCGAGGCCCGGCGGGAGTTGCGCGCACTGCTGCGGCACTGGGGCAGACCGGGCCGCTCCGAGATAGCCGAGCTGCTCACCAGCGAACTCGTCACCAACGCCCTGGTGCACACCGACCACGACGCCGTGCTGACGGCCGTCGTCGGACCGGACGGACTGCGCGTGGAGGTACGGGACTTCGTGGCCCGCAGACCCGAGGTGCACGCCCCGGACGGGGACGAGGACACGCACGGCCGGGGCCTGGTCCTGGTGGAGTCCCTCGCGGACGCCTGGGGCGTACGGCCGCACGGCGTGGGCAAGTCGGTGTGGTTCCACCTGGGCGCCGAAGCGGCCTAGGCGCTGTCTTCCGGATCCTGCCGACGCGCGGGCAGGGCGGGTGCGGCGACAGACGGGCACGGGACGGGGGCGCGACCCGTGCGGTCGCGCCCCCGTCCCGTGTCTCCGTCCCTGTGCGGTGGCTGCCCGCCGACGGATCAGCCGAACTGCTGCTCCAGGTCCTTGAGCTTGCGCTCCAGGGAGTCCAGACGCGGCAGGGCCTGGGTGTCGTCCTCCGCGGTGAGGTCGACGGTGGTCACCGGCTCAGCGCCGGGGCGGACCGGCTGAAGGGAGGGTCGGGCGCGTACCGGCAGCTGCTCCGCGGTGGATATGGCAGGCTCCGCGGTGGCCGTCCCGGGGCCGCGCTCCACCGCCTGCACCTCGACCTCGACCTCGCGGCCGCCGCCCCGGCCGACGAAGCCGCGGTGGCCCCGGCTGATGGCCTTGAGCTGGGCCCGGTCCAGGCGCTGCTGGTCGCGCCGACGCTGCCGCTCCTCCTCCTTCTGCCGCATGTCGTCGCGGACCTCCTCGACCGCCTCGTCCAGGCTGCGCACGCCCTCCAGGAGCATCAGCGACCAGGCGCGGTAGGTCTCGCGCGGGGCCCGCATCCAGCGCACCACGCGGATCTGCGGCAGCGGCCGCGGCACCAGGCCCTGCTCGCGCAGCGCGGCCCGGCGGGTCTGCTTCAGCGCCCGGTCGAACAGCACGGCCGCGGAGAGCGACATGCCGGAGAAGAACTGCGGGGCGCCCGCGTGACCGGCGCCCCGGGGCGCGTGCACCCAGTTGAACCAGGCCGCCGCGGCGGCGAACATCCACACCAGTATCCGGGAGCCGAGCGCCGCGTCACCGTGGCTGGCCTCGCGCACGGCGAGGACGGAGCAGAACATCGCCGCACCGTCCAGGCCGAACGGCACCAGGTACTGCCAGCCGTCGGTCAGCCCCAGGTTCTGTTCGCCGAAGCCGACGAGGCCGTGGAAGGAGAGGGCGGCCGCGACCGCCGCACAGCAGAACAGCAGGACGTAGGAGGCCGTGCCGTAGATGGCCTCCTTGCGCCGTCGGCGCTCCTCGCTGCGCTCCCACGAGTCGTCCGCGTTCGCGTTCTCCCCGGAGGAGCGCTTGCCGCGCGCGAGCACCGCCACCGCCACCAGCATGCCCAGGAGCAGTACGGCGCCCGGAAGCAGCCAGTTCAGCGATATGTCGGTCAGTCTCATCAGGGGTCCCTTGCATTGGGATAGGGCGTAACGCCCGCCATAGTGGCCCACTCCCGACGGCCCTCAGGGGGTTTCGGGGCAAGAGGCCGCCAAGGAGGTGCAAGGGGATGCCCAAGACGGCGTTCTGCTCGAACTGCCGCTTGAGGGGCGGGAGTTGAGTTCGAATAAGACTACCCGTACGGATGGTTCCTCGGAAAGTTCCTGCGACTCGTGAGGAAGTTGTGAATGCCCTGTCCGTGGCCGGGCAGTCCTCCGGGTTGCCGTTGCCGGTGATCTTAGTGGACGCCGGACCGTGCTCCAGCCATCCGATGCCCCGTCAGGCCGCTGCGGCCGCCGTCGGCCTGACGGTGGTGCAGATGCGCGGACAGGTGGCACAGGTGTCCTCGGGGCGCACGGTGTAGAACATGCAACAACTGGTCCGCTCGCGGGTGGCCAGGGGTGCGCCGTCGGGGCCGGCCGGCACCCGGAACGCGGCCGCGCCGGCGTACGGCCGGGTGGCGCCGGGCAGCAGCAGTTCCAGCTCGCGCACCGCCCGCTCCTCCTCGCCCAGCATCCGGGCGACGTACCACAGCCCCTCCACCACCTCGTCGGTCGCCATGCCCCACAGTGCCCGGCCGCGCCGCCGCATCCGCGGCCCGAAGGCGGCCAGCAGGGGCTCCAGGTGCTCGGCCACGGCCGCCCGCACCTCGCCCCGCAGCGCCTCCTCGTCCGGTACGGCGACGGCCCCGGGCAGCGCGGCCGCCGGGTCGCCCGGCAGGCAGGAGAAGGAGAGCGGCGCGCGTACGGCCATCCGCCCGCCGTCGCGGTCGTAGGCGACGTGTGTCACGGGCAGCCGGGGCACCCGGCGGTGCAGGAACCACGGCACGGTGATCAGCAGGCAGGCGGGCCAGGCGTAGCGGTGCAGTCCGAAGCTCGCGACGACGTCCGGCCGGGCCTCGTGGCCGTAGTCGCGCAGCACCTGGGCGGCGTCCCAGGCCAGATAGGCGTCCAGCGCGGCGCCGCCCGCCGCGAGCCCGGCGGCCTCCACCCAGCCGCCGTCGCCCGGGATCTCCTCGCCCGGGGCCGACACGGTCACGGTCAGGCCGGGGAAGCCGGCGTGCAGACGGTCGTACGCGGCGGTGAACGGGGAGGCCGCAGCGGGCATGGCGAAACCACCGGTCCTTGATCGCGGACAAAGTCGTGAAGGTAAGGCTTACCTTACTCACTTTCGATCGAATTTGAACTGTCGCCTCGGGCGCCTAAGGTGCTTGACGGACAAGCGACAACCCGCCGTTAATGACCCCAAGTACCGACAAGCCGCCAGGAGGACCCGTGGAGCAGGGAGTGAGCCGGATGCCGGCGCAGACGCTCGCGGCCGCCGCCCTGGACGGCGCACGGGAGCGGGACACGGCTGTGCCGGGCGCGCGCGGCGAGCACACGCACGGCGAGCGGCCGCTCCCCGCGGCGCGCTCCGCCGTGCAGCGCTCCTCGGTACGCGCGCAGATCCTGGACGCCCTGCGCACGGCGCTGGTGGTCGGGGAGCTGCGGCCCGGCGAGGTCTATTCGGCGCCGGTGCTCGGCGAGCGGTTCGGGGTCTCGGCCACGCCCGTCCGGGAGGCCATGCAGCAGCTCGCCCTGGAGGGCGCCGTCGAGGTCGTGCCCAACCGCGGCTTCCGGGTCGTCGAGCGCGGGGCGCGGGAACTGGCCGAGCTGGTGGAGGTGCGGGCGCTCCTGGAGGTGCCGGTGCTGCTGCGGCTCGCCCGGACGGTGCCCGCCGAGCGGTGGGCCGAACTGCGGCCGCTCGCCGAGGAGACGGTGCGGGCGGCCGGCGCCGGGTGCCCGGCCGCGTACGCCGAGACCGACCGGGCCTTCCACGGCGCGCTGCTCGGGCTCTCCGGCAACGAACAGCTGGTCCGCATCGCCGAGGACGTGCACCGCCGCTCCCAGTGGCCCCTGGTCGGCGGCCCGGTCCGGCACACCCGGGCGGACCTGCTCGCGGACGCGACCGAACACCTGGCCCTGCTGGACGCACTGGTGGCGGGGGACGCGGACGCGGTGCGGGGACTGGTCTCGGGACACTTCACCGCGGCGTAGCGGGGGCGGTCCGGCTCCCGCCGCCGGAAGGCCTCAGGAGCCGTCGGCCGCTCCGTGGCCCTGCTTCGAGTAGGCGTCGTGCCACGCGGCCTTCGCGCCCGAGTCACCGATCCGGTAGACGTCGACCACCGCGCCCGCCGCCACGGCCACCGACAGCACGCCCACGGCGATCCGCACCGGCAGCGAGTTCAGCCGGCGGCTGCCCGTCGTGGCGCGCGTCGCCCACCACACCACCGCCGCCAGCACGAAAAGGCCCAGCGCCCACGGCAGCAGGCCGTCGCCCAGCTCGGTGTGGCGGCGGACCAGCGCATCGTCCTCGACGTGCCGCTCCAGCCACTCACCCGCCTGCGTGGTCAGCGGCACACTGGCCAGAGCCACGAAGGCGAGTCCGGGCAGCAGCACGCCCAGCCGCCGGGCGGCGGCCGGCCATATCGCGGCGGCCACCAGGGCGAGCGCGGTCAGCGGGACGAGGACCACGACGACGTGGACCAGCAGGACATGGGCCGGAAGGCCGTTGACGAGGCTCATCGGGGCGCTCTCCTGAGAGGGGTCTTCGGGGGCGCGCCACCCTCGCACACGAATCTCTCAGTTCCTTCTCAGGCCGTCGCCGCTCCCGGCGCCGGGGGCGCTAGCTGGCGTGCCAGCCAGGTGGGCACTCCGCCGAGCAGCCGGAACAGCCGCCGGGCCTCCTCGCGCAGCCGGGAGGCCTCCGGCTCCTCCTCCGTGTCCGCCAGCGAGACGAGCGCGGGTGCCGTACCCACCAGGTAGCCCAACTCCTCGCGCAGCCGCAGGGATTCGGCGAAGCCGTGCCGCGCCTCGGCCAACTCCCCGTCGCGCAGGGCGAGTCCGGCCAGGTGCCGCCAGGTGAAGGAGAGCAGCAGCGGGTCGGCGTGCGCGGCGGCGGCCGCGTGCGCCCGGCGGTAGGCGGCGCGGGCCGCCTGCGGGGAGCGGGTGAGGTTCTCGGCGAGCAGCCCCCGGCGGAAGTCCAGCAGCGCCCGCCCGGCCGACCCGGGTGGCAGCAGCGCCGCCGCCCGGCCCAGCGCGGCCCGCGCCTCGTCGGCCCGGTCCCGGACGCCGTGCAGCGTTGCCGCGTAGGCGAGTTGGCCCCGCTCGCAGGCGGCCGCGCCGCGCTCCTCGTCGCTGTGCGCGAGCGCCTCCGCGGTGCGCAGCGCGTCCTCGGCCTCCGCCCAGCCCCGCTCGGTGTACAGACACCGTTCGACGAACAGCGTGGCCCGCTGCAACGCCGTGGGCGCGGTGTCGGATGGCAGCAGGGCCGCGGCGTCGGCCCAGCAGGCCCGGCTGCGCAGCCGCCATACCGCGGTCTGGAGCGGATCGTCACCGGTGGTTCCGTTACCAGACATGGCGGTATGCGCCACGTTGCCCTCCCCATGCACGCCATCGAGCTGTTGAGTGGTGGCGGCATTCCAGCACCGATCGCCCGGCCGGGCCAAGGGGGTGGGTGAAAGATTTCACAAAGTGGTGGGGAGTTGGCGCGAGATGGTTTGCCCGGTCGCGCGCCCCCGGCGGGGCTTCGCCTCAGCTCATCCGCAGCGCAAGGAAGAAGTCCAGCTTGTCCTCGAGCCGGGAGAGGTCGCGGCCCGTCAACTGCTCGATCCGCCCGACCCGGTAGCGCAGCGTGTTGACGTGCAGGTGGAGCCGGGTGGCGCAGCGCGTCCAGGAGCCGTCGCAGTCGAGGAACGCCTCCAGGGTCGGGATCAGCTCCGCCCGGTGCCGGCGGTCGTAGTCCTTCAGCGGGTCCAGCAGGCGGGCCGTGAACGCGCGGCGGACGTCGTCCGGCACGAACGGCAGCAGCAGCACATGGCTGGCCAGTTCCTGGTGGCCGGCGGCGCAGACCCGGCCGGTGCGGGCGGCGGCCACCCGGCGGGCGTGCCGGGCCTCCTCCAGGGCGCCGCGCAGCCCCTCCGCCGAGTGCACGGCCGCGCTGACGCCGAGGGTGAGCCGCCCGTCGTCGTCCAGGCCGGCCGACAGCGGCTCCCGCACGGCCTGGAGCAGCGCGTCGGCCAGCAGACCGGTCTCGGAGCCGTCGTGCTCGGAGGAGACCGCGGGGAGCGGCACCAGGGCGATCGCCTCGTCGCCGGTGTGCGCGACCGCGATCCGGTCGGACGGCTCCGGGCCCGTGGCCAGCGGGTCGACCAGGATCTCCTCCAGCAGCGACTGGGCGACCGGGCCGCCCTCGATCCCGTTGTCCTCCCACTCCACGCGGGCCACCACCACCTGCCAGTGCGGGGCGGCCCCGAGGCCGGGCAGCAGCACCGGCGCGGCGACCCGCAGGCGGGCGGCGATCTCGGCGGGCGCGGCGCCCGTCTGCACCAGCTCCAGCACCTCCTGGGCGAGCCGGCGCCGTACCGTACGGGCCGCGTCCCGGCGGTCCCGCTCGACGGAGATCAGCTGGGTGACGCCCTGGAGCAGGTCCAGGCGCTCCTCGGGCCAGTCGCCCGCGTCCGCCTCCACGGCCAGCAGCCAGTCCGAGAGCACGGTCTCGCGCACATCGCGGGACGCCTGCGGGGAGCGGCCGGAGGAGCGGATCGGGAAGAGGGAGAAGGTGCTGCCGGCCAGCAGCACGCGGTGCGGGCCGCGGCGGCCGGTGCGGGTGGCGGACAGGTGCTCGGCGGCGAGCTTGGCGCAGGTCTCGGCGGGCAGCGCCGGGCCCGCCTCCTTGGAGCCGGCGATCAGCCGGCCGGTGGGGGAGAGCACCCAGGCGCGCAGGTCCAGGTCGGAGCCGAGCAGGTCCAGGACCACGTCCGGGCCGCCGCCCGCCGGGCCCGAGGTCATCATCCGCCGGTGCCGGTCCACCACCGCCGCGAGATCCCCGGCGCGCTCGCCGGAGACCTGCCGTACGACATGCTCGGTGATCGACGCGAACGCCACCGACTCGTGCACCGCGAACAGCGGCAGCCGGTGTCTGGCGCAGGCCAGCACCAGGTCGTCCGGCACATCGCCCAGCTCCGCCTCGCCGGCCGCGAGGGCCGCCACCCCGGCCTGCGCCAGGATCCGCACGAACGGTTCGGAGTCGTCCGCGTCCCGGCGCCAGGCCAGGCCGGTGAGCACCAGTTCGCCGCCGGAGAGGTAGCGGCTCGGGTCCCGCAGGTCGGTGGTCATGACCCCGCGGACCTGGCGGTCCAGCTCGTCCTCGCCGCCGAGCAGCCGCAGGCCCAGCGCGTCGGTGTCCAGCAGTGCGCGCAGCCGCATCTCTTCGCCGCCGTTCTTTGTCTCGAAACCTACGATGAATCTTGGAGGGGGCCGGGGCGGACTCCCGCCACCGTGCTCCCGCGGTCCGTGCCGGGGCGCGCGCCGGGGTGTCCCCGCCGATTCCTGTGTTTCTCCAGGAAAACGGAGGGGTTACCGATGACCTCCGTTCATACGAATCTACAAGATGACCTCCGCGGCCAGCCAACTCCTTCATGGTTTCGGTGACTGACCCCGCCGGACTACAGGGCGGTGTACTGAGTCCACTCCGCGTTAACAGCACATGAACGAGCCGGGCCCGCCGCACACGGATTGGCTCAATCTGTACGACCCACGAGACGAAGAAGAGAGCCGGTCATGGACTTCCTTCGCCCTGCCAGCTGGGAGGAGGCGCTCGCCGCGAAGGCCGAGCACCCCACCGCTGTGCCGATTGCGGGTGGCACCGATGTGATGGTCGAGATCAACTTCGACCACCGCCGGCCCGAGTACCTCCTCGATCTGAACCGCATCGGCGATCTCTCCGAGTGGGAGGTCGGCGAGGACGCCGTGCGGCTCGGTGCCTCCGTCCCGTACACCCGGATCATGGAGAACCTCCGTGCCGAGCTGCCGGGCCTCGCGCTCGCCTCGCACACCGTCGCCTCCCCTCAGATCCGCAACCGCGGCGGCGTCGGCGGCAACCTCGGCACGGCCTCGCCCGCCGGGGACGCCCACCCCGCCCTGCTCGCGGCCGGCGCCGAGGTCGAGGTGGCGTCGGCGGCCCGCGGCACCCGGCTCATCCCGATCGACGAGTTCTACACGGGCGTCAAGCGCAACGCGCTCCAGCCCGACGAGCTGATCCGCGCCGTGCACATCAAGAAGGCCGACGGCCCGCAGCAGTACTCGAAGGTCGGCACCCGCAACGCCATGGTCATCGCCGTGTGCGCCTTCGGTCTCGCGCTGCACCCCGAGACCCGCACCGTGCGCACCGGCATCGGCTCGGCCGCCCCGACCCCGGTCCGGGCCAGGACCGCCGAGGAGTTCCTGAACGCGGCCCTGGAAGAGGGCGGCTTCTGGGACAACGGAAAGATCATCACCCCGTCGGTCGCCAAGCAGTTCGCCGAGCTGTGCTCGGCCGCCTGCAACCCGATCGACGACGTCCGGGGCACCGCGAGCTACCGCCGCCACGCGGTCGGTGTGATGGCCCGCCGGACGCTCACCTGGACCTGGGAGTCGTACCGCGGCGCCCGCCGCGCATCTGAGGGAGCTGCGTAATGCGCGTCAACTTCACCGTCAACGGACGTCCGCAGGAGGCCGACGACGTCTGGGAGGGCGAGTCCCTCCTGTACGTGCTGCGCGAGCGCCTCGGCCTGCCCGGTTCGAAGAACGCCTGCGAGCAGGGCGAGTGCGGCTCCTGCACCGTGCGCCTGGACGGCGTGCCGGTCTGCTCCTGCCTGGTCGCGGCCGGTCAGGTCGAGGGCCGCGACGTGGTGACCGTCGAGGGCCTCGCGGACTACGCCAAGCAGCGCGCCGAGGGCGGCTGCGCCTCCGGCGCCTGCGGTACGACCCTCCAGGACGCCCAGCACTGGCAGGCCAAGGGAACCGACTCGCAGACCGGCGAGGGCACCGAGCTGTCCCCGATCCAGCAGGCGTTCATCGACGCCGGCGCCGTCCAGTGCGGCTTCTGCACCCCGGGTCTGCTCGTCGCCTCCGACGAGCTGCTGGAGCGCAACCCGAACCCCACCGACGCGGACATCCGCGAGGCGCTGTCGGGCAACCTGTGCCGCTGCACGGGCTACGAGAAGATCATGGACGCGGTCCGCCTGGCGGCCGCCCGCCAGTCCGAGGAGGTCTGACGATGCCGACCAACGGCGCCCCTACGAAGATCACGCAGGGTTCCCAGACCAAGGGCGGCATCGGCGAGTCCACGCTCCGCCCGGACGGCACCCTCAAGGTCACCGGCGAGTTCGCCTACTCGTCCGACATGTGGCACGAGGACATGCTGTGGGGACAGATCCTGCGCTCCACCGTCGCGCACGCCGAGATCGTCTCGATCGACACCTCCGAGGCCCTGGCCATGGCGGGCGTGTACGCCGTACTCACCTACGACGACCTGCCCACCGAGGTCAAGAACTACGGCCTGGAGATCCAGGACACCCCGGTCCTCGCGCACGGCAAGGTACGCCACCACGGCGAGCCGGTCGCGCTGGTCGCCGCCGACCACCCGGAGACGGCCCGCCGCGCCGCCGCCAAGATCAAGGTCGAGTACCGCGAACTCCCGGTCATCACCGACGAGAAGTCGGCCCTGGCCCCGGACGCGATCCTCGTCCACGAGGGCCGCGACGACCACCACTCCGGGCACGTCCCGCACCCGAACATCGTGCACCGCCAGCCGATCGTCCGCGGCAACGCGGACGAGGCCGCCAAGCGGGCCGACGTCATCGTCAAGGGCGAGTACACCTTCGGCATGCAGGACCAGGCCTTCCTCGGCCCCGAGTCCGGCCTCGCCGTCCCGGAGGAGGACGGCGGCGTCCACCTCTACATCGCCACCCAGTGGCTCCACTCCGACCTGCGCCAGATCGCGCCCGTCCTCGGCCTGCCCGAGAAGAAGGTGCGGATGACCCTGGCCGGCGTCGGCGGCGCGTTCGGCGGCCGCGAGGACCTGTCCATGCAGATCCACGCCTGCCTGCTGGCGCTGCGCACCGGCAAGCCGGTCAAAATCGTCTACAACCGGTTCGAGTCCTTCTTCGGGCACGTCCACCGGCACCCGGCGAAGCTCTACTACGAGCACGGCGCCACCAAGGACGGCAAGCTCACGCACATGAAGTGCCGGATCGTCCTGGACGGCGGCGCCTACGCCTCCGCCTCCCCGGCGGTCGTCGGCAACGCCTCCTCCCTGTCGGTCGGCCCGTACGTCATCGACGACGTGGACATCGAGGCCATCGCCCTCTACACCAACAACCCGCCCTGCGGCGCCATGCGCGGCTTCGGCGCGGTCCAGGCGTGCTTCGCCTACGAGGCGCAGATGGACAAGCTGGCCGCGAAGCTCGGCATGGACCCGGTGGAGTTCCGGCAGCTGAACGCGATGGAGCAGGGCACCATCATGCCGACGGGCCAGCCCGTCGACTCGCCCGCCCCGGTCGCCGAACTGCTGCGCCGCGTCAAGGCGATGCCGCTCCCGCCGGAGCGCCAGTGGGAGTCCAGCGAGGGCGCCGACGTACGGCAGCTGCCCGGCGGCCTGTCCAACACCACGCACGGCGAGGGCGTCGTACGCGGCGTCGGCTACGCGGTCGGCATCAAGAACGTCGGCTTCTCCGAGGGCTTCGACGACTACTCCACCGCCAAGGTGCGCATGGAGGTCATCAACGGCGAGCCCGTCGCCACCGTGCACACCGCGATGGCGGAGGTCGGCCAGGGCGGTGTCACCGTCCACGCGCAGATCGCCCGCACCGAACTCGGTGTCACCCAGGTGACCATCCACCCCGCCGACACCCAGGTCGGCTCCGCCGGCTCCACCTCGGCCTCCCGGCAGACCTATGTCACCGGCGGCGCGGTGAAGAACTCCTGCGAACTGGTCCGCGAGCGGGTACTGGAGATCGGGCGCCGCAAGTTCGGCTCCTACCATCCGGCCTGGGCCACGGCCGAACTCCTGCTGGAGGGCGGCAAGGTCGTCACCGACGGCGGCGAGATCCTCGCCGACCTGGTCGACGTCCTGGAGGACGAGGTCGTGGAGATCGAGGCGGAGTGGCGGCACCGCCCCACCGAGCCCTTCGACCTGCGCACCGGCCAGGGCAACGGACACGTCCAGTACTCCTTCGCCGCCCACCGCGCGGTCGTCGAGGTCGACACCGAGCTGGGCCTGGTCAAGGTCATCGAGCTGGCCTGCGCCCAGGACGTGGGCAAGGCGCTCAACCCGCTCTCCGTCATCGGCCAGATCCAGGGCGGCACCACCCAGGGCCTGGGTGTGGCGGTGATGGAGGAGATCATCGTGGACCCGAAGACCGCGAAGGTCAGGAACCCCTCCTTCACGGACTATCTGATCCCGACCATCCTCGACACGCCGACCATCCCGGTCGACGTGCTCGAACTCGCCGACGAGCACGCCCCGTACGGGCTGCGCGGCATCGGCGAGGCCCCGACCCTGTCGTCCACCCCGGCCGTCCTCGCGGCGATCCGGAACGCGACCGGGCTGGAGCTGAACCGGACGCCCGTGCGCCCGGAACACCTCACGGGCACCGCGTAACACCGCACAGCTCTCCGGGCGGCGCAGGGAACGTCACACACTCCGCCGCGCCGCCCGGAGGAACCACCCTTTGAGTTCCGCACCGCTCGCGGTCCTTGAAACACCACCTTTGTTCGTCCTGGGCCGTCCCCCGGGTCGTCCATTCCCAAATCCCGTACCTCGAACGTGTACGGGTGCCCCTGTGAACCTTGGGAGATGGCACCATGACCCAGCAGTCAGTGGAGCCCAGGACCGCAGCCGACGAAGCGGGCGAGGGCTCGCGCATCCCGGCCGGACGGTCCTGGCTCGACCGGTACTTCCACATATCCAGACGAGGATCCTCCGTCGCGCGCGAGGTGCGCGGCGGCATCACCACCTTCATGGCGATGGCGTACATCCTCCTGCTCAACCCGCTCATCCTGTCCGGCAAGGACGTCCACGGCGACACCCTCGGTCAGAAGGCCCTGATCACCGCCACCGCCCTCGCCGCGGCCTTCACCACGCTGCTGATGGGTTTCGTCGGCAAGGTGCCGCTCGCCCTCGCCGCCGGCCTCTCCGTGTCCGGCGTCCTGTCCTCGCAGGTCGCCCCCAACATGACCTGGCCGCAGGCCATGGGCATGTGTGTGATGTACGGCGTCGTCATCATGCTGCTGGTCGTCACCGGCCTGCGTGAGATGATCATGAACGCGATCCCGCTGGCGCTCAAGCACGGGATCACCATGGGCATCGGCCTGTTCATCGCGCTCATCGGTCTGTACAAGTCCGGCTTCGTGCACAAGGGCGAGGCCACCCCGCTCAGCCTCGGCCCGGCGGGCCAGCTCACCGGCTGGCCGGTGCTGCTCTTCGCCGGCACCCTGCTGCTGATCTTCATGCTCCAGGCCCGGAACATCCCCGGCGCCATCCTGATCGGCATCGTCAGCGGCACGGTCGTCGCCGCGGTCCTCAACGGCATCGGCGTCATCGACCCCAGGCAGTGGGCCAACGGCGCGCCCGCACTGCACGGCAGCGCCGTCTCCATGCCCGACTTCTCGCTCCTCGGACACGTCGAGTTCGGCGGCTGGGGCAAGGTCGGCGCGATGACGATCACCATGATCGTCTTCACCCTGGTGCTGGCCGGCTTCTTCGACGCGATGGCCACCATCATCGGCGTCGGCACCGAGGCCGAGCTCGCCGACGACAAGGGCCGGATGCCCGGCCTGTCCAAGGCGCTGTTCATCGACGGCATGGGCGGTGCGATCGGCGGCGTGGCGGGCGGCTCCGGCCAGACCGTCTTCATCGAGTCCGCCACCGGTGTCGGCGAGGGCGCCCGCACCGGACTCGCCTCGGTCGTCACCGGCCTGCTGTTCGCCGCGGGTCTGTTCTTCACCCCGCTGACCGCGATCGTCCCGCAGGAGGTCGCCTCCGCGGCCCTCGTCGTCATCGGCGCGATGATGATGATGAACGCGCGGCACGTCGACTGGGCCGACCGCGCCACCGCGATCCCCGTCTTCCTGACCGTGGTCCTGATGCCCTTCACGTACACCATCACCACCGGTGTCGCCGCGGGCGTCATCTCCTACACGGCCATCAAGTCCGCCCAGGGCAAGGCCCGCGAGATCGGCGCCTTCATGTGGGGTCTGACGGTGGTCTTCCTGATCTACTTCGCGCTGCATCCGATCGAGGGCTGGCTCGGCGTGCACTAGCCCGCCCGCCCTCCCCCCTTCCCGTCGCACGTAAGGAGACCGAGAGATGCTGGACATCGCCGAGGAGCTGAACCGGTGGGTCGAGCAGGGCCGTGACTTCGCCGTCGCCACCGTGGTGGCCGTCGGCGGCAGCGCCCCGCGCCAGCCCGGCGCCGCCCTCGCGGTGGACACCGACGGCACCGCCATCGGCTCGGTCTCCGGCGGATGTGTGGAGGGTGCCGTGTACGAGCTGTGCCGGCAGGCGCTCGAGGACGGGCAGACCGTCCTCGAACGCTTCGGCTACAGCGACGAGGATGCCTTCGCCGTCGGTCTCACCTGCGGCGGCATCATCGACATCCTCGTCACACCGGTCCGGGCGGACGGTCCCGCCCGGCCGGTGCTCGCGGCCGCGCTGGCCGCCGCGGCCCGTGGGGAGGCCGCGGCGGTCGCGCGGATCGTGGAGGGTCCGGCCGACCTGACGGGCCGGGCCCTCCTCGTCCGCCCCGACGGCTCGCACGAGGGCGGCTTCGGCGCACACCCCGAACTCGACCGCACGGTCGCCGCCGAGGCGGGCGCGTTCCTGGACGCGGGCCGGACCGGCACCCTGGAGATCGGCGAACAGGGCTCGCGCTGCGGCGCCCCGCTCACCGTCCTGGTCGAGTCCTCCGTCCCCGCCCCCCGGATGATCGTCTTCGGCGCGATCGACTTCGCCTCGGCGCTGGTCCGCGTCGGCACATTCCTCGGCTACCACGTCACGGTCTGCGACGCCCGCCCGGTCTTCGCCACGCGGACCCGCTTCCCCGAGGCGGACGAGATCGTCGTCGAGTGGCCCCACAAGTACCTCGAGCGCACGGAGGTCGACGCCCGTACCGTCCTGTGCGTCCTCACCCACGACGCCAAGTTCGACGTACCCCTGCTCCGGCTGGCCCTGCGCCTGCCCGTCGCCTACGTCGGCGCGATGGGCTCCCGCCGCACCCACCTGGAGCGCAACGAACGCCTGCGCGAGGTCGGCGTCACCGAGCTGGAGCTGGCCCGGCTGCACTCCCCGATCGGCCTCGACCTCGGCGCCCGTACGCCGGAGGAGACGGCACTGTCGATCGGCGCGGAGATCGTCGCCCACCGGCGCGGCGGCAGCGGGGTCTCCCTGACCGGCGCGCACACCCCGATCCACCACGACACCACGGCCGTGCGGCCGGCGGGCCGGATCGGCTCGGTGGCCTGAGCGGACACCGGAAAAACGGTTTGCCCCGTGCGGCCGGCCCGGATTGCATGAGGACATGCTGTCCTCCGACCGGCTGGCCGCGTTCGCGGCGCTGTCGCTGCTGCTCATCGTGGTGCCGGGCCCCAGCGTGCTGTTCGTGATCGGCCGGGCCCTGGCGCACGGCCGCCGGGCCGCGCTGACCACCGTCATCGGCAACACGCTCGGCGCGTACGTCCTGGTGACCGCCGTGGCCCTCGGCGTCGGCTCGCTCGTGGAGCGCTCGCTCCTCGTCTTCACCGCCCTGAAGCTCGCGGGCGCCGCCTACCTGGTGTACCTGGGCATCAGGGCCTGGCGGCAACGCGGCTCGCTGCGGGCCGCGTTCACCGGGCCCGGCGCCCCGGCCCACGGCGGCCTGCGCACCCTGTGGGAAGGGTTCGCCGTCGGCGTGGCCAACCCCAAGACCATGGTCTTCTTCGCCGCCGTCCTGCCGCAGTTCGTGGACCGCGAGCAGGGGCACGTCCCGGCCCAGATGCTGCTGCTCGGGCTGGTCTTCAACGTCCTCGCCCTCGCCTGCGACAGCGTCTGGGGCCTGGCCGCCTCCGCCGCCCGGGACTGGTTCGCCCGGTCACCCCGGCGGCTCGCCGCGGTCGGCGGGGCGGGCGGCCTGACGATGATCGGCCTGGGCGTCACGGTGGCGGTGACGGGCCGCAAGGACTGACCCACCGGCCCGTTCAGGGCCGTCGCAGCAACCGGTTCGCCGCCCGCCCGAACGTCGTACGGGCCACCCGCTCCAGGACGCCGTCGAAGGCGCGGGGCAGGAAGCGGACCCGCAGCTCCTCCCGCCACACCACCCGGGCGCGGCCGCCGGGCCCCGGCCCGACCTCGATCTCGGCCCAGCCGAGGATCACCCGGCCGCGCTTCTCCAGCCGGCACAGCCCGCCCTCGCCGTCGGCGGGCGGCCGCCACACCGTCACCTCCATCACATCGTCGAAGGCCAGCGGGCCGACGCCCGAACGCGCCACGAACCGCGTGCCCTCCCCGGTCGGCGCGGGCGTGAGCACCCTGATCCGGGTCAGCGGGACCGCGTCGGCGTGGCGGGGCCACTGGGTGAGCCGGCGCCAGGCCTCCGCCACGGGAAGGGGCGCCGTACGTACGAGGGAGAAGGTGGGCACGGCACGATCGTAGGCAATGACCGCCTCCGGCCCGCGTGTTCGCACCGCGCGGCGACCCGCCCGCCGGGCGTTCCACCGGGGCCGCAGCCGTCCCGTCCCGCACCCGCTCGCCCAAGCCCCCGGCCATCCGCCACGACCCCGTGCACACCAGTAGTACCGGACGGGCACTCGGAGTAACCTCGGAAAAATGACGCGCACGGGGGAACGAGCCGTCAACGGTCGGTTACGCACACCGACCTGGATCACCCGCGTCGAGGCGCCCGACGGACGGGTCCTCGGCGCCGGAGTGCTGCTCGCCGCCGACCGGGTGCTCACCGCCGCCCATGTGGTCCACCCCGGCCGCCTCTACACCGTCCGGCTCGTCGGTGTCCCCGGCCTCGCCGCCGTACCCGCCACCGTCCGCCCGGACGAGTACGTGCCGCAGAGCGAGGACGCCTTCGGGGACCGCAGCGGCGATCTCGCCCTGCTGCGCCTGACCAGGCCGCTGCCCGCCGGGCACGCCACCCGGCTGTACCGGCTCGCCGCACCGCACGGACCCGTGAGCATGTACGGCTTCCCGGACGGCGACGAGGGCGGCCGCTGGCACGGCGCCACCCTGGTCGCCGCCCGCGGCCGGGACAGCCAGGTGCAGCTGCGCCCGCTCACCCCCGGGGAGTTGGCCGCCGACGGATTCAGCGGCGGCGGAGTCGTCGACCACGCCACCGACCGGGTCATCGGCATCGTCCTCAGCGTGGACGACGGGCCGGCCCCCTCCGCCTTCAGCTACATGAGCCCCACCGAGACCATCCTCAGCCATCTGCCGCAGGTCGCCGCCTGGACCGACGGCGCCGAGGCCGTCGACCCACGGCTGCGCAGCGGCACCCGGGACACCGCCGGCCGGCTCGACCTGCCCTTCGCCACCGAACTCGCCTCCTGGTACCGCGGCGAGGGCTGGCCGGTGCTGGTCACCGTCGTCCCCGTCGGCGGCGACCGCGCCTTCACCCTCGAACGGGCCGTCACCCTCGCCGACCGCGAACTGCGCACCCGGCACCACACCAGCGCCGTCAGCCAGGACCCGCCCGAGACGGTGCCTCCGGCGGGCGCGCACGATCTCGCCCTGAACGTCGAGGAGTCGACGGCCACCGAGGTGATGGACCGGATCGCCGAACGCCTCGGCATCCCGGACGACCCCCGGCCCGAACGGCTGGGCACCCTGCGCGTCCCGCTCGCCGCCGTCCTGGTCGGCATCGACCGCTGCGCCGAACCCGCCGCCCTGCTCGGCCTGCTGGACCGGCTCGCCCGGCACGGCGCCCGGCTGCTGCTGGTGTTCCGCGCTCCCGAGGGCCCTGCCGCCGAGGCCGCCGAGTCCCTCGTCACCCGGCCGCTGCACGACCGCTGGGCCCGGCTGCTCGCCGAACTCGACCATGTCGTCGACGTGTTGGGCCCGTCCCTCGACGCGCACCGCGACCGCGTCCTGCCCGCCCCCGGCACCCAGCACCTCTTCGACCAGGCCGAGGCGGCGGTACGGCGCTCCGGGATGCTGCGCGCCTGGGTCGCCCACGCCCCCGCACACGAGCGCGAACCCGGCCGTGCCGACCTGCTGTTCACCTTCGAGGACGCCGCCGAACGCCGCCGGCAACGGCTGGAGCAGGCCCTCGCGGCACTCGACACCCGGCTGCGCCGCCGCGGGGACCTCCAGGGCCGGGTCGGCGCGGCCTGGCCGCTGTGCCGGCAGCGCGCCGCGGACGGCGACCGCCTGCTGGCCGCCTACCAGCTCTACGAACAGGCCCTGACCGTGCTGCGGCAGACCCCCTGCGACCTCGAACAGGCGGAGACGGCGGTCGACCGCTTCCTCTCCTTCTGCTCCGGGCCCGCGGGCCCCGCCGAACGCACCGCCTCAGCAGGTTCCGGCGATCCCGCCGGCGCGCCCCGAGAGGAGGGCGGATCGTGACCTCGTGTGTCCGGCCCGGCTGCGCGGGACGCATCATGGGCACCGGTTTCTGCGACACCTGCGGACACCGGCACATCGAACCGCGCAGCGAACCGACCGTCCCGCCCCGGGCCGCGGTCCCGCCGGCCGCCTCCGCCGAGGAGCCGGCCGGCCCGCCCGCCGTGCACGCCGTCGCCGGCGTCGGCGACCTCGACCAGCACGGACTGGTCGTGCTGCCCGAGGTCCCGGCCCCCGACGACGTCCTCGTCACCGACCCCCGCCCGCCCACCGGCGGCCGCCGCTGCGGCGCGAACGGCTGCACCATGACCATCGGCGTCGGCTACGGCGGCCAGCCCGCCCGCCCCACCGGCCGCTGCCCCCGCTGCGGCACCCCCTACTCCTTCCTCCCGCAACTGCACCCGGGCGACATCGTCGCCGGCCACTACCGGGTGCTCGGCTGCCTCGCCCACGGCGGCCTCGGCTGGATCCACCTCGCCGAGGACACCCGCGCCGAGGGCCACCAGGTCGTCCTCAAGAGTCAGATCAACGTCCACGACGCACTCGCCCGGCGCACCGCGGTGGAGGAACGCCGCTCCCTGACCGAGCTGCACCACCCCGACATCGTCCGCATCATCACCTACGCCGAACACCGCGCCCCCGGCGGCCCGACCACCGGCTACCTGGTCATGGACTACATCCGCGGCCGCTCCCTCCAGCAGCTCTTCGACGCCCCCGACGCCGAGCGGATCTTCCACGGCCGCCCCCGTCTCGACCACGTCCTCACCTACGGCTGCAAGATCCTCGGCGCCCTCCAGTACATGCACGAACGCGGCCTGCTCTACTGCGACATGAAGCCCGCCAACGTCATCCACTTCGGGCGGGCCGTCAAGGTCATCGACCTCGGCGCGGTCCGCGCGATCGGCGACCGCAGCTCGGCGTACGTGTACACGGCCACCTTCGCCCCGCCGGAGGAGGAGATCGACCGCCGCGGCTGGCGCGTGGACAGCGACCTCTACGCCGTCGGCATGACCCTCCAGGCCCTGGCCCGGGACATCGAACCGGCCCGCGGTCTCGCCTCCGACTCCTTCCGCCGCCTCGTCGACCGCGCCACCCACGCCGAACCCCGCGCCCGGTTCCGCTCGGCCGCCGAGATGTCCCGGCAACTCTGGGAGGTGCTGCGGGAGTTCCGTTCGCTCCAGTTCGGCGAGCAGCTGCCGGAGAGCTCCACCCGGTTCCGGGCCGTCGGCGCCAGCCTCGACGCCGGGCTCGGCGCCATCCCGGCCCTGGACCACTGGACCGGCCGCCCCGGCGAGCACCCGCTCGGCCTGGACATCTCGCCGCCCGCCGCGGCCGAGGTCGCCGGCGCCCTGCCGGAGCCGGTCCCGGACCCCCGCGACGGCGCCGCCCTGCTCCTCGACACCTTCCCGCCCGACGCGCCCGACCGGGTCGCCCGGCAGTGGCCCCGCGAGTCCCGGCTCGGCACCCCCGAGACGGCGCTGTGGCTGTGCCGCGCCTACCTCAGGCGGGGCGAGCAGGACGCGGCCGAGACCTGGCTCGCCGAGGCCGAGACCCTGCTCGGCGAACGCGCCGCCGCCCACGACTGGCGCATCGCCTGGCACCACGGCGTCCTGCACCTCAGCAGGGGCGAGACGGGCGAGGCCGGCGCCCGCTTCGACGCCGTCTACGGCGCCCTGCCGGGGGAGTGCGCGCCGAAGCTCGCCCTCGGCTACTGCGCCGAACACGCGGCCCGCCCCGCAGCGGCGGCGGCCCCGCCCGCCGGACAGGAGGCCGGACGCGACGCGGCGGACCGTGACGGCGGGCGGGCCCGGCGGCGGCCCGCGCGGGCCATGCGCTTCTACGAGGCCGTGTGGAAACGGGACTTCGCGCACACCGCCGCCGCGTTCGGCCTGGCCCGCGCCCATCTGGCCGGCGGCGACCGGGACGCCGCCGTCCGCGTGCTCGACGAGGTCCCGGCCACCTCCCGGCACCACGACGCCGCCCGCATCGCCGCCGTACGCGTCCGCGCCGGCATCCTGCACGGCACTCCGCCCACCCCGGCCGACCTGCAAGACGCCGCCCGGCGCCTGCCCGAGCTGCGGCTGGACGGCGGTGCCGCCGACGGCGAGTCCCGGGCCCGGCTGGTCGCCGAGGTCCGGGAGAACGCCCTGTACGGCCGGCCCGAGCAGGGCTGGGGACCGGAGTTCCCGGCCGGACCGCTCCTCGGGCCCGGTGACGAGGACAGCCTGCGCACCCTGCTGGAGCACTCCTTCCGGCAGCTCGCGGCGCAGGCCCGCACCGCCGGCGAACACGGCCGGCTGCTCGACCTGGCCCACGCGGTCCGGCCGATGAGCACCTTCTGACCACACCCGTGACCACGTGGGGGGACACAGTGACGACCGGGGCCCAGAACATCGAGGTGACGCTGGAGGTCGGCCAGCACAAGGAGCTGCCCGTCGGCCCGGTCGAGCCCGGGCAGCCGCCCGACCGGGAGATGCACGCCATCCTGGAGATCGGCGTCCACGGGCACGGCGGACCGGGCCTGGCCGCCGGGCCCGCCCACGGGGCCGGGGCGGCACTCGCCGAGGTGCTGATCGTCGACACGTCGCGCTCGATGCTCGACCCGGCCGCCAAGCTGCACGCGGCCAAGGACGCCACCGTCGCGGCGGTCCGCAAGCTGCCCGAGGGGGCCGCCTTCGCCGTCCTCTCCGGCCGGTTCGACGCCACCGTGGTGCGCCCCGGCCCGGACCGCGCGGTGATGGCGGTCGCCGGGCCGGCCGAACGCACCGCCGCCGAACGGGCCGTACGGATCCTGGACGCGGACGGCGGCACCGCCATCGGCACCTGGCTCGACCTCGCCCGCCGGCTGCTCAAGGACCAGCCCGCGCCGATCAAACACGTCCTGCTGCTCACCGACGGACGCAACGAGCACGACGAGCAGTCCGCCCTGCCGCTGGACACCGTCCTCGACGCCTGCGAGGGCCGGTTCGTCTGCGACGCCTGGGGACTCGGCGACGACTGGGACGCCGACCTGCTGCTGCGCATCACCCGGCGGCTGCACGGCCGCGCCCGCGCCGTCCGCCATGAGTCGGAACTGGCCTCGGCCTACGAGGAGTTGATGACCGGGCTGCTGGGCACGGCGGTACCCGAACTGCGCATCCGGCTCACCCCCACCCCCGGCACGGTCATCCGCCGGGTCACCCAGGTGGTGCCGAGCGAGCAGGAACTCCTGGCCGCCCCCACCGGATCCGGGCAGCGCGCCGCGGAGTACGTCACCCGGGCCTGGGGCGACGAGGTCCGGCACTTCCAGGTGGTCCTGGCCGCGGATCCCTCCGGCCGGGAGACCGAGGAGGACCTCCAGCTCGCCGCCGTGGAGGTCGTCGTACCCGAGTTCGGCCGCCCGGTACGGCTGCCCGCACCGAAGCCGATCCTCGTGCGCTGGACCGGCTATCCGCGCGACGCCTCGCGCCGGCATCCCGGGGTGCACCGGCTGGAGCTGTACCAGCAGGCGAGCGCCGCCGTCGCCCGCGCCTACCGGGCCTGGCTGCGCGGACCGCACGGCCGGGCCGCGGCCGACCGCGACCTCGCCCGGGCGCTGGGGCTGGCCGCCGACCTCGGCGACACCCAACTGCTCGCCGCACTGCGGCAGATCGAGGACGGACCGGGCACCGGCCGCGTCCGCGCCGGCCTCAAGGACGTCGACTGGCAGCACCTGATCCTCTCCAGCGCGATGACGACCCCGCCCCCGCCCGCCGCCACACCGGCCGCCGCCCCCGCCCCCGCGCCGCCGCCCGCCCCGGCCGACGCCCTCGTCGAGTGCCCGGACTGCCACTGGCTGGGCCCGGCCGACTCGGTCTACTGCGGCGGCGACTGCGGACGCCTGCTGAGGGAGCCGCCCGCATGAACACAGCGGTCAACACCCCGATGAGCACACCGGCCGGCAGACCGGCCGGCACCCCGGGAGCCGCCGTCCCGCCGTCCCGCCGGGCCCTCGCCCGTCTGCTGGGCCTCGGCACGGGTGCGGGTGCGCAGGGCGGCAGCAGCACCGCCCACGACCTCGCCGTACGCCACCGCCTGCTGCTCGCGCTGTCGGCCCTGCTCACCCTGTCGCTGTTCCTGTCCTACGAGGGGGTGCACGGCGACGCCAACCCGCTGCGCACCTCCAGCGCGCCGGCGGTGCTGTCCCTCGACACCGCGGTGTACGCCCTCGGCCGGGCCCAGCAGGACGCGACCGCGGCCGCGCCGACCAGCGACTTCCAGAAGCAGATCGCGGTCGCCCTGCAAAGCCTGTCGGCGGCCGCCGCCGACGACGCCGGCGGCACCGCGGACCGCCAGTCGCTCCAGACGGTCACCGGACTCATCACCGTCTACGCCGTCAAGGTCCAGCAGGCCCAGCTGCGCTCCGACGACACCCTGCTGCGCGAGGCCTACCTCGCCTACGCGACCAGCATCCTCAAGGACGACGGGACCGGGATACTGTCCCGCCTGACGGCCCTCCAGGAGCGGCAGCGTGCCACCGTGCACCGCCAGACCTCCTTCGGTCCGCTGCTCCGGCTCGGCTGGTGCGCGACCCTGCTGCTCGCCCTGGCGCTCGCCGCCGCACTGGTGGAGACCCAGCTCTTCCTGCGCCGCCGCTTCCGGCGCCGCTGGAACCGGGGGCTGCTCGCGGCCGGAACCCTGCTGCTCGGCGGACTGGCCACCCTGCTGCTGTTCACGGTGTGGACCCATGCCGGAATGGCGGACACCCGGGCCCTGCTCGACCGGCCGCTGACCGGGCCGGCCATCACCGACGCGGGGCGGCGGACCGCCTCGTACCTCATGGACACCGGCTTCCGCGCCGCGGCCGCGGTGTGGATCCTGACAGGAGGCGCTCTGCTCATGGCACTGGCCGAGACGGGCCTCAGGCGGCACATCGACGAGTACCGGTTCAGGCCCCGGTGAGCGCGCACCGGAACGGCCCCGCACCGGGCGGCGGCGCACCCCGGCGCCGGCTCGGCCGCGCCCTCGTCGCCGTGGCGAGCTGTCTGGTCGTGCTCGCGGCCGGCCTGGTGCTGGGCGCCCGCGCCCTGGGGCAGCAGCCGACCGTCACCCTGCTCGCCAACTGGACCGGCAGCGACGCGGGGAACTTCCACGACGCGGTCATCGTGCCCTTCGAGCGGACCTACCACATCCATGTCGACTACCAGGGCAGCTCCGCCGAGAGCCAGGTGCTCGGCGCCGACGTGGAGTCCGGCACACCGCCCGACGTGGTGGTGCTGACCGGCCCCGGCGAACTCGCCTCCTACGCCCAGCAGAAGCAGCTCCACCCGCTCGAAGACCTGATCCCCGAGGAGGACTTCGGCACCTCCTGGACCACACCGCAGGCCGGGCACGTGTACTGGTTCCCGCTCAAGGCCGATCTGAAGAGCATCGTCTGGTACCCGGCCGGCACCGACGAGCACCGGCGCCGCCAGGCCGCGCGGCAGCCCGCCCAGTGGTGCGTCGGCCTGGGCTCCGGTGCCACCAGCGGCTGGCCCGGCACGGACTGGATCGAGGACATCCTGCTCCAGCAGTACGGCCCGGGCGTCTACCAGCAGTGGGCGCGCGGCGAGCTGCCCTGGCAGTCGAAGCCGGTGCGCCGGGCCTGGACGACCTGGGGCACGCTGGTCGGCGCCGGTGGCGACAAGGCCCTGGTCCGCCGGGCCCTCGGCACGCCGTACGACCGGGCGTCCGGGCCGGTCGCCGACACCCCCCGGGGCTGCCTGCTGGAGCACCAGGCGTCGTTCATCCGCAACCAGCACCCCTGGACCAGGGCCGACGGCCGCTACGAACCCTCGGCCCGGTTCCTCCCGGGCGCCACCGCCACCGATGCCTGGGAGGTCTCCGGCGACCTGGTCGCCCTGCTGCACGCCACCCCACAGGCGCGGCAGCTGATCCGCTACCTCGCCTCGGCCGACGCCCAACGCGCCTGGAGCGCAAAGGAGTCCGGGTTCTCCGCCGACGTCCGGGCCCAGCCCGCCCCGGACGCCGCCGGCCCGGCCTGGCACCGCTCGCTCGCCGAGACCCTCCTCGACCATCAGGCGGTGCACTGCTTCGACGCCTCCGACGCGATGCCGCCGGCGGTACGCGACGCCTTCGCCGAGGCGACCATCGAGTTCCTGGCCCACCCCGACCGCCTGCCCGCCCTGCTCCGCTCCCTGGACACCCTGTCCCACACCCCGGACCTGACCTGGCTCCCGTCGGTCTGCGACGGGGTGCCCTGAGCGGAGGCGGTGCCGTCATCCGACGCCGAGACCGGCGTCGTCGACCTCCTTCTTGCCCTCGGCCTTGAGGACCTGGTTCAGCGGACGGAGGTCGTAGATGCCCTTCAGGTCGGGCTTGTCCAGCAGGCCGGCCTTCACCGCGTGCTGCGCCTCGGTGCTGAGGGTGGCGGCCAGCGGGTCGTCGAGGAAGGTGACGGACTTCCAGGCCGGGTCGATGACCTTGGCCGGCAGCGCCTTGCCCGACAGCTCCTTCAGCGCCGCGTTGGCGGATGCCTTGGCCTTGTCCGGGTTGGCGTTGATCCACTCGTTGGTCTTCACCGAGCCGCGCAGCACGGCCTGGACGACGTCCGGGTGCTCCTTCAGGAAGCTCTGGCGTACGACGATGTTCGTGATCACGAACTTCTTGTCCGGCCACAGCGACGCCTCGTCCAGCAGCACCTTGCCGCCCTCGGCGACCAGCTTGGACGCGGTCGGCTCCGGCACCCAGGCGCCGTCGATGGAGCCGGACTTGTAGGCGTCCGGGGTGATCTTGTTGTCGGTGCGGACGACGGAGACGTCACCCTGGCCGCTCTGCGCGTCGACCTTCCAGCCCTGGTCGGAGATCCAGTTGAGGAACGCCACGTCCTGGGTGTTGCCGAGCTGCGGGGTGGCGATCTTCTTGCCCTTGACGTCCTTCAGGGACGTGATCTTCTTCGGGTTGACGACGAGCTTGACGCCGCCGGAGGCGGAACCGCCGATGATGCGCAGGTTCTTGCCGGCCGACTTGGTGTAGCCGTTGATCGCCGGGGAGGGGCCGATCCAGCCGATGTCGATGGAGCCGGCGTTCAGCGCCTCGATCTCGGAGGGGCCCGCGTTGAAGGTGGACGTCTTGATGGTGGTGCCGCCGAGTTCCTTCTGGAACAGGCCCTCCTGGACGCCCACGAGGGCGGTGGCGTGCGTGAGGTTGGGGAAGTAGCCGATCTTCACCTCGTCGGCGGAGAGCTTCTTGGCGCCCGCCGGGACCGCGGTCTTCTTCCCGTCGTCGGTGGAGTGGGATCCGTACCCGCAGGCGGTCAGCAGGAGGGGGAGAGCGGCGACGGCGGCGAGGGTGCGCAGGGTGGCGTGCGGTCTTGCGGCAGACACAGAGGTGTCCTCTCAGGAAAGGAAGGGCGGTCGAAGAGGTGTGCAACGGCGTGCTGAGGTCTCAGACCGGCCGACAGAGGGACGTCGACGTACGGCCGAAGTCGATATGACGACGCGAGGTCAGCACGGGCAGCACCCGGTCCGCGCAGCTGAGCGCTCCCATGGCCACCCCCACATCCCTAGCTTTCCTACCTGGCTGGTGGGGATCGTGGCAGAAGCCGGCGCCCATCCCAAGAGGGTGTTCGCATGCTGGACGACCTCATCTCGCTACTCGGGACGAGGGTGGGAACGGCTCAGCGTGTCAGGGGTTTCCCCACGCCCCCGGGGCATCGGTCAGCGCGGACACCTCGGTGGGCAGCCGGGCGGAGGCGACATCGGCCAGGGACACACCGTCGAGGATCTCGCGCACATTGGACCGCAGCGCGATCCACAGCAGGAGCAGCGACTCGGCGGGACCGCTGTAGGACAGCTCCGGCGGCCGGACCCCCCGCACCGAGACCAGCGGTCCGTCCACGACCCGGATGACATCGGCGATGCTGATCGACTCGGCGGGCCTGGCCAGCCGGTAGCCGCCGTTGCCGCCGCGCTGGCTGATGACGAGGCCGCCCCGGCGCATGTCGTTCAGGATGCTCTCGAGGAACTTGTGCGGGATGTCCTGGGCGTCGGCGATGGCCTCGGCCTTCATCGGACCGTCGTCCCGCGACGCGGCGAGCTGGAGCGCGGCACGTACCGCGTAGTCCGCTCTGGCTGAGATCCGCATGTGTCCATTATTCCGTACGGCTCCGGCCGTCACCGCAGGCCGGGGCCGTACGGAGGTGACGAGCCGCGATCAGATGGGCAGGGCGAACGGAGGGTGTCCGCCGTTGAGGAAATAGTCACCGACCTCGCGGATCCGGTGGGCGACGGGTTCGTACAGGGTGTGGGTCCGGGCATTGCGCCAGAAGCGGTCGAAGCCCAGTCCCGAGGAGGCGGAGCGGACGCCGACGATGTCGAGGGCGCGGGCGGTGGACTCCTGGGCGGCCCGGGAGGCGGCGGCCTCGGCCAGCGCCACCAGGACCGAGATCTCCGCGGACTCGTCGTAGGTCAGGTCCGCGCCGCGCCCCAGCCCGCTGTGCACGGCGTCCAGCGCCTGGTCGGCGAGGGCGGACGCGGACCGGGTGAGGACGGTGAGTTCGCCGTAGACGGCCAGCGCGTGCGGGTCCTGGGCCCAGCCGGCCGGCCAGGGCGAGTGGCCCGCCCGGCTGTACTCCCGGGCCTCGGCGAGGACGCCCTCGGCCATGCCGACACGGAGCTGGACGGAGAGCAGGCGCGCGACCGGGGACGCCAGGGCGGCCAGCGGCGACAGGACGTCCTCGTCCGCGGACAGGGAGCCGAGGATGTCGTCGGCGGCGACCGGTACGGCGTCGAACTCGACACTCCCGCCGGCCGCGAGCCGCTGGCCGAAGGCGTCGGGGTCGGCGTCGATCCGCACGCCGGGCCGGGCAGGGTCGACGACGACGGCGAGCGGCTCGCCGGTGTCGGCCCGCACGGCCCGCACGGCGAGACGGTCGGCGACCAGTACCCCGGTGGCGTAGCTCTGCCGGCCGTCGAGCACCTGGCCGCCGCCCTTCCTGGACAGCGTCAGCGGGGATTCCTGACGGGCGAAGCCACCGCCCCAGCACCACTGCTCCGCCGCGGACTGCCGCTCGACCCGGTCGGCGAGGTCGGCCTGCGCGAAGAACGGCGCGCACCACGACAGGAAGTAGTGACAGCCGAGCAGTTGACCGATCGCGCCGTCGGCCGCGGCGATCTCGCGGACCACGGCGTAGGCGGTGGGCCAGTCCGCGCCGCCGCCCGCGTGTTCGGCCGGGGCGAGGAGCGTCAGCAGCCCGGCCTCGCGCAGGCGGGAGACCTCGTCGAACGGGGTCTTGCCCGCCTGCTCCCGGACCACCGCGTCCGTGGCCAGGTCGTCCGCGGTCTCGCGGGCCACGCGCAGCCAGTGCGCACGGCCGGGCCCGGTCCGCCCGGACTCCGCGTCGGGTGCGCACGGCGCCGTGGCAACGCCCATGGTCATGGTCTCCTCACGGTCGAAGGCAGGGCGCGGTGTCGGCGCTCTCCTGCCGGTCGGGCACGTACTTGTAGCCCACGCGTCGTACGGTGACGATCCGGTGCCGGTGAGCGGCGCCCAGCTTGCGGCGCAGGCGCGCGATGTGGACGTCCACCGTGCGGCCGTCCCCGATGTGGTCGTAGCCCCAGATGCCGGCCATCAACTGCTCGCGGGTGTGCACCTGGTGGGGCTGCCGTACGAGATGGGACAGCAGCCCGAACTCCAGGTACGTCAGGTCGAGTTCGCGGCCGTCCACCTCCGCGGCACGGCGCGCCGGATCGATGCGGACGACACCGTCTCCGGCCGGTGGCGCGGGAGGCGGCTCCGGGTAGGCGACCGGCCGGATCTCCGGCGGGGTCACACCCTTGGCGAAGAGCCGGGCGGGATCGGTGCCCTCGGGCACCAGCACGAGATAGCCGACGAGGCGAGGGGAACCGTTCGCCTCGTCATCGTCCTGCGGGGAGATGCCGCCCGGCGGGAAGTCGCCGACGAGGCGGAGGCGGCGGGTGTCGGGGAGCTGAACGGCCGAGGGGCCGGAAGGGTGGGGCAGTGCCGTGGTCATGCGGTCGTCCTTCGAACGGTGCGTCAGGAGAAGGAACCGTGTGGCACGCGGGGTGTCGGGCGCGTGCGCTACGCGCGACAGCAGGCGGCGCTGACGACGTGACCAAAGTCGACATGCCGACGACGAACGAGTCGTTGCTGCGTGTGGGACATGCGCACCATCCTGCGCACCTTCCGGGGAGGCCGTCAATGATTCCCCAGTAATTCGATAGGGAATGTAGGAAAGATTACGCCGCGGGGCCGGTCACCGGGCGGAGCCGCGGGCGTAGTACCGCTCCACGTAGAACTGGCCCGCGCTCAGCAGGGAGGTCACGGCGATGTACCAGAGGGTGGCGACCAGCAGCAGCGGGATGACCTGGTACGTCTGGTTGTAGACCAACTGCACCGAGTACAGCAGGTCGTGCACGGCCAGCACGCTGACGATGCTGGTGCCCTTCAAGGTGCCGATCAGCATGTTGCCCGCGGTCGGGACGATGGAGCGCATCGCCTGCGGGACGACGATCCGGCGCAGGGTGCGCAGTCGGCCGATGCCGAGGGCCTGGGCCGCCTCCGTCTGGCCGGCGTCCACCGAGAGGATGCCGCCGCGTACCGCCTCGGCGGCGTACGCGGCCTCGTGCAGGGTCAGCCCGATGACGGCGGTGAGGGTGGGGCCGAGCAGGTTGACCGTCTTGACGGTGACGAACTGGGGCCCGAACGGGAAGCCGAGGCCGAGCGTCGGGTACAGGGCCCCGATGTTGAACCAGAACAGCAGCTGCACCAGCAGCGGGGTGGACCGGAAGATCCACACATAGCCCCAGCTCAGCGCGCGCAGCACCGGGTTGGCGGACAGCCGCATCACGGCCAGGAAGGTGCCGAGCAGAAAGCCGAGCACCGTGACCACACCGGTCAGCCAGAGCGTGAGCAGCAGCCCGTCGAGGACGGCGCCGGTGGTGAAGTACGCGCCGACCACGTCCCACTGGAAGGCGCGGTTGCGGACCACGGAGCCGACCACCATGGCGAACACCAGCAGCGCGGCGCCGCCGGTCAGCAGACGGCCGAAGTGCCGGCGCGGCACGATGCGCGGCAGATCCTCGGGGGCGCCGGGGCCGGGGGTCTGCGGGCCTTCCACGGGCGGGACGGAAACCGGGAGGCGGGAGGAGTCGGTGTCGGACGGCGAAACCATCAGGGGTTCTCCAGGGGGGAGGGACGTGCGGGCACGGGTGACCACCCGGCGGCACACACGTTCACGGAAATCCGCGCGGACACGGCGCGGGGGCAGGGGAGGTCGGCCCGGTTCCGGCGTCATCACGCTCGCCGCGTCCCTCAACGCGGCCGGTGCCGGCTGCCGCGCACGGCGGAGCCGGTCCGGCCCCGATCGTAGGGTCCCGCTGTGCGGATGTGTCAACCACACGGAGGCCGCTCAACTCCGGTCCGCCAGGCGGGACATGGTTGACGGAACGCCAGATGTACTGCTCAATTAATCGCATGGATGCCGATCAACGTCTGGTCACCCGTGACCACATCGACTTCGGTCGGGTGTGGTCCGCAGCGTGTTGCGCCTGATGCGGCAGCGGGCCGTCTGACCGGCCCTTCCCTCCCTCGGTCACCCCGTCGCGGGCCGAGTCCTCCTGCGCGTGGCACCGTCGCCCGGACGCGTCGACACCTCTGCCGCCATCCCGCCCGCCCCGGCGTCATCACTTCACTTCACCCCGTGTCCCAGCGCTCCGCGCCGCGCCGTCACACCCGGCCGCCGGGAGGGCTGTCCCGCCGTACCCGCGTGCCGGCCGGAACACGGCACCCCTGCACGTTCGCCAAGGACCTGAGGAAAGGCCATCTTCCATGCCCGTGGAGTTCCTCGGCATCGCCGCCACCAACGACGGCTCCGAGACCACCCCGCGCTCCGGCGCCGCCTTCGACAAGGAGTACACGCTCCGGCTCGCCCGTGCGCACGAGGAGCACGGCTGGGACCGGGTGCTGTTCGCCTACGGTTCCGGATCGCCGGACCCGGCGCCGGCCGCCGCGTACATCGCGAGCCGGCTCGACCGGCTCCAGATCCTGCTAGCCCACCGCCCGAACGTCTCGTACCCGACCTTCGCCGCGAAGACCTTCGCCACCCTCGACCGGATCAGCGAGGGCCGGCTGACCGTGCACTTCATCACCGGCGGCAACGACCACGAGCAGGGCCGGGAGGGCGACACGCTCACCAAGGACGAGCGCTACGCCCGCACCCGCGAGTACATCCGGATCGTCAAGAAGATCTGGACCAGCCACGAGCCCTTCGACCACGAGGGCGAGCACTACCGCTTCCACGACTTCGTCAGCGACGTCTTCCCCGTGCAGCAGCCCCGCCCGAAGGTCTCGTTCGGCGGCTCGTCACCCGCCGCGTACGCCGCCGGGGGCGCCGAGGCGGACATCTACTGCCTGTGGGGCGAGCCGCTGGCGCGGACCGCCGAGCAGATCGAGCAGGTCAAGGCCGCCGCGCGGGCCGCGGGCCGCAGCGACGTGCCGCGCATCCAGGTGGCGTTCCGGCCGATCATCGCCCCGACCGAGGAACTGGCCTGGGAGAAGGCGCACCGCACGGTCGGTGCCATCCGGGAGCGGCGCGGGGCGGGCCTGGGGCGGCGCCGCCCCGGCGGAACGCCGGAGAACACCGGCTCGCAGCGGCTGATCGCCATCGCCGAGGAGGGCGAGCGCTACGACCGGGCCCTGTGGACCGCCACCGCCGCCGCCACAGGGGGCGCGGGCAACTCCAACGCCCTGGTCGGCACCCCGGAAACGGTCGCCCAGGCCCTGCTGGACTACTACGACCTCGGCGTGGACATCCTCTCCGCCCGCGGTTACGACCTGCTGGACGACGCCATCGACTTCGGCCGCTACGTCATCCCGATCGTCCGCGAGGAGGTCGCCAAGCGCGACGCCGAGCGGACCGCCCGGGGGACGCGCACCCTCACGGCGGTGGCCGAATGACCTCACTGGCTCGCGTGATCGGAACCCGCCTGCGCACCGCGGCCGCCCTCGCTCTGCTGCCGCTCCTGACGCTGACCGCCTGCGGCACCGGCTCCGGTGGCACGGCGGCGGTGGGTGCCCAGGCCCCTCCCGCGCCGACCGACGACCCGGTCGCCGCCGTGCACACGGTGGACTCCGTGGCCGCCCTGCTGCCGGCGAGCGTCCGCAAGGCGGGCACGCTGCGGGTCGGCAGCGCGGTCGGCTACCCGCCCGGGGCGTACTACCCGAACGGCCCGGACAAGGCCCCCGCCGGCCAGGACATCGACCTCGCCGACGCGGTCGCCAAGGTGCTCGGCGTCAGGCTGCTGCGCCAGGACGCCTCCTTCGAGACGATCCTGCCCGCGCTCGGCAGCGGCAAGTACGACGTCGGCACCGGCAACTTCGGCGTCACCACCGCACGCCTGAAGAGCGTCGACTTCGTCACCTACATCAACGACGGCCAGGGCTTCGCGGTGAAGAAGGGCAGCACCGCGCTCAGGAAGAAGGTCACCGACCTCACCCAGCTGTGCGGGCTGACCATCGGCACCGGGGCCGGCACCACCTTCGAGGCGACCCTCACCGCGCAGAAGGGCGTGTGCGCGAAGGCGGGCAAGAAGCCGTACGACGTGAAGGTGTACTCGGAGAACGCGGCGACCCTCACCGCACTCCAGCAGGGCCGCATCGACGTGATCATGTCGACCATCAACGGCCTGCGCTACCAGGCGGCGCAGCCCGCCGCACAGACCACCTTCCTCGGCGAGTACCACCGACTCGACGTCGGCTTCGCCTTCCGAAAGGGCTCCCCGCTCACCAAGGCCTTCCAGGCCGCCGTCAACGAGCTGATCAAGGACGGCACCTACGCCCGGATCCTCGCCAAGTGGGGCACCTCCGCCTCCGCGATCGACACCTCGCGGATCAACCCGCCCGAGCACGCATGAGAGGTGAGCCGGGCTCGTGCCGTCCCGGCCGGCCCGGCGGCCCTCTACAGTCGGGCGCATGGAACTGCGCCAGCTCAGCTATTTCGTCGCCGTCGCCGAGGAGTTGCACTTCGGGCGGGCCGCCGAGAAGCTGCACATCGTGCAGTCGGCGGTCAGCCAGCAGATACAGCGGCTGGAGCGGGAGCTGGGTGCCGCGCTGTTCGACCGCTCGCCGCGCCGGGTGCGGCTGACGGAAGCGGGGGAGCGGCTGCTGCCCGAGGCGCGGACGGTGCTCGCGGCGGCGGAGAAGGCCCGGGCTGCCGTGGCGGCGCCGGCCGGGCTGCGGCTCGGCACCAGCACCGGGCTCGGCACCCATCTGGACCGGGTGCTCGCCGGGTTCGCCGAGCGGGCGCCGGACGTGGCCGTGGACCTGTTCTCGCTGCCCGTCGCCGAACGGCTGGCCAGGGTCGCGGACGGCCGGCTGGACGCGGCGTTCGTCCGGGCCGCCGAACCCCCGCCCGGGGTGCGGGTGCTGCCGTTGTGGCCGGACCCGCTGGTGGCCGCCCTGCCCGCCGCGCACCCGCTGGCCGCACGGGCCGAGATCGACCTCGCCGACCTGGCCGACCTGCCCCTCGCCCTGGTTCCGCGCCGCGTCAACCCGGCCCTGGTCGACCTGGTCGTCGGGGCCTGCCATGCGGCCGGGTTCGAGCCCGTACCGGGGCCGGCCAACCGCTCCCTCCAGGACACGCTGGCCACCATAGGGGCCCGGCCCCTGTGGACGGTCGTCTACGCCTCCCACGCGCGCGTGCTGCACACGCCCCGGGTGGCCTACGTCCCCTTCCGCGCCCCGGGACTGGCCCTGTCCACGAGCATGGCGGTGCCGGTGACCGACCCCACCCCGCACCTGAAGAAACTGCTGCTGGCCTGCGACGATCACGAAGGATGATCGCTGCGGTCGCGGAGTGCTTCTTGGTCCGGGACGCGCCCCGCGGTGAACTTGGTGCACCGGAAGGGCAACGTCACTCAAGGGAGTTCGGTCATGCCGATCGTCACCGTCCAGCAGGGTCCGCGCGATGTCGAGCTGAAGCGGGACCTGGTCCAGCGGGTCACGGACGCCTTCGTCGACGCGTACAAGATCCCCGCCGAGACCGTGCAGGTGTGGATCCACGAGGTGCCGGCGGAGAGCTGGGGCGCCGCCGGGAAGCTCACCGCCGACAAGTAGCCGGCAGGTGGAGAGGGGGGCGTTGCGGGCCGCTCGTGGTGGCCCGCAACGCCCCCCTGGCATCTACCTGAGGGTGTGTGGCTCAGGTGTCCTTCTTCCGGGTTACGAGTGGACCTGCGCGGTCACGAGGTCCGAGAAGGTGGTCAGCCGGGTGTAGACACCCGGGTAACCCGCCTCCGCGCACCCCTCGCCCCATGAAGTGATCCCTGCCAGGACGCCCCCGATGAGCAGGGGACCGCCGCTGTCGCCCTGGCAGGTGTCTACGCCGCCGGAGGAGTATCCGGCACACACCATGTCGGACTGGACGAAGTCCGAACCGTAGGAGCTACGGCAGCTGGAGTCGGCCACGATCGGTACGGTCGCGGTCCGCAGCTGGTTGGAGGAGCTGCCGTTCTCCGAGGTGGTGCCCCAGCCGAGGATCCGGGCCGTGGTGCCGGCCGCGTACACACTCGTCTGGGACGAGGAGACGTACGACACCGGGGTGTACGGCATCGACGTCGACAGGGTCAGGACGGCCACGTCGTTGCCGTTGGTGGCGTCCGTGTAGTCCGGGTTGACCCAGATCTTGCTGACCCTGCTCACCGTGCCGTCGGTGCCGTTCAGATAGGTACGGCCGCCGACCACACGGACACTGCTGGGGGACTCGCCGGCCATGCAGTGCGCGGCGGTCACCACCTTGGTGGCGGACACCAGGGTGCCGCCGCAGAACTGGTTCCCGGAGGCGTCCGTGATCTGCATGACGAACGGATACGCCGCGGTGGTGGTGGTCGTACCGCCGACGATGGGCTGCGGGGCGGCACTCGCCGTGGGGGAGGCGAGCAGCGCGGTCGCCGCGGCGGCGGCCGTCGCCACCAGGGTCGCGGCGGTCTTTCTGGCACGTGTGAGCCCGAACATGAGTCTCCTCAGTGGGGGTTGCACCGGTGGGGGTTCGCGCGGGTGTGGGGGTTGTACACGGGGGTCGCGGGACCGACCCCCGTATGCCCGGGCGAGCGGCACGCCCCTTACGCTAGGACCCGGCACCCTTGGCTCCCAATGAGGGAACCCCCTAGGGGGTTGGGTGAGGGAAAACCCTCGGTCCGGTTCAGTTAACAAGGGCTCAGCTCAGGGCGCGCGCCGACCCGCCGCCAATCGGACGATGTCGACCCGCGATCGGATCCCCAGCTTGCGGTAGACCCGGGTCAGGGTCGCCTCCACCGTCTTCACGCTGATGAACAGCCGCGCGGCGATCTCCCGGTTGGTGGCGCCCTCCATGACCAGCGCCGCGACCTGGCGTTCCATCGCGGCCAGCACCGCCAGCGCGTCCAGCGGGCCCGGTGCGGCCGGCACCGGCTCCGGCTCCGGCTCGGGGGCGCTCAGCGCCTCGTCCACCTGGCGCAGCCAGGGCAGCGCCCGGCAGCGGCGGAACATCCGGGTCGCCTCGTCGTATCCGGCAGGACCGGTGCGCCGGCCGCGCAGCCGGGCCAGCGCGAACGCGGCGCGGGCCTCCTCCAGGCCGTAGCCGAGCTTGCCGAGCCGGTCCTGAGCGGAGGTCAGCTGGGCGACGGCGGCCTCCGTGTCGCCCTGTGCGGCGCGCACCAGGGCCTCGGCGCGGTCGAGTACGGCGAGGACACTCTCCCGGCCGAGCCGCAGCGCGTGCTCCCGGCTCGCGTCGATGACGTCCTGCGCCTCCGCGGGTTCACCGATCCGGACCAGTGCCTCCGCCAGATCGCCCTGCCAGCGGCCGCGCGCCGGGTCGGTGATGCCGAGCCCCAGCTCCAGCCGGCGCACCCGGCGCAGCGAGCGGACGGTGCCTGCCGGGTCCCCGGCGACCAGCTGGGCGTACCCGAGCGCGCCCAGGGCCCGCGAGAGGTACATCTGGTCGCCGTCCCCCTCGGCGTGCGCCACCGCCTCCCGGGCCAGGGCCAGCGCCCGGTCCACATCGCCGCCGGACGCCTCCGCCAGCGAGGTCAGCATCGCCGAGGCGGTCTCCCCGATCCCGGAGTCCCGGGCCAGCCGCAGACTCTCCCGGGCCAGCTCCAGGGCGCGCCCGCAGTGCCCGGCGCGCAGCTCGGTCTCGGCGAGCCCGCGCAGGAAGTGCACCTCGCTCTCCACCGAGCCGCGCCGCCGTACCTCGCGCAGCAGCGCGGTGACCGTCGCCCGGGCCTCGGTCAGCTGGTCGCTCATGACCAGCCAGCGGAACCGGGCGCTGCCCGCGCCGTTGTGGTGCCAGGCGACCCGTGGGTCCTGGGGCTCCGTCAGGGCGCGTCTGATGGTGCGGGGCGCGTCCGGGTGGCCCATCAGGGTCTCGGTCTGGGCCTGGAAGGCGAGCGACAGCAGTTCGGTGCGCCGGTCGCCGCCGCGCGCCGCCAGCTCGGCGGCGTGCGCGGCGGCGTGCCGGGCCTCGGTGAAGTCGCCGGCCACGATCAGCGCCCGCCAGGCCAGCTGGTAGTGGACCAGGGCGAGCAGCCGCGGGTCGTCGCCGGCGTCGGCGAGCGCCTGCGGGAAGACCGCGTCGACCTCGGCCATGGTGTGCCCGGCGCTGTCGATGACGATCATCCAGGCGCGCACCCGGTCGGCGGGCACCGCCGTCCGGCTCAGCACCTCCCGGGCGATGTCCCGGGCGAGGTCCAGCTCGCCGGCGGTGATCGCGTCCTCTGCGGCCTGGAGCCGGCGCTCGGCCTGGCCGGGCGCGGCGTCGGCGGGGGTGTGCCGGGCGGCGAGCAGCCCCAGCTGGGCGGCGACCGACGGGGCCCCGCGGTCCCGGGCGAGCGCGGCGGCCTCGGCGAGCCGGGCGGCCGCCTCGGGGTCGGCGCCGGTGGCCGCCAGCGCCAGGTGCCGGGCGCGTTCGATCGGGTCGGAGGCGGCGGTGGACAGCGCCGTGTGCACGGCCCGGCGCTCATGGGCCGGGGCCTCCGCGTACAGCGCGGCGGAGATCAGGGGGTGCGCGAACCGTACGGCGGGGGCGTCGGGCTCGGTGGCCAGCAGCCCGAGTTCGGCGGCCTGGGCGCACTCCGCCTCGGCGTTCTCCCGGCCGGCCGCGTGCAGCAGGGCCATCGTGGGGCGGGCGCCGGCGCTGGCCACCAGCAGGGTGCGGCGGGCCTCGACGGAGAGCATGTCCAGCCGGCTGAGCACCAGGGCGCGCAGGCTGGTGGGCACGGGCAGCGGCTCGCCCGGCCGGGGCGGGGTGGGCCGCTCGGCGAGGGCGCGGCCGAGTTCCAGCGCGAACAGCGGGTTGCCGCCGCTGGTGCGGTGGATCTCGCGGACCGTGGAGCGGGGCAGCCCGCCGTGGCCGCGGTGGTCCAGCAGCCGGGCCACCTGGACGTGGGAGAGCGGGCCCAGCCGGACCCCGAGGGTGTCCGGCGGGCAGGCGCGCAGATGACGGTCGTACTCCTGGTTCTCCTGGCCCTCGGTGCGTACCGCGCACAGCAGTTGCACCGGGGTGCCGCCGAGCCGCCGGGCGGCGAAGCCGAGCAGTTCGGCGCTGGCCGGGTCCAGCCACTGGAGGTCGTCGGCGACGACCAGCACCGGGCCCGCGGTGGCGAGCGCCCGCAGCGCGGAGAGGACCGCGAGGCGCAGCGCGAGGCCGTCGCGCTGGAGGCTGGACTCACCGCGGCCGGTGAGCGCCGACTCCAGGGCGGTGCGCTGAGCGGCGGGCAGCCGCGGCGACACCTCGTCGAGGACCAGGCCGAGCAGGTCGGCCAGGGCCAGGAAGGGAAGGTGGGATTCGGACTCCGTGGCCGAGCAGCGCAAGACGGTGTGCGCGGTCGCGGCGTATTCCTCGGTCAATGCCCGCAGAATGGTCGATTTCCCTATTCCGGCCGGGCCGTGGAGCAGCACACTGCCGCCGGAGGCGAGCTGCGCACGGGCGCCCGCGAACAGCTCTTCGCGGCCGATGACCAGGTCGGAGCGGCACCTGGCAGGCTCCTGGAAGTCCCGTCGCACTTCACCGCTCCCCTCGTGTGTCGTGTTCGGGCCAAATTCTAGGCAACGATCCCTGAAATTCGGACGGAAGCCGTGGTGAGGGAAATAACAACCGGTCAGGCATAGGGAAATTCAAAGCGTCTCGGCATGAATGAAAGCGTTTCCTCAGGAGCCTGCGGCTAGGGCAGCAGTCCCGCCCGCCGGGCCGCGGTCACCGCCTCCCCCCGGGTGTGCGCGCCCAGCTTCCGCATCGCCGAGCGCAGATATCCCTTGACCGTCTCCGTACCCAGACCGAGCCGTTCGGCCACCGCCGCGTTGGTCGCCCCGGCCGCCACCCAGGTCAGCACGTCCAGCTCGCGCGGCGCAAGGCTCGGCGCACCGGCCGGGCGCGGCGCCGCCAGCAGCCCGCAGGCGGCCAGCAGTTCCGCCCGCAGCTCCGGGTCGGCTATCCGGGGCGCCAGCGCCCGCAGCGCCGCGTGCGCCTCCCGTACCTGCTCCAGGGCGGCGGCGTGCGCCGGACCGCCGGCCCCCGGCCGGGCCGCCGTCAGCAGCGCCTCCGCCTCGTCCCGCACCACCAGCGCCTGCTCCACGTCCCGCGCCGCCGCCACCGCCGCGTCCAGCGCCCGGTCGCCGAGCGGCCGGGCCGAGCGCAGCGCGCCGTACAGCACCCCGCGCACCCGGCGCCGCACCACGACCGGCACCGCGACCACCGAGCGGATGCCCTCGGCCGCCACCTTGGCGTCGTACTCATGGCTGATCTGCCGGGAGCTGGGGTAGTCGGTCACCGCGCACGGCCGGGCCAGCGCCACCGCCTTGCCGCCGAGCCCGCTGCCGGAGATCACCGCGAGCGAGCGCAGCGCGGCCGTGGTGGTGCCGCTCAGCTCGCTGATCCGGATCTGCGGCCGGCCCGGCTCCACCAGCCCGCCGAAGGCGACCGGAAGCCCCGTGGCCCGCCGCAGCCGGGCCAGCGCACCGCCTATCTCCACTGCCCCCGCCGCGTCTGCCGTCACCTGTGTCGCTCCTTCGGCTTCCCACACCCCCGTTCGGGGGTAGTGAGACCTGCATCACGGATTAGACGATGCCAGAGAGCCGCCCGGCAATGGTCCGGAAGAGCAAGGAGAATCACGCATGAGCACGGCGACCGAGTCGTTCCGCACCGCCAGGGACTTTCTCCTGACGCACAGAGAGGACTACGCCACCGCCTACCAGGGCTTCACCTGGCCCCGGCTCGGGCACTTCAACTGGGCGCTGGACTGGTTCGACGCGATCGCCGCCGGCAACGACCGGACCGCCCTGCACCTCGTCGAGGAGGACGGCACCGAGACCCGGCTCTCCTTCGCCGAGCTGTCCGAGCGCTCCAACCGGGTCGCCCGGTGGCTGCGCGAGCAGGGCGTCGCCGCCGAGGACCGCATCCTGGTCATGCTCGGCAACCAGGCCGAGCTGTGGGAGACCGCGCTGGCCGCGATGAAGCTGCGCGCCGTGGTCATCCCGGCCACCCCGCTGCTCGGCCCGGCCGACCTGCGCGACCGGGTGGACCGGGGCCGGGTGAAGCATGTGATCGTACGGACGGAGGACACCGCCAAGTTCGCCGAGGTGCCCGGCGGTTACACCCGGATCGCGGTCGGCGGCTCCCCCGAGTACGGCTGGCAGCCGTACGAGGACGCCTACACCGCCCCGGCCGACTTCGTCCCCGACGGCCCCACCCTGGCCGACGACCCGCTGATGCTCTACTTCACCTCCGGTACGACCGCCCGCCCCAAGCTGGTCGAGCACACCCACACCTCGTACCCGGTCGGGCACCTGTCCACCATGTACTGGATCGGCCTGAAACCGGGCGACGTGCACCTGAACATCTCCTCGCCCGGCTGGGCCAAGCACGCCTGGTCCAACCTGTTCGCGCCGTGGAACGCCGAGGCGACCGTCTTCGTCTTCAACTACACACGGTTCGACGCGACCCGTCTGATGGCCGAGATGGACCGGGCCGGTGTCACCACCTTCTGTGCCCCGCCGACCGTCTGGCGGATGCTCATCCAGGCCGACCTCGGCCAGCTGCGCACCCCGCCCCGCGAGGCGGTGGCGGCCGGCGAACCGCTCAACCCCGAGGTGATCGAGCAGGTCCGGCGCGGCTGGGGGGTGACGATCCGGGACGGCTTCGGGCAGACCGAGACCGCCGTGCAGGTCTCCAACAGCCCCGGCCAGGTGCTGAAGACCGGCTCCATGGGCCGCCCGAGCCCCGGCTTCCGCGTCGAACTCCTCGACCCGGTCTCCGGCGCCCCCGGCGCCACCGAGGGCGAACTGGCCCTCGACCTCTCCGAGCGCCCGGTCGGCCTGATGGCCGGCTACCACGGCGACCCGGACCGTACGGCGGAGGCGATGGCGGGCGGCTACTACCGCACCGGCGACATCGCCTCCCGCGACGAGGACGGCTATCTGACCTACGTCGGCCGCGCGGACGACGTCTTCAAGGCCTCCGACTACAAGATCAGCCCCTTCGAGCTGGAGAGCGCCCTGCTGGAGCACCCGGCGGTGGCCGAGGCGGCCGTCGTGCCCGCGCCGGACGAGCTGCGCCTCGCCGTGCCGAAGGCGTACGTCGTGCTCGCGGAGGGCTGGCAGCCCGGCGCCGACACCGCCAAGGTCCTCTTCGAGCACTCCCGCGAGGTGCTCGCCCCCTACAAGCGCATCCGCCGGCTGGAGTTCGGCGCGCTGCCCAAGACCGTCTCCGGCAAGATCCGCCGCATCGAGCTGCGCGAGGCCACCGCCGCGGGCTCGGCGGACGAGTACCGCGAGGAGGACTTCCGGTGACCACTCAGCTGTCGTACACGCACGGCACCGGCAGCACCGCCCTGCTGGGAGACACCATCGGCGCCAACCTCGACCGGGCCGTGGAGAGATGGCCGGACCGCGAGGCACTGGTCGAGGTGGCCACGGGACGGCGCTGGACCTATGCGCGGTTCGGCGCCGACGTCGACGAGCTGGCGCGGGCGCTGCTCGCCTCCGGCGTCGCCAAGGGCGACCGGGTGGGCATCTGGGCGGTCAACTGCGCCGAGTGGGTCCTGGTCCAGTACGCCACCGCCCGCATCGGCGCGATCATGGTGAACATCAACCCGGCCTACCGCACCCACGAGGTCGAGTACGTCCTGAACCAGGCCGGGATCTCCCTGCTGTTCGCCTCGCTCAGCCACAAGACCAGCGACTACCGGGCGATGGTCGACGAGGTCCGGGGCCGCTGCCCGCAGCTGCGCGAGGTCGTCCACATCGGTGACCGGAGCTGGCCGGCGCTGCTCGCGCGGGCCACGCAGGAGGCCCGCTACCCGGAGCTGTCCTGCGACGACCCCATCAACATCCAGTACACCTCGGGCACCACCGGCTTCCCCAAGGGTGCCACCCTCTCCCACCACAACATCCTCAACAACGGCTACTTCGTGGGGGAGTTGATCGCCTACACCGAGCAGGACCGGGTCTGTCTCCCGGTCCCCTTCTACCACTGCTTCGGCATGGTGATGGGAAACCTCGCGGCCACCTCGCACGGCGCCTGCATCGTCGTCCCGGCCCCCTCCTTCGACCCGAAGGCCACCCTGGAGGCGGTGCAGCGGGAGCGCTGTACGTCCCTGTACGGCGTCCCCACCATGTTCATCGCCGAACTGAACCTCCCCGACTTCGCGTCGTACGACCTCTCCTCGCTGCGCACCGGGATCATGGCGGGCTCGCCCTGCCCGGTGGAGGTGATGAAGCGGGTGGTCGCCGAGATGCACATGGAGCAGGTCTCCATCTGCTACGGCATGACCGAGACCTCGCCGGTGTCGTTGCAGACCCGGATCGAGGACGACCTGGAGCACCGCACCGCCACCGTCGGCCGGGTGCTGCCGCACCTGGAGGTCAAGATCGTCGACCCGGCGACCGGGGTGACCCAGCCCCGCGGCACCGCGGGCGAGCTGTGCACCCGCGGCTACAGCGTGATGCTCGGCTACTGGGACGAGCCGGGGAAGACCGCCGAGGCGATCGACGCGGGCCGCTGGATGCACACCGGGGACCTCGCGACGATGCGCGAGAACGGCTATGTGGAGATCGTCGGCCGGATCAAGGACATGATCATCCGGGGCGGCGAGAACATCTACCCGCGCGAGATCGAGGAGTTCCTCTACGCCCATCCGAAGATCAGGGACGTCCAGGTCGTCGGCGTACCGGACGAGAAGTACGGCGAGGAGGTGCTCGCCTGTGTCATCCCGCAGGACGCGGCCGACCCGCTCACCCTGGAGGAGCTGCACGCCTTCTGCCAGGGCCGGCTCGCCCACTACAAGATCCCCAGCCGGCTGCGGATCCTCGACTCCTTCCCGATGACGGTGTCCGGGAAGGTGCGCAAGGTGGAGCTGCGCGAGACCTACCGGGACTGAGCCCGGCGTGCGGGGACGAGGGACGGGTGCCGCTCAGCGGTGTCCGTCCCTCGTGCGCGTCTGCGGCTCCGGCGCGCCCTCGGTGTGCAGCGCCTCGGCCGGGTCGTTCACCGGCTGCGGCACACCCGCGAGGTCCAGGACGAACAGCGGTATCCCGAGGCCGCCCGCGCGCGCCCGCGCGGCGTCGGTGTAGCCGGCCAGGGAGAAGTACACACAGCCCGCGGACTCGGTCATCGCGGTCAGCCACAGGCACTCCACGTCCCGCGGCGCGGCGGGCCGTACGGTCGGGTCCACCTGGGCGAGCAGTCCGCGGGCGGCGAGCCCGATGCCGTGCGGCGGCCGCTGGTCGGCGCGACGGATGTCCCGGTAGCCGAGCCAGCGCAGATAGAGCGCGGCGGTGGTGACCGCGTCCCGGGCGGTGCGCACGGGCCGGGGCTGGAAGGGGAGCCGGGGCGCGGGGCGCTCCGGTTCCGGGGGCGGGGCGGGGGCGGCGGCCGCACCGGCGACCGGAATGCGCAGCACCGTGCCGCACGGGCAGCCCAGCTCCGGGTGCGGCCACTGGCCCGGGTGCCCGCAGGCCGCGCACGGCACGGTGAGCCACTCGTCCTCCCAGGCGCGGTGCTCGGCCACGGCCGGCTGCCCGGTGGGGTCCAGGCGCGGGGCGGTGGGGGCGCCGCAGACACACGGATAGGACGGCGCGGCGTAGAGGTGCTCGCGCCGGCAGACCGGGCAGCGCACCGGTACGCACTCGGGCATGGCCCACCCACTCCCCCGGCGGCACACAGGGACGCTCCCATCGTCCTCCTGCCGCACCCCTGTTGTCCGGCACTTCCCCTGTCCTGCGGGTCTCCCCGGCGGTGGAACGCCCTTGACGCCGTCCGCCCACGCCTCCTACATTGCTTCCAGATAGTAGAAATTACTTTCCGCATCGTGAAAATGAAGCGGAAGTGGTCGACTCTGGAGACTGTGCTCACCGCGGGGCGCGACGGGAGTACGCATCCGACAGCCGAAGCAGGAGTACTCGATGGCCCGTATGACCGCTGCCCGCGCGGCAGTTGAGATCCTCAAGCGCGAGGGCGTCACCGACGCCTTCGGTGTGCCGGGCGCGGCGATCAACCCGTTCTACAAGGCCCTCAAGGAGGGCGGCGGCATCCACCACACCCTCGCCCGCCATGTCGAGGGTGCCTCGCACATGGCCGAGGGCTACACCCGCACCACGCCGGGCAACATCGGCGTCTGCATCGGTACCTCCGGCCCGGCCGGCACCGACATGATCACCGGTCTGTACTCGGCCATCGGTGACTCCATCCCGATCCTGTGCATCACGGGCCAGGCGCCCACCAGCGTGATCCACAAGGAGGACTTCCAGGCCGTCGACATCGCGTCGATCGCCAAGCCGGTCACGAAGATGGCGGTCACCGTCCTGGAGGCCGCCCAGGTCCCCGGCGTCTTCCAGCAGGCCTTCCACCTGATGCGCTCCGGCCGTCCCGGCCCGGTCCTCATCGACCTGCCGATCGACGTCCAGCTCACCGAGATCGAGTTCGACCCGGAGACGTACGAGCCGCTGCCGGTCTACAAGCCGGCCGCGACCCGCGCCCAGATCGAGAAGGCGATCACCTTTCTTCTGGAGTCGGAGCGCCCGGTCATCGTGGCCGGCGGTGGCGTCATCGGCGCCGACGCGGCCGACCTCCTGGTCGAGTTCGCCGAGCTGACCCAGACCCCGGTCATCCCGACCCTGATGGGCTGGGGCGCGCTGCCCGACGACCACGAGCTGAACGCCGGCATGGTCGGTGTCCAGACCTCGCACCGCTACGGCAACGCCACCTTCCTGGAGTCGGACTGCGTCCTCGGCATCGGCAACCGCTGGGCCAACCGGCACACCGGCTACAAGCTCGACGTCTACCGCGGCGAGCGGAAGTTCGTGCACGTCGACATCGAGCCCACCCAGATCGGCAAGATCTTCCCGCCGGACTACGGGGTCGTCTCCGACGCCAAGGCCGCGCTGGAGCTGTTCATCGAGGTCGCGAAGGAACTGAAGGCCGCGGGCAGGCTCCCCGACCGCTCCGCGTGGGTGGCCTCCACCCAGGAGCGCAAGGCGACGCTGCTGCGCCGTACCCACTTCGACAACGTGCCGATGAAGCCGCAGCGCGTGTACGAGGAGATGAACAAGGCCTTCGGCCCGGACACCCGGTACGTCACCACCATCGGCCTCTCCCAGATCGCCGGCGCGCAGATGCTGCATGTCTACAAGCCGCGCCACTGGATCAACTGCGGCCAGGCCGGCCCGCTGGGCTGGACCATCCCGGCCGCGATCGGCGTCGCCAAGGCCGACCCGGAGGCCCCGGTGGTCGCCCTCTCCGGCGACTACGACTTCCAGTTCATGATCGAGGAGCTGGCGGTCGCCGCCCAGCACAGGATCCCGTACGTCCATGTGCTGGTGAACAACGCCTACCTGGGCCTGATCCGCCAGGCGCAGATCGGCCTGGACATCAACTTCCAGGTCAACCTGGAATTCGAGAACATCAACACTCCGGAGATCGGCGTCTACGGCGTGGACCACGTCAAGGTCGCCGAGGGCCTGGGCTGCAAGGCGATCCGGGTCACCGAGCCGGAGCAGCTGGGCGCGGCCTTCGAGCAGGCGAAGAAGCTGGCCGCCGAGTACCAGGTGCCGGTCGTCGTCGAGGCGATCCTGGAGCGCATCACCAACATCTCCATGAGCAGGACCATGGACATCAGTGACATCTCCGAGTTCGAGGACCTGGCCACCGAGCCCGGTCACGCCCCGACGTCGATCAAGCCGCTGAAGGTCTGACGCCACGCGGTACCACCGAGGAGGGGCGGCCCGTCGCACGACGGGCCGCCCCTCCTGCGTGTGCCGCCAAGGTTTACGCGTTCCTATACCTCGTGCTCCGACAGCCCCGGCCAGTCGTCGGGCCCGCCGCCCTGCCACTCGATGAGATCACTCTCCTCGACCTCGATCCGGTCCAGATCGGCCAGCCGCAGGATCTCCACGACATCGTCGAGATGCGAGGCGATCCCCAGCACCACGTCCCCCTCGGTGACCCGCCGCGACCCGTCGAGGGCGGGCGAGTGGACCACGATGTGCGGATACTGCGTCGGATTACCCATACCTTCAGCCTGCGGCGCCCCCCACCGATACGCATTCCGAGGACCGGCATCGAGGCGGCGGACCCCGGCCGGCCCACCAGCCCGCGGGCCCGCAGGGAACTGCTCGACAACGCAGAACGCTCCCTCGCCGGCGGGATCGCAGCGGCGTAGGGAGCGTTCGGGGTGGGTGCCGTCCGGCGGCGCGAGGCTGGGCGCGACAGGTCGTTCGCGCCGCCGGACGGGGTCTTGGGGGCCCGGGAGGGGCCTGGGTGGGACCGCGATGGCTGCGACGGAGCCGGGGATTCCCTTCCCTCTGGTCGAGAAGGGCACCCGGTTCCTTCACCACCGCACTGGCTCGCACGCCATCGCGGTCCTCGCCCTGCCCGCGCTCCGCGCCGTACGGCCACCCCTCATCCGGGCCGTCCGGCGCGCCGCGCGGGCCGCGTGCGGAGATCATGACCTCCCGTCAGATCCCGCACGCTGCCTGTGGGGCGCTGGTCTCAGTCCTCGCGCAGGGCGCGGACCGCCTCCTCCACGCGCTTGCCGTACTCGGGGTCGGCGGCGTGGAAGTGGGCCAGGTTCTTCTCGATCACGTCGTCGCGGGAGACCTGCGACAGGCCGCCGGCGATGTTGGCGATCAGGCGGGACTTCTCCTCCGCCGACATCAGGCGGTACAGCTCACCCGCCTGGTAGAAGTCGTCGTCCTTGGTGTGCAGGGGCGCGGAGTGGGTGCCCGTGTGGCCCGAGACCGCCAGCGGGGCGGACAGCGGGCGGCCGGTCTCCACCGGGCCGTCGTACGAGTTCGGCTCGTAGTTCTTGGCGTGGCGGCCCTGCGGGTTCAGCGCCATGTAGCCGTCGCGGCCGTAGTTGCTGGCACCGCCCGGCACCGCCTTCGGGGAGTTGACCGGCAGCAGGGTGTGGTTGACACCGAGGCGGTAGCGGTGGGCGTCCGCGTAGGCGAACAGGCGGCCCTGGAGCATCTTGTCGGGCGAGGGGCCGATGCCCGGCACGAAGTTGTTCGGGGAGAACGCGGCCTGCTCGACCTCGGCGAAGACGTTGTCCGGGTTGCGGTCGAGGACGAGACGGCCCACGCGCTGGAGCGGGTAGTCCTTGTGCGGCCACACCTTGGTCAGGTCGAACGGGTTGAAGCGGTAGTCCGCCGCCTCGTCCGCCGGCATGATCTGGACGTACAGGGTCCAGGACGGGTGCACCCCGCGCTCGATGGCCTGGAGCAGGTCCGTCTGGTGCGAGTTGGGGTCCGTGCCCGCCAGCTCGGCGGCCTGCTCGCTGCTCAGGCTGCGGATGCCCTGGTTGGTCTTGAAGTGGTACTTGACGAAGAAGGCCTCGCCCTGCGCGTTCGCCCACTGGTAGGTGTGCGAGCCGTAGCCGTTCATGTGCCGGTACGACGCCGGGATGCCGCGGTCGCCCATCAGCCAGGTGATCTGGTGCGTGGCCTCGGGGGCGTGCGCCCAGAAGTCCCAGACGTTGTCCGGCTCCTGGCGGCCGGTGAACGGGTCGCGCTTCTGCGAGTGGATGAAGTCGGGGAACTTGATCGGGTCCTTGATGAAGAACACCGGGGTGTTGTTGCCGACGAGGTCGTAGTTGCCCTCCTCGGTGTAGAACTTCACCGCGAAGCCGCGCGGGTCACGGACGGCGTCGGCACCGCCGAGCGAGTCGGCGACCGTCGAGAAGCGCACGAACACCTCGGTGCGCTTGCCGATCTCGCTCAGGAAGTCGGCGTGGGTGAACCCGGTGACGTCGTCGGTCACCTCGAAGTGGCCGTACGCGCCGGAGCCACGGGCGTGCACCACGCGCTCCGGGATGCGCTCGCGGTTGAAGCGCGCGAGCTTCTCCAGGAGCTGCTGGTCCTGGATCAGGAGCGGGCCGCCTACGCCGGCGGAGGCGGAGTTCTGGTTGTCGGCGACCGGTGCGCCGGACTCTGTCGTGAGCACGCGCTTCGACATCGTGGACCTTCCGTGCGGGTGGCAGCGGAAACATTCTTCCGCTTTGTGGAGCCTAGAAGTGGGGCGATCTGAGCGTCAACAGTTTGTTGAATGTGATTCCGGGCCGCGGCGCCGCCTGGGCGCGACAGGACAGGTGTCAGCAGCGCCGCGACCCGGAAGTCTGGTGGGGCGGATCAGACCTGCGCGCCGGACAGGCGCTCCACGGCCCGCAGCAGGGCCGAGTGGTCCAGCCCGCCGTCGCCCTGGGCGCGCAGCGAGGCGACCAGCTGGGCGACCACGGAGCCGACCGGCAGGGTCGCGCCGACGGTGCGGGCGGCGTCGGTGACGATGCCCATGTCCTTGTGGTGCAGGTCGATGCGGAAGCCCGGCTTGAAGTCGCGGTTGAGGAAGTTGTCCTTCTTCCGCGTCAGCACGGTCGAGCCGGCCAGACCGCCGTTGAGGACGTCGAGGGCGGCCTTCAGGTCCACGCCCGACTTCTCCAGGAAGACCACGGCCTCGGCGCACGCCTGGATGTTCACGGCGACGATCAGCTGGTTGGCGGCCTTCACGGTCTGGCCGGAGCCGTGCGGGCCGCACAGCACGATGGTCTTGCCCAGCGCCTCGAAGATCGGCTTGGCCTCCTCGAAGTCGGCCTGCTCACCACCGACCATGATCGACAGCACGGCTTCGATGGCGCCGGCCTCACCGCCGGAGACGGGCGCGTCCAGGACGCGGATGCCCTTGTCCTTGGCGGCCTTCGCCAGGTCGATGGAGGTCTGCGGGGTGATCGAGGACATGTCGATCAGCAGGGCGCCCTGCTTCGCGTTCTCCAGGATGCCCTCGGGGCCGTAGGAGATGGCCTCGACCTGCGGGGACGCGGGCACCATGGTGATCACCACGTCGGCGTCGCGCACGGCCTCGGCGATGGAGGAGGCGGCGGTGCCGCCGGCGGCGGCCAGCCGGTCCAGCTTGTCCTGCTCCAGGGTGAAGCCGGTGACCTGGTAACCCGCCTTGATCAGGTTCTCGGACATGGGGGAGCCCATGATGCCGAGGCCGATCCACGCGATCGCCGGGCGGGTCGGGCGGGAAGAATTCGTAAGGTTGTTGTTGCTCATGATGGGGGTGCCTCTCTCAACTGCTGTGCAAAGTCAGGGGGTTCAGCGCGCGGCGCGCGCCTCGCGGGGGAGCCACTCGAAGGCCTCGGCGCTCGGGCGGTCGCCCGGCTTGTACTCCAGGCCCACCCAGCCGTCGTAACCGGCCTTGCTCAGCTGGTCGAGCAGCTCCTCCAGCGGAAGCGAACCCGTCCCGGGGGCGCCACGGCCGGGGTTGTCGGCGATCTGGACGTGCCCGGTCTTCGCCGCGTACTGCTCGATGACCGAGGGGAGGTCCTCGCCGTTCATGGACAGGTGGTACAGGTCCATCAGGAACTTCGCGTTCCCGAGGCCGGTCGCCGCGTTGACCTTGTCCACGACCTCGATCGCGGCCGGCGCCGACACCAGCGGGCAGAGCGGCGACTCGGGCTGGTTCAGCGCCTCGATCAGCACGATCGCGCCGATCCGGTCGGCGGCCCGGGCCGCGAGGACGAGGTTCTCCAGGGCGAGCGCGTCCTGCTCGGCCGGGTCCACGCCCTCCACGCGGTTGCCGTAGAGGGCGTTGAGGGCCGTGCAGCCGAGGGATTGGGCGAAGTCCGCCGCCACGTCGATGTTGGCGCGGAACCTCTCCGACTCCTCGCCCGGGATCGACAGGGCGCCGCGGTCGGGGCCCGGCAGCTGTCCGGCGTAGAAGTTGAGCCCCGTGAGCCGGACGCCCGCGTCCTCGATCGCCTTCTTCAGGGCGTCGAGCTCGGACTGCTCGGGGGTGGGGGAGTCGACCCAGGGCCACCACAGCTCGACCGCGGTGAAGCCCGCCGCGGCGGCGGCCGCGGGACGCTCCAGGAGCGGGAGTTCCGTGAAGAGGATCGACAGGTTGACGTTGAAGCGCTGGTCTGCGAATCCCATCGGGGGCCGCGCTCCCTTCCGTGGTCGTGTTTCCGCATTACGGAAGTTCGTTTCTGCTTAATGGAAGATTGCCGTCGGGTGTCGTGGCTTGTCAAGGGGCCCCCATCGCCGGTCCTCGCCGGGCGGCCCGAAAACCCCTGCCGCGCGTTAGGTTGTGCGCGTGCGATTGAGAGTGGAGTTCACGACCGAACCCTTCGACCTGGACGAGGCCCCCGCGCACGCCCTGGCGGCGCGCGAGGTCATCGAGACGGCCGGGCTGGACGCCGTCGACGTCGGCCCGTTCGGCAACACGGCCGAGGGCGGCGCCGACCGCGTCCTGACGGCCGTGGACGCGTTGTTGCGCAAGAGCCTGGAGGCCGGCGCCACCCGGATCTCGCTCCAGGTCAACGTGGTGGGCGGCGACGCCGGGGAGGGCGATAGATGAGCGCGGACGAGCCCTTCATCGCGGCCGTGAAACCGCTGGTCGACGCGATGGGCGGAGAGATGCTCCCGCCCGACGAGGCCGGCCCCGAGGATGTCGTCCTCGGCTGGGAAGGCGTCGACGTCGTCGCCGTACGCCTGCCCCAGCTCGCCGACTCCCTCGACCACATCCTCGCCGCCATGGAGCGCAGGCGGGGCCGGCCGCTGGCCGACCTGGACCGCAAGGCCAAGCAGGAGATCGTCCGTACGCTGGAGGCCCGGGGTGCCTTCGCGGTACGGCACGGCGTCGAGACCGTGGCGAGCGCGCTCGGGGTGAGCCGCTTCACGGTCTACAACTACCTCAACCGGGAGAAGGGCGCGTAGCCACTTTGCCGGGGCGAGCCCGTGCTTCCCCGGGTCCCTCGGGGGCGTTCTCGCCCCCGGTGACGCACGGGCCCGGTTGTTACGCGGAATTTTCAACAAAGTGTTGACGTGGCGTTTCCGGGGGCGTTAGCTATCGGCAGCCCGCTGAAGCACGACGGCCGTTTCCGGCCACGGAGGCTCCCGTGACGACGACTTCCACGCCCCCGGGCCTGGCCCGGTTCAACGACCTGGAGGAGCCGGCGGCGCACGCCGCCCTCCACGAGGCGTGCGCCTCCACCGCGTGGATCCGGCGACTGCTCGCCGGCCGCCCCTACGCCACCACCGACGCCCTCTACGCCGCCAGCGACGCCGCCATGGCCGAGCTGACCGCGGCCGACCTGGCGGAGGCGATGGCGGGGCACCCGCCCATCGGCCGCCCCAAGCCCGGCGACCCGACCTCCGCCCGCGAACAGAGCGGCATGGCCGGCGCCGGTGAGGAGCTGAAGGCCGAGATGCTCGAGCTGAACCTGGCCTACCAGGAGAAGTTCGGCCACGTCTTCCTCATCTGCGCCACCGGCCGGACCGGCGAGCAGATGCGGGACGCGGTCAGGGAGCGGATCGGCAACGCGCCGGAGCAGGAGCGGGAGATCGTCCGCACCGAGCTGGGCAAGATCAACCGCATCCGCCTGGCCCGACTCGTCGAAGAGGACGCCTGACACCATGAGCACCAGCACCACCGCCTCCGTGTCCACCCACATCCTGGACACCTCCGTGGGCCGCCCCGCCGAGGGCGTCGCCGTCCGGCTCTCCGCCCGCTCGGGCCCCGCGGCGGACTGGCAGGCGCTCGGCGGCTCCGCGACCGACGCCGACGGCCGGTGCAAGGACCTGCCGGCGCTGCCGGAAGGGACCACACACGTACGGCTCGACTTCGCCGTCGAGTCGTATTTCGAAGAGAGATCTGCGAAGAAGCAAGCCGATGCGCAGCAGGACGCCCCCGCGACTCGGGACAGCGGACCGGCTGTGTTCTTCCCGGAGGTGGCGATCACGTTCGCCGTCGTACCGGGCGAGCACTACCACGTACCGCTGCTGCTCAACCCGTTCGGCTACTCCGTTTACCGAGGGAGCTAGCTAAATGCCCACCATTCTGGGACAGAACCAGTACGGCAAGGCCGAGAACCGAGTCGTAAAGATCACGCGGGACGGCGCCACCCACCACATCAAGGACCTCAACGTCTCGGTCGCCCTGAGCGGCGACATGGACGACGTCCACTACTCCGGCTCCAACGCCCACGTCCTGCCCACCGACACCACCAAGAACACGGTGTTCGCCAAGGCCAAGGAACACGGCATCGAGTCCGCCGAGCAGTTCGGCATCCACCTGGCCCGCCACTTCGTCACCTCGCAGGAGGTGATCCACCGCGCGCGCATCCGCATCGAGGAGTACGCCTGGGAGCGGATCGAGACCTCGGACGCCAACTCCCGGTTCATCGGCGCGGACGAGGTCAAGCACTCCTTCGTGCGCAAGGGCCAGGAGACCCGCGTCACCCAGATCACCTACGACGGTGAGAAGTTCGAGGTCATCTCCGGTCTGAAGGACCTGACGGTGATGAACTCGACCAACTCCGAGTTCTGGGGCTACATCAAGGACAAGTACACGACGCTCCAGGAGGCCTACGACCGCATCCTGGCCACGTCGGTCTCGGCCCGGTGGCGGTTCAACTGGACCGACGACGAGCAGAAGATGCCCAACTGGGAGAAGTCCTACGAGCAGGTCAAGAAGCACATGCTGCACGCCTTCGCCGAGACCTACTCCCTCTCCCTCCAGCAGACGCTGTACCAGATGGGCTCGCGCATCATCAACAACCGCGGCGAGATCGACGAGGTCCGCTTCTCGCTGCCGAACAAGCACCACTTCCTCGTCGACCTCGAGCCCTTCGGTCTCAAGAACGACAACGAGGTCTACTTCGCCGCCGACCGCCCCTACGGCCTCATCGAGGCCACGGTCCTGCGGGACGGCGTCGAGCCCCGTATCCCGGTCGACATGACCAACCTCTGACGCGGGACGCGCGCCCCCGGCCCCGCCCACCCGGGCCGGGGGCGCGCCACACCGGAGGGAACGAAATGGCACAGCCTGCGCAGGGGGCCGACACAGCCCCGTGTTCCACCCCGCCGGTGCACACCGAGGACGCCGTCACGTCCGTGCACCCGGTGGACGAGAAGCTCCACCTCTCGCGGCTCGTCCCCGCCGCGCTCCAGCACATCGCCGCCATGTACGCAGGCGTTGTCACTCCTCCGCTCATCATCGGCCAGGCCTGCGGACTCGACCTCGCGGCCCGCACCCGGCTGATCGCCGCGAGCCTGCTCATCGCGGGCGTCGCGACCCTCCTCCAGACCCTCGGCGTCAAGGGCCTCGTCGGCAACCGGCTGCCCTTCGTCAACGCCGCCTCCTCGGCCGGTATCGCGCCGATCCTCGCGATCGCCGAGACCAACTCCCCGGGCCACCAGCTCCCCGCCATCTACGGCGCGGTCATGGTCGCCGGTGTCTTCTGCCTCGCCGTCGGCCCCTTCTTCGGCCGGCTGCTCCGCTTCTTCCCGCCCCTGGTCACCGGCGTGGTCATCACCCTGATCGGGGTCACCCTGATGCCGGTCCCGGTGAGCTGGGCGCAGGGCGGCGACAAGAACGCCCCCGACTTCGGCTCCATGCGGCACCTCGCGCTCGCCGGATTCACCCTCGCGGTGATCCTGCTGATCCAGCGCTTCGGCCGCGGCTTCGTCAAGCAGGTCGCCCTGCTGTGCGGACTGCTCGTCGGCACCCTGGCCGCCATCCCGTTCGGCATGGCCGACTTCGGGGCCCTGGAGTCCGCCCCCGTCGCCGCGCTGCCCGCGCCCTTCGCCTTCGGCACCCCCGAGTTCCAGCCCGCGGCGATCCTGTCGCTGTGCATCGTGATGCTGGTGCTGATGACCGAGTCCAGCGCCGGGATGCTCGCCCTCGGCGAGATCTGCGAGCGCCGCACCGACGCCCGGACCATCACCCGCGGCCTGCGCACCGACGGCATCGCCACCCTGCTCGGCCCCGTCTTCGGCGGCTTCCCCACCTCCGCCTTCGCCCAGAACGTCGGCGTCGTCTCGCTCACCCGGGTGCGCAGCCGCTATGTCGTCGCCGTCGCCGGCGGCACCCTGCTGGTCCTCGGCGCCTTCCCGGTGCTCGGCGCGGTCGTCTCCCTGGTTCCCCTGCCGGTCCTCGGCGGCGCGGGCATCGTCCTGTTCGGCTCGATCGCCGTCAGCGGTATCCGTACGCTGTCCGAGGCGGGCCTGGACGACAGCTCCAACATCATCCTGGTCGCGGTCGCACTCGGCGCCGGCATCATCCCGCTGGCCGCACCGACCTTCTACGCCGGCTTCCCGGCCTGGGCGCAGACCGTGCTCGGCTCCGGCATCAGCGCCGGCGCGCTCGTCGCGGTCCTGCTCAATCTGTTCTTCCATCATCTCGGCACCCGGAGCCGCCACCCGGCTGCGGCACTCAAATCCTCCTAGGGTCCTGCCGTGCCCTTCCCGTGGACCCTTCGTCCTCCTGTCCACGGGTCCGCCACTGAAAGACAAGGAAGCACGATGGCACCATCGGCAGCCCAGCGCATCGTCATCGAGAACTGCGCAATCGCGACCGTGGACGCGGGCGACACGGAGTACGCCTCCGGGTACCTGGTCCTGGCCGGCAACCGGATCGAGTCGCTCGGCGCTGGCCAGGCCCCCCAGGGCCTGGAGAACGTGGTGCGCCGGATCGACGCGAGCGGCCATCTGGCCACGCCCGGTCTGGTCAACACCCACCACCACTTCTACCAGTGGATCACCCGCGGCCTGGCCACCGACCACAACCTGTTCAACTGGCTCGTCGCGCTCTACCCCACCTGGGCGCGCATCGACGAGCAGATGACGTACGCGGCCGCGCAGGGGTCCCTCGCGATGATGGCCCGCGGCGGTGTCACCACCGCCATGGACCACCACTACGTGTTCCCGCACGGCTCCGGCGACCTGTCCGGCTCGATCATCCGCGCCGCCGCCGAGATGGGCGTCCGCTTCACCCTGGCCCGCGGCTCGATGGACCGCAGCGAGAAGGACGGCGGCCTGCCGCCGGACTTCGCCGTCGAGACCCTCGAGGGCGCGCTCGCCGCGACCGAGGAGACCGTGCGCAAGCACCACGACGCTTCCTTCGACGCCATGACCCAGGTGGCCGTGGCGCCCTGCTCGCCCTTCTCCGTCTCCACCGAACTCCTGCGCCAGGGCGCCGAGCTGGCCCGCAGCCTCGGCGTACGGCTGCACACCCACGGCTCGGAGACCGTGGAGGAGGAGAAGTTCTGCCACGAGCTGTTCGGCATGGGCCCGACCGACTACTTCGAGTCCACCGGCTGGCTCGGTGAGGACGTGTGGATGGCGCACTGCGTCCACATGAACGACTCCGACATCGCCGCCTTCGCCCGCACGAAGACCGGCGTCGCCCACTGCCCGTCCTCCAACGCCCGCCTCGCCGCCGGTATCGCCCGCGTCCCCGACATGCTCAGGGCCGGCGTCCCGGTCGGCCTCGGCGTGGACGGCACCGCCTCCAACGAGTCCGGCGAACTCCACACCGAGCTGCGCAACGCCCTGCTGATCAACCGCCTCGGCGCGCACCGCGAGGCCGCCCTCAACGCCCGTCAGGCGCTGCGGCTCGGCACCCACGGCGGCGCCCAGGTGCTCGGCCGCGCGGACCAGATCGGCTCGCTGGAGCCGGGCAAGCTGGCCGACGTGGTGCTGTGGAAGATGGACACGCTCGCCCACTCCTCCATCGCCGACCCGGTGACCGCGCTGGTCTTCGGCGCGGCGGCCCCGGTCACCGCGTCCTTCGTCAATGGCCGGCAGATCGTGGACAACGGCCGCCTGGTCGCCGTCGACGAGGAGGCCATCGCCCGCTCCACCCGCGAGGAGGCCCAGCGCCTCGCCCGCATCGCCGCCCAGGCCTGATCCGGCGCGGCACTCCCCAGAACTCCGGCCGAGAGGGACGGCTCCCGGCCGGAGCCGTGGATCCGAGCGGGATCCATGGCAGCCGTCTCCGGGGCGCGTGTGGACGCACGCGCCCCGGAACGGTCACCGCTCACTCCCCGCTCACCCCCCTCACGCTCCGTCACGGTCCGCACACCGCACCGCACCACCTCCCAGAAACCCACGTCGTCGTCGACGAACGTGTTACCCGCCCGGAGGAGCCGCCGTGGCCGCCCATCCTGTTGACGAGAAACTCCCCGCCCTGAAAATGGCGACCACCGGCCTACAGCACGTGGCCGCCATGTACGCCGGGGTCGTCGCCCCACCCCTGATCGTGGGCGCGGCCGTGGGCCTGTCCGCGACCGAGCTGACCTTCCTCACCGGCGCCTGCCTGTTCACCGCGGGCCTCGCCACCTTTCTCCAGACCCTCGGCATCTGGAAGATCGGCGCCCGGCTGCCGTTCGTCAACGGCGTCACCTTCGCCGGTGTCGCCCCCATGACCGCGGTCGTCGCCTCCGCCAAGGACAAGTCCGACGCGCTGCCGGTCATCTTCGGCGCGGTGATGGTCGCCGGCCTGCTCGGCTTCATCGCCGCGCCCTTCTTCAGCAAGGCCGTCCGCTTCTTCCCGCCGGTCGTCACCGGGTCGGTCATCACCCTGATCGGGGTGTCCCTCCTCCCGGTCGCCTTCGGCTGGGCCCAGGGTCCCAACCCGGCCGCCGACGACTACGGCTCGACCACCTATCTCACCCTCGCCGGGATCACCCTGGCCATCGTGCTGCTGCTGCGCCGCTTCACCCGTGGCTTCGTCAAGCAGATCGCCGTCCTGCTCGGCCTGATCGCCGGCACCCTCATCGCGATACCGTTCGGCGTCACCGACTTCTCCCCGGTGGTGAAGGCCGACGTGGTGGGCTTCCCCACCCCCTTCCACTACGGCACCCCGCAGTTCCACCTCGCCGCGATCCTCTCCCTGTGCGTGGTGATGGTGGTCTCCATGACCGAGTCCACCGCCGACATGCTCGCCCTCGGTGAGATCGTGGAACGCCCGGCCGACGAGAAGACCATCGCGGCCGGCCTGCGCGCCGACACCCTCGGCTCCGCGCTCAGCCCGCTGTTCAACGGCTTCATGTGCAGCGCCTTCGCGCAGAACATCGGGCTCGTCGCGATGACCCGGATCCGCAGCCGGTACGTCGTCGCCACCGGCGGCGGCTTCCTGGTCCTGATGGGCCTGTGCCCCATGGCCGCCTCGCTGATCGCGGTCGTACCCCGCCCGGTCCTCGGCGGCGCCGGCGTCGTGCTGTTCGGCTCGGTCGCCGCGAGCGGCATCCAGACGCTGGTCCGGGCCGGCCTCGACAAGGACAACAACGTCCTCATCGTCGCCGTGTCCCTCGCGGTCGGCATCATCCCGATCACCGCGCCGGAGTTCTACCACTCCTTCCCGCAGACCGCGAAGATCGTCCTGGACTCCGGCATCTCCACGGGCTGTGTCATGGCCGTGGTCCTCAACCTCCTCTTCAACCACCTCGGCAGAGGGCGTGAGGCGCAGGACGTCACCCATCCGATGGAGGCGGGCGAGGAGATCGCCGCCGCGCACTGAGATTCCGCGCACGGATCACGACGACGGCGGGCGGGACCAGGTGAAACGACCATGGTCCCGCCCGCCGTGGGGCACGCTGGGGCCATGAACGAATCCGGCCGGGTCGAGGCCTTCAGCGACGGGGTGTTCGCCATCGCCATCACGCTCCTCGTCCTCGACATCAAGGTGCCCAGGACCGGCGAACACGGCGGCCTGTGGCAGGCGCTCGGGGCCCAGTGGCCCTCCTACGCCGCCTATGTGGTGAGCTTCCTGGTCATCGGCATCATGTGGGTCAACCACCATCAGGTCTTCAGCTATGTCACCCGCGTCGACCGCACGCTGATGTTCCTGAACCTGCTGGTGCTGATGGTGGTGGCCGTGGTGCCCTGGCCGACGGCGCTGCTCGCGGAGTATCTGCGCGAGGGCGCCCGGGCCGCGCACACCGCCGCCGCCGTGTACAGCCTGGTGATGGTCCTGATGGCCCTCGCCTTCCAGGCCCTGTGGTGGCATCTGACCCGTACCGGCCACCTCTTCGACGCCCGCGTGGACACGGCGGCCGCCCGTGCCACCCGCGCCCGCTTCGCGCTGGGCTCCCTCGGCTACCCGCTCACCGTGGCGCTCTCCTTCGTCTCGGCGCCCCTGACGCTGGCCGCCCACGGCCTGCTCGCCGTGTACTACGGCTTCAACCAGATCGCCGTACCGACCCATGGGGACTCCGGCCCGGACGCGTCATGACGGCAGCCCGAACAGGGCGGGATCGGCGGCCAGTTCCCGGAACACCCTGCCGGGATCGGCGACCAGCCTGCGCTCCTTCAGGTCCAGCAGCCCGCCGACCCCTGTGACCTCCGCCGCGAGCGTGCCGTCGGCCTTGCGGATCTCCTGCACGACCCGGAAGGTCTTTCCGCCGCCCCACTGGAACGCGCAGGTCACGTCGGCCTCTTCACCGGCGCGCAGCTCCCGCAGGTAGCGGATCGTCGTCTCCAGTGCCACCGGACCCACCCCGGTGCCGATCAGCTCGGCCTGGGTGATCCCGGCGGCCTGGAGCAGCGACCAGCGGGCGTGCTCCGCGTAGTTGAGGTACACCGCCTGGTTGAGATGGCCCTGCACATCGGTCTCGTAGCCGCGGACGGTCACCCGCACGGCAAACGGTTCACTCACGAACACCCCTGGTGTGTACGGCTTTTCGGGTACGGCATCGCGTGGACGACGCGACGGCCGCCTCCGATCCTGACACGCCCGTCACACCCGGCGCGGCGAGGCCAGCAGATAGCGGGCCCGGGTCCGCGGCTCGGTGTACTCGCCCGACTGCCAGCCCGCCCGCTCCAGCGTGGCCGCACAGGCCGCCAGCGTCCCGGCGTCCGGCGCGTACACGGCGACCGCCTCCGGCTGCGGGGTGGCGCGCACCCGGTACCCGTCCGCCGACCGGTCCGCCGGGTGGTGCCCGGCCGCCTCCAGAGCGAGCGCGGCGGCCCGGACCAGATGCGCCCGCTCCCAGCCGCAGGGCCGGTCGACGGCACCGTCCGGGTTGGTCATCCGGCGCAGCTCCAGCAGCCCCTGCCAGGCGCTGTGCACCTCCCGCTGCCGCTCCGGGCCGGACACCGGGTCCTGCCGCGCATCGCCGACCCGCGCCGCGAACACCCCGGCATCCGGCGCGGGTTCCGGCGTGGCCGCGGGCGCCGGTTCGCGTATCCGGTGCCCGGCGGGGGTGAGGAAGTGGTCGTGCGGCGGCCGCGGATGCCGGAACGCGAGCCCGTGCCGCACCAGCGCCGCGAGCTGGGCGGGGGTCCCGCGCAGCCGGCCGGTGACCGGATCGGCGGCCTCGATCACACGCCGCTGCGCGGCGCTCGGCGGTCGGGTCACGGCACACTCCTTCCCGGCGGGCCGCCCCCCGGACGACCCCTCCCTCCGCAGCGTACGACCGCCCTCTGACAACGCCCGCCCCCGTCAAGCTCCCGTGTGCACTCCTTTCCGGTGAACACGGGCCGGTCGGTGATTGCGGCGCCGGAGGACCGCGCCATGCAGAGGGCAGGAGCGGCGACCGCCGCGGCAACACGTGCACGGGCAAGGACGCCCAGGCGCAGGGGTGCGGCGCCGACGCCAAGGACGTGCCGAAGAGCGCTGTGCACCCCGACAGCCAGAAGCATCCGGTCGCCTGGCTCCGCTCCTCGGCGAAGTGCCACGCCGTTTGGGCGAAGGCGGAGAAGGCCGACGGCTGGGAGTTCCGGATCGAGCTTCAGGAACGGCCCCTCCTGCACGGCCGTCACGCAGCCCCGGTTCGGCGCCCGTACCGCGATGGTGAGCGCCGACCGCGCCTACCGGCTCTGCTGGCGGGACGTGGACGGCGCGCCGTCCTGCGGACGCTGGCGCTGAGCCGGGGCAGGCACCGCAGGCCCGCCGCCCCCGGGCCGGTGCTCACATCCCTCCGGCCGGATCTGTGCGGTGGGATTAACCCCTGGTGATCGGGCCGGGAGACACCCGTGTAATGAGCGGTTCGTACGATTCCGGAGGTGGGTTCGGACAGAGCACAGCGAAGGGAGGCGCCGGTGGCTGCGCCGGGCTCGGGGAACGAGGGCACGACGAAGGTGCGCACCGTCTGCTCGTACTGCGGGGTGGGCTGCGGGCTGGTCCTCGACGTCGGCACCGGACCCGAGGGGCGCCGTACGGTCCTGAAGGCGAGCGGCGACAAGGAGCACCCCGCGAACTTCGGCCGGCTGTGCACCAAGGGCGCGACCACGGCCGACCTGCTCGCCGCCCCCGGCCGGCTGACCACCGCCCTGGTCCGGCGGGACCGCGGCGAGGAACCCCGGCCCGCGCCGGTGGCGGACGCCGTCGCCGAGACCGGCCGCCGGCTGCGCCGGATCGTCGACGAGCACGGCCCCGACGCCGTCGCCCTCTATGTCTCCGGGCAGCTGAGCCTGGAGGCGCAGTACCTGGCGAACAAGCTGGCCAAGGGGTTCATCCGGACCAACCGCATCGAGTCCAACTCCCGGCTGTGCATGGCCAGCGCCGGCACCGGCTACAAGCTGTCCCTGGGCGCGGACGGGCCGCCCGGCTCCTACCAGGACCTCGACGCGGCGGACGTCTTCCTCGTCATCGGCTCCAACATGGCCGACTGCCACCCCGTCCTCTTCCTGCGGATCATGGAGCGGGTGAAGTCGGCCGGCGCCCGGCTGATCGTCGTCGACCCGCGGCGCACCGCCACCGCCGACAAGGCCGACCTGTTCCTCCAGATCGCCCCGGGCACCGACCTGGCCCTGCTCAACGGCCTGCTGCACCTGCTGCACGCCGAGGGCCGCACCGACCCCGAGTTCATCGCCGCGCACACCGAGGGCTGGGAGGAGATGCCCGCCTTCCTCGCCGACTACCCGCCCGCCACCGTCGCCCAGATCACCGGCGTCCCGGAGGCGGACCTGCGGGAGGCGGCCCGGCTGATCGGCGAGGCGAAGGAGTGGACGAGCTGCTGGACGATGGGCCTCAACCAGTCCACGCACGGCACCTGGAACACCAACGCACTGGTCAACCTGCACCTCGCCACCGGCGCGATCTGCCGCCCGGGCAGCGGGCCGTTCTCCCTCACCGGCCAGCCCAATGCCATGGGCGGCCGGGAGATGGGCTACATGGGACCGGGCCTGCCCGGACAGCGCTCGGTGCTCGTCGACGCCGACCGGGCCTTCGTCGAACAGCTGTGGGAGCTGGAGCCGGGTGCCCTGCGCGCCGACGGTGTCGGCCGGGGCACGGTCGAGATGTTCCGGCAGATGGCCGACGGCGACATCAAGGCGTGCTGGATCATCTGCACCAACCCGGTCGCCTCCGTCGCCAACCGCAAGACGGTCATCGAGGGCCTGGAGGCCGCCGAGTTCGTCGTCACCCAGGACGTGTTCGCCGAGACGGAGACGAACGCCTACGCCGACGTCGTACTGCCCGGCGCGCTGTGGACCGAGACCGAGGGCGTGCTGGTCAACAGCGAGCGCACTCTCACCCTCGCCCGCCCGGCCGCCGATCCGCCCGGCGAGGCCATGGCGGACTGGCGCCTGATCGCCGCCGTGGCCCGCGCCATGGGCTACGAGAAGGGGTTCGCGTACGACAGCGCCGAGGAGATCTTCGAGGAGATCAAGCGGGCCTGGAACCCGGCGACCGGCTGGGACCTGCGCGGAGTGAGCTACGAGCGGCTGCGGACGACCCCGGTGCAGTGGCCGGCGGCGACCCCGGACGGGCCCGACCGCAATCCGATCCGGTACCTCGACGAGAACGGCTCGCCGGTCTTCCCCACCCCGAGCGGCCGGGCGGTCTTCCACGCCCGGCCGTATCTGCCGGCCGCGGAGATGCCCGACGACGACTACCCGTACCTGCTCAACACCGGCCGGCTCCAGCACCACTGGCACACCCTGACCAAGACGGCCAGGGTCGCCAAGCTGAACCGGCTCGCCCCCGGCCCCTTCGTGGAGGTGCACCCGCGGGACGCGGCCGCCCTCGGGCTCGCCGACGGCGACTCGGTGGAGGTCGCCTCGCGGCGCGGGCGGGCCGTGCTGCCCGCGCTCGTCACCGACCGGGTCAGGCCGGGCTGCTGCTTCGCGCCCTTCCACTGGAACGACCTGTTCGGCGAGTACCTGAGCGTCAACGCGGTGACCAGCGACGCCGTCGACCCGCTGTCGTACCAGCCCGAGTTAAAGGTGTGCGCGGTGTCGCTGACCAGGGTGAGCACCCCGGTGACGGTGCGCACGCCCGCACCGGCGGCCACCGCGGCCACGACCCCAGGGGCCAAGAGCCGCGCGGCCACGACCCCCGCGGCCACGGCACCGGCGGCCACGACTCCGGCGGGGGGCGCGCCGGCGCTCCCCGGGGGCCGCTCCGCCGGGCCCGCTGCCACCGCGTTCGGGCTGGACCCCGCAGCGCCTCCCGTGCTCGCCGAGCACGAACGCCGCTATCTGAGCGGCTTCCTCGCCGGCATCCCCTCCGGCGCCCCGGGCATCCCGGTGCTGCCGCCGGACGCCCCGTTCAGCCCGGAGCACGCCCTGTGGGTGAACGGCGTACTGGCCGGGATGTACTCCAGGGCCGAGCCGGCCCCCGCCCCCATCGGCGCGGCACAGCCCCGCGACGGATCCGGTCGCCGTCAGGTGATGATCCTGTGGGCCTCGCAGACCGGCACCGCCGAGGAGTTCGCGGCCGCCGCGGCCGAGCGGCTCACCGCCGAGGGCCATCCCGTCTCCCTCCTGCCCATGGCCGACACGGCCCCCGCCGCGCTGCCCGCCGATGCCGACCTGCTGCTGATCACCAGCACCTTCGGCGACGGTGACGCCCCGGACAACGGCGCCGGGTTCTGGGACGCCCTCGCCGCACCCGACGCCCCGCGCCTGCGGGGCAGGCGCTACGCCGTGCTGGCCTTCGGCGACTCCTCCTACGACGACTTCTGCGGGCACGGCCGCCGCCTGGACCGGCGGCTGGCGGAGCTGGACGCGGTACGGCTGGTCCCGCGCACCGACTGCGAACCGGACTACGAGACGGCGGCCGAGGCCTGGCTCGACCGGGTACGCACCGCGCTGAACGCCCCCGGGCAACCGGCCCCCGCCCCGGCCCGCACGCCCGGCCCCGCCCCCGCGGCACCCCGGCCCGGCCGGCCCGCCCCGGTCACGGCCCGCCTCACCGGAAACCGCCTGCTCAGCCGGCCCGGCGCCGGCAAGGAGGTCCGGCGCTTCACCTTCGACACCCGCGACAGCGACACCCCGCTGGTCTACGAGGCCGGGGACGCGCTGGCCGTCCACCCCGTCAACTGGGCGGAGACGGTGGCCGAGTGGCTGGCCGTCACCGGTCTGGACGCCGCTACGGCCGTACGGCTCGACGGCGTCGGGGAGCTGCCCTTCGCCGAGGCCCTGCTGCGCCACCTGGACATCACCCGGATCACCCCCGGCCTGCTGCGCTTCGCCGCCGACCGCGCCCACGACCCGCGCGAGCTGCGCAAACTGCTGCGCCCGGACAACAAGGGCGAGCTGGCCAAGTGGTCCTGGGGACGTCAGGCCGTCGACGTCCTCGCCGAGTTCGGCATCCGGGCCGGGGCGCAGGAGTGGGCGGACGTGCTGGGCCGGCTGCAACCCCGCCTGTACTCCATATCCTCCAGTCCGCTGACCGACCCCCAGCGGGTGTCCGTGACGGTCTCCGTGGTCCGCTACGAGAACCCGGCCGGCCGGCCCCGCCAGGGTGTGTGCTCGCCCTTCCTCGCCGACGCCGCACCGGACACCCCGGTGCCGGTACGGGTCCAGCGGGCACCGCACTTCCGCCCGCCCGCCGACCCGGCCGTACCGGCGGTGATGGTGGGCCCCGGTACCGGCATCGCGCCCTTCCTGGGCTTCCTGGAGGAACGCCGGGCCCGCGGCCACCGCGCGCCCAACTGGCTGTTCTTCGGCGAGCAGCACCGTGCGACCGACTTCTACTACGAACAGGAGCTGGCCGCCTTCCTCGCCGACGGCACGCTCACCCGCCTGGACACCGCCTTCTCCCGCGACCAGCGCACCAAGATCTATGTGCAGGACCGGATGCGCGAGCACGGCCCGCTGCTGTGGTCCTGGCTGCGGGACGGCGCCCATCTCTACGTCTGCGGCGACGCCTCCCGCATGGCGAAGGACGTGGACCGGGCCCTGCGGGAGATCGCCGTCCTGCACGGCGGCCTCGACGAGGCGGAGGCGGAGACCTACGTCAAGCAGCTCACCGCCGACAAGCGGTATGCCCGGGACGTGTACTGACCGCCGGCCGACGGGTCAGCCGGGCGGACGGATGTTCCAGCCCGCGATCACCGGGCGGGCGTGTTCCGTGCCCAGACGGCACAGCGCCCCCGTGGCCAGCTGGAACAGCGCCCCGTGACCGGGCGGCAGGCCCAGCCGGCGGGCGGTGAGCACCCGCAGGAAGTGGCCGTGGGCGATCAGCACCACGACCCCCTCCGTGTTGGCGAGGGCGGCGTCGGCCTTGGCGAGCATCCGGTCGGCGCGCTCCCCGACCTGCTCCGGTGTCTCACCCGGATGCTCCGGCGGCCCCGGCGCGACCCCGTCCGTGAACAGGAACCAGCCCGGCCGGTCGCGCTGGATCTCCACGGTGGTCACCCCCTCGTACCCGCCGTAGTCCCACTCGCACAGGTCGGCGTCGACGCGCGCGTCCGGGATGCCGATCAGCTCGGCGGTCTCCCGGGCCCGTTGCAGCGGGCTGACGAACGCGGCGCCGATCCGGTGCGAGCGGACCAGCGGCACCAGCCGGCGCGCCTCCTCCCGGCCGTGCTCGGTGAGCGGCACGTCGGTCCGGCCGGTGTGCCGTCCGGACCGTGACCACTCGGTCTCACCGTGCCGGACGAGAAGGAGGTCACCCACGTCCGCGCCCCTTCCGCTCGCCTGTCAGCACCGTGTCACAGGGCCCCCGCGGCCCGCAGGACGGACTGCGCCAGACGGCCGTTCTCCACCGCCGCGCCCACCCCGGAGGGGAAGGCGAACCGGCGGCGGGTGTAGCCGTACGCGATCCCGCTGTCCGGGTCGGCGAAGCCGAGCGAGCCGGTCGCGCCGCTGTGCCCGAAGGTGCCCTTGCCGAGGTGCGGGTAGAGCCCGGCGACATGCTCGAAGCCGAGCGCGAAGTGGTCCTCGGAGCCGGTCACCAGGTCGGGGCCGCCGGGCGTGCGCAGCGCGCCGAACAGGGCCACGGTGTCGGGGGTGAGCAGCGCCGGCTTGCCGGCCAGCCCGTCGACGGCGGCCGCGTACAGCCCGGCGGTCCCGCGCGCGTTGCCCACCACGCCGGAGGACGCCGGTCCGAGGGCCCGCACCCGGGGGTGGTTGCCGAAGGCCACCAGGTCGGTCGGCTCGGGCCCGTGCGCGTTGAAGGCGATGCCCCGGAAGCTGTCCGGGGCCATGGCCCGCGCCTTCAGCAGCTCGGCCTCCTGTGGGGTCGGCCGCAGCGGCTGGACCTCCGCCCAGCGCGGCTCGAGGCATGCCGGCAGCCCGAGGTGCAGGTCGAGGCCGTACGGGGCCCGGATCCGCTCCTCGTACACCTCCTGGAGCGTCCGGCCGGTCACCCGGCGCACCACCTCGCCCGTGAGCGCGCCGATGACGAAGGCGTGGTAGCCCCACTGGGTGCCCGGCTCCCACAGCGGCCGGCGGCCCGCGAGCCGCGCCGCGACGAGCCGGTCGTCGGCCAGCTCCTCGATCGAGAAGGGCTGTTCGGCGTCACCGACCAGTCCGGCCCGGTGCTCCAGCAGCTGCCCGAGGGTCAGCCGGTCCTTGCCCTCGGCGCCGAACTCCGGCCAGTAGGCGGCGACTTCGCGGTCCAGGTCGAGCACCCCCTCCTGCACCAGCAGCGCCACGACCAGGTGGGCGGCGCCCTTGGCGATGGAGTACAGGGTGGTCAGGGTGTCCCCGTCGACGCCGTCGCCGCCCCACAGGTCCACCACGCGTCGCCCGTGCCAGTACACCGCGAGCTGGGCCCCCGGGTCGTCCCGCTGCTCGGCGAGGACCGCCGCGAACTCCTCGCGGACGCCCTCGAACCCCTCGGCCACCGTCCCGTGCACGTCGATCGGCATCTGTTCCCCCTGTCGGTGATCGGTCACGGAGTCCACCAACACGGGCCGGTACCCGGGGCATTCCCGGGACGGCGGGCGGCCGCCGCGGCCGGGGTCAGGAGCCGGCCGGGGTGAGCCGCGGCGGTGCCATGGCCAGGGTCTGTCCGCAGGCGTCGATCGAGGCGGACCGGTGCCGGGTGTCCGTCACCGGGACGGTGGCCGCGCCGGAGTCGTGCGGGGCCCGGACCACCGCCTCGCTCTGCCGTACGCACCAGTCGTCCGCGCCCTTCGTCCCGCGGGGCGTGTAGCGCAGGTCGACGGTCACCGTCCGCCGCGCGTGCTCGGGCAGGGTGAGGGCCCAGCCGGCGCCGTGCCCGGCGCCCTCGATGCTGTCCGCCTTGCCGTTGTGGATCTCCAGCGCCGGGTAGCCGTGGAACTCACAGGGGGTGGAGCCCTTGTTGACGGCGGTCAGCCGGGCCCGGCCCGGGCCGGCGCTGCCGAGGACGGTCAGGGTCCAGGTCAGCGCGGTGGTCCGGCACGCCCGCAGGGGCGTGGCCGGCTCGGCGGTCAGGGTGGTGCTCGGCGTGGTCGAGACCGTGGCGCTCGTCCCGCAGGCCGTCAGCACCAGGCCGGTGGTGAGTGCGGTGAGGGCGCCGGTCAGCCGGGTCGTCGCTCGCATGGTTCCCCCTTCGGTGGCGTCGATGTGGTCGGTGGCCGGTCAGCTGCTCGGCGGCGCGACCAGCGTGTTCTCCGTGCCGAGCGACGTGGCGCCGGTCTCCGCGTACAGCGTGGTCTCGCCGTCGGACCAGCGCACGAGCAGGTCGTTGCCGGTGTGGTCGGAGGTGAGGTCGCCGGCGGCCATCACCTGGGCGTGCTGCCAGGTGGTGTTGGGGCCGCGCAGCCGGGTCCGGGTGCCGAGCCCGGCGGCCGAGACCCCGGCGTAGCTGTCGAGCGAGCCGTCGGTCCAGCGGACGAGCACATCGGCGCCGGCCCGGCCGCCGAAGGCACCGCCGCTCAGCAGCGCGGCCTTGGTCCAGGTGCCGTTCGCGCCGAGGAGCCGCTTGCCGGTGCCGAAGGAGCCGGAGCGGATCCCGGTGTACAGCACCAGGCTGCCGTCGGACCGGCGGACCAGCAGGTCGGTGGCGCCCTTGGCGCCGTGGAACTGTCCGGCGGTGAGCTGGACGGCGTTCTTCCAGTCGGAGTTGGGCTTGGCCATCTGCACCTCCCGGCCCACCCCGGAGGGGCCGAGATCCGGGTAGAGGGTGACCTCGCCGTCGGACCAGCGCACCAGGAGCCCCGGCCGGCCGGCGCCGAAGAGGCCGCCGGTGATGCTCCGGGCGTGGGTCCAGGTGGTGTTGGCCTTGGCCAGCCGCCGCTCGGCGGCGAACCCGCCCTGACCGTCCCCGGGGAACAGGGTGACCCCGCCGTCGGACCAGACGACGAGGACGTCGCCGAAGCCGTCGCCGGTGTAGTCGGCGGAGGCCATCAGCGAGGCCGTGCGCCAGCGGGACGCGCCGCCGGGCAGCAGCAGCCCGTGGTACGCCGGCAGCCCGGCGGGCGGGTCCTGGCCGGCCACCGCGTCCGCGAGGAGCTGGGCGGCGGCGTCGCCGAACGCCGGGGCGTAGCTGATGTAGTCGACGTTCGCGTCGTTGCCGCCGCCGTTGTAGCCGCCGAGGTTGCCGATGACGTGCCCGGTGCGGCCGTCGTCCTGGTAGTCGGTGATCCAGGGGCTGCCGGACACCCCGCCGTAGTAGCCGCCGCAGACCATGGCGAGCTGCCGGTAGCCGGGCAGCTGCGTCGTCGGCACGGTGCACTTGACGGCGCGTCCCGCGCTGTTGTGGCTGTACGACGGGTAGCCGACGACGGTGACGTTCTTCTGCGTGTAGCCGCGCGGCCGGGTGAAGGTGAGGCCGCCGCCCACCGCGTCCTGGAGGCTCTGGCCGCGCTGGTTGGCCGACACCCGGGCGAACGCGGTGTCCAGGTCGGACACGGCCTTCTTGGTGGTCGTGGACCCCTTGTCGGGCACATAGCGGGGGTCGATGTAGACGTGCTGGATGTGGAAGATGCCGTACGGCTGCTGGTCGGGCCCGGCGCCCTGCACGAACTGCGGGACGAATATGTAGTCGCCCTTCATGCTCAGCGCGCAGTGGGCGGCGGTGAGGACGATGTTCCGCGCGGTGGTGTCGATGACGCTGCCGGTGCAGTGCCAGGTGGTGCCGCCCGGTCCGTCGGACCCGAAGAAGGTGCCCACCAGGCGGGTCCCCTTGAACGGGGTGCCCTGCGGGCGGCCCGTCGCCGCGACCGCGGGTCCGCTGCCGCCCGGCGCCGCCCGGCCCCCGTCCAGCGGCGCGGCGTCCGCCATGCGCTGCGCCGTCCAGAACCGCGCGGCGTCCCGGGCCTCCTGTCCGGCGCCGGGCCGGGGCGGCGGGGCCGTCCCCGCCTGCGCGTCCGGGGTGGCGGCGCCGGTCAGCGCCGCCGCGCACAGCACGGCGACGGACGTCCGGCGTATTCGGTACGTGAACAACGGTGCCCCCTGATCTGATCAACCGGTCCGGGGGGAACGGGGCTCGGCGGTGCGGCGCTGGTCGGGCGCGGCACCGGGAACCTGTCGGCGCCTGCCCGTGCAGAAGCCCCCCGGTCGTGCGGGCCCGATCTTCGCACGGATGCGCGAACGCAGGGAAACCGGCGGCGGGCTACTGCCGGTATCCGCCGAGGAAGCGCCCGATCCGGCCGATGGCCGCCTCCAGGTCCTCGGCGTGCGGCAGGGTGAGGATGCGGAAGTGGTCGGGGGAGGGCCAGTTGAAGCCGGTGCCCTGGACCACCTGGATCTTCTCGCGCAGCAGGAGGTCCAGGACGAACTTCTCGTCGTCGTGGATCGGGTGCACCTTGGGGTCGATGCGCGGGAAGGCGTACAGGGCGCCCTTGGGCTTCACACAGGACACGCCGGGGATCTCGTTGAGCTTCTCCCAGGCCACGTTCCGCTGCTCGTGCAACCGCCCGCCGGGCAGCGTCAGTTCGCGGATGGACTGGCGGCCGCCGAGCGCGGCCTGGATGGCGTACTGCGCGGGGGCGTTGGCGCACAGCCGCATGGAGGCCAGCATGGTCAGGCCCTCCAGGTAGTCCTTGGCGTGCTGCCGCGGGCCGGTCACCACCAGCCAGCCGGAGCGGAAGCCGGCCACCCGGTAGGTCTTCGACAGGCCGCAGAAGGTGAGCACGACCAGGTCGGGGGCGAGCGCGGCGGCCGAGTGGTGGACGGCGTCGTCGTACAGGATCTGGTCGTAGATCTCGTCGGCGAAGACCATCAGGCCGTGCCGGCGGGCGAGGTCGAGGATGCCCTCCACGACCTCCTTCGGGTAGACCGCGCCCGTGGGGTTGTTCGGGTTGATGATGACCACGGCCTTGGTGCGGTCCGTGATCTTCGCGGCCATGTCGGCGAGGTCGGGGGTCCAGTCGGCCTGCTCGTCGCAGAGGTAGTGCACCGCCTTGCCGCCGGCGAGCGTCGTGACGGCCGTCCACAGCGGGAAGTCCGGCGCCGGGATGAGGATCTCGTCGCCGTCCTCGACCAGCGCCTGTACGGCCATGGAGACCAGCTCGGAGACGCCGTTGCCGAGGAAGACGTCGTCGACCCCGACCTCCAGACCCAGGGTCTGGTAGCGCTGGGCGACCGCGCGGCGGGCGGAGAGGACGCCGCGCGAGTCGGTGTAGCCGTGCGCCTGCGGCAGCATCCGGATCATGTCCTGGAGGATCTCCTCCGGCGCCTCGAAGCCGAAGGCCGCGGGGTTGCCGGTGTTCAGGCGCAGCACGCTGTGGCCCGCCTTCTCCAGCGCGTCCGCGTGCTCGATCACCGGACCGCGGATCTCGTAGCAGACCTCGCTGAGTTTGTTCGACTGCCGGAACTCCATGCGCCCCTCCGGAAACTCGTGGTGCTTGGTTTTACCAAGTTCGAGCTTGGAAAGTCCAACAAGTTGTCTAGACTGCGTCGCATGTCACCACGCCGAAGCTACGACCAGTACTGTTCCGCAGCCCGTGCGCTCGACCTGGTCGGCGACCGCTGGACCCTGCTGATCGTCCGGGAGCTGCTGGCGGGTCCGCGCCGCTACACGGACCTGCACGCGGACCTGCCCGGCGTGAGCACGGACGTACTCGCCTCCCGGCTGAAGGACATGGAGCGCGACGGACTGGCCACCCGGCGCCGGCTGCCCCCGCCGGGCGCGGCCTACGTCTACGAACTCACCGCCCGCGGCCGTGAGCTGCTGCCGGTCCTCCAGGCGCTGGGCACCTGGGGCGAGCGGGAACTGGGCGAGCGGCGCCCCACCGACGCCGTCCGCGCCCACTGGTTCGCCCTGCCGCTGCTGCGCGCCCTGGAGGGCGAGGGCCTCGTCGAGGTCCGCCTGGACGAGGGCACCTTCCACCTCCGCCTCGGCACGGACGAGGGCCCGGTGTACGGCGACGGCCCCGCCCCCGCCGAACCCGACGCGCGGCTCACCCTGGACGCGGAGACCTGCGAGGCGCTGGCCCGCGGCGAGACGACCCTCACGGCCGCCGCCCGCACCGGCCGGCTCCGGGTGACCGGCACCGGCCCCGTCGCCAAGGCGCTGCACAGCGGTTGAGCCCCCGCACCCGAGGCGCGCGGGTGACCGGGGAAAGGCGAAGGCCCGCCTCGCGGCGGGCCTTCTGATCAGACGTCGGGTCGGGCGTTCGGGTCAGGCGTTCGGGGGGACGCGGGAGGGGCGGCCCGAGCCCCGGGTCAGGGTGTAGCCGCCGATGCCGGCCAGTGCCGCCAGCGCGGCGCCGATCCCCGTCCACACCCAGCGGTCGGTCCACCACCCCGACGACCAGCCGTCGTGGGAGCCGAAGCTGGACAGCACCGCGGTCTTCCCGGAACCCTTGCCGTCGGCCTTGGACGCGACCGCGATCCCGGGGACCAGCGGCTTGCCCAGCGAGCCGTCCACCGCGGCCGCGCCGCCGATGTCCTTGGAGTCCACCCGCACCTCGGCGTTCACCGGCAGACCGAGGTCGGCGTTGCCGAGGTCCACCACGGTCAGCCGGACGTAGTACGTGCCGGGCAGCGGGTCGTTCGCCCACGCCTCGGACCAGCCGCGCACGGTACGCAGCACACAGGCCAGCTGCACCGTGCCCGGGCCCTGCGCGGCGCGGGTGGACGCGCCGTACTGGCAGGCCTGGCGGCGCCGCAGCCCGTCGTACACATCGAGCTGCCAGGTCTCGGTGCCGTGCGTCTGCGGCAGCTTCACCGTCGCCTTGACGGTCGGCCGCTGACCGCTGTCCGCCGGGAACGACCAGTACAGGTAGTCACCGGTGGAGCCGGACGCGGTGGCCTGCTGTCCCTGCTCGATCTCGGTGGCCGTACGGAAGGAGGTGCCCGCCCGGGTGGGTGCCTGGCCGTCGCCGGAGGCGCTCGGGGACGGGGAGGGGGAGTCGGCGGCGGCCGGACCCGCGGCCAGTCCCAGCGCCAGCAGCGCGGCGCCCAACGCTCGTGTGATCCGCATCAGTTCGTCCTCCAGACGGCGACCCGCCAACGCGACAGCCAGCCCCACAGCAGACCCGCGAGGAAGCCGAACAGCACCAGTGCGCCGAGCAGCCACCAGCCGCGGCCGAGCCCGAAGGAGGCCACGTCGTGGTGGCCCGACGGGCCGTCCACCACGTCCACCGTCAGCTCCAGCGGCAGACCCGGCGTGGTCTTCACGCCGGACGCGGCCGAGAAGGAGTTGGTGACCTGGAGGCACACGGTCTCGGCGGTCGCGTTGTCGTCGTCGCTCTCCGGCTTCGGGTAGCGCAGCCCGGTGGAGATCACGTCCGTACGGCCGGTGCCCGCCGCCTCGCCGCGCACTATCTCACGGCCGTGCAGCGTCACCGCCCGCAGCAGCACCCCGTAGTCGGGGTTGACGGCCCGGTCGTCGGCCACGCTCACCGAGGCGCGCAGCTCCTGGCCCGGCTCGACGGAGACCTTGTACCAGCGCTGCTGCCCGAACTGCTCGCGGTCGGTGTACAGCCCCGACTTCAGCGTCGGCGCGGCCGTGCACTGGGCCGCGCCCTCGGTGGCCACCGGGGTGACCACCGGATCGGCGGCCCGGTCCACCAACTGGTTGACCCGGTCGCTCAGTTCCTCCCGGTGCCGCACATCGGTGTAGGTGCCGCCGGTGGCGTCCGCGATACAGCTGAGCTGGTCGCGGGTCTTGGCGTCCGGCACCAGACCGAGGGTGTCGATGGTGAGCCCGATGCCCTTGGCCGCGATCTCCCGGGCCACCTCGCACGGGTCGAGCGGCGCGCAGGTGTCCTCACCGTCACTGATCAGGACGATACGGCGGGTTCCGCTGCCCCCGTCGAGGTCGTTGGCCGCCTTCAGCAGGGCGGGCCCGATCGGCGTCCAGCCGGTCGGCTGGAGAGTGGCCACCGCGGTCTTCGCGTCGGTCCGGTTCAGCGGGCCGACCGGATACAGCTGCGCGGTGTCCTTGCAGCCCTCCTGGCGGTCGTTGCCGCGGTAGTTGGCGCCCAGGGTGCGGATGCCGAGCTGGACCTCCTGCGGGGTCGCGTCCAGCACCTCGTTGAACGCCTGCTTCGCCGCGGCCATCCGGGAGCCGCCGTCGATGTCCCGGGCGCGCATGGAACCGCTGACGTCCAGGACGAGTTCGACCTTCGGCGCGGTCTGGTCCGTCTCGTCGGCCACAGCCCCGCCGGGGAACGCGATCCCGGCCGCCAGGGCGGCGAGCAGAGCGCAGACTCCCGCCGCCAGCCGTTGTCTTCTGATCATCGCCGGATCTTATTGATCAGACGGGCCGGGCTCCAAAACGAGCGGGTTGGGCAGCAGCGCCCACTGGTCACCGGGTGTGTCCGGGGACAGCCGCATCAGCGTCAGCGCCTTGGCGGGCAGCGGCGCCCGGCGCAGGGCGGCCAGGTCGGCGGTGTCCGGCAGGTCCGGTACGACGGCCCCGAGCGCCGTACCGAGGGCGGGTCCGGAGCCCGCCGTACCGGCCAGGGCGCCCGCCACCAGGGACCCGAACAGCTTGCGCCGCAGGGCCGTTTCGTCGTCGGTGACCAGACGGCCGCCGAGCTGCGGCGGGGTGATGCCGTGCCGGGCCAGCCGGGCGGGGCTGACCCGGATGTCGGCCAGGTCGCGGTAGACCAGGCGCAGCGGGGTGCCGTCCGCCGCGAGCACCACCAGGAGGTTCTGGCCGTGCGCCTCCAGGGCCACGCCGAGGTCGAGCAGGCGCAGGCCCACCGTGAGCGCCAGCCGGGCGAACCCGGCGAGCCAGTCGGGGGAGCCGGGCAGCCCGGTGCCGGCCAGCGCGGCCACCGGCAGGACGCGTTCGCCGGGGCCCGCGTACGCCTCCGGCGGCTCCCGCAGCAGCGCGGCCAGCTCGGGGGAGTGCGCCGTGACCGCGCCCAGGGTGCGGGTGATGTGCAGCAGCCCGTCCGTGCGCGCGGTCAGCTCCTCGGCCAGCGCCGCCAGCGGCGCGGCGGCCGCCACCGAGTACGGCGAGATGGTCCGCACCGAGGACGTCAGCCGCGCGCTCAGCGCGGTCTTCACATGCGGACCGCCGGGCAGCGCGAGCGTGCGCAGCGACATCAGGGGGTGCGCCGGGCGCCAGCGGGCGACCGGCCGGCCGAGGGCGTGCGCCGCCTGCCAAGGGTGCACCGGGATCAACAGCCGGTCCCTGTCCCGGAGTTCCGCCGGCCACCCACCGGTGAGCAGGCACTCGTCCGCGGGCACCGGCACCGTGCCGAGCTCCACCACGGGCCGGTGCTCCGGGGCGTACGCCAGCTGGTCGGCCACCGAGAAGCCGGGCCGGGCCCGGCAGTTGGGGTGGAACGGGTGCCCGTCGACCACCCGCTGCTCCCACTCCCAGTCGTACTCCGGCCACTCCTTCGGGTGATCCGCGGCCGCCCGGGACAGCGCCAGCGACGCGGTGCTGTGCGCGAGGTCGGCGGCGAAGGCGGACCCGTGCGGCATCCCGAGCGCGGTCATCAGGGCGGCCGGGTCCGCGTACCGCTCGCGGCCGAGCCGGACACCGGTGACATAGGCGCTGGTGGCGTACGGGTCCGGGTGCGGCCCGTACAGGGTCCGGCCGTCGGCGAGCCGCAGCGCCAGGGAGCGCGTCCCGCGCACCCGGCCGGCGAGCCATGGCAGCGGTTCATGGGCGAGCGCCCGCCACAGCCGGGTCAGCACGGCGGCCCGGGCGCCGGGCAGCTCCTCCCGGTACCGGGGCAGCAGGGCGGGCCGTACGACGGCCAGCTCCTCGGCGACCTCGGCCTCGCTGCCGGGGTGCGGACGGTGCACGGCGGTCTCCTCGGGTACACGGGCACGGACAGGGGCAGGGTGCATGACGCACGGCCGCGGTGCACGGACCGTGCGTCACGATTGTCCCGGACGCCGGAGATACTGATCGCGACGGCCCACGGCGTTCCGCCCGCCGGCCCCCCACCGAACGACACCGAGAACGACGAATGGATCGCGTGGAACGCGTGGACCGCACACCCCCCACTGTCGCGGCCGGCCGCCGCGCCGACGCCTACGCCGCCGCGCCCCTGCTCAACTGCCTGCTGCGCGAGGTGGCCCAGCCGGCCTTGGGCCCGGACGGACAACCGGTGCACCGGCTGCCCGGCAGCGGCCGGCTGCTGCGGGTACGCGGCCGGCGGCGCCCCGCCGATCCCGAGGTGTACACCGCCGGCGCCTGGCGCCCGGTCGGCCACACCGAACTGGTGAAACTGGTCGCCGAGGAGCTGCGCCGGCACACCGGCCTGCCGGGCGGCGACCTGCCCGCCGAAATGATCGACAGCCGGAACGCGGTCGCCGCCCTGCTCGCCGCCCGGGACCGGGCGACCCCGCCCGCGGACCCGTATCTGCGCTCCGAGCAGTCGCTGATCACCGGGCATCCCTGCCATCCGGCGCCCAAGGCGCGCGGCGGCGGCCCGGTCGCGTCCTGGCTGCCGTACGCCCCGGAGGCGCACGCCCGCTTCCCGCTGGTGCTGCTCGGCGTCCGCGAGGACCAGGTCGCCGAGGAGGGCGACACCCGTGCCCTGGACGCGCTCGGCACCGCCCCGCCCGGATACCGGCTGCTGCCCGCCCATCCCTGGCAGCTCGACCTGGTCGGCCGCGACCTCGCCCCCGCCTTCGCCGACGGCCGGCTGCTCCGGCTCGGCACCACCGCCTTCGACACCTGGCCGACCGCGGCGGTGCGCACGGTGTACGAGCCCGGGCACGACCTGTTTCTGAAGTTCAGCCTGGACGTGCGCATCACCAACGACATCCGCCGGCTGTGGCGCCACGACCTGACCCGGCTGCGCCGTACCGACGCGGCCGCCGGGCGGGCCCTGGCCGGGCTCGGGCCCACCGCGGCCTGGCTGAGCGACCGCGGCTACCGCACGGCCGCCTTCGCCTTCGAGGAGCTGGCCGTGCTGGTCCGCGACGGACTGCGCGGCCATCTGCTGCCCGGTGCGGTGCCGCTGCTCGCGGCGGGGCTCGCGGAGGGGTTCGAGGGCAGCCCGCTGGCCGCCACCGCGGACCCGGCCGCCTGGTGGGAGGCGTATCTGCGCCAGGTCGTCCCGCCGGCGCTGGCCGCCTTCGACGGTCACGGGGTGGTCGTCGAGGCCCATCTCCAGAACACCCTGGTCGCCGTCGACGCGGCCGGTACGCCGGTGCAGGTGCTGTTCCGGGACGCCGAGGGCGCGAAGCTGCTGCCGGACGTGACCCGGGCCGCGGGCTGGCAGCGGCTGGTGTACTGCCTGGTCGTCAACCACCTCACGGAGATCGCCGGGGCACTCGCCGAGCAGCACGGCGGCTACGACCCGTGGCCCGCCGTCCGCCGCGAACTGGCCCGGCACGACCTGCCCGAGATCCCCGCCCTGCTGGCCGCGCCGACCCTGCCGGGCAAGACCAACCTGCTGCTGCGCTGGACCGGCGCGGACGGTGCGGACGCCCGCTATCTGCCCCTGCCGAACCCGCTGGCAGGGGCGTGACGCGGCCGCCGCGGTGAGGGCCCGTGGCCGCCACCGCAGCGGAGCACCGACTACATGTTGATCATGTGTCCGGCCAGGCCGTGGACGGCCTCCTTGACCGCCTCGCCCAGGGTGGGGTGCGCATGCACGTTGCGGGCGATCTCATGGACCGTCAGATCCCACTGCTGGGCCAGGGTCAGCTCCGGCAGCAGCTCGGTGACCTCGGGGCCGATGAGGTGGGCGCCGAGCAGCTCCCCGTGGGTGCCGTCGCTGATGATCTTCACAAAGCCGACCGGGTGGCCCAGGCCGTGCGCCTTGCCGTTGGCGGTGAAGGGGAACTTGACCACCTGCACGTCGTAGCCGCGCTCGCGGGCCTGCGCCTCGGTGAAGCCGAAGCTGGCCACCTGCGGCTGGCAGTAGGTGGCCCGCGGGATCATGGGGTAGTCCAGCTCCATGGTCTCCGCGTCGGCGATCGTCTCGGCCGCCACGATGCCCATGGCCTCGGCGGCGTGCGCCAGCATCAGCTTGGCGGTGACGTCCCCGATCGCGAAGATGTGCGGCACGCTGGTGCGGCAGCGGCCGTCGACGTCGACGGCGCCCCGCTCGGTGAGCCGGACACCGGTGTTCTCCAGGCCGTAGCCCTGCACGTTGGGGGCGAAGCCGATGGCCTGGAGCACCTTGTCCGTCTCCAGGACCCGGCGCTCGCCGCCCGTGTTGACGGTCACCCGGACCCGCGGGCCCGAGTCGTCGATGGTCTCGACCGCGGTGCCCGTGAGCACCTCGATGCCGAGCTTGCGGTAGTGCTTGGCGAGTTCCCTGGAGATCTCCTCGTCCTCCAGCGGGACCATGCGGTCGAGGAACTCGACGATGGTCACGTCCACGCCGTAGCTGCGCAGCACGTAGGCGAACTCCACGCCGATCGCGCCCGCGCCGGCGATGACGATGCTGCCCGGCAGCGTCTCGCTGAGGATCTGGCTCTCGTAGGTGACCACGCGGTCCGACAGGGCGGTGCCCGGCAGCAGCCGCGGGCTCGCGCCGACGGCGAGGATGCAGTGGCCGAAAGTCACCGTCTCGGTGCTGCCGTCGGGGCGGGTCACCACCAGGGTGTGGTCGTCGGTGAAGGCGCCCCGGCCCTCGAACTGGGTGATGGCGTTCTTCTTCATCAGATAGTGAACGCCCTTGACCCGGCCGTCGGCGACCTTGCGGCTGCGCTGATAGGCGGCCCCGTAGTCGGCGCTGACGTCACCGCCGACGGAGATCCCGTAGGACTTGGCCTCGTTCGTGACGAACTGGACCATCTCGGCGTTCCGCAGCAGCGCCTTGGAGGGGATGCAGCCGACGTTGAGGCAGACACCACCCCAGTAGCGCTCCTCGACCACGGCGGTGGAGAGGCCGAGCTGCGCGCTGCGCACCGCGGCGGTGTAGCCGCCGGGGCCCGCTCCCAGAACAAGGACATCGAAATGTTGGCTCACACGGACTGATCCTTGTCCCGCGAGGCTCCGGTGTGCAACCCGCCCGGCCGGGACCCGGCCAGATCGGGGCGTAGAGAGCGCTCACGCCTGCGGACTCGCCAGAAGTGACGTTGGACACGTCGACCGAGGAGCCAACCAGTCCGGTCGCGTGATAGACATTGACCAGCTGTGACGGAAAACCATCGCTCGGTACTGACAAGTGACGAGCGGGAGTTGTAACGGCGAGCCAAGGGGGACGGGGGACGTGCTCAACGGCACGGAGAACACGTGTGACGTGGTGATCTCGGGGGGTGGATCGGGGGGATACGCGGCCGCGCTGCGCGCCGCCGGACCGGGGCTTTCGGTGGCCCTGGTCGAACAGGACCGGGTGGGGGGAACCCGCCTGGACCGTGGCTGTATTCCGACCAAGGCGCCGCTGCGCTCGGCCGCGGTGGCCGACTCCGCCCGCGAGGCGGCGGGATGCGGCATCCGGAGCACGTTCGGCGGTATGGACATGCCGGGCGTCACCGCGTACAAGGACAGCGTTGTCGATCAGGTCCTGACGGACCGCCACATCGTCCTGGCCGCCGGCTCCGCACCGGCCGCCACGCTGCCCGGCGAGGACGAGGACGCCTCGAAGGCGCTGGAAAGGGCTTTCTCCGCGGAGGGCATCCTGGTCGCCGAGCGCCTCGCGGGCCTCGACCCCGCGCCGATCGACGACGACGGCGTACCCCGGGTCACCTCCGCCCAGCCGGAGGTCGCGCCGGACGAGCTCGACCGCACCGGGAGCACGGAGGATCTTGCTCTTGCCGTTGCCGGCGAGCCGATCGGCGAAGCACAGCCGACCGTCGACGGGGAAGCGCCGGCCGACGAGGTGGCCTCCTTCCTCCACGCACACACCACCCAGAGCGAGATTCCCGGCGAGGCCCATCCGGCCCGCACCGGGAAGCACCTGCCCGCGCACGACTGATCCACCCGCGGGACCCGGCCGCAGTACCCGGGCCGGAACCCGCCCCGCACCACTCAGTCCGCCACCCACCCTTCGATCACCCGCTGCCGTGCCGGCAGCCCCGCCGTGACACCCGCACCCGCGTGCAGCGGTCGCCGTCCCGACCGGCCCCGCACCCGTGCGGCCAGAGCGTCCCCGCGTCCACGCACCCCACGGCCCCTCCGGCACACCGTCGGCCGCCCGCGCCGGCCGAGCACCAACTGCCGTACGACGACAGCCACATACCGAATTCCGCACAGCTGTTCCGACAACCGACGAAGAAGACGCGACGGGGAATCAACACGATGGAACCAGGCACCTCAACGTACGAAGCCTTGTCCTCGCTGGTGCACGGCGACTCCTACCGGGAGGCGCTGCCGCGACTGGAGAAGATCTTCGCGCCCGACCTCTTCGCCCGGCCCTCCGGCCTGGCCGACCAGGACCGCTACCCGCTCACCTACCAGCGGCTGCGGTACATCAACGACCGGCTGGAGACCGGCACCCCCCTGCTGCACCAGCGTGACCTGCTCTTCCCGCTGCTGGAGTGGATCGCCCTCGCCGACCCGTCGCTCTTCTACGCCTTCTTCCTGCACCACTGCACCACGATCGGCGCCATCCTCGAGTTCGGCGGCGACCGCGACGACCTGGACGACGTCCTCGCCCAGCTGGCCTCCGGCGACACCGTCGGCGCCCTGCTGATGACCGAGCTGGGCCACGGCAACAGCAACGCCGCCGTCCGCACCGAAGCCGTCTTCGACCCGGACACCCGCGAGTTCGTCCTCACCACGCCCGGCCCCGAAGCCGTCAAGTACCCGCCCAGCGTGGCCTGTCCGGGCGTACCCCGCACCGGCATCGTCACCGCCAAGCTGGTCGTCGCCGGCGAGGACCGCGGACTGTTCTGCTTCGTCGTACCGCTCCGGGACGCCGCCGGACCCTGCCCCGGCGTGGTCATCGAACCGCAGGACTCCGCGCCGATCCTCCCCCTCGACTGGGCCACCGTCTCCTTCCAGGGCGTCCGCCTGCCCTACCGCTACTGGCTGCGGGACTCCGCCACCATCGCCGACGACGGCACCTTCACCGACGCCCTCAGCAACCCCGCCCTGCGCTCCCGGCAGGCCTCCCGGCTCATCCGGTACGTCTGGGAGGTGGCCGCCGTCGGCCTCGCCGCCGTCACCCGGGCCGGTGCCGCCGTCGCCGTACGGCACGCCCACGCCCGCTACACCAACGGCACCTTCGCGGGCTTCGCCGACCCCATGCCGGTGATCCGCTACCGCAACCAGCAGCGCACCCTCTTCGGCGCCCTGTCCGCCGCCTACCTGGCCGGCATGGCCGCCAAGTCGGTCTCCGGACCGCAGCCCGTCGGACGCACCGCCGGCGAGATCCGCACCCTGTTCACGCTGAAGGCGGCCATCGACCAGCTCGCCGAGCGGGTCACCGCGGCCGGCCGCGCCGCCTCCGGCGTCCTCGGCTTCAGCCCGCAGAACCGCTTCCTGGACTACCAGGGCCTCGCCCACGCCTTCAACGCCGCCGGCCTGAGCACCCAGATCCTCTACCTCAACGCCGCCTGGACCATGGCCCTCGGCCTGGACTACCAGCCGCCCACCGCCGATCTGCCCGCACCGCAGGAGCGCGACCTGCGCGACCCCGCCGTGTGGCAGGCGCTGACCGGCGCCCGCGAACAGCGCCTGCACGAACGCCTGGTCGCCGAACTCGGCGAGGCCCGGGCCGACGGACTCGCCGAGTTCGACGTCTGGAACGACCGCTTCGACCTCGCCGAGCAGATGGCCGAGGCGCACGCCCTGCGCCTGCTGGCCGACCTCGTCCGCACCGAGACCGACGCGCTGCCCGACGCCGAGGCGCGCCGCGTCGCCCGCGACGTGTGCTCCCTGCACCTGCTCGGCGAGATCTCCGCACAGAGCGGCTGGTACCTCGCCGAGGGGCTCCTCACCGCCGAGGAGGCCGACGCCCTGCCCGGCCTGCTCAACCAGATCTGCGCGGACCTCGCCCCGCACGCCCTGGGTCTCGCGGACGCCCTGGACGTGCCCTACGACCTGGTCGGCGCGCCGATCGCGTACCCCGACTACGCGACCGCCTTCACCAAGGCCACGTTCCCCGACCCGGCGTAGCCCCGCCCCGCCCTCCCCGTAGCTCCTCCTGGCTCCTTGCACCTGCCCTGCTCGGAAGGTTTGCAGCACCATGCGAGACTCGTCCCCGGCCCGCACGTCCGAAACGCCCGCAGAGGCCGTCGCCGTCGTCGGCATGGCCTGCCGGCTGCCCCTCGCCGCCGGTCCCCAGGCTTTCGCCCGGCTCCTGCGCGACGGTGTCGACGCGATCAGGGAGGTCCCCGCGGACCGCTGGGACGCCCGCGAGCACACCGGCCCCGAGACGGACGGCACCGGCAGGGCGGGAGCCAGGTGGGGCGGCTTCCTGGACGGCGCCGACCTGTTCGACCCCGCCTTCTTCGGCATCTCGCCGCGCGAGGCCGTCGCGATGGACCCGCAGCAGCGGCTCGCCCTGGAACTCGGCTGGGAGGCCCTCGAGGACGCCGGCATCCTGCCGGAGACCCTGCGCGCCAGCTCCACCGGTGTCTTCGTCGGAGCGATCTGGGACGACTACGCCACCCTCGCCCACCGCAACGGCACCGCCGGCATCACCCAGCACACCCTGACCGGCCTCCAGCGCGGCGCCATCGCCAACCGCCTCTCCTACGTCCTGGGCCTGCGCGGACCCAGCCTCACCGTGGACAGCGGCCAGTCCTCCTCGCTCACCGCCGTCCACCTCGCCTGTGAGAGCCTGCGCACCGGCGAGTCCCGCGTCGCCCTCGCCGGCGGCGTCAACCTCGACCTCGTCCCCGAAAGCGCCCTCACCGTCGCCGAGTTCGGCGCCCTCTCCCCGGACGGCCGCTGCTTCACCTTCGACAGCCGCGCCAACGGCATCGTCCGCGGCGAGGGCGGCGGACTCGTCGTCCTCAAGCGGCTGTCCGACGCGGTGGCCGACGGCGACCGCATCCACTGTGTCATCCGCGGCAGCGCCGTCAACAACGACGGCGGCGGCGACAGCTTCGCCACCCCCAGCCGCGAGGCCCAGGCCGAACTCCTGCGCCGTGCCTACGCCAACGCCGGTGTACGCCCCGCCGACGTCCAGTACGTCGAACTGCACGGCACCGGCACCCGGGTCGGCGACCCCATCGAGGCCGCCGCCCTCGGCGAGGTCCTCGGCACCGCCCGCCCCGCGGACGAACCCCTGCTCGTCGGGTCGGTCAAGACCAACATCGGCCATCTGGAGGGCGCCGCCGGCATCGCCGGCCTCATCAAGACCGCGCTCGCCCTCAAGAACCGGGAACTCCCCCCGAGCCTGCACTTCACCACCCCCAACCCGGCGATACCCCTGGACGAACTGCGGCTGCGCGTCCGCACCGAGAACGGCCCCTGGCCCCGACAGGACCGCCCGCTGCTCGCCGGCGTCAGCTCCTTCGGCGTCGGCGGCACCAACTGCCATGTCGTCCTGGAGGACTGGCACACCGACACCGGCGCCACCGGTCACCCGGCCCCCGCCGGGCCGATTCCGTGGCTCGTCTCCGCCAAGAGCGAGCGCGCCCTGCGTGGCCAGGCCGAGGCGCTCCTCGCCGCCCTGGACGACCGCACGTCCCCCCTCGACATCGGCCACTCGCTGGCCACCACCCGCACCGCCTTCCCGCACCGGGCCGTCCTGCTGGGCCGTACCACCGACGACTTCCGCACCCGCCTCGAAGCCCTCGCGGCCGGCCGCCCCGCCACCGGACTGACCGAGGGCACCGCCACCCGCACCGCCGGGCCGGTCTTCGTCTTCCCCGGCCAGGGCTCGCAGTGGGCCGGCATGGCCGTCGACCTCATGGACACCACACCGGTCTTCGCCGAACACATCGCCCGCTGCGAACAGGCACTCGCCCCGCACGTGCCCTGGTCGCTCACCCATGTGCTGCGCGGCGGCAGCGAGACCGACCCCGAGCTGTCCCTCGACCGCCTCGACGTGGTCCACCCCGTCCTGTTCGCGGTGATGGTCTCCCTGGCACAGCTGTGGCGCTCGTACGGCGTGCAGCCGGCCGCCGTGATCGGCCACTCGCAGGGCGAGATCGCCGCCGCACACATCGCCGGCGCCCTCCCCCTCGACGAGGCGGCACGCGTCGTCGCCCTGCGCAGCAAGGCCTTCGCCCTGCTCGCCGGCACCGGCGGCATGGCCTCGGTCGCGCTGCCCGCCGCCGAGGTGGAACAACTGCTCGCCCCCTGGGCGGACCAGCTGTCCATCGCCGCCGTCAACGGCCCCCGCGCCGTCACCGTCTCCGGAGACGTACCGGCCCTGCACGAGCTGATCGCCCACTGCGAGAGCCAGGACATCCGCGTCCGCCTGCTCCCCATCGACTGCGCCGGCCACTCCGCCCACGTCGAGCGGATCCGCGAACCGCTGCTGGACCTGCTCGGCACCGTGACCCCCACGACCGGAACCGTGCCGTTCTACTCCACCGTGGAGGGCCGCTGGCTGGACACCACCGGACTCGACGCCGACTACTGGTACCGCAACTCCCGGCGCACGGTGGGCTTCGAGCCCGCCGTACGCGCCCTCGCCGAGGCGGGGCACACCACGTTCCTCGAGATGAGCCCGCACCCGATTCTCGCGGCAAGCGTCCAGGAGACCGTCGAGGACACCGGCGGCACGCCCGTCGCGGTCGGCTCCCTGCGCCGCGGCGAGGGCGGCCCGGAGCGCATGCTCACCGCACTGGCCGAGGCATCGGTGCAGGGCATCGCCGTCGACTGGTCCGCCGCCTTCACCGGCACCGGCGCCCAGCGCGTCGACCTGCCCACCTACGCCTTCCAGCGCCGCCGCTACTGGCTGGACGCACCGGACGCCCGCACCGCACCGGCCACCCCCGCGTCCCCGTCCCTCGCGCCCGAGCAGGACCCGGGGGCGGACGAGGAGGACCTCCCGCTGCGCGCCCAGTGGGCCGCGCTGAGCGAGAAGGCGAGCCAGGACGCGGCACTGGACCTGATCCGCACCCACGTCGGCATCGTGCTCGGCACGACCGACAACGACGACGTCCCGACCGAGTCCTCCTTCCGCGAGCTGGGCTTCGACTCGATGATGGCGGTGCAGCTGCGGAACCGCTTGAACGCGGTGACGGGGCTGCGGCTGGCGAGCACGGTGGTGTTCGACCACCCGACGGCCAGTGAGCTGGCGCGGTTCGTCCGGGCGGAGCTGCTCGGGGTGTCGGTGGTGGACGAGGAGTCCCTGCCGGTGGTGTCCGGCGGCGGCTCCGACACCGAGGCCGAGCCGGTGGCGATCGTGGGGATCGGGTGCCGGTTCCCGGGCGGGGTGAGGTCGCCGGAGGATCTGTGGCGGTTGGTCGCCTCGGCGGGCGACGCCGTGTCGTCCTGGCCGACGGACCGGGGCTGGGACGTCGAGGGCCTGTACGACCCGGACCCGGAAGCGGTGGGCAAGTCGTACGCACGCTCGGGCGGTTTCCTCTACGAAGCCGCCGAGTTCGACGCCGGGTTCTTCGGCATCTCCCCGCGTGAGGCGCTCGCCATGGATCCGCAGCAGCGGTTGCTGCTGGAGACGTCGTGGGAGGCATTCGAGCGGGCCGGCATCGACCCGGCCACCCTGCGTGGCAGCAGCACCGGTGTCTACGTCGGCGCCATGGTCCAGGAGTACGGCCCGCGCCTCGCCGACGCCGGCTCCGAGACCGAGGGCTACCTGCTCACCGGCACCCATGGCAGCGTCACCGCCGGCCGGCTGTCGTACACGTTCGGCCTCGAAGGCCCGGCGGTGACGGTCGACACGGCGTGTTCGTCGTCGCTGGTGGCGCTGCATCTGGCGGTGCAGGCGCTGCGGCGCGGCGAGTGCCGGATGGCGCTGGCCGGCGGTGTCACGGTGATGTCGTCGCCGGGTCTGTTCGTGGAGTTCAGCCGCCAGCGCGGGCTGTCGGAGGACGGCCGCTGCAAGGCGTTCGCGGAGGGCGCGGACGGCACCGGCTGGGCCGAGGGCGTGGGTGTGCTGGTGGTCGAGCGGCTCTCGGACGCCGTACGGCTCGGGCATCCGGTGCTGGCTGTGGTGCGGGGGAGTGCGGTCAACCAGGACGGTGCGAGCAATGGGCTGACGGCGCCGAACGGGTTGTCGCAGCAGCGGGTGATCCGGCAGGCACTGGCGGACGCCCGGTTGGGCGCGGCGGATGTCGACGCGGTCGAGGCGCATGGCACGGGTACGCGTCTGGGTGATCCGATCGAGGCGCAGGCGCTGCTCGCCACGTATGGGCAGGAGCGTCCGGCCGAACAGCCGCTGTATCTGGGATCGTTGAAGTCGAACATCGGGCATGCCCAGGCTGCTGCGGGTGTCGGTGGTGTCATCAAGATGGTGATGGCGCTGCGGCACGGTGTGCTGCCGAAGACGCTGCATGTGGATGCGCCGTCCTCGCACGTGGACTGGTCGGCCGGTGCGGTGGAGCTGCTGACCGAGGCGCGGGAGTGGCCCGAGGTGGACCGGCCGCGCCGTGCGGCGGTCTCCTCCTTCGGCATGAGCGGCACCAACGCCCACGTGGTGATCGAGCAGGTACCCGCGGAGACGTCCGCCGACGTGGAACCGGCTTCCGGTGTCACCGGACCGGTGCCGTGGGTGGTGTCGGGTCGGAGTGCGGAGGCGTTGCGGGCGCAGGCTGATGTGTTGCGTGCGTTTGTGGCGGGGCGTGAGGGGTTGGATCTGGCGGGTGTGGGGGCTGCGCTGGTGTCTGCGCGGTCGGTGTTCGAGCATCGGGCTGTGGTGGTGGCGGGTGATCGCGATGAACTCCTGTCCCAGCTGGGTGTGTTGGTGTCGGGTGGGGTGGGTTCTGGTGTGGTGAGTGGTGTGGGTGTGGGTGGTCGTCGGGTGGTGTTTGTGTTTCCGGGTCAGGG